>NZ_JASCXW010000002.1 GCF_030012175.1 Peloplasma aerotolerans
TAATACAAAATTAAAAAAACTATTATTGATTTTATTATCAATTATTGAAAAACAAAATGATTCATTTTTATCTATTATCGACGTAACAACATCGATTAAATCAAAATCATTTATACTTGAAACTATATAGTTATCTGTATCTTTATTAGCTTTTTTAATATTTGGTTTGTGCTTCTTTTCAAAATTATGCCAGTGTATTATTTTGTCATAATTTTCATCTTCAGTATAACTATATATATAATATTTAATATTAAAGTCTACATTAGAATATACTTTTTGTATAAATGTTTCTTCAGTTTTTTCAAACATCTTGTAGAGTTTATTGCTAAGTGGTTCATTTTTGCTTACACAATAATAATGATCAAAAAAATCAAAGTCCAAAAGTATAGTTTTATATCCTTTTGCTGAAAAAATTCCTTCTAAATTTAATTCCTTGATATATCGATACTCAAAGTAATTGAGGGATATTGACCCCTCTTTTTCAGTCTCATTCAAAGCCTGCTTCAGTATATCGGATTGTTTTACTTTTTCTATCTTATCAATGCTAACATTAAGCGGATTCGGGAAAAAATCATCTACTTGATAAAATTCTCCTCCTTTTATCACATACAATGATTTTTCACTGTTACTAATCTTGACGTTTCTAAGAAACGCATCAAATATTTTTTTCATTCTGTATACCCCCTTTTTTATTAAACAAACATAACAACTTCTTCGTCTAATATTGCTTTACGATCTTTCCAATCTGGCATCAGCACGGTTAGCAAATTGTAGAACTTTGAATCATGGTTCCTATGTACAAAATGTATAATTTCGTGTGCTACTACATAGGAAATACAATGTTTTGGTGCTTTAATGAGTTCATAATTCAAAAGAACTGTGTTTTTGCTTTTAAGACAAGACCCCCATCTTTTTGTCATAACCTTTATTTCTAGTGATGGTTTGGGTTTAACTACATTTTCAACTAATGGATATATTTCGTCCATCACTTCTTGAAAAACGATGTGTGCACGAGTTCTGAACCACTCATTTAAAAGATTTTCTTTGCGTTTTTTATTGTCCTTCTTTTTTACATTAATCGTTATATAACCTGGTTTCATTGTAACATATTCTTTGCTGGTTGTTTCTTCAATCTTTAATCGGTATTGCCTTCCTAGATATTTGAATGTTTCCCCACTTACATAATCCTTTTCCCCATTATGTATTGGTTTTGTTAGATCAAACCCCTTAAGTTTTTTCAAGATCCAAGAGGCTTTTGATTTAACAAAACTTTCGATTCTATCTATCGGTGTATTTAGCGGTACTGAGATATGTATGCTCTGATCCGGTTTAATGCTTAAGTTTAAGTTCTTTATGTTTTTGTATTCAAGATCAAACCAGATTTCTTTTTTCGAATACATTACCTTATGTTTTTCCATGATGCTCACCTAGTATCTTCTAAGTGCGACTGTTTTTAAATCCGCAATAATAGTATCGATTTTTGAATATGTCAATGATATAAAATACTTTTTCTTGTATTCATAAAAAAGCTCATTTAGATCTTTTGATATCTTATTATGAACTTCTTGATTATCATGCCAATCCACTTTACTATTCTTGCCGATGACATCCTCTATTCTTATTGAAAGTTCACCTATGATATCCTCATAGTCTTCAGCATCAAATTTAGAGACAATCTCACTAATCTTATCGATTTCATCTTTAACAACTCCAAAGAATGCCTGTGCATGAGGGTGATTTTTGATGATTTTAGGAAAACTTGTCCCAGAATAGCCTTGTCTAAAATCATTTTTGACTTTATTGAGTCTATCAAAATAGTCACCATCTGAAATACGTTTTTCTTTATATAGATCTAAAATTTCTTGAATACGCTCAGAGAACTTCTTATAGTATGCTGGATTTTCATCATATTTTTCTGATATGCGTTTTGTCATACGTGTGCGTATGGCATCAGCTTTCGCTCGACTGGATCCAAGTTGACCCACTTCATATTCAAATTTTTCTTCATTTAATATATCAACTGGTGCGGTTATCTTATAGACGTTTTCTGCAGCGATGTAATTATCCATCAGATTACGCATCTTAGGTTCATACTCTTTATGGTCTATTGAATCACTATAGCGAAGTTTAACTGATGCTCTTAGTTCTTGGAAGAACTTAAGTTCACGTTTGTATTTGTTTAGTTCATCTTCTCCCAAAGCATTGTAAACATGTTCTGACTCTAGTGCAATACCCATGAATTTTCCAAACAGTGATAGTGCATTGTAAAAATCATTTCTCTTTTCATCATCTTCTAATAGTATTTCATACTCTTCATTATCTCTTTGGTTTTTTATTGATTTAAAGATGTCAAGAAGTTGTGAGTATGCTTCACGCAATTTGCCAATAACGCTAATTACATCTACAAGTGCCCCTTGAATATCTTCAGGGTCATAGTTTTCTAGGCCTGATCCTGAGTATGTTTCCATTGCACTATCTAGTTCATCAATTAATCCACGATAGTCTACGATTAACCCATAATCTTTTCCTTCATATATGCGGTTAACTCGCGCAATTGCTTGAAGTAAGGTATGATCTTTCATTGGCTTATCCACATATAGAACGCTAGCTCTTGGTGCGTCAAACCCTGTAAGTAGTTTATCTACAACAATAATGATATCTAGGTCATCACCATTGACGAACTCATCTTTAATTATGTCGTCATATCGTTGAACATCAGAGTAACCTTCAAGCATTTTATTCCAAAACTTAAGAACTCTATCTTTTGGTTCGCCTTCTAAATCTTCATATCCTTCTCTTTGGTCTGGAGGAGATATGACGACAGCTGTATTAAGATCTTCATATTCATCAAAAGCTTCCTTATAGCGAATAGCATCAAACTTTGAGTTTGTCGCTAGCATCGCTTTATAGGGAGTACCTTTATAAAACTTAATAAAATGCATGTAAATATCATCAGCAATTAAGCGGATGCGTTGTTCGCTAGATGCAATATTTTCAAACTTAGCCCATTTTTGCTTAAGTAAGACTTTTTGCTTATCATTTAGATTTCTTGTAATCATTTCTATACGTTTGTCTATCGCAAGTCGATTAACTGTTTGATCTACAAACCGTCCTTCATATAATAGTGGTACAATTGTTCCATCGTTTACACCATCTTTAATTGTGTACTTATGTATCATTCGACCAAACTTACGCATGGTACTCTTTTCTTTTTTCATCAGTGGTGTTCCAGTAAAGCCTAAATAACAAGCATTAGGAAATACTTGTTTCATTTTGATATGGAGTTCCCCATATTGAGTTCGATGTGACTCATCGACTAAGACAAAGACATTCTTATCTTTGACTGGATCTTGATTTTTAGATGCTGTATCAAATTTATGTACAAGTGTCGTAATGACATCGGCTTTTTTATTCTTAATCAAATGGACTAAATTTTTCCCACTTGTAGCACGTGCAGCTTTTAATCTCGAATGATTAAAGGTCTTGTGAATCTGTGAATCCAGCTCAATTCTATCTGTAACAACGACTAACTGTGGATGCTCTTTTGCTAAATCACTTAAAAGATACTTGGCTAACATGACCATGGTAAGGGATTTACCTGATCCTTGTGTATGCCAAATCACACCTGATTGTCTGTTGCCTTCTTTATCAGTTTCTTTGATGGTTTTCATGATTTCTTTGATAGCAAAGAATTGTTGATAACGAGCAATCTTTTTCTCATTACGATCGAATAGTAAGAAATACGGGATGATATCAAGTACACGCTTTGGATGAAATAGAGAAATGATATTTTGATCTTGTATGGTTGGGATTCTATCTGTTACAGTACTAGATAATACACTTTCAAACCATTCAAGTTCATCTGATTGTTTATCTTCTTTCCAAAAGCTCCAAAACTTAGCTGGTGTCCCAACGGTTGCATATTTTGTTTCATTTTTATTTGTAGACATCACGATTTGTGCAAACTTAAAGAGCTGTGGTGCATATTGAATACCTTGATTTCTAAGCATCTGACTAATACCTTGGTTAAGCGAAACAGATGCCTTTTTACATTCAATCACAGCAAATGGAATTCCATTAATAAAAAGAACGATATCTGGACGAACATGTCCTTGACCATCTTCTCTTTCTACTGTGAATTCTTCTACAGCATGAAAAACATTATTTTCAGGATGCTCATAATCGATATAGTTCATGTTAAAAGAACGAATGCCATCTACTTTAGAGACAACCTCTTGATAGCTTTTCCCTAATGTTAGTACATCGTATATTTTTTCATTTGTTTTAATCAGTCCATCAGTTAAAGCCATATCAATATCTTGTATAGCTTTTTGAATGTTGGTAGCTGAAAAATGATGCACTTGATCTTTATACTCATATGAATTGATTTTTTCTAGTTGTGCTTGTAGTATGGGTTTCAATATCACATTATATAAATTTCCTCGAATACTTTCAGCTTCTTCGGGTTTTATAATTTCATAGCCAATACGCTCTAGTATTTCAAGTGCTGGCATCTGAGAAATATTTAGTTCATCATATCCTTGTTTATTCATACTGTTCACCTCGATTTGAAGTAGAGTGCATCATTATGACTGTACTCTTATCTTTCCGGTTAATAGTTGTTGCATAAGTCCTTTTTTCTGATTATTCAGATAATATTGCTTGGTTTCTAATAATTTAATTTTATCTTTTATTGCATCTAAAACTTTCCCGTGTTTCTTTTGATAATAAACGCTTGGTAAATAAATTTCAGCTTCTAAAAAATCATCAATACTCAAGTTTTTTCTTACAACACTTGCTCCTTGTATGGACATTGAATCAATCAAGTTTATAAATCGTTCGGTCTTGATAAGGTGTTTTACATAATTCAACTCACATCCATTGATTACAAAAACTTTATATGACGGTGAAACAATTCCGATTTCAAAGTCACTATTGTAATTTATATTTCCCATCCATGCATTTTGAGGACTCATGACAATTCGATCTTTTTTTAATATCTTATAACCGATATTATTCGCACTTGCTATTTGTCGATTAAAATAATCACTCTGTTTCACTACATTTTCTTTAGTGCTTGATAAAACATCATATTCACTATTTTTTGTTGTTTTTAAGACTTCTTCTTTTAATATATCTTTTATTTGGTAACGATAGTTTGTGTCACTTTTTAAATAGCAATTTACGTATATCAGCCTTGAGACAATTTGGTAAATTTTTTTTGTGTTCAAAATATAATCATTGTTTAAATCTATAGCACGATCCCAAGTTGCTAGAATGTTAGCTATTTTCTTTTGTTCTTCAAGAAATGGAACTTTAAATTCAATATCTCTCAGTAAAGTCCAGTCAGCACGAGGCATTTTAGATCCAGTTGAAAGATTTGAAAATCTTATGAATCTACTGGTTTGTACTAAGTAAAACAAATAATGATTATCAATAATTCTCTTATTTGCTTTCAAAACCCATATTTCCGATGAACACACTCCTTCAAAACTAGGATATGCGTATTTTCTCAAATATGGTCTTAGTTTTCCAAAAAGAACATCATTAACTTTAAACTTATTTTTGATACTCTTAAGATTTTTTGACTCAGTATATCCTATAATTTTACCGGTCTCTTGTTCTATATGTTCAAGTTCAATGCACTTATAATCTAAGTTTTCTTTTAAAGGATTATATTTTTCATTTGAAATACTTATTAGCTCATTTAAAGTGTAATAGTTCATAAATTCACCTACAACCCTAGTTCTTCTAAATACTTCTTCATCTCAGCTTCCAACTCTTCTAGCTCTTCTTTGATTGATTCAATATTTTCTTTTACTTCTTCTAAGTCAACAAGTTCTTCTTCTTCAAATGTATCAACATATCTTGGAATATTGAGATTATAATCATTTTCTTTGATTTCTTTCTTAGTTGCCACATGAGTAAATTTTTCTTCTGTTTCATACTTTTCATATGCTGCAGTAATGCGTAAAATATCTTCTTCTTTTAGTTTATTCTGATTTTTTCCTTTTTCATACATGCCATCTTGAGACGCATCAATGAATAAGATATTATCTCTAGTTCTATTTTGTTTAAAAACTAATATCGTTGCGGGAATACTTGTACCAAAGAATAAATTAGCCGGTAACCCAATAACCGCATCTAGTAAGTTCAAATCGATTATCTCTTTTCTAATTCTTCCTTCGCTTGCTCCACGGAATAAAACGCCATGCGGTAAAACAACTCCCATGCGTCCTCCTTCAGCTAGTGAATGAAGCATGTGCTGAACAAATGCATAATCCCCTTTTGATTTTGGAGGTACACCCCAATCAAAGCGTTTAAATGGATCAAGTGATGATTCCATCACAAAGTCACCATTTGATTCCCCAGAAAAACCAGATGCCCATTTATCAAGTGAGAATGGTGGATTGGCTACTACAACTTGGAACTTCATCAGTTTCCCATTTTCGATATGTAGTGGATTAGCAATTGTATCTCCCCATGCTATTTTAGCATCATCGATACCATGCAAGAACATGTTCATTCTAGCTAAAGAATGCGTCTGTCCATTTCGCTCTTGTCCATAGATTTGCGCCTTCTTTGAAGGAACTTTATCAAATGCTTTAATCAATAATGAACCAGATCCACAAGTAGGATCATAAATTCGATCGTTCTCTTCTGGTTTGACAAGTCTTGATAAGAGTTCTGACACTTCAGATGGTGTGAAGAATTCCCCACCTTTTTTACCAGCATCAGATGCAAAATTCGAGATCAGATATTCATACGCGTTTCCAATCACATCTTCTCCTAATAAACGTGATGGACGTAAATCGAGCTTACTGAAATCTTCAAGTAAATCTTTTAACATTGTATTACGTTCTTTTGTATTACCTAATATAGATTCTGAATTAAAATCTATGTTCTTAAATACACCACGTAGTTTTGTTTTGTTCGATTCTTCTACATCTGCTAGTGCTTTATTGATGATTTCACCTATATTGGAAGCATTACGATTTTGATATAGATCATCAAATGATGATGCGTCATTTAAAGTGAATCTATCTAACTTAATCTGGCGATCAGCCATTTCTTTATCACCATCATACTTTTCTAATAATTCTGTATAATGTTCTTTATATACATCACTAATATACTTCATGAAAAGCATAACTAAGATATAGTCCTTATAGATTGATGAATCAATCTTCCCCCTGAATGTATCACACGCACGCCATAGTGTTTCATTTACTTCTTTTTGAGTCCATTGTTTATTTTGCATTTTTATTTCCTCCCTTTATGATTCTTTTTGTTAGTTCCTTATTATATAATTCTTTTTCTAAAGTCAATTGTTGATGCAGCCTTTTTTCTTTAATCATTAAATCACTTATTTTAGATATTGTATGTTGTTCGCTCGTTGAAACCAATGGAATTTGAGTTTCTCGAATAGTTTGCATTCTAATCACCGGTATGGTTATTCCCATAGCGTTTTTAAAATATGACTGCTTAATCGTATCGCTATTTAGCATGAAACTTAAATAGCCAGAATCAATTTCTTTTTGATTCAGTCTAACTATTGCAAATAATGATGGTATCACAAAGCCTGCCTGTTCGGCTTTTACTTGAATAGCCGTGTATGGATTACTAAGACGTATTAGTATATCGTTTTCTTTGGTGATGTAGCGATCATCAAGCAGTTCAATACTGTTATAGTCATCTAAATATTCTAGATTTATCCATCCATCATCTTCAAAACTCTTTAAAGTGATCACTTTGTAAACTTTAGCTATCTCGTTTTTGGTTTGAGCTTCTTTTCTTCTAAGCACCAATCCTGCACTGATGTCACAAACATTTGATAGTTCAATCAATCTTTCCATCTTTTTTCACCTCCGATATGTCATTTATCATCTACAACAAAATTATATCATCATCGAGAACACTTTGTCAAGCACAATTTTTTTGTTGCAGTTATAAAATGACAATTGTCACAAAAATGAAGATTTGGATAAACTGTCTATCTCTGAAATAGCATTTACCACATATACCACGCGTACCACGCCTAAAAGATGAGACAGCCTCTAAAACTTATATCAACATAAGTTGGGATTTTTATACCCTTCTTAAGACTTCTCATAAACTTCCTTTTTTGGGTTGTAATTTTGCTTATGTTGCCATAAGTTTTGTAAAAACAGGCGTTGACACCCTAAATTAGGAAAAATGAGATTAATTTTTGGTTTTTTGCTTGCTCAAATCAATGATTTTGTACCAGCAAATGCTCTTAGCTTCTAACTCTTTTAATGCCTTTACAAAGACAAAAAAAGCCCCTATCTCTACTTGAGATAAGGACACTGATAGCGATGGTGACCCGTAACGGTTTCGAACCCCTATCTATTTTATTTATTATACTGCATTTCTAACAATTCTAAACCCAACATTGATTGCTGTGCGATCTTTATAATATGTATGCGTTTGACCTGCTTGGATATAATAGATGTTCTGGATTGTAATGTCAAAACTACCACTTCTTACAACTTTAACCCATCCATAGGATGTAAATGCCCACTCAAAAACATTCCCACTCATATCATACATACCCAAGTGATTGGGTAGGAGTTCACCAACTGGATGTGTTGTTCCATTTGAGTTTAAGCCATACCAAGCAACTGCTTGGGTTGCTTCTTCGTTGCTTGTATTTGCGGTTGCACCACTGGCATAATTACCTGGTGTCCAATAACGTCCACCGACTAAAATGGACCCGTCAGTAGATTCTATATCATTTTTCCATCTTGCTGCCATTTCCCATTCGGTATTGGTTGATAGTCTAAAACCATTGTTATTGGTTTGAATAGCTGAATCAACGACTGCTCCGTTTGTATGCCTTGAATCTTTAATGATTAGTTCACTTGGTGTTCTATAAACAGGTTCAAGCTCCATCATTTCTGAATAGGCATTTGTCCACACAACCACATCACGCCATGACACACCTGTTACAGGTTCACGCATGCTTTCAGTAGGCTCAGCACCCATCATACCATCATGTCCTTCTCTACCTTGATTTTGGAAATAGTAACCGTTTGCTTCAGCCCAAATACGTACTTCATACCATGCCTCATAGGTGGTCGCGTAAATGGCCATCTGATAACCACCTGCAACGGTTGCTCGGCCGTAATCATTTGTACCCACGGGTATTAGATAGTCAACGCCTGGTTCACCAACCGTAACCATTGGTAATAATGCTTCGTCCTCCTTAAGTGCTTCTCTGACATAATTAAACAAATCATTATCTACATGCTCTGGAGGCATCACACCTCTTTCAATGAAATTTTCAACCACTCTGTCCCAGCCTTTATGTCTTTTTTCCTCTTTTTCTCTAGGTTCATCAACGGTGTCTTGACTTTGCGGCTCTTCTGCTTGTCTTTGTTTAGCTTCAACAGAAAAGCCCTCTAAAACAAAAAATACCATCAATAGTAAAACCATGATGAAAAATCTGGTTGCTGCCATTTTGCCTTTTCTCATGGAGCATCCTCCTTTTTATTTAATTTGATATGTATACGTTTGTGTTCACCTTATAATTATCATATAGTGTACTGTTTGTCAACTTTTTCTATAAATCATTCTGGTGCTAAGCTAATGTAAAGTTGCTGTTTTTTTAATTCGCTTAAAATGAGATAAAACTTAGATCAACATAAGTTGGCATTTTTACACTATTTTTAAGACTTTATATTGAAATCCTTAGTTGAGTTTTAATTTTGCTTATCTTGTCATAAATTTTGCAAAAAAAACATTGACTCCATAAATGGTTGTTATGTGTAAATTTTAGGTTATTTTACCGGATGTAAACTCTGGTTTGAAACACTATAAACATGATTGGAATTTCAATATATAAAGCGCTTTACAAAGATAAAAAAAGCCCATCTCATTGAGGAGATGGACGACACTAAAATTGTTGGTGACCCGTACGGGGTTCGAACCCGTGAATGCATGCGTGAAAGGCATGTGAGTTAACCGTTTCTCCAACGGGCCTAAAGGTGGCGGAGTAGGAGAGATTTGAACTCTCGCGCCAGTTTCCCGACCTACACCCTTAGCAGGGGCGCCTCTTCAGCCACTTGAGTACTACTCCATAACCTATTCTATATGTCGCTTTCGCGCTAATATAGAATAGCGTATTTTTATCTTATTGTCAACCTATTTATTATCTTTTAACATCGTTAATCCGACTTTTCCTCTGTTTAAATCAATATTCAATACATAGACAGTAACAATGTCCCCTACATTTAAGACATCCTTTGGATGTTTAATGTAATGTTTTGCTATTTTGGAGATGTGTAATAACCCATCTTCTTTTAATCCAACATCGATAAATGCTCCAAAGTCTACAACATTTCTAACGGTACCTTGAAGTTCCATTCCAACACTTAAATCTTCAAGTTTTAAGATATCACTTCTAAGAAGTGGTTGTGCGAATTGGTCTCTAGGATCTCTTAATGGTGCAATAAATGCATCCAAAATATCATCTAGAGTATACTTATCAACTTTAAGTTCATCTTGAAGTTTTTTTCTATCGATACCGTCAATTAACAATTTAACGATATCCTTGCCAAACATATCACCAGTAATTTTATACATCTTCATAATCTGTTTAGCAACACCATAACTCTCAGGGTGAACTGCAGTCATATCAAGTGCTTCATCACCTTCTGGAATTCTTAAGAATCCTGCGGATTGTTCAAATGTTTTCGCACCTAATTTGGGTACACCTAGGATATCATTTCTATTTCTAAATTTACCTAATTTATCTCTATATTTAACAATATTCTGTGCACTTGTTTTGTTTAACCCAGAAACATACATTAATAATGCTTTACTTGCTGTATTAACATTGACGCCAACTTGGTTAACTGCTTGAGTAACCACAAAGTTTAAAGAATCATTTAATTTCTTAGGTGCAACATCATGTTGATACTGACCAACACCAATACTCTTAGGATCTATTTTAACCAATTCTGATAATGGGTCTTGTAGACGTCTTGCTATGCTTGCTGCTGATCTTTCTTCAACAGAAAAATCAGGGAATTCTTCTCTTGCAAGTTCACTTGCTGAATAAACAGATGCTCCAGCTTCATTAACAATAACATACTGAACTTTCATTTGTGTACTCTTCAAGAGTTCAGCAACGAAACTTTCAGTTTCTCTACTAGCTGTACCATTACCGATTGCAATGATTTCTACTTTATATTTATGAATAAGTCTAATCAGTTCTTTTTGTGAATCTATAATTTGTTTATCACTAATAGATCCTCCCATGGTTTTCTCATGTGGGTAGATCACACCTTTTTCCATCACTGTGCCTTGCTCGTTGACAACACTTAATTTACAACCTGTTCTAAATGCCGGGTCAATACCTAAAACGACTTTACCTTTTAGTGGTGGTTGTAATAAAAGCTTTTGTAGATTGTTTGAAAAAACTTCAATGGCTTGTTCTTCGCCTTTTTCAGTTAACTCACTGCGAACTTCTCTTTCTAAACTCGGATAGATAAGTCGTTTTAGTGCATCCTCAATAGCTTCTTTCATATAAGGGGTAACTGGTGAGTTTTCATTTCTAATTAATTGTCTTTCTAAAAACGCAGTCATTCTTGTTTTATCAACATCAATTTTACATGTAATGACCTTTTCGTTTTCAGCTCTATTAATCGCTAAAATACGATGAGGTTTCATTTTGCTTACAGGTTCATTGTAATCATAATACATCTCATATGTTTTTCTTTCATCAACTGCATTTTTCTTAACACTTGTAACAACAAGTCCTGAATTTTTCATTTCTTCTCTTAGTGCTTTTCTATAATCCGCTTCATCTGATATAAATTCAGCAATAATATATTTAGCCCCTTCGATAGCTTCTTCAACAGTTGGAACTTCTTCTGTGATATATTTCTTAGCTTCTTCAACGACATCATCCATTAAAAACATCATCATCCAGGTTGCTAGTGGTTCAAGACCTTTAGCAATCGCTTCTGTAGCTTTTGTCTTTTTCTTTTCTTTATATGGTCTATACAAGTCTTCAACTTCTACAAGTTTACTTGCTTGCATAATTTCTTGTTTCAAATCATCTGTCAACATGCCTTTTTCATCAATTAAGCGAACGACTTGTTCTTTTCGATCTAATAGATTATTTGCGTACTCCCAAGTCTTAAAGATCTCATTGATTTGCTCTTCATCAAGACCTCCAGTCGCTTCCTTACGGTATCTAGCAATAAAAGGAATCGTATTGCCTTCATCTAACAAATTAAGGACTGAAACGATTTGTTTTTCAGAGATTCGTAATGCTTTCTTTATTTCTAAAATAATTTGTTCGTTCATTTTTCTCTCCCTTTAATAGCACAAAAGGGCAATGCCCTTTTTTATGATTAAGCTTATGATTGAAGCTTATTGACTTCAATAACGATATGGTTAGTTAAAACCCATGTTTCGAATTTATTATCATCAGCTTCAACTTCAAAGATGACGAGCATATTATCTCTATTTTGTTCTAATGCTAAATGTGTTAACTTAGGTTGCTCAAATAAATTAGCATTACCGGTTGCATCCATATCAACAAATAGGAATGCTGTATTTTCTAAATCATCGACACTCATAACTGCTTCATAGATTGGATTACTAATTTTACTGCTTCTATAAAAATAGAAATATATATGTGTTTCACCATCAATTAATGCCTTAAGGTCTTCATATTCTGCTTTTCCATCAAGTTGTGAAAAATCTCCATAAACACCGTGAACTTCATCATATCCAGCAAGAATAATTAGTTCAGTTGCTGTAATATGCATATAATCATCATAGGGTCCTGCTTCTGGTTCACGATTCATAAAATATTGAACAATGAAAATGATAGTAACGACAACAATTGCAATAGCAATAATTGAGATGCCTAATCTAAAGAATAAGATTTCATTTTTAGTTGCTTCACGCTTTGGATTTGTCTTTGCAAGTTCTGTTTTGCTTTTAGCATTTTTTTGTGATGGTTGATTAGTTTTTTTCTTCTTTGGTTGTACCTTTTGTACACGCGCCATAATGTCACATCCTATCCATTAGAATTATACCGAATTACCCATAAAAACACAACACTATGGATAAATATGTTAAAGTTTCTCAATCATCACGTATGCAATGGCATGCATATCGGTATGTGTGATGGTGATATGAATAATTTCTTGATTTGAAAAGTACTCGGTTTTAACAAACGGTGTCCCGTTTTCTTCATTTAAAATAGAGAAGTCTGTATAATTTGTCTTACCATGACCTTTACTAATTGCTTTAAACAAAGCTTCTTTTGCTGCAAAACGACCTCCAATAAATGATAACTTCGTGTTTTCTGCAGCGATATTCTCATATAACTTTTTTTCTTCAGGGCTCAAAATACGATCAATAAATCGGTCACTGAGTAGTTCTTTAATTCGATTTAAATCAACTAAATCTATACCTATGCCTAAGATCATCTTTATTTTCTTCCTTCCCTGATTTGCTCCGCCATTTGCTTAATTTTAACCAACCGGTGATTAAGTCCTGACTTACTAATGGTTTCACCATAAGTTTCTTCATATATGTCGGTTAGTTCTCTTAAACTGACTTCTGGATTATCTTTTCTTAATTTCATAACTTTTTTGATTTTTTCATCAATATGATGTTCAGGAATAAATTTCTCTATGACTTCAATATCTTCTAATTGCTCATTTGCAGCAATAAAGATTTTCTTCTCATTTGCAATCTCACAATTCATAATTCGATTGATTGAATTATTAAAGTCTCTTTTAATTCTAATATCTTCAAACTTAAAGACTGAGTTTTGTGCTCCCATAATTTGAATCAAATCACTAATACCTTCAGCATCTTTTAAGTAAACAATATATCCATTTCGTCTTTTTGTTATTTTCGCATTTAAATCAAAACTATTCATGAGTTGTTGCATAAACACAATTTGATCTGAGTTTCTTGCAAATATTTCTAAATGATATTCAGCAGTTTTAGGATGGTTCACTGAACCTCCTGATAAAAATGCTGCTCTTAAATATGCTTTTTTCGTTTCAGGAGATTGTGTAATCAGTTCTTGACTTTCGACTGGATTTTCAAAGTAACCATGTTCATTCACAATATCTTCTACTTTGGATTCAATTCTAACAATAATGGTTTGCCTTTGTTTGAGTTTATTTTGTTTTTGGGTAATAAGACTTGTCTTTGCTTGATAAAGGGTTCTTACAAGCTGTAAAAACCGTTTAGCAACGGTTGGATTGTTGGTTTTGAAATCAAACATCTTTAGTTTGTTTTCAATATGAAATTCGGTATTGAGATTTAAGAACGCAGAAAACTCTGCAAGTTGTTCTTCAAACCCAACCGGAATGGTTACCAATTCCTCTTTTACAGTTCTAGCAAAACTCATATTACTCCCAAGATTCTATATATTTTAATGCATTTTGTGCAGCAACTGCTCCGTCACCAGTTGCTGTAACAACTTGACGAATTTGTTTTACAATCACATCACCAGCTGCATAAACACCTGGAACTTTCGTTTCCATTTTTTCGTTGGCAACGATATATCCATAATCATTTGTTATACCTAAATCTTTAACCATTTCAGTTACAGGTATTAAACCAACATATTCAAAGACACCATCGGCTTCAATTTTCTCTTCGTTACCATCTTTATCAGTAATGATAACACCTGTAAGTCCTTTTTCATCACCTAAGAATTTTTTAACTAAAGAACTATATCTAAAATCCACATTTTTAAACTTTCTAAGAATATCTTGTGATTTTTTATCTGCAGTTAAATCCTCTAAGTTTTGTACAACAGTGACATGCGTTGTAAAACTTGCAAGGTATGAAGCTTCTTCAACTGCACTGTTTCCGCCACCAACAACAATAACTTTTTTACCTTTATATAGTGGTCCATCACAAATTGCACACCAACTAATACCATTCATTGCAAATTGATCTTCATTTTCAACACCTAGTCTTCTAGGTACAGTACCAGAAGCTACAATAATAGCTTTTGTTTCATAAGTTTGATTATCTGTTGTTACTTTTTTAATATTGCCGTCTAATTCTACTTTCGTGATTTCTTCATAAATCACTTCAACGCCTATATCATAAGCATGATCAATCATCATCGTAGCAAGTTCATAACCTGCCATCTTTTTTGACCCTGTGTAGTTTTCAATTTCATTGGTGTTCACAAGTTGTCCACCTGGAGCTCCCTTTTCAAACATAGCAACTTTCAAGTTTGCTCTTTGGGCATAAATACCTGCGGTGATACCTGCTGGGCCAGCACCAATAATTAATAAGTCATATAACATTTTTGCTTCTCCTTTTTATACGAAATCTTTTAAGTTAGTTAGTTCATCGATGACAAATTCTGGTTGCTCATTAAGACATGCTTTTAAACGGTGACTATAGGTCACTGCACATGATGAAATACCAGCCTTTTTTGCTGCGATGATATCATTTTCATGATCTCCTACATATACTGTGGTTTTTTTATCTGCATTAAATAATTCCAATGCTTTTTCAACGGGTTCAGGATTTGGTTTATGATGAATAACATCCTCATATCCAATTAAACCATCAATATAATCAATCAATCCTGTAAGTTCAAGATGATAAAGTGCAACTTTTCTCATCTTGGATGTAACAATGCCTATTGTACAGTTTTTACTTTTTAAATACTTCAAAGTTTCAACTGCGCCAGGATAAGCTTTCAATCCATTTTCTATTTTTTGATTAGATATAAGTCTATAGTGCTCAACTATTTTATCAACTTCATCTTGATCATCCGTATAAAACCCAAATGTTTTATACAAGGTTTGTCCTAATAAGTTTGTAAGTTCTTCATCTTTTAATTCGAGATGTGGAAAGAATTTATCAAGTGTTTCTTTAAATGTGTCTAATATAATTTCGGTGGTTTGAATGAGTGTTCCATCTAAATCAAGCAGGATTGTTTTCAATCTTAACCTCTTCTTCAATTAATACATCCACATAATAAGGTTGATCTATATAATAGTATTTCTTCGCTACAATAATTGCAACACCACCAAGCATAAATAGCGTAAGCGATAAAACGATATTTGCAGGTAATCCAAACATTCTTAATGCATCACCTGGATGTCCCCCAGTTCTAAGTGGTTCAATTATTGCTCCACGTCCTAATCCATACCAAATCAAATATAAACCGATGGTATCACCAATCCTAAACCATCTTTTTCTTCTTGCAACAAGTAAGAATACAAGACCCATAAAGTTCCAAATACCTTCATACAAAAATGTTGGATGATGATAGTTTCCAGCAATAAACATTTGTTCTTTGATAAATCCTGGTAATATGTTTAAAATAAATTGGCTTTCAATAATTGGTCCGTACGCTTCTGCATTCATAAAGTTTCCCCAGCGTCCAACAATTTGTCCGACAAGAAAACCAATTGCTAACATATCGGCCAATATCCAAAAATTAATCTTCTTTTTCTTAGTAAATATAACCACAAATATGAATGCGGTGATAACGGCTCCATGAATAGATAGTCCACCACTTGTTATATTGATAACATCAATAAATGAATTATAATTAGGCGTTGGATCAAAGATAACATAATATAATCTAGAACCTATAATTGATAATGGAACTGCATAGAGTAATGCATCAAATAAAATCTCTGTATCCCAACCGACTCTTTTAAATTCCCAATAGGTTAAAAACGCTCCTAAAGATATTCCAGTTAAAATAAAGACAGCATACCACGCGATTTGAGCAAATCCCAAATCGACAGCTATATTATTATAAGGCGTTCCAGTTTGTGTTGCAACAGCTAATATAATCATTAGCATGAATACAGCAAACGCACCTCCATAAATGTAAAAAGCTTTTTTGTTTTTCTTAAAGTAATCAATCATCTTCGTCCTCTTCCCTTCCTAGTCCGCTTGCCTTAAGGGCAACCGCTTGTGTTAATTCGAATGCTGCATTATAACCTAAGAATTTTAGTTTTTGATTCATTGCTGCACTTTCAACAAGTGTTGCAATGTTTCTTCCTGGTAATATTGGAATTGTTATTTTAGCAACATCAGTATTAAAGATTTTAATCGTGTCCGTTTCAATACCTAAACGATCATAATCTTTAGCTTTTTTCCAATGTTCTAGTTCAACCACTAATTTAATTTTTTTGTTTTCACGATAAGCACCGGCACCAAACATGGATACAACATCAACAATACCGATGCCTCTAACTTCAATAAACTTTTCTAATATTTTTGGTGCACTACCAATTAAAACACCTGGTGCTGCTTCAAAAATATCAACTCGATCATCACTGATTAAAATGTGTCCACGTTTAATTAATTCTAAAGCTGTTTCACTTTTACCGATACCACTTTTTCCTGTAATTAAAGTTCCCATACCATGAATATCTACCAAGACACCATGTAAACTTGTTCTTGGTGCTAGTTTACTATGAAGATATTGATAGAGTTGTCCACTTAAAGGTGTTGTTCTCACCTTGCTCTTCAAAATCGCAACATCATAACGGTTTGCTAATTCAAGAAACATTTCTTCAATCTCAACATTGATTGAAAAGATGACCCCTGGAGGTTTCTTCATAAAAATATCTTCAATTCTTTGTCTTCTGATATCGTATGGTAACAACTTCATGAAATGATGTTCTTTTGATCCGATTAAAATCATACGGTCTGAATCAAAGAAGTCAAGAAACCCTGCAAGTTCAACACCTGGTCTACTTAACATTTCAGATTTAATTTCACGGTTTAATGCTTTTTTATCTGATAAAAGCTCGAGGTCTAAATCTTGTATCAAATGTTTGATTTTAAGTTTCATTTTTTACCTCCACCTAAAAATATAATTCTATCGTTATACAACCATCTTCTTAAGTAGGTTGCAAAAACAAGTCTTAAGATTGAAAATGAGAATGCGAATATAATAATATTTTCTACGTTCGTAAAATGAAATCCATCAACTATGATCATATCAATCATATATAAGATTAATATTTGAACGGTAACAGATAATAAGCCCATTGATAAAATCATTGCTCTTGCTAGATATTTAAATAATAAAATCTTAGCAAAGTTCTCAATAAGTGTTAGCAACATGAATGCCATAATAAATCCTGTGACATTCATTGCAACTAAAGGTTGATTAATCCCAATTGTTAAACCAAAGACTACAGCTGCTATCAAAAAATTTACACCTAAAGATAAAACCATATGAATCATATAATTTCTATGCAACAGAAAACCAAGGCTAACCGAAACCTTTTTAGAATGCTTTCTTTTCTTTAGTTCATCTAGCAAAGCTAGCATTTCTTCTTCATCAAGTTTATTTGGATCTTTATCCTTATTGTCATTTGAACTCATAGACATGCCCCCAACATCATTTATTATAACAAAAATAGTTTAGTTTTTGTTATTTTAAAGCATTTATTAAATACTGCCCCGTATAACTTTTCTTTACTTTTGCGACTTGTTCAGGTGTTCCCAATGCAATAATATCTCCACCTGCATCGCCACCTTCAGGTCCAAGGTCTATAATATAGTCTGCATTCTTTATGATATCAAGGTTATGCTCAATGATAACCATCGTTGCACCTTCGTCAACAATTTTATGCAATACTTTAAGTAATCTCTTAATATCATCTGTATGTAATCCTGTTGTTGGTTCATCAAGTATATAAATGGATGATGAAGTAATTCTTCGATATAACTCGCTGGCAAGCTTAACACGTTGAGCTTCACCACCAGATAATGTAGTTGCTGATTGTCCCAAAGTAATATAGTCTAATCCAACATCAAATATTGTTTGCAATTTTTGATGTATTTTAGGGTGATTCTCAAAGAAATGCAATGCTTCATCAATCGTCATTTCTAAGACATCTGCTATATTTTTGCCTTTATATTTGATTTGTAAGGTTTCATGGTTATATCTTTGTCCACCACATACTTCACAAGGCACATAAACATCTGGTAAAAAATGCATAGATATTTTTTTTAATCCATCCCCACCACATGCTTCACATCTACCACCTCTTACATTAAATGAAAAACGTCCTTTTTTATACCCTCTAGCTTTTGCTTCATTGGTTTGTGCGTATAAATCACGGATATCATCAAACACACCTGTATAAGTTGCCGGATTACTTCGAGGTGTTCTACCAATAGGTGATTGCGAAATATCAATAACACGATCAATTAAGTTATGATCGTTAATCGCTGTATGTTCTCCTGCTTTATCTTTTGTCTTATAATACTTTTGTTGCAAACCTTTTAGAAGTATCTCATTAACTAAAGATGATTTTCCAGATCCTGAAACACCAGTGACAACGGTTAGTTTTCCAAGTGGAAAACCAACACTAATATCTTTTAAATTATTAGCTTTCGCTCCCATAACTAAAATATCTTGGCCTGTACCTTCTCTTCTAGTTCTTGGAACTTCTACTTTTTCTAAACCTTTTAAATATCTTCCTGTAATACTATCAGGGTTATCCATAACTTCTTGTGGTGTACCAGCAGCAACCACTTTTCCACCATGTTTACCCGCTCTAGGACCAATGTCAATTAAGTAATCACTTGCAAGCATCGTTTCATGATCATGCTCAACAACGATTAAAGTATTTCCTAAATCTCTCATTTTCTTTAAAGTTTCAATAAGCTTTGCATTATCTTTTTGGTGTAGACCTATTGAAGGTTCATCAAGAACATATAATACACCAGTAAGTTTAGATCCAATTTGTGTAGCAAGCCTGATACGTTGAGCTTCACCACCAGATAATGTACCCGCTTGTCTAGAAAGGGTTAAATAACCTAAACCTACATCTTGTAGGAAGGTTAATCTTGAAATGATTTCTTGAAGAGCAAGTTTAGCAATTTGTTGCTGCTCGTTATTTAGGACTACATTTGATAAAAAAGTGATTGTATCATCTATGGAAAGAGATGTAAGTTCATACATGTTCTTTCCACCAATTTTTACTGATAATGCAGCTTCATTAAGTCTTGCTCCATGACAGGTTGGGCAAACAGATTCAGTCATGAAGTTTTCAATCCATGTTCTTACCCAATCGCTTGTAGTTTCACGGTATCTTCTGGTTAAGTTAACGATTAAACCTTCATATTTATCGACTTTCTCATGAATTCTTCCCGAAGTAGATTTCAACCGATAATGTATTTTTTCTCTAGACCCATATAAAATCATATTCAAATGTTTTGGATTTAACTCTGAAACTGGAATACCCATATCAATCTTATGATAACTGCAAAACTGTTCAAGCATAAGTGTATTTAAGTTACCGTCATCATTATTTTTATAAGGAATCAATCCTCCGTCACTTAAGCTCTTTGAGGGATCAACAACTAAATCGGGTGAAACTTCTAGTTTTAATCCTAATCCATTACAATCAGGACAAGCACCAATCGGTGTATTAAAAGAAAAAAGCCTTGGTTCTAAGTCTGGTATTGTAAAGTTAGAATCATTACATGAATAGGTTTGTGAAAAATGGAGCATTGCATCATCATTGACCATAACTCTTGTTTTTCCATTGGCAAATTTTGCAGCCAGTTCTAAAGCATCATATAAACGACTTCTTAATCCATCTTTTATAATCAAACGATCGATAACTAAAAAGAAGTCATGATTCTTATTTTTATCCAATTCAGGCATTTCTTCTAATAAATAGTTTTCTCCATCAATATATGCTCTAGTAAAACCTTCTTTCATATATTGTTCAGAAAGTCTTTTGAATGTCCCTTTTTGTCTTTCAATAACAGGGGACATGACTAGAATACGACTGCCTTCTTTAAGATTTAAAACACGAAGTGTCATTTCTTCAATCGATTGTTTTGTTAAAGGTTCGTCAGTACCAGGACAATAAGGCGTTCCTACTCTAGCATATAACAAGCGAAGGTAGTCATAAACTTCTGTTACTGTACCTACAGTAGATCTAGGATTATTAGATGTCGTCTTTTGATCGATACTTATTGAAGGTGATAGTCCTTCGATACGATCAACATCTGGCTTTTCAAAATTACCTAAAAATTGTCGTGCATATGCTGATAAAGATTCCATATAACGACGTTGTCCTTCTTGGTATAGTGTATCAAACGCTAATGAAGACTTCCCGCTACCAGAAATACCCGTCATGACGACGAGTTTATTTTTTGGAATATCAATATCTATGTTTTGTAGATTATTTTCTCTAGCACCATGTACTTTAATTAGATCCATCAATCATCACCTTGAATTCTTCTTCATCAATAACTTTCACATTAAGCTCTTTTGCTTTTTTAAGTTTGGATCCAGCATCCTCGCCTGCAACGACAAAATCAGTCTTTGCACTGACAGAGGAACTCACTTTCCCCCCTAATTTTTCGATTAGATCGGCTGCCTGATCTCTTGTAAAAATAGAAAGCTTTCCAGTTAATACGATTGTCTTATTGTTAAAAATATGTTTTATAGTCTCTTCTTTTTCATATGTCATATTTAATCCGAGTTCTTTAAGTTCGTTAATCATTTCTTGATGTTTAGGATTTGCAAAATAATCAGTGATGCTCACTGCGATTTGCTCACCAATTTCATGGATGTTCATCAAATCTTTTATTTTCGCATCCATTAAATCTTCGATGGTTGGATAGTGTTTAATTAATGTCTTAGCAACTTTTGCACCAACATGTTTAATACCTAACCCAAAAAGTAGTTTGTCAAAACTTTGTTTCTTGCTATCTTCAATCGCTTGAATCAACTTCTCTACTTTCTTATCCGCAAAACCTGGTAAATCTTTTAATTCATTTTGATAATTATGTAATAAATAGATATCAGGTATTCGATTTAAGTATCCTAAGTCGTGCAATGTCTCAACAACTTTTTCTCCTAAAGTATCTATATCCATAGCAACTCTACTTGAAAAATGTATTAAGCTATTAATATTTTTACCTGGACAATCAGGATTGCTGCAATAATGATCTGCTTCTCCTAGTTTCCTAACAACAGGTGCCCCACACACTGGACAATTATGAATCATTTCAAAAGGTTGTTGTTTTACTCTTTTTTCTAAAACGACATTTAAGACTTCTGGAATAATTTCTCCAGCTTTATGTACAATGACTGAATCGCCTACACGAATATCTTTAGCCAGAATATAGTCTTCATTATGAAGTGTTGCACGTGCAACAGTTGATCCAGAAATAGAAACAGGTTCCAATTCTGCAACAGGAGTAACAACACCTGTTCGACCAATTTGGAAAGTTATATCTTTTAAAACAGTTTCAACTTGTTCTGCTTGAAACTTATAAGCTGTTGCCCATTTTGGAAACTTAGAAGTAAAACCTATGCGGTCATATAAATCAAACTCATTAACTTTAATAACGACACCATCAGTTTCATATGGTAGCATTTTTCTTACTTCATCATATTTTCCAATTTGAGATATCAGTTTTTCTATAGTGTTTACATGTGAATAGTTAGGATTCACTTTAAACCCTAATGTTTTCAAAAATGATAATACTTCTGTTTGAGAACTCACATACCTAGAGGCCTCAACAATCATATATACAAAGATATCTAAATTTCTTTTCGATACAACTTTAGAATCCAATTGTCTAATCGTTCCTGCAGCTGCATTTCTAGGGTTAGCAAACAATGCTTCATCGTTTGCCAATCTTTGTTCGTTTAACTGTTTAAAACTTTTGTGTGGCATAAAAATTTCACCACGCACTTCGATATCAATAGGTTGAGTCAAACGAATCGGTAAACTCTTTATAGTTTTAACGTTATCGGTAACATCCTCACCTACAACTCCATTACCTCTGGTTGCTGCACGCACAAAAAGACCATTCTCATATACGAGACTGACCGCAAGTCCATCTATTTTTAATTCCGTAGCGAATGAATAGTTATCAACGACTTTTTTAATACGTTCATCAAATTGTCTTAACTCATCAAAGTTAAAGACATTAGAAAGACTCATCATCGGAATGCGATGTGTCACTTTTTGAAATCCTTCTAAAACAGCTCCACCTATCTTTTGGGTAGGTGAATCTACTTGTTTATTTTCAGGATATTTTTCTTCGAGCATGATAAGTTCTTTTAAATATTGGTCATATGCTTGATCTGATATTTTTGGTTGATCTTTTGTATGATAATCTTCGTTTGCTTGGTTAATAATCTGAATCAACTCAGTCATTCTTTGTTTGATGTCCATTGAAATCACCCAATGATATTATACCATTATTACGGTTAATTTTGATGGTTTTGACGCCACTTTCTCGAATAAATATAGATGATGTAAAACTGTGGTAATCACTGTTTGTTTTAACGCTTGTCAAATATAGATAATGTCTTGCTCTTGTCATAGCAACAAACATTAATCTTCTTTCTTCATCTAGTTGAGTTTGATCATATTTTCTAAGCGATGGAAGAACACCATGTTCTAGCCCAATAACGATGACTGCATCAAACTCTAATCCTTTAGCTTTATGTATCGTCAAGAGTTGAACACCTGATTTAGTATGTTCATTGTTTTCATCATAAGTTTGGTATAAAATATCATTTTCATCTAAAACTTTTTGAAGTTCATAAGATCTAAAATGGTTCCGATATAGGACTGCAATTTCTTCATCTTGTATTTTTTTTCTTCTTAAATTTTTAATCACTTTTAGTATAGAAAATGACTCTTCAATTTGATTAAAAAAAATAAGATGAACAACGAAATTTTTAGATATATTGCTTGGAATCAACTCTTTTTTATACTTTCGGTTATTTCGCCTAATCAGGCGATTTGCATGGAATATAATATTTTGATTTGAACGATAATTAATTGATAATGTATATATTTTTGCGCGAAATTCTTTTACGAATTTATAAATGATTTTACTGTTTGCTCCACGGAATGAAAAAATGCTCTGATCCGGATCCCCAACAGCTAAGATGCAAGTATGTTTTTTAACAAGTGTTTTCAACAGTTGGTACTGCAATAAGTTGGTGTCTTGAAATTCATCTATAAATATATAGTTATAATCATATGAATGACTCTTATGGCTAATTAAGTTATAGAAATCTATGAGCAAGTCATCAAAGTCTTTAGCATTGTTTTCTTTTAGTTGGTTTTGATATATCTCATATTTTGCTGGCTTTTTGTTTTGGAATAAACTGTTTTTATATTTTGTGATTTCAAGCAACTCATCTTTTCTAAATGATATTGAGTCTTCATTGATCATCATAAAATTTTGTTGATAGTCTTCTATTAATTTCAAATAACAAAATTGATGAAACGTATGAATATGGACATCAATATTGTGAAGTCTTTCTTTCATCTCAAAAGAAGCTTTTCTCGTAAAAGTGATTGCAAGTATTTTATGTGCAGGTGTTCCTTGGTCAATTAAATGTTTGATACGTTCAACAATAACTCTCGTCTTACCACTTCCAGCTCCGGCTAATAAAAAAAGAAAGCGTTCATTTGTATAAACCACTTTCTTTTGTTCTTCGTTAAGTTCCATCATATCACCCAACTTATATTAGTTAGATGGTATTGTATTTACTTCATTATTTTTCGAATTGCTGGATGGCTTTCGAGAATTCTCTTAATACCGTGAGGCATCGCAAACGCTATGGTTGCGATGTCATCATCTACCCGAATCACGACACCGATTCCAAAGACATTATGTTCAACTTTATCTCCTTGCTTAAGTAAGTGAGATACATAATCTCCTTCATATATTGTTTTAGGTTGATCTAGTTTAACTCTAGATTCTTGAATAAATCTAGAAGGATAACTATAACGCATCGAACCATAAACCATACGCTTATCAGCATATGACATATATAACTTTTCTTTAGCTCTTGTAATTCCAACATAGGCAATTCTTCTTTCTTCCTCAAGTTCTGCAGGTTGCATCAGTACTCGATCACTTGGAAAAATATTTTCTTCCATAACAACCATAAAGACAACTTTAAACTCTAGTCCTTTAACCTGATGGTATGTTGAAAGTTTCACATGATTGAATTCTTCGACATCTTGATCTTGGTCAGTATATAACGCAATTTGATCTAATTGTTCAGTAAGTTTTTCAACAAAAGATCCTTCGTAATAAATATCTCCTCTAGTAAATACGGATTGAAGTTCTCTTAAGTTATTGATTCTATCATCACTGATTTCACTACCTTCAGCTTTAAGCATTTCAAGATATCCAGTTTTTTCCATAAGATATGGCGTGATTTGTGATAACTCAACCATATCGCTAAAATCCCGACTCATTTCTAGAATGAGTTTCTTAAACTCTAGCAAACCACCTTTAGCTTGAGGTGTGACTTTAACATAATCAATCGCATCAAACATGGAGACGCCTAGTTCTCTTGCTTGTTGTTCTAGTTTTTGTAAACTAACTAAACCAATGGATCTTTTTGGAACATTAACAATCCGTTTTAAGTAGAAGTCCTGAGATTGATCTAAAATGACGCGGATATACGCAATCGCATCTTTAATCTCTTTTCTTTCATAAAATGATAGTCCACCATATATGATATATGGAATACTTGATTTAATAAATGAATCTTCAAATAATCTTGATAGTGCATTGTTTCTGTATAAGACTGCAATATCATCATATTGATAACCACGTTGAGTTAGTTTATGTATTTCATTAACAACAAAAAACGTTTCTCTATAATCTGATTCTGCATGATGATATATGGGTGGTTCTCCAACACCTAAATCACTTTCTAGATTTTTAGCACTTGGTCTATCAAAATTGTATTGTATCAATTGGTTTGCTGCTTTTAAGATCTGATTGGTTGAACGATAATTTTGTTCTAATATAATCTTTTCAGCACCAAAGTCTTTTTCAAAGAGTTTTGCATTTTCATAATTCGCGCCACGAAATGCATATATACTTTGATCTGGGTCTCCAACTACAAATACATTTTTATGTTTTGTGCCTAGTATTTTTAATATTTTATATTGTATAGCATCAGTATCTTGAAACTCATCAACTAGTACATGTTCAAAGTGAGATTGATATCTTTCTCTAACTGATGGTATTTCTTCTAATAATTCTAATGTATATAACAACAAATCATCAAAGTCTAATAATTGATTTTCTTTTAGATAATCTTGGTATTTTTGATAGATCTTTTCTTCGTCTGTTCTTTCGAATCCATCCATGCGATTACTTTTGTATAAAGAAATAAGATTTTTAAGAAGTCTAATCGAATACTCTTTTGTGTCTAATCCAAGCTCCTTGATTTGGTCTTGTATAATCTTTTTTCCGTCATCTTCATCAATAACAGTAAAATTGGGTCGATAACCATATGGTAGTTCAGCAATATGATTTCTTAAAATTTGTAGTCCGAAAGCATGAAATGTGTATAACCATACGCTCATTGCGTGTGGACCTGTCATTTCAATAACTCTTTGTTTCATCTCTCTTGCCGCTTTATTTGTAAAAGTCACTGCTAAAATACGTTTAGCTTCAACACCATTCATGATTAAATATGCAATTCTTGATGTTAATGTCTTTGTTTTACCTGTACCAGCGCCGGCAACAACAAAAAGCGGTCCACCCGGGTGGATCACCGCTTTTAACTGCGATTCATTTAAAGTAGCTAGCCAATTCATGGCGCACCAACTTCCTTATTTGTAAGAACTCTTTAATGGTACAGTTTCATTAAATATGAGATCATCATCTTTACTTTCTTTATCTGTACAAAAATATCCATTTCTCATAAATTGAAATTTATCAAGTGGTTGAGTTGTTAACAATGCATGTTCCACATAACCTTTTTTAACTTCCCAAGAATCATCGTTAAAACGATCTAGTAAATCCATATCGTCATCACCTTCAATCATTGGTCCAAAGAAATTAAAGGTTGCTTTATTAGCTGTAGTAGCTTCGACGAAATGAATCGTTCCATTAGGTTTTCTTTCATTAAATCCACTACCACTTCTCGTATTCACATCATAAGTTGCTAATACTTCAATAACTTCTCCATCTTTATCGAAGACAACATCATTAGCTTTAATAAAATATGCATGAAACAATCTAACTTCATCACCAACTGATAATCTTTTATATTTATTATTAGGTTTAGTGACTACAAAATCATCTTTTTCAATATACAAGTGTCTAGAAAAAGGAATTTTCCTTGTTCCCATTTCAGGATGTCCTTGGAGGTAATCAACTTCAATAAGTTCGACTTTATCTTCTTCGTAATTTGTAATCGTTACTTTAAGTGGATCTATAACTGCCATGACACGTTTTGCTTTTTCTGCTAAATCGTCACGGACTGCTGCTTCAACCATATCATAACCA
Organism: Peloplasma aerotolerans; assembly: GCF_030012175.1. GTDB lineage: Bacteria > Bacillota_I > Bacilli_A > Acholeplasmatales > Acholeplasmataceae > Peloplasma > Peloplasma aerotolerans. The sequence continues at coordinate 27,325 of NZ_JASCXW010000002.1, forward strand.
GCCGTTGAATTAACTTTTGATAATCCTGTTGATAAGATAAAATTCTTAACAGCTTCAGGTGTAAACCCCCTTCTACGCAATCCCGAAAGCGTAGGCATTCTAGGGTCATCCCAACCAATGACTTTATTGGTTTCAACAAGTTCTCGTAAAAATCTTTTACTCATAATAGTATTTTCTATATTTAGACGACCAAACTCAATTTGTCTTGGTATGTTAGGCATTTCTGTTTCTTTAATAAACCAATCATATAGCGGTCTGTGGTCTTCAAATTCTAAACTGCATAAACTATGTGTAATTCCTTCAATTGCGTCTTCTAGGGGGTGTGCATAGTCATACATGGGATATATACACCAATTCTTGCCAGTACGGTGATGTTCAGCAAATGATATTCTATAAATCGCTGGATCTCTCATGTTCATATTTGGAGATGCCATATCAATCTTAGCGCGCAAAACACATTCACCTTCCTTGAATTTCCCTTCCTTCATTTGATGGAACAATTCAAGATTCTCTTCAACTGTACGATTTCTGTATTTAGAAGGTTTACCAGGTGTATTGATATTACCTCTATCTTTAGCCATTTCTTCAGCTGTTGAGTGGTCAACATAAGCTAACCCTTTTTTAATTAATATAATTGCTCTTTCATACATTTCATCAAAATAATCAGAAGCAAAAAATATGTTTTTAGGCTCATAACCCAGCCATTTGATATCTTCGATCATCGATTGAACATAAATATCATCTTCTTTAACTGGATTTGTGTCATCAAAACGAAGGTTAGTATAACCTCCGAAAGTTTTAGCAAGCTCAAAATCGGTCACGATAGCTCTAGCGTGTCCGATATGTAGAAAACCATTAGGTTCAGGTGGAAATCTTGTTATAATCTCAGTGTGTTTTCCACTAGCTAAATCTTGTTCAATGATTGTTTTAATAAAGTTGGAATTGTTTTCCATAAAATTCACCTCTTTGTCTTACTTATTATATGGTGAACTACTCCCACCACTTAATGAAAACCATTAGAAGTGGGGGCTTCTTGGGTAAAACAGACCCGTGTCTATTAATTTACCAAGCTATTGCGTCTGTTCCATACGCTTTTGTTACATATGCTATTAGACCTTGAACACCGATGTTAATCGCTGCATTTAGGTCTCTATCCATCTTTTGTCCACATACACAAGAGTATGTGCGTTCAAAGAGTTTTATATCTTACTCTTCGCCACACTGACTGCAGGTCTTTGTTGATGGATAATATTGATCAATCTTGATTAAGGTCTTTCCTAAATCCTTTGCTTTATACTCAAGATATCTTGTGAATGTACCAAATGATGTATCATAGATGGACTTTCGTTCTAAAAGGAGTAGATTCCACATTTTTCTGACACATCCAAATGTTTGGTTGATCAGATAAGTTTGTTTTTTTGTAGGTTTAAGTCTATAGACATAACCTTTCATGGTTTCATTCACGTTACCCACCTCCTTTTACATCGATAATCTATACTTATATTATATCATGTAATGATATACGAGGGCATGTTATTTATAGATAATTTAAAGAAAAAATGTGAGTTTCATTCATCTTTCACTTAATGCTTTGAAGAGGGAGTTTTCTGAAACATGTTAGATAAAAAATCGGCTGAATGTTTCAACCGATTTTTATTCTAGTTTAATTGATTACGGATTGATACCAAATATGTCTTCATAATCTAAATCTGTTCCTTCAAACGCTTCAACCAAATCATCAAACAATTGTTGTTGTTCTTCATCAGATAATCCTTCTAATGTTTCAAGGAAATCTTCAATAGCTTGTTCTGGGTCACCTTCAGGATCATTTAAATTATTGATAACATCATTGATTGCGTCATTCAATTCTGGTGAATACTCTGGATTATCAACGATAGCATCTAATACATCTTCAATTGCATTTTGGATGTCTTCTAGTGGTATTCCATCATTAAGTGTTACATAAATTCTTAATTTGGAATTAACCATTACGACATTTTCAATTGACATACCTGCAGCACTCATTTGTTCATCAAAATTTTCAAAAACAAATGCACCATCTTTAATCATTTCGTTATCGCCTAACATTGTAAGGATATTACCGATATGTTCTTCAGTAAGCGTAACCTCTCCAGCAGTTAATGCATTTAAATTAATCTTTAAGTCATTGCCATCCATTTCTGGAGTCGCATCAATTTTGATGATCGTCTGGAATCGCTTGGTGTTATCGCCAATATCTTCAATAATCAAAGGTATATTGATTGTAAACACATCACTCATTGTGACGTATGGAACTAAAGCTGACATCTTATAATTTTCAAACAACTCTATTTCTTGCATAACTCCACTGCTTACTTGTTGCTCTCTTAAGAAATATTCAAACATACGATTCAATGTAAATGCATTTAATTCAATAAATGGACTAGTTGTTGTTGTTAGTGATGATAAAATAAGTGCATTTGCTTTAGATGCTAAAATTGCTTGTAGGTGAACATCATCAATAATTTTGTCCAGTGTATTTAATACAAATGGAGGTGTGTCATCTTTTGTTTTACCTAAAGCTAATGAAGCTCTAAACTCTTCATCTTTAAACCCAATATCCAACAGTTCGTTTTCTTCAATAAACGCCATTAATGATTTAATCATTGCTGCTTGTTGAGGATCTGATACTTGTTGTTCAATCAAATTTTTGACATCTATCCTAATTTCTCTTTGTTGAGGATCGAATGTAGCAAGCCCATCTAATTGATCATCTATAATACCTTTGATGTCTTGTCCTGTAATTTGCTCAGCAGCCCAACTCACAGTACTAAATAACCAAGCTAGTGGCATATTACCAACTGTAAGTTTATCTAATTTTAAGACAACTTCATCTGTATCAGCGGTTAACTTGAATGCAATAAGTACTCTTGTTTTATAAGTAAAGTTTGATACAAAAATATGCATCCCGGATTCGATTTCGATAATATCATCTTCAAATCGTACCCAAGAACCCTGATAACCAAAAAAATCTTCTTTCAATACGTAATTTTTTTCATCATCTGATGCATTATCATTTAAGTAATTTTCGTTAATTCCAGTAAACTGTGCTTTTAGTAATCCATTAGCGTTAGATTGTGCAATTCCTACACCAACCGTTGAATCAGTATCATTGGAAATTAAGAATGTATCCATTTCTTCTTGGATCATGCCTGTTAAGGAGACACCATCACCAATATCTTGAAAGTCTTCAACCGGTATTTCAACGCTTTTGTACAATAATGCTAAAAATATAGCTGGTACAGCTAACATGATCAGTATTGGCATTACGATTAATTTAAATAGGAATTTCATGTGTATCACTCCCTTGTATATATACTATATATTAATCTATTGTTTGAAAAAACACAATGCTTTCGCAATCATATTGTATTTTATAAAAATAGATTAAAGGAAAAAACTCTAATCTTTGTTTTGGTTGGTTTATTGGTCTTCGATACTTAATGTGGAATCCCCACCAAGAAGATAATTAGGTAGTGCTCCTTTTAGTAAATACTGATGATAAGCTGCTGCACCAATCATCGCTGCATTATCAGTACAAAATTCCATACTTGGTATAATAATTTCTTTTTCTGGAATTTCATTGAATATTCTATTTCTTAAACCTTTGTTTGCTGCTACTCCACCAGCAACGATAATCTGACTGACATTATAGTTAGTAGCTGCTAATTTGGTTTTTTCGATAATTACATCTAAAACACTTGCTTGAAATGATGCACACATATTCGGAATATTAATGGCTTCATTTCTTTGTTGTGCATTGTGCACCAAATTGATGACTGCACTTTTTAAACCTGAGAAACTAAAATTATATTCGGTTCGATCAAGAAAAGGTCTTGGTAAATCATAAGTGTCCTTACCTTGCGAAGCTAGTTGATCAACTATTGGTCCCCCAGGATATGACAATCCTAATGTTCTAGCAACTTTATCATATGCTTCACCAACAGCATCATCTTTTGTTGTTCCTAAAAGTCTGAAATCCATATGTTCTTTCATGTATATTAGTTCAGTGTGTCCACCACTAACTAATAAAGCAAGTGCAGGAAACTTGATATCATGCTCAATGTTTGCTGCATAAATATGTCCAACAAGGTGATTCACACCAATGATTGGTTTTTGATGCGCAAACGCAAATGTTGTTGCTGCATTAATACCAACTAGTAAAGAACCAATCAATCCCGGGCCTTTTGTTACAGCCACTAAATCTATATCATCTATTTTAATGTTTGCATCAGTTATCGCTTTATCGAAAACACGTGTAATGTGCACAACATGGTTTCTTGATGCGATTTCAGGGACTACGCCACCAAACACTGCGTGAATATCTATTTGAGATAAAATAATGTGTGACAACACTTCTTTACCATCTCTTACAACAGCAACACTTGTTTCATCACAACTACTTTCAACGGCTAATATTACCATGTTTACACCTCCTTTATATAGACGATTGCATCTTCTTTTTCATAATAATTTTTGCGAATATGAGATTGGATGAATCCAAATTTTTCATAGAACTCTATAGCATTTTTGTTACTCTTTCTTACCTCTAGAACAAGTGTCTTTACACCTAAACTATTCAAATGCTCAAGACCAAATAACAAAAGTTTAGAACCATATCCTTGATGTTGATGCTCTGGATCAATAGCAAAATTCATCATTTCCGAATTTTCATCAAACGCTCTAAAACCTATGTATCCAATGAATTGATTGTGTTCCTCAATTACAAAATAATGAGAGAATGGATTTAACATAAATTCATCATATAAAAAGGTTTCACCTAGTGTCTGAGTGAATACTTTATTTTCTAGATTAACAATATGAACGATATCGTTAGGTATTGCTTTTCTGATCATGTAAGGTTTCCGCTTCTGTTCTTCTAAGATAATTAGGTGTTAAATCATCTATATTATCAACTATTGTTGAATGCTCTATAATTCTTTTTGGGTTTATTTCAAAATGTCTATCATCAATAAAAACAGTTCTTGCAAGTTTATATTCTGGTAGTTCAGATAAATCACTTAACCTGCGATATCCATCAGGCAAGATAACTTTGCCATTCTTGTAAACTGCAGAAAAAACATGACCTCTTCTTGCGTCAATTAACGCTACAACTTTACCCTCATAACCACTTGTCATAAAATATAAACTACTAACTGTTCTTAAAGTTATTTGTTTTGTATAAGCAAGCATTTTACCAACAGTGACTGCAATCCTTAATCCTGTATAAGATCCAGGACCATATCCAATGATAATTTCTTGAATATCATCTATTTTAATTTTATTGCGTCTTAATACTTGGTCGATGCGATCAACCAAGTATTTTGCATGATCTCTAGTTGCTATTCGAATACTAAAATCAATTAAAATATCGCCTTTTGAATATCCAACAAACATAACATTGGTCGATACATCGAATAATAATCTTTTCATATATAATCCACCGCTCTTTTGCAAGGATATCCAACACAAGTCATCGTAAACTCTCTTTCATAATCTGATGTTTTGTTTATTTTGACTAATAAATAATCTCTAGGTAATAAGTCTTCAACTTGAAATGGCCATTCTACAACAATCATGCCTTGGCCGTCAATATATTCTTCTAAATCAAAATCACTTCCTACACCATCAAGACGATAAAGGTCTAAATGATAGAACGTTCTTTTATAATCATTTGTCTTATATTTTTTCATAATCGTGTATGTTGGACTATTAACGATTTGGGTTACACCATAAGCTTTCGCTAAGCCTTTTGTAAAAGTTGTTTTACCAGATCCCAATTCACCGTCTAACAAAATGACTATTTTAGGTTCATTCTTTAAAAGTAAACCAAGCTCATATCCCAGAGCTTCGGTTCCTTTTTCTGAATTACTGTTTTTTATCTTCATTTGATCCCTACTTTATAATGTTTTCGTATCCTTTTTTCCCTAATAAAGCAAACATGTTCTTTTTATATGCCTCAACGCCAGGTTGATTAAATGGGTTTACGTCGATTAGATATGCTGACATTGCACAAGCTTTTTCAAAGAAATAGATAAGGTATCCAAAAGTAAAACTATCAAACCTTGGTATGTTGATTAATAAATTGGGTACCATACCATCTTTATGGGCCATCATGGTTCCCTTTAGTGCTTGTTCGTTAACATATGATAATTTTTTACCCTTAAGATAATTGAGTTCATCAAGATCTTGTTCTTCTTCAGGAATCAAAATATCTTTGCTAGAATGTTTAACTTGAATGACAGTTTCGAATAAATGACGTTCACCATCTTGGATATATTGACCTAGTGAGTGAAGGTCAGTAGAAAAACCAGCACTTGCTACAAACAAGCCTTTATGATCTTTGCCTTCTGATTCTCCAAATAGCTGTTTCCACCACTCGTTCAAGTATAGCAAATTAGGTTCATATCCAACAAGCATTTCGACCTTTTTATCTTGTTGATATAACAAATAACGAGTTGCAGCGTATAAATATGCTTCGTTAGTCGTTAAGCTTGGATTCATAAAACGATCATAGGCTTCTTCTGCACCTTTTAACAATTGATCAGTATTAATACCCGCAGCTGCTAGCGGTAATAACCCAACAGCAGTTAATACGCTAAATCTACCACCAACATCATCAGGAATAATAAACATTTCATATCCATTTTCTTTAGCAACAGTATATAAAGCACCTTTTTGTCGATCTGTAGTTGCATATATTCTTTCTTTTGCTTCATCTTTACCATATTTCTCTTCTAATGCTTTTTTGAGTATTCTAAATGCGATTGCTGGTTCTGTGGTTGTTCCAGATTTCGAAATGACATTAATCGAAAAATCTTTATTTTTTAGATATTCAAGTAGATTAGCTAAGTATATTCCAGACATTTGATGTCCAGCAAATATAATTTCTAACTGGTTTTTCTTAAACGGTTCGTTTAAAAATTCTAGTCCTGCTTTAGCACCAAGGTAAGAACCTCCAATACCAATAACAACTAAAACTTCGCTTTGTCTTCTTATTTTTTTAGCTGCTTGAAGAATTCTTGCATACTCATTACGATTATAATTGATTGGTAAATCTAACCAGCCTAAAAAATCATTACCTGCGCCTAATTTTTCGTGGATAACATGATGTAATTCTGTTATTCTTCCTTGTAAACTTTCTGGTTGCTCACTCAAAAATGAGCGTGCATCATTTAATAATAATTCAATGTGTGCCATGCTCCTAACCTCTATTCTTTGTTTTTTCGATCCAATGTGGCAATGCCTTGGATAACGAATGAAATCCTTTTTTAATTTTTACCATCTTTTGTATTTTCGGATGGACTGGGTGTGCCTTTTTATAGCTGAGTTTTAATCTTTTGTTTTCTTCATCAATTTCCAATACACTAACTTCAACTTCTTCACCCACACATAAAATTTCTTCTATGGATGATACAAATTGATCAGATAATTCAGAAATATGAATGAGTCCACTGTACTCACCATAAGAAACAAAGACACCATAGGGCTGAATACCCGTTATTTTGCAAATAATTTGATCATTTATTTTCATATCAAAAACCTCGTCAACATTATATCATATTTTGAAATGTGGTATAAGAAAAAAACGCGTTGTTCGCGTTTTATTCGTAAGCTAAATAAATGCCCAAACCGCCGAGTCCAACATGAGCTGAGACAACAGGACTGATGACCCCTGTAATCTTAACATCTACGTTTTCTCCTAGTTGGAAAATTTCATGTTGTAGTTCTTTTGCTTGTGCGCTTTGATCTACATAAGCAATTCTGACAACGACTTTTCCAAAGTCCATAAGTTTTTTAGCTTCATTCACTAAATAGAGCATAACGTTTTTTGAACTTCTAACTTTATGTTCTAAATCGAGAACGCCTTTTCTAAACCTTAAAATCGGTTTAATCTTTAAAATGTTGCCTATAGTAGCCTGAACGCGACCAAGTCTACCATTTGCTACAAGTGTTTGTAAATTATCTACTGTAAATATAAGTGATCCTTTGTTTTTCAGTTCTTCAAGATACACCAATGCATCTTGAACATTGTGTCCTTCATCAAGAAATTCGATTAACTTTTCAGTTAGATACATACCACCATTAATGTTTGTTTCACTATCAACTACATGAATTTTATTGTTTTCCATAATGGTTTTGCCTAAATTCGCACTATTGTTAGTTCCGCTTAAAGATTTAGCAATTGTTAGACATATAACTTCATCGTAGTTAATAAGTTGTTTCTCATAAGCTTGCATAAAGTGCTCTGGAGAAGGTTGACTTGTTTTGATTGATTTCTTGCTTTTTAATGCATCAACAACTTGATTAGGTGCTAACTGACCATCAATAAATTCTTTTCCGTCAATAATAACTTTTAAAGCAACAACTGATATATTGTTTTCTTTAACATATTTGCTGTCCAATCCAAATGTTGAATCGACAACTAGTCCTACTGTTCGTTTCATTTTCCCACCTCATATTATATTATTTTTTGAAGTATTGAAAAAAAACGACATGAGCCGTTTTTTAACTTAGTCTACAGTTACCACAGCAATCACACCAGGAACATTTTCTAATAACATGGTCTCGATGCCTTGTTTTAATGTTACATCAAGCGCCATGCATCCATCACATGCTCCAAGCATTTTCACATAAACGATGCCGTCTTCGACATTGATGACTTCAATGTCCCCGCCATCTCTTTGTAAATACGGTCTTACTTTATGTATCAAGTCTAAGACTTGTTGTCTTGTATCATCCATTTGATTCACCTATCCTTTTTCGTCTTCAGTATATAATATTTATGCTCTTTATTCAATCAAATACACTTTATTTCTCTTTAATTCTCTTTAGCACATAATGCCCACAATTCATGTTGCACGATTCATTTAAGTAGTCCGGGATTCTTTTGTATCCATTTGGACTTTTAGGATCTGAATTAAATCCTTTGATACGTAACATACTTGATGACATATCACCAACTAAATAAGTGTAGCGATCAAAAGCAACATCGACATAGCGTTCTTGAAACTTAAGTAAATCAAAAGCATCCCGATGATTCTTTATGAGTTCAAATTGTCCGAATTCTGTATCTATAATCATTTTTTACACCTTCTTTAGCAAAACAACTGCTTCTGCAGCGATTGCATCTTCTTTACCTATTGCATCCATTTTTTCATATGTGGTTGCTTTTACACTGACTTGATCTGGAGATATATTAAGTGATTTAGCAATATTTTGTTTAATCTCTTTGATGTAAGGATTGATTTTGGGTTGTTCTGCATAAATCGTCGTATCTATATTACCAATTTCATAACCCTTTTGTCTAATCATATCATAAACTTGAATCAATATTTTCATTGAACTGATGTCTTTGAACGTCGAACTCGTGTCTGGATAAAACGTACCAAGATCTCCTAGCCCTAATGCACCAAGCATTGCCTCGGAGATGGCATGTAATAAAACATCGGCATCACTGTGTCCTAAAAGTCCTTTATGGTGTGGTAATTGAATACCTCCTAAAATAAGCGATCTATTATCAACGAGTTGATGAATATCGAAACTATGTCCAATTCGCATAGGTTCATCTCCTTCTAAATGTAGTTTAACATATAAGAAATCTTGTGGGTAAGTCACTTTAAGATTCGGTTCTGTATTAAATACAACATATATTTTCTCTTCTGGATAGAAAGCTTGGTACAAAGAAATATCATCATCATATGCTAGATCGTTTCTAATATACGCATATCTTATTTTCTCTGTTAGAAATGCTTGTGGTGTTTGAGACAACAGATATTCATTACGATTAAGACTTGATGTAACCTCGCTTTGCTCGTATTTTTTAAGCGCACTCGTTAATTTTTCTGCGAGCAATACAGCATCATGATATTCTAAAGCTTTTTCAACTTCTAATACCATTTGCTTAGAAATGAGTGGTCTTGCTGCATCATGAATGTAAACGTATGGTGTTTGGACTTCTTTCAACCCCAACATAACACTTTCACTTCTTGTTTTTCCACCGATAACTAATTTGATGTCCTCTGAAACATATTGTTTGATATCGTTGATGTCATCTTTTGAAACGACTAAAACGATTTTATATCCTAAGGATAAAAAAGTCTCTAATGAATACATAAACAGAGGCTTGTTGTGAATCGGATATAAAATTTTCGATTGACTGGTTCCAGCCCTGCTGCCGGTTCCAGCAGCAACTATAAGTGCAGTATTCATTTTTACCCCTTGATGTATCTATCTAATTTTTGATCATGTTCATTGATACTAAAGTCATCAATTTCTTGGAAATCATAGATGACACCAACTACATGACTTGGACGATGTTTCGCTAAAAAATAATCGTAAAAACCTTTTCCATATCCTACGCGATATCCTTTTTTCGATATTGCTAAAGCTGGTGTAAGGATATAATCGATTTGATCGTCAATAATATCTCCATTAATAGGTTCTGAAACACCAAAACTACTAGCAGCAAATTCTTGGTGTGGATAATATTTAATGAAATGCATACCATCATCCATAATTTTAGGGAATGCAAATGTTTTTTTAAGATTTAACAATTCAAGCAAATTGACTTCATTTCGCATAGGATAAAAAATAGCAACACATTTTGCGTCTATATAATCTTTATCATGTTTGATTTGTTGGATGATATGACGGTTTTTCTTTATCATTTCTGAGCGATCAAACTTACTTCTCATCTCCAACATTTGTTTTCTTATCTCTTTTTTTGTCATGACACAATATCCTTATAGTAACAACCATGCGCGCTAAACTGTGGGTTCTCAGCAATTTTCAATGCTTGTAGAGAAGCTTGGTATAGTTGATGCTCATCATGCGCATCACTACCACCAATTGCTATACCTGCAAACACTTCAAGTTCAGCAGAAATCGATCCATATTGCATTGTTAGGTTTAAGAATGTCTTATTTGATTTAATGCCATTTGCTAGAACATCCATTTTTCTTGGATCAGTAATTGTAATGGCAAACTCAATACCTGACACTCTAAAAATATCTCCACTTTCAGTAACAAAGGTTGTTCTTAGTTTCTTAATATATTCAGCCATCAGCATATTTCCGACTTCACGTCCATGCGTTTCATTAATCTTAGGCATATTTTTTAATCTAATCAAAACCAATTGGAAATATCTATTATCTTTGAATAACTTATTCATCGATACCATCATTTCATTATGGTCTTTTAATTTGTCTAACTCATCTATATTACTTGCTAAATAATGCTTTGTCTTCATTGGATTTAATGTACCCATAATAACAGCACTATGTTGGTCTTCAAATAGTCTTATACCTTTTTCTTTAAACCACATATAACGGTTATTAACCATGATGCGATAAGATGTAGAATACTGTTTTTTATTGATGCTTAAATCGCCTATCAAAGCCAAATACTTCTTCAGGTCCTCCGCTTCAATCATACGTCGAAAATCTGTTAAATCTAAGGTGTTCCCAGGAAGATTAAGCATGCGAACTAATGCATCGCTTGCCCAAATTGTTCTTTCATCTAAATCTATATAAAATAAACCTTCTTCGCTAATTTGAAGTGTTGCTATAAACTTGTGTCTAATACTTTCTAATTCGGTGCTTCTATCATTCAACTCTTTTTCAACAGCTAGTAGATCAAAATCCGTTTTCTTTTCACCAACACAAATTCTGCCCTTATATTTCCCTAATGCATAAACGGGTTGCATCACCATATGTAAAATGACAGGATTACCATCAAAATTTAAAAATGTCAATTCTTGAACTTCGCTATCACCAGCTTTTGCATTTTCTTTATATTCTAAAAAATAATTTTCTAAGGCTCTGTTATTTATGTCATTTCCATTAAACTTTGTAAATCGTATAGACTTATTCAATACACTAAAAAACTTTTTACCAATGATATCTTCTTTCTCCAAATTAAGTTCATGTAATAAACTTGAAGACATATCACGGACACGTTCTTTTGCATCAACAACATAATAAGCATTCCATCTGCTATTTTTAATTGATTTAACGAATAACTGATAATGGTTCGCTTTTAAAGTAGCGGTCTTAAATGTCGAATAAAGTACTAATAAAAATACGAAATAGACAAAGAAGTTGAACCCTACATATATATTCTCATACATGGAGTTACCAATAATCATAGATTCATATATAACAAAAACCATCACTGCGATGGTAATGTTAAAAAAAGCGAGTATGAGTCGGTTTTTTAAAACTTTTTCACTTTGTATACTTTGAATAATTACAAGAAACAATGTGAAGAAGGTAATGATTAATGGATATATAGGATGTTGTAAAAGCATATAATCACCACGCAATATTTGGAAGTACATAAGCAAAGAACAAAATGATTAATGTAATAATCACAGATACTACATACGTAAACCATTTGTTTTTACTAAAATATATAGAAACTTTTTCTGCAAAGTTTCTGTTCGCAAAAGCCTTCAGAGGCTCTAAAAATATATTCATTATTCTCTTCATCATGATACCCTCATTTCATGAACATATTGATGTATTCCATCAATTTGTCGCGATCATTGATTTTTAGCATGATGCCTTCAACTGCTATTGAAACATGACCTGTCTCTTCGGAAACAATTACCGTTAAACTATCTGTCATTTCACTAATACCTAAACCAGCACGGTGTCTAGAACCCATCGTTTTATCGAAGTTTTCATTATCAGATAATATAAAGTATGCTCCAGCACACAAGATACTATCACCACGAATAATGACACCACCATCGTGTAATGGTGTATTAGGTGTAAATATATTGATTAAAACTTCTTTAGATACTTCACTATTCATCATAATTGCACGATCAGCATATTGATCAAGTGTATTATGTTTTTCAATCGTAATTAAAGCTCCAATATTTTGACTTGATAAATACATCGCTGCGTCAACGATTGATTGCTTTGTTTTTTCACTACCCATGACGAGTGTTTCAGATCTTGCATCTGCTTTCCAAACAACTTCTAAAGATCTTCTTATATCCGGTGCCATAATAACAATCATCAAAATAGGCATCCATTCAGCCAAATATGTTAAAACAGGTGTACTAATTAACAAATTAAACTGATTCGCAAAATACGCAAGGATATACACAAACAAAAAGGAGATTGCTATAGATAGCATTCTTTTGTTACTTACTAATACTTTGACTAGGAAAAAGACCAATACCCAAACGATATAGGCATCAACAATCACTTTCCAAATTGGAATTCCAAATATCATACCATCGCACTCCTTTTAAACTAACTTTATTATATCACAACATCAAAGTGCTATAAAAGAAAAATGGGTTTAATTTTTACATCAAATGAATTATTAAAATCTAATATCCAAAGCCTTAATAAACAGTTTGTTATTGCATATTTTAGCGTATCGAACTATAATAAGAATGATATTAGTGTATTCAACTTATCCAATTTTTACTTTTGAAAGTCATTTGAATACATATGAGGAGGTATCAACATGATTAAACTACGAAATGAAGTTGAGATAAACATTGTTTAAATGCCCCCTAAGCAGATAATTATGATTCAAAGCAATTGAAACATTAACAGATCCTTAGGCGCATTTCATATGGTCTTATTGTATAAGGCAGAATGAAAAGCACTTTTTTTATAGGTGCAAGACTTACGCCTATCAGCACGATAGAGAAACATGAGGTATATATGGATCAAGCATTATTAGTTGGTTTAAGTTATAAAGAAACCACAGAACAAACATTAAATTCATTAAACGAGCTAGAGCATTTGGCTTTAGCATTAGACATTCAGACAAAAGATAAAGTTATTCAAAATGCAAAGACAATATCATCGAGATTTTATATTGGTAGTGGTAAAGTACAAGAAATCAAAAAAATGATTGAAGTCCTGGATATTGATATCGTTATTTTTGACGATACACTGTCTCCTGCACAATTGAAAAACTTAGAAAAAGAGTTAGAAATACAAATCATTGATCGAAGTTTTTTAATACTTTCAATATTTGCCGAAAGAGCTCAAAGTAAAGAAGCTGTATTAGAAGTATCACTAGCACAAAAAATGTATATGTTACCTAGACTTGTAGGATTAAACAATTCACTTTCAAGACAAGGTGGAGGTAGTTATAACGCAAAGGGTCCTGGTGAAACAAAACTTGAATTAGATCGTAGAAAATTATTAAACGATATATCTTTAATTAAGGCTGAACTAGCAAAAATCAAAGCTGAAAAACAGATTTCTAGAAAGCAACGTATAAAAAATAGAATACCTGTGGTTGCCTTAGTAGGATATACGAATGCAGGTAAATCATCTATTATGAATAGCTTAAGTGATTACTTACATCATGACTCAGAACATGTATTAGAAAAAAACATGTTGTTTGCTACATTAGACACAAAAGCGAAAAGACTTCAAAAAGATAACAATCAACCATTTATATTAGTTGATACAGTTGGTTTTGTTTCAAAACTTCCACATGAGTTGATTCGGTCATTCGAATCAACATTGAGCGATGTTGTTAGTGCAGATCTACTACTTCATATCGTAGATGGTGCCTATTTCAATCAGTTACAAATCGATACTACAAAACAAGTATTAACCGAGATTGGTGCTGACCATATTGAAAGATTATTAGTTTTAACAAAAAAAGAAATTGCATTGAGCACTCCGCAAATACAAGAAGATTACATTTTTGTGTCCAATCGAACAAAAGAGAATATTGATGCTTTGGTCGATGCAATTTATGGTCATATTTACAAATCAAATCGTATTCAATACTTAAGAATTCCTTTTGATAAAGGACAAATTTATTCCCAAATAAAAGAAAATAATACTGTTTTAGAAACAAAGTATGAAGAAGACGGTACATATGTTAAGGCTATTTTAACGCCTGAGCAAACGGATTTATTGAAGCAATATATTATTAGTAAAGATTAAATTTAATATGTGCTAAAAGAGGTTATTAACTATGAATAGCCTCTTTTTTTATGTTTATATATGTGTTTGTGCTATTGAAAGTCTCTTCCAATTGATAAATGCGTACGCATCGTGAACTAAAAATATAACAAAACAAAGAAATATTGGGACATATGATATATCAGTCAATGATGTTATTCCCCATAAAACAATGAGTACAAGATCGTTTGCTATATAAAAAAGTGCATAAAATCTTGATCTAAAAATCATAAACATGGATGCTAAAAAACTTGTTACTATTGAAAGCGTACTTATAAAAATATATGGTGTTTGAAAATAGTTAAGTATGAAATAGAAAAGAGTTGTTACCAAAGGTGTAATGACAATTAGAAAAATAATGTGTTTTCTTTGAATGTGCCCCACTGATACAGTTGCTTTGTCAACATGATAGGGATGCTTCATCCATGATATGAATGCAACCAGTGCACTCGGCAAAGTCATGAGTGCATAAGTTATTGTTTCACTGTAATATCTTAGCTGCAAAGAAACCAGAGAATAGCTTAAACTAAAAATCACTACTAAAATTTGACCAAGTGGTTCTCCTTTAGCCAAATATAAAAGTGCGGTCACACCAATGATAGTTATACCTAAATAAAGAAGATTCGATCCACTTATTATAAAAGATAAAACTAATACTATTACTGAAATTACCCACAAAATAACTTCTGACTTTTTAAATGATACCCTATACAATTTCTTCATCTTCTATTTCCCCATAAAAAATAAGCATCACTTCTATACATCTTCTAAGACCTAACGATGTATAGACTTAATGCTTATCGCACGAACTACCCGGTGGCAGTTCTTTTTTTCTTCAATTTTATTTTTTTACTTATTCAACTTGTTTTGGTTGCTTTTTAAGATTCAGTAAGCCTAATGCAAGTAGGAATAAACCTGGTGCTAAAAATATAAACAATAATACATGAATAAGCATTTCATTTGTTATCAGATTGGATGCGAATATGAACACTCCAATAGACACAAATAGTAGTGATAAGAAAAATAACCACATTTTTTGTTTCTCAGCACTGAAATAACCACCTATCAAACCAACAACCCCGTGAACATAAATAACAAGACCTATCCATAATGAAGGACTACCTCCTGTATTGGTTATAAACATAATACTTACTAATAAACCGATTATTAATTCAAGGATTAATAAACTTAGAATTAATTTTGATTTAGGTTTCTTGAGTCCTGGATAAATGAGTAAAACAACAATAGCTAAGATCATTAAACCAATTGCGACATTTTTGATGTTTTCACCAATATCTGGTTGAATAAAAACAAAAACAATACCTAAAACGATGAGTATAACTCCAATGACAATATTTACGATTGGAAATTTTTTCATTTGATCTAACATGAATCATCCCTCCTTATATACTTATTATAACACTTACTAAATTTCTTTATTTAAAATGTTTCTTAATGATATTCATTCACATCATTTCACTTAAATAATTGTTTTCTTTTAAATCAATTAAAACCTTGAGTTCTCTTTCAATCCAAGTTGCTTGGTCCTGAAAATGACTTAAAGCTTGTTTATTATTTTCAATGGCTTCTTCTAATGTAACGAAACATAAATGATATCCATATTCAACTTCATAGTCATCTAATTTTGTTTTGCTGATATCTGATGAGACATTGCAAGTGTAGTATTTCGATTCCATATGAAATACTTCTTTATCATTAAAAGTAGACTTTCGTTTTTCTATGTACATTCCATAAGGTTTTACTGATTCTTTGATAATATTTAATCCTGTTTCCTCAGTGGTTTCTCTAATCAGAGCATCAATTTCAGACTCTCCATCTTCAATACCTCCACCTGGAAATTTATATTCCCCATACTTAATACTTTTAACTAATGCTATAAGATTATCTTTAAATATAATGGATCTAACTGCTCTACGAAAATATGTGGTCTCATTCATTTCATAATTTTTTTTATCAAATTGCTCAATAATTCTCATACATACCATCCTTGTTTGATTAAAAGAAACAAAAGAGTTGAGGTAACTTTCGTTTATTTTATGACTTGTTTTCTATAGTTATAAATGACGCCACCAACAGAACTTTTGTGCTTGAAAACTTCAAATCCTCTATTAAGTAATTCCTGATCTGGTTTGGTTCTAACAATATCATCATCACCATTACAAATAACGATATAACCACTATTTTTGATGACTCTGGTCATTTCTTGAATTTCTTGCTCATAGTTATCACCAACAACATGACCGCTAATGACTGCGTCAAATGTATTACCTTCATAAGGTATCGATTCAACAAACCCATCTAAGACTTTCACATTGGTGATATGATGATCCTTAATATAATCTCTCATATATTCTCTAAGCATATCTACAGGTTCGCTTGCATATACTCTTTTTGCATGCTTAGCAGCTGCAAACGTTAAGCGACCTGTACCTGCACCTAAATCTAGAACAACCATATCTTTTAAATTAATAAGTTCATTTAAGTATTTTTCATCCCAAGCATAGATATAATTACAATTAAGTTGCATCATATGAGGTTCAGTATAAATGATGTCTGTTTCCATGGCTTCCATGAGTTCTATTTCTTTTTTTCTTAATTCTTCTTTACTTAAGTTAGTATAAGCTCCTTCTAAAAGTCTTGCTATACCTTTTTTAGTTTCAGGTGCCCTTTTGGTAATATACCAACATAGTTTTGGGTTATCTTTAAGCAGAGCACCTAAAACACGCGATAAATCTTTTAACTCAGAAACTTCAATTGTTTCATACTTCTTAAAAATCATTTTTAATAACCAACGATCCATTAAGAAAAAGTGATCTATTGAAAAATCTTTGCCATCAATCCAATCGTATCTTGACATTTTTTTCTCCCAACTATTCTTTATTTTTCAATCACTCAAAAAATGCGTTTAAATGTTCAACGACTTCATTTCTTGTCTTCGATTGAGATAATTTTTTCCTAAGCGAACTAGAGTTCTCCATTCCTTTTAAATACCATGGTCCATGACTTCTCATTTCAAGTACAGCTGTTTTTTCACCTTTTAAGTCAACCAATGAGTCAAGGTGTTCTATAATCATTTTCTTAATTTCTTGATTGGATGGTCTTTCTAGTATCGTTCCATCTTTAAGATATGCATCAATCTCTCTAAATATCCAAGGATTGCCTAAAGCTGCCCTACCAATCATGACTGCATCACAACCTGTATACTCTAGCATTCGTTTAGCACTTGGTCCATCTATAACATCCCCATTACCAATAACAGGTATATTAACATTTTCTTTAACAGCTTTGATAACTTCTAAATCTGCATATCCACCATAACCTTGAGATCTTGTTCTTGCATGAACAGTGATTGCGGATGCTCCAGCTGCTTCAATCCTTTTAGCAACTTCAACAGCGTTGACATTTTGATGATCCCAACCACTTCTTATTTTAACCGTAACTGGTTTGCTAACCTTTTTAACAATTTCCTTAACAATTTCATATATTTGATCAGGGTTCTTCATTAGAGAAGCTCCAGCTTGTGCCTTGATGGCAACCTTAGGTACTGGACATCCCATATTAATATCAATAATATCTGCATTACTGTTTTGATCAATATATAAAGCAGCCTCGACCATTGTATTTAAATCTGATCCAAATATTTGTTGAGCCATTGGTTTTTCTACATCTGTCATATATAATAATTTAATTGTTTTTTCGTTATTATATAGTAACCCTTTATCAGAAACCATTTCAGCAAAAACTAATCCCGCTCCATATGTTCTAGACAATATACGAAAAGGACTGTTTGATACACCAGCCATTGGTGCTAAAATGATTTTATTTTCAATTTCTAAATTTCCTATTTTAAAAGACATGAAATCACCCGATTTATTGTATCATAGGTTTACATAACTTTCAATTATGCTACAATAGATAAGTAAGGAGATGACCTCATGAAAGACTATGCTTTAATCGCTTATGCTTATGATAAAACAGTAAGAATATATGTTGCTACATCAACAAATCTTGTTGAAGAATCGAGAAGAATCCATAAGACTTGGCCAACCTCAACTGCTGCGTTAGGTCGTTTTTTAACAGTATCTGCAATGATGGGATTAATGTATAAAAAAGAAGAACGTATAACGCTTAGGATTAAAGGAGATGGGCCAATAGGTTCAATGCTTGTTGAGGCAAACAGCCTAGGTGAAGTTAGAGGAGAAATTGGTAATCCTAACGTTTATTTAAAATATGAAAATGGTCCGAAAAAAGGCAAACTCAACGTAGGTGCTGCAATCGGTGAGGGTTTCTTGCATGTCACAAAAGATTTAAAGATGAAAGATTTCTTTACGTCTTCATCAAGATTGCAGACAGGTGAAATTGGAGATGACTTTACATATTACTTTGTGGTTAGTGAGCAAATACCTTCTTCTGTTGGTGTTGGGGTTTTAATAGATATCGATCAAAGTGTTTTAGCAAGTGGTGGATATATCCTTCAGCTAATGCCAAACGTATCTGAAGAGACCATAAGCAAATTAGAAGAAATCATTTCTACAATACCTTCAATGACTCGCTTAATTCAACAAGGTAATACTCCAGAAGAAATATTAAAAATATTATCCAATCATACGGAACAAATATTAGAGAAAAAGGAAATTTTTTATGTTTGTCATTGTTCCAAAGAAGGCTTTAAAAAGTCATTATCCACTTTAGATGATCAAGAACTCAAAGACATGATTCATGAAGATGAACAAGCTGAAATCGAATGTCATTTCTGCAAGAAAAAATATGTGTTTAGCAAAGAAGAACTTCAAGAGATCCGCAAGACCAAATCTAAATCAAAATCAAAGTCCAAATAAAAGAGAACTCACATATGGTGAATTCTCTATTTTTTTATTTCTTCTTCTTTGAGTTCTTACGCATTTTGCTAAGACCTCTAAAAATCTTAAGGTTTAAAACATCTACTAATCCTTCTGCCCAGTATAAGTTATATTTTCCGGCACTAAATAATGCAAGCATTTGAATTGGTGTTTCCATTAAGGTTTGCTTGATAAATTCTCCCATCCACTCATCTTCCATATGTGCGGTTGCCTTAGAACTTTCTTTCATAATCTTTTTAGTAATGCTTCTGCCAACAAATGTTTTCTTCGTATCCTCTAGTGTAGATGATAAGGTATACGGTCTTCCTTTTTTAATATGTTTGGGTGGTAACTCACCTTGATAGATTTTCGCAAAATCCGTTGTTTCGTATGTATATTTGACATAGCTTAATTCTGGATGCTTAACTTTTTCTCCATCAAGTTCTACTGAAAATGAGTGAATGATATCTTCAACATTTTTTGAGATGTTAATCAAATATTCACCTTGTTCAATCATAAACTTTCTTTTATAAATATCAAAATATTCAAATGCACTTTTTGGTAAAGTCAATGTGACTGTTTTAGTTTCATCTGGATTTAATTCAACTTTCTCAAATTGTTTCAACTCATATTTAGCACGGTAAACAGTAGTCTCCTTATTTTCAATATAAATTTGAACAACTTCTTTACCCTTAATATCTCCAATGTTTTTAAGATCCATAGAAATAACGAATGCATCTTTGTTTTCTTCAATTCCAAAATTTGAGTATTCAAACTTTGTATAGCTTAATCCATGTCCAAATGGGAAATGAACTCTTTGATTGTAACTTTGATAATATCGATATCCTACATAAATAGATTCATCGTAGTAAACAGAGTTGTTATCATTTGTTAGCTGTACATTGCATATCTTAATATCATCTATAAAAGTTTCAGCTAGCCTTCCAGATGGATTTGCTAATCCGTAAAGCAAATCCATAATAGCAAGACTTGAAGCTTGCCCACCTAAATACGCAAGTAAAATAGCTTTCATCGGTGGTTTAAAATGAAGATTCATAACCGAACCACCCATTGCTACAATAGCAATGTTTGGATTTATTTCTCTAATTTTCATCAATAAGGAAACTTGATTTTGTGGAAGGTTCAAAGTTTTTCTATCGAAACCTTCAACTTCATGTGATTCTGGTAATCCTAATAAATAAACTATTTTCTCTGCATTTTGTGCGATTTTCAAAGCTTCTTCAATCATTTGTTCATCATCTACATCTTTTTTAATTGAATAGCCTTTAGTTATTTGAATGTTCTTAGAATAATTTTTATAGATATCTGATATTTGATCTAATCGTGTTGGATTAATGTGAGAACTTCCGCCACCCTGATATCTAATGTCATCAACAAATCCACCAATGATAGCAACTTTATCTTTTTTATCTAGTGGTAGTATCCCTTCGTTTTTAAGCAAAACCATAGATTCTCTAGCAATAATTCTTGCTTCTTCATGATGTTTGTCAGGGTTATACTTCTTATCCTCAATCTTATGATAACTCTTAGCGGTTTGAACTAAACGTTCATAGGAACGATCAATTGCTCTTTTTAGAACATCATCACTCTCTACGGCTTTTAAAACTTGTTCACTTCTATATCCCATACTTGAAGGCATTTCTAAATCTGTGGATGCCTTAACGCTTTCTATTCGATTATGTACTGCACCCCAGTCGCTAACAACAATACCTTGGAACTTCCATTCTCTTCTTAAAATATTATTTAAAACTGGACTTTCAGTTGCATAATGTCCATTAATTTTATTATAGCTTGCCATAACACTTGCTGGTTTTTCTTTAATAACTCTTTCAAAAGCTTTTAAGTAAATTTCTCTTAATGCTCGATCATCAACAACACTGTTAATGAAAAAGCGATTCTTTTCTTGGTTGTTGCAAAAGAAGTGTTTTACTGATGTTCCAGTTCCACTAGTTTCCATTGCCTTAACAAAAGCTGCGCCTAATTCTCCTGATAAATAAGGATCTTCTGAAAAGTATTCAAAGTTTCTTCCACATAAAGGACTTCTTTTAATATTGATGCCTGGACCCAATACAATATTAACCTTGTTTGCTTGAGCTTCTTTGGCAATCAATTTAGCCATCTTTGCAATCAAGTCACGATCAAAACTACATGCCGTAAGACTTGCTGTTGGAAACGCCGTAGCAGGTATGCTACCTTTCAATCCTAAATTATCAGTCGATTCAACTTGCTTTCTCAAACCGTGAGGACCATCTGCCATCATGATCGAAGGAATTCCTTTTAGAGATTTGGTATGCCAAACATCCTGTCCATCAAGTAATGCTACTTTATCTTCTATGGCTAGTTTCATAAAATGTCCACCTCTTCTATATTTATAGATTCAATATCTATTATACTCTTTCTTTAACTAAGTGTCTTGTCATATCTAATAACGACCCACAATGACAAATGAAATTATAAACAAACTAACTTTCAAAATGTCTGATATTTCTTCTAATTTACCTAGTTAATTTAAATCGTTTTTGTTTTAATCTTTTCTTCTAACTTAAAATGTTTTATATTTTTATTTTTTTATTTTTTTTTACTCAATAATAATTTATATTTCATAGCAAAATCATATTTTTCATGTATTGAAGTTTATGTTTAATGGCCTTTTTTTGCCATTTAATGGTATTACATTCAAATATTGCTTCTGACGTGTCTTTTTCTTAATTTGTAGCATTAACTACTTTTCATTTTAGCCATTTTTGGTTTTGAAAACACACAAATTTATACAAATTTTTTGATATCTTTTGAGACAAATCTTCTCGTGTTTTTTTTATCATATTCGATACTCAGTTTATTTTATATTCTATCATCCAAGAAAAAAAGCTAACTCATTTTGAATTAGCTCGTCCTATTTAATTAAAATGTTTTTAATGCTTCTAATAATTCTTTAAGTGGGAGCCCAACGATTGTAAAGAAGTCACCTTTATAGTGATCAACTAGACTGCCACCTTCACCTTGAATACCATAAGCTCCAGCTTTATCCATAGGTTCTTTGGTCTTTACATAATTTTGAATTTCTAAGTCACTTAAGTTTTTCATGGAAACTTCTGTTTCACTAACAAAAGTTTTAATCTTTTCCCCTCTAATTAATGCAACTGCTGTATAAACAACATGACGATCTCCTGATAAAAGCTTAAGCATTCTACACGCATCTTCCTCATCAATGGGTTTGCCTAAGATTTGTTCCTCATAGACAACAATCGTATCTGCACCAATAACAGTATCTTCGGGATGGTCTTGAGCAATATGCATTGCTTTCATTTTTGCAAGTTCAGTTACATAATCAACAGGTTTTAATTTTTCATCAACAACTTCTTCTAAATGACTAGGTATAACGATAAAATCAAGTCCTGCATCTTTTAGGAGTTTTGCTCTTCTTGGTGAACCACTGGCCAATATCAACATAGTTTGACCCCCTTTATCGTTCTTAATTATAACACATCTTATAAGATATTTAGCAATTTATTTGTATGCTCGCATGATATAATAATACTATAGAAATGAGGAACTTAAATGAAACACATTATTAATCACTTGAAAAATCAACTTAATGTCAGTGTTAAAACTCCACTTATTGTATCGGTAAGCGGCGGTATTGATTCTATGGCATTATTGACTTTACTAGTTGAATCACCTTATAAAATTATAGTTGTTCATTTTAATCATCTAAAGCGTGAAGAGTCTGTTATTGAAAAAGATCTTGTTGAAGCCTATTGTAAAAACCAAGATATTCCATTTCACTATTATACGATTGAAGCATCAGAAGGAAACTTCCATCATCATGCTCATCATTTAAGAAAATATTACTTGATTGAAGTTGCTAAAATGTATAAAACTCCTTATATATTGACAGCTCACCACCTAGATGATTTGTTCGAAAATATATTAATAAAACTTACTCGTGGTAGTAACCTACTAGGTTATGCTGGTATGCAAATGATTCATCAAGATGGTAAGTATATTTATGTAAAACCTTTTTTATATACAAGCCGTGAGGAAATCAAAAAGTATGTAGAACAAAACGGAATCAAGTTTCTTGATGATGCCTCAAATGAAGAAAACTACTATTTGAGAAATAGATATCGTCATGCGATTGTTCCTATTATGAAACAAGAAAATGAACAATTGCTTGATCAAATTAAACAATACAACCAACAAGTTTCAACTGCATTTCACTTTATTCGAAAAACAACCAAATCTCTTGTATCGAGTAAAATGATGATAAGCATTGATTCATTTAAGACTTGGGATACCGCAATTCAAGATGACAGTATTGCCTATTTAATTGAGCATTATAAGTTGTCATTGTCCTATGAAATCATTAAGAAAATTAAAGATATGTTATTATCTAGTCAACCTAATCAAAATTTTACATTAAGTAATGATTATGCCTTTGTTAAAACATATAATGAAGCTTGTGTTAAACAAGTCTCTGACATAAAACCTTTGAAAATAGAGGTCAAAGAAGGGGATAATAAACTTAAAAGTGTGGCTATTTTCACATTTTTAAATAAAACCGATGTGAATACAACGGATTTTACGAAATTATGTTATAATAAATTAGCATTTCCACTCTGGATTAGACACCGTGAAGATGGAGATACATTGTCCTATGACTATGGTCATAAAAAATTAAAGAAGTTACTAATCGATTCAAAAGTGCCTATGGAAGAAAGAAATCGTTTATGGGTACTCACTGATAACGAAGACCACATATTATGGGTTCAAAACTATTATGTTAATGAAACCATGGGGGACAAAAATTGTTTCTATATCAAATTAAAAGAGGTAAAAAAACATGCATAACGACATTGCACAAATCTTAGTATCAGAACAGGAAATTAAAGAAATTTGTGTCAAACTCGGAAAACAATTGACAAAAGATTATCAAAATAAAAATCCATTACTTGTAGGATTGCTTAAAGGGTGTATGCCCTTTATGGCTGATTTATCAAGACAAATCGACCTGAAATTCGAAATGGCATATATGTCTGTATCAAGTTACCATGGTGGTATTGCATCATCTGGTGATGTTAAAATAAAAATGGACCTAGATATCTCAATCAAAGGTAGAGATGTATTAATTGTTGAAGATATTGTTGACACAGCAAATACAATTGTTACAATCATAGAATTATTCAAACATCGTGGTGCTGCTTCTGTTAAGATGGTGACCCTCCTCGATAAACCGGATGGTAGGTTAAGAGAATACCAACCTGAGTATGTAGGCAGAGAAATACCAAAAGCATTTGTTGTTGGATATGGACTTGACTATAACGAGTTATACAGAAACCTTCCTTATGTAGGTGTATTAAAACCAGAAATTTACAATCAAAAATAGCAAAGAGGTACTTTTATGAATCCAAACCCAAGAAGACAGGATCCAAAGAAAAAAATTGAATATCGTAAAAAGCCTGATTATCTAATCATGCTCTTTACTCTGATTATCGTTATTGGAGTTTTCTTATTTTTAAGAGATGCACTTCAAGGTGAAGTTGCGACATTAAACACTAGCGAAATCACACAAGCTGCTGAATCAAACTATATCGCATCTATAGAATATACGCCAGTTGGTGGCGATAATTATTACTTAGTGCAAATTAAAGGTACTTTTAGAGATGGAAGTGCTGCAGTAACATTTTATGGCACATCCAGTTTTGAAGGTATTATTCATATAGATGATGCCCAACAAATACTTATAACCGTTGAGAATAACGGCGGAGCAACAACGATAACACCAAGGTCTGGTATTACCATTTGGACTGTGTTAATTAATTTGGTTCCAATTATATTGGTACTCGTTATCTTATTTATCATCTTTAGAAACGCAAATAACCAAAATAGTAAAGCATTTGACTTTGCTAAAAATAGAGCTAAGCTAAATCGTGAAAAAGCAATTACATTTAAAGATGTAGCTGGTATGGATGAAGAAAAGCAAGAAATGGAAGAGTTAATTGACTTTCTTAAAGCGCCTAAAAAATATGTTGATATGGGTGCAAGAATCCCTAAAGGTGTACTTCTTGTAGGTTCTCCAGGTACTGGTAAAACACTACTAGCACGTGCTGTATCAGGAGAAGCAAATGTTCCATTCTTCTCAATATCAGGTTCAGATTTCGTTGAAATGTTTGTTGGTGTTGGTGCTTCTCGTGTACGTGACTTGTTTAAAGTCGCAAAAGAGAATTCGCCTTGTATTATCTTTATGGATGAAATCGATGCTGTAGGTCGTCAACGTGGTGCTGGTCTTGGTGGCGGACATGATGAAAGAGAACAAACGCTAAACCAACTACTTGTTGAAATGGATGGATTCACTACCAATATGGGTATTATCATCATGGCAGCTACTAACCGTCCTGATGTATTAGACCCTGCATTACTACGTCCAGGTCGTTTCGATCGTCAAATAACAATTAGTTTACCTGATGTACGTGGACGTGAGGCAATCCTAAAAGTTCACGCTAGAAATAAAAAACTTGATCCTAAGATTAAACTTAGTGAATTTGCATCTAGAATTCCAGGATTTAGTGGTGCTGATATAGAAAACTTATTAAATGAGGCTGCTCTACTTGCAGCAAGAGATAATAGAACACTGATTGCTGAACAAGATATGGATGAAGCAATTGACCGTGTTATGATGGGACCGGCTAAGAAGAGTAGAAAATACTCTGTCGATGAAAAACGTACAGTTGCTTATCATGAAGCAGGTCATGCAGTTATTGGTCTTAAACTTGAAGATGCGAATATCGTCCAAAAAGTTACTATTATTCCTAGAGGGCGTGCCGGTGGTTATAACCTGATGGTCCCTATTGAAGAAAAGTTCCTTGAAACTAAAAAATCACTAATCGCAAGAATCACTTCTTACCTTGGTGGTAGAGTTGCTGAAGAAATCATATTTGACACTGTAACAACTGGAGCATATAATGACTTCCAAGTAGCAACTAGAATTGCTAGATCAATGGTAACTGAGTATGGAATGAGCGATTTAGGTCCTATTCAATACGAAAGTTCTGGAGGGAATGTCTTCTTAGGAAGAGATTACTTCAAAGAAAAGAACTTCTCTGATCAAGTTGCACATGAAATCGATAAAGAAGTCAGACATATCATTACACAATGTTTTGAAAAAGCTAAAAACATTATTGAGTCAAACCGTGATTTACTAGACTTAATTGCTAAGTATTTAATTGAAGTTGAAACTTTAACTAAACAAGATATCGACGAGATTGTTTCTACAGGAGAATTATCTTGGTGGAAAGAGAAGAAAGAGTTGAATGGCGATGCGGCTTGATAAGTTTTTAAAAGTTGCACGCATTATTAAAAGACGAACTGTTGCAAAAGAAGCTGCAGAGAAATCTAAAGTTGAAATAAACGGTAAAGTCGCTAAACCTTCTTCTACGGTTAATGTTGGAGATGTCTTAACCCTTCATTTAGGTCTAAAAATAATTAACGTGAAAGTAATGAGTTTAGAAATGAAGAAAGACCAACTCATGTACGAACTTTTGTCAGAAGAAAAACGGCCATAACTATAATTATGGCCTTTATTATGATATAATATCTTGGATTAGGATTAGGAGGATAAATTCATGTATCCAGAAGATTTAAAAGAACAACAAATCGTGCGTAGAGAAAAAGCACAAGAATTAAAAAATAGAGGTATTGACCCATTTGGTCATAAATACGAACGTACACATACAAGCAAACAAATCTATGACTTGTTTGATGCTTTTGATCATGACCAATTAGAAGAAAAAAATGAACATGTTTCTATCGCAGGTAGAATCATGTTAAAAAGAGGTCAAGGTAAAGCCGGTTTTATGCATATCCAAGATAGAGATGGACAAATACAAGTCTATGTTCGCCAGGATATGATTGGTGAATCAGCATATGAAACATTTATATCTTCAGACTTAGGAGACATCGTTGGTATTAAAGGTGTTGTTTTTAGAACAAAAACAAACGCTTTAACGATAAAAGCTACAGAATTTACTCATTTAACCAAAGCACTTCGTCCTTTACCTGATAAGTTCCACGGATTACAAGACAAGGAAGAGGCAAGACGTCGTCGCTATGTTGACCTAATCGTTAATGAAGAATCCAAAA
Organism: Peloplasma aerotolerans; assembly: GCF_030012175.1. Lineage (GTDB taxonomy): Bacteria > Bacillota_I > Bacilli_A > Acholeplasmatales > Acholeplasmataceae > Peloplasma > Peloplasma aerotolerans. The sequence continues at coordinate 55,340 of NZ_JASCXW010000002.1, forward strand.
GAGTCGCGATGTTAAGACCAAAAATTATTCGTTCAATTCAAAAGTTTTTTGACAATAAAGGCTTTATTGAAGTAGAAACACCAGTATTGCACAGCATACTTGGTGGAGCAGCTGCACGTCCATTCGTTACACACCACAACACTTTAGACATGGATTTCTATTTAAGAATAGCAACCGAACTACCATTAAAAAGATTGATCGTTGGTGGTCTAGAAGCTGTATATGAAATCGGTAGATTGTTTAGAAACGAAGGGATGAGCGCAAAACACAACCCTGAGTTCACGACGATTGAAGCTTATCAAGCATATGCAGATATGCAAGATATGATGAATTTAGTTGAAGACTGTCTATCTACAGTAACATATGATATCTTAGGAACTTATGATATTCAATATAGTGATCAAACCATTCACATGCAACGCCCTTGGAAACGTTGGCATATGGTCGACGCGATTAAAGAACTATCGGGGGTAGATTTTTGGAAGCAAATGTCACTTGAAGATGCTAAGGCTTTGGCTAAAAAACATGATATTCATGTTGAAAAACATTTTAGTTATGGACATATCGTTGAAGCATTCTTTGAAAGATATTGTGAGGAACAAATCATACAACCAACTATGGTTTATGGACATCCAATTGAAATCAGTCCATTAGCTAAGAAAAACGAGCAAGATCCAAGATTTACTGATCGTTTTGAATTGTTCATTATGAAGAGTGAATACGCAAACGCATTTAGTGAACTCAATGATCCAATTGACCAAAGAGAACGATTTGAAAATCAAGTTAAAGAAAAAGATATGGGTAATGAGGAAGCAACCGAAATGGATATCGATTTTGTCGAATCATTAGAATATGGCATGCCACCTACAGGTGGTCTTGGTATTGGGATTGACCGTTTCGTCATGTTACTCACAAATACTCCAAATATTAGAGACGTTATATTATTCCCACATTTAAAACATCGTTAACCAAAGTAAAGGCAGCTCAAGCGAGCTGCCTTCCTTTTTTATATTTTTTTAACTGGTTTCGCTTCAATATATCCACGATGACTTTGTGGTTCTAATTGGAACGATGGATGTTTATCATCCCACTCATATCCATATAACTTAGGATCAAATACTGCAATATGATCTTGGATTACTCCAATTTCTTGCATAAAGTTTACATCATCATATGGTTCACCTTGAAAAATCATCATTTGACATGCATCAAGTTCAACGACATCAAAATCGTCAGGTATTTGTTGATGATAATCTAGATTAATTTCAACACCTTGCACATACTCTGACGTATTAGGTTTAACTAAATGTTTTGGTAACCAGAATCCAGCTGGTTCATATAATGCATCAGGAATACTCGCTAAAATACCCCACACATCACAACCAACTTCTTCGCAATAAGGAAAATAACTTTTGGCTTTTATTCCTCTTTTAATAATTGCCTTTCTTTTAGGTCTTTCTACAACTTGAACAAATACAGTTTTACTCTTCATAATTTTTACCTCTTCCTTTAATTTTAGGACGTGTCTACTTAATACACTATAAGGTATGAAGTATTGAACAGGTATTGGATTCTTCTGATATTTTTTTGGTGAAACACCAAATGTTTTACTAAATGCTCTTGTAAATCCCTCATGATAATCAAATAAATAATTTAAACTAATATCAATGATTTTAATCTTCTTCTTGTGTCTCATTGTTTTAGCAGCATCCGTTAATCTCATTAAACGTATATAATCAAATAAGTTCTGATCAGTTAACTCTTTGAATAAACGTTCTGTATGAGATGGTGAATAGCCAGAAACACGAGACAATGTTTTAAGCGTTATTTCTTCATTTAAATGATTATTGATATAGTCTTGAATTTTTTGAACTGCATTCAGTTGTTCAATTGACTTCATATGTATCACATCCACTTATAGTTTAATAGGTAAATCGAATAATTTCTTGACTTCAATCACTATAATATCATTAATTTGATACTTTATTAAGCATTCATGTCATTATTATTTCTCTAAACAACTTCAAATAGAATAATATGATAAAATAACCTTAAAGAAGGGGTTATGCTATGACACAAATAAAAGCAACTAACTTACAAAAGGTGTACCATGTTGAAAAACTTACCTATCCAGTTTTAAAGGGCATTGACTTATCTGTTAAACAGGGTGAGTTTGTTTCTATATGCGGTCCTTCTGGATCCGGTAAGACAACACTACTCTATACTTTAAGTGGTCTAGAACCTTATACTGGTGGCAGTGTTGTTTTATTTGATAAGGAACTCAACTTATATACCGATTCAGAAAAAGCAAAAATGAGATCTCATGACATCGGGTTTGTTTTTCAAATGTTTAACTTGATTCCAAACTTGACAGTTTACGAAAATATACTCTTGTCATCAGTCCTTGGAACACAAAAATCAAAATCTGAAATCCTAGATGTCCTAGACCTCGTGGGTATCAAAGAAAACAATGACTACTACCCGTACCAATTAAGTGGTGGTATGCAACAAAGAGTTGCTATTGCACGGGCATTAATCAATCATCCAAAAATTATTTTTGCTGATGAGCCTATCGGTAGTCTTGATTATAAAAACGGTTTGTCCATCATGCAACTATTCAAAAAATTGAATCAAGAGCTAAACGTGACTATTATTATGGTTACACATAATGAAGACACAACCAAGTATGGAACAAGAACATTGCATATGCTTGATGGGAAAGTGATTAAAGATGAAAACAGTAATTAACAAATTATTGTTTAGTTTTCGTTTTGCCTTTAAAAACATCATCCGTTTTAAAGTTCGGTCTATCTTAATTGTTTTAAGTTTTTTTGCATTATTTGCATCTTTACTTTTAGGTCTCTCGGTTAATGATTTTTTATATACATATTATTATGACGAGTTAGAAGACCAATATAGAACAATAGATTTTTCTATGAAAACAAATCTCAATAGTAATCTGAGATATTTTTCCATTACTCACCTTCAACAGAATACAGAGTTAAATGGCTACATAGAGACATATTACCCATTTTTTGAAATTGAGACAATTGTAGAGATTGATGCGTCAAATAAAACATATGTTAAGACGATGAGTTCGACGATTGAACATTTGATACCTGTGTCGAACTTAGACGAAAATACATCAATTGCATTAACAGATTCCCAAGTTGTCATAACAAAAAGTTTTTCTGAAAAGTATAGTTTAAACTTGAATGATTCATTTATGATGTACATTGGCTCAGCACAAAGAGATTTGCGAATAATTGAAATTGTTGAGGATGGGGGGCTATTTCAAGGCGATACTGTCTTCATCAACAAATCAAGTAGTATATCATTATTTTTAACCGCTATGAATCCTTCCTTAGGCACTTTGCCTCCATCTCTTTTAGTCAACATTTATAATAGAGTTTATTTTAATGTTGCCCAGGGTGTATCGGTAGATGAGGCAATGAATTTTGTCCAAAGTATAACCGCCTATGAGTCTTATGATATAGAGGAAGTCATTCAAACAAATGAAATCAATACAAGAATTAGACAAAATACCGTCATATTAGAACTTGTGATTTTTATCGTGATTGCTGCAATACTTCTTGTTATGCACACGACCTTTTTATTGTATTATGATGAGAAGAAAAAAACCTTTGCAGTCATCGGTTTATTAGGTGGACAATCTGCATTCTCATTGAGAATTGTTTTAATTGAACTTTTAATCCTTTACATCATCGCCTTTATTCCATCTATATTTATTGCCAACTTAGTTTTTACTAAAGGATTAACCTATCTAGGTTCAACATCAAATTATACAATAAATATTCAATCAGTAATAATAACCGCTTGCCTTACTACCGTGATATATCTTATGAGTACCTTATACTATTTGCATAAATTTAACAAAGCATCAAATATCACACAATCGAGTGATCTTGGCGCTGAAAAAAGATACCCAATGAAGACATTGACTTATTCACTTATTTTATCTGCTTTGTTATATGGACTCTTGTATCTTTCATTAATCAGCAAACCGCTGGGTAACATGCTACCTGTAATTAAAACTTTGTTTTCTTTGATCTTGCTATTTATATTATCATTCTTTTTAATTGGTCTCATCATACTCATATTTAAGAACAACTCGAAATTTACTCGATTTTATCTCCATTTAAAAACACTAGTTTCAAAAAATGCATTCCCTCAATATATATCAGTCATGATGGTTTGCTTCATTAGTATTTTTATGATTGTACAAGCAAATGATTACATGAAAGAACGCATAGAGATATTTGATCGGGAATATAGAATTGATTATGTCCTAACAAACTTCATCAGTCGTTACGATAGCACATATAACGATGTTCAAAACATAGAGAATGTTGAGACTGTAACAAAAGTAGGGTATTATCAAAACGTCGACTTTGGACATGAAATTGATAAAATTATTTCTGTTATCTCAATTGATAGTCAAGAGATAAGCACTTATTTCTCGCTTGATATCTCTCAAGATGATTTAAGTAAATTATCTCAATCATACGAACTCATCATTTTGCTTCCTCAAAAATACAATGAAATATATAAAATACATATTGGGGATCAGATCTATTTAACATTTAGCCCAACTAAGGAAAACATACCCTTTATAGTTGGTGGCTTCTTTGAAAAACAGTTATCCAATCAAGCTTTTATCAATATGCATCTAGTCGATGAGTATAAAGATTCCACATATAACGCAATGTTTATCAATAGCACCACTGATGATTCAACATTAAAAACAGAACTCATTGATAGGTACGGCCAAAATATGGTCTATATTATAGACTTTAATGAAATCATATCAAGTAGGATTTTTGAAATGGCTCAAACAACTTCTTATATTACTATGATCTTATCTGCAATCGTCCTTTGCTTCATTTTAGCTATTATTAATCACTCTTTCTTACTTCTTAATCAAATGGAAAATACTTATGCAAAACTGTATGTTGTAGGATTATCAATCAAGGGTATTCAAAAACTAATCATCAAAGAGTCGCTTATCGTTTTTACTCTTTTATTGCTTGTATCAATCTTTGGATACATACTAATAGCTTCACAGTTAAGAGGACTATTTATTTTACTGGGTCAATATGAAAATGTTGGTCTCTATGGAAGTTCCATTTGGTTTGGCAGTATGCTCTTGCTTATTGTGTACATATTAACAAAACTGATCTATTTACTTGGAATAAATCGAGTAAATCCTTCAAAAATACTCAAATATCATTAATTTTTTTGATTTTTTTAACTTTTAATCCCTCCTATTTGTAATATCTACAAATTTAGATGTATAATGTGGGTAATAACATGGGGGAAATAATCTTGAAGTAATTATATCCTTTGTGTTCGTATAATTATTTGTTGTTTGGCTGTTGGTCTAGACAGTATTTTGCTAAGTTTTATTGTGAACTATCAAGTGATATTTCATAGAATTAAAAGGAGGAAAAATGAGAAAATTATTAAGTTTTTTGGTTATGTTATTGGTCTCCTTAGTTATTGTAGCGTGTGGAGATACAACCATTGAGTTGGATACACCTGCAAATGTCGTTATCAATAACGGCATCGTTACTTGGGATGCAGTTGAAAATGCAGAAGAATATCGTGTTATTGTTGGTACAAACACTTACACTGTCACAACAACGACGTTTAACTTAAATACATTAGCTTTGGCAGAAGGTAGTTATCAGGTTACAGTGGTTGCAGTTGCGGGAGATACGGTTTCCTTACCTTCATCTTCAGCATCATATGTAGTTCAGGCTGATATATCTGATCCTGATCCAACAGTAATACCGATTAATGTCTACGCTGAAGTGCTTGCAATCATTAATGAAGAATATGTTCCAAATATGGTTGTTGGTGATTTTGACGAAGACTGGGAATTTGAAGAGTATCAAAGATTTTCTAATTTAGCTACTGCTTACAGTAATGCAACTCTTGCTAGAGGTATGACAGCTGTTAATGCAATTGGTTTCTTTGCACATATTAAAAATATGGCTGAATCAATGCCAATGATGGATTCTGTTAGTGGTATGATGGATGAACTAGATGCAATTTCTGATTTCAATATGTCAACTGAAGATTTCGCATACGTCGCTGTTGAACTCGGTTTAATCGCTATGGGAATCGGCTTAGATGAGATGGCCGAAAACAGTATGTATAGACAAGAAGAACTTGCACTTTATGAAGATCAGTTAGATGACATTTATGCAAGTCCTCAATATACAATGTTCTATAATGAACTAGAGGCATACACAACGACTGAAACACTACCTTATTTAGATGACGTTTTTACAGGTTATGATGAAGATTACTACTATATTACTAGTCAAATATCCTATATAGCAAGTCAATTGTTATATAATTATGATTTCCATGATTCAAATTATTTCTTAACACATTGGGATCCCGTTGTAAGAGCATTCTATGGAATACTCTTAGCTGCAAAGATGGATGGTAATAATGATTTACTTGAAGATTTGCTCGACAATAATGAAGCACCTCTATCTGTTTTAAATCAGGTTTACTGGCTTGCTGGTGAAATAAGATATCTAACACGAGAAATTGAAAAAGATCAAGAAAATATGATTAGATTAGGTGAATTACTCGCTTATTTCACTTTGAATAAAGCAATGTTGAGATCAACTATTCACGACGTTACTGATTATTTAGTAACAGTCTATAATAGTATAACTCCAACTTTAGTTGTTCTATTAGATGATGTCATGGAAGAAGGCCCATCGATGGAAGAAATGTTCTTAATTAAAGATGAAGTTGTGGCTATTTTACATGCAACACTTCCTGATGCTGAATATTTCTCTGATATGTACTATTTCATGTTTAATATCGCAAATGCATTAGGAGACTTTGATTTAGAGGACTTCTATGATTATACAGATTTTCTAGGTGAATTAGAACATGCTAAATTTGATCTATTCCTAGCATTTGCAGCTGCGGTAGATCAACAAACTGTTGAAGATATCATGATGATTGCTGATGAAATGGTTATCCCTGGTGAAGAACTCTATGACCCAGAGTATCAATATTGGTATTATACAGATGATACTTATGATTTTGAGAAAGTGGTAGCTTTAGCAGTATATGTCGGAACATTCCTAGAAGACTTCAAACTGGATAATGAAGCTAAGTTTACAACATTAGAAACATTACTTGGTGACGATGCGGTTAAAGAATTACTTCTTCTATTTGGTGATTTGGTCAAACAAGTCATGGCATTAGAGATGGATGAAGATGAATATGCAATGGCGGAATTCGTTATTGATGAAGTTCTAGCTGATTATGATAACATTGTTGCTGGTTTGAGTACTATATATGGTTTAGGTGCAGATGTGTTTGCTCAGTTTATTGCAACTGAAGGACAATTCTTCCTAGACTTCTATCAACTAACACAATCAGATATGGAAGTTATCGATCAAGCTACTGTTGCTCAAATCGAAAACGTATTTGCACAGCTTGTTGACTATAACAATATCTTAGCAGCAGGATTAACACAACCTGAAATCGAAAAGATTCTAACAGCAATTCGTGTTCCATTGATGATGCAAAATATGATGGAAGATGAAATGTTTGATCAAACTGAGTTCAATCTAACATTTGCACAATTAGTAACTCCTGTATCAACGGTGATTGCAAATGTAATTAATCTTGAAAACCAACTACTTACTATAGTTGTAGGTATGGATGTTGCTGAATTAATGTTTGACTCAAATTGGAATATTACTGAACAACATGCTTTAATGGGTATTGTGATTCTTGCTCTAGATGATTTATTTACATTAGCTAATGAGACATTATTCTTTGACACAATTGGTATCATAGGTGATGATATTCTATCAAATTCATTTATTATGGACAAAATGGGAACAACTCAACAAGAAATCGATGATATGATTGGTGGTATTGAATCTCACTTCCAAGCAGTATTTACAGATCTTCATATGATCGCTGCTTATGATTTCACAGATTTAACTGAAGGTCAAATTTCAGAAATCGAACAATTCTTTGCTTCAATGTTTGCTCTATTTCCTGAAGATTAATCCTTGATTAAATAAAACATTCAATAAATTGAAAGAGGCTATATCAAATTAGCCTCTTTTTCTTTTATTTGATATAATGATATTAACTAAATTCTTGAGGTGAGTCATGTATATTATAACTGGAGCAACAGGACATATAGGTAATAACGTAACCAGATTTCTAGTAAATAAAAACCAAAAAGTTAGAGTCCTTGTTAGAAAAATAGATGACTCAATTAATGATTTGCCTATAGATATTAAAGTAGGTAATATTTTTGATGAAGATTTTTTAAATGAACATATTCTAGAAAATGATATTGTTATTCATTGTGCGGGATATATTGATTTACTTAACAAAGAAAAGATGCAGAGTTTTCGAACTAATTATCAAGGCACTAAAAAAATAGCAGATCTTTGTTTAAGAAAAAAGAATCGCTTTATCTATATTAGTTCTGTTGATGTTATACCAAAAAGCAAACGAGGATTGGTTTATGAACCTATTTCATTGACACCAAAAAAGATGAAAACATATTATGCAACCTCAAAGGCAATGGCAACAGATTATGTCTTAAATCAAATATCTAATGGCTTAAATGCGCTAGTACTCTATCCATCAGCAGTTATTGGTGTCCATGATTATAAACCTTCAGCTGCAGGCAAAGAAATACTATCAGTACTCAATCATAAAATATTATTTTCATTAAATGGTGGATATAACTTTATTGATGTGAAAGATGTTGCTAAAGCAATATTTATAGCAGCTAACTCATCATATAGAGGGCATATGATTTTATCTGGTGAGGATCAAACGATTAAAAGTTTATATCGCTCAATAGAAAAAGCAACCACAGTGCCAAAATTAATCATACCATTGCCCACAATTATCGTTAGACTTGCTGTATTTTTTTCTCCAAAGTACTCACAAATGATGATTACAAAAATAAAAGAAAACTACCATTATAGTAACCAAGAGATGAAAAAACATTTAATACCTGAATTAACACCATTTGATCAAACGATTAAAGAGTCTATTGAGTGGTTAGTCAAATATTATCTATAAAAAAAAGAATTTAGCAATTGCTAAACGCTCTTTTTTTATAGTATACCTAATTCATCTGCTATTTCTAAAAATATATCATTAATTGCATAATACTCAACATCAAGTCTCTTAAATAAATCAAATGTCATTTGATCCAATTTAACAAACATATCCATTGGCACTTCTTCTTTACTTTCAAGTTTTTTTAGAATATCTTGTTCAAACTGGACAAGACTATCCATATCTTTTTGCTCAAAATTTTCAACACCTAATAATTCATTCTGAAAATCTATTGTGCTTAACAATAAATTGACATCCTTAGCTCTATTTTCTAAGTCTTTAATGTTGTTGTCATAAGCACGATTGAGTAATTCAACAATTTCATGAATCTGATCAGCAAGATAATAAAATCCTGTTTCAAATATATGATCTTCTTCATCAGTATATGTCGTATCGTCAATCAATTTATCATATAGATGATCTGTTACGTCGATGACATGCTTAAAACGAATAATCAAGTCTGAGTTTTTATCAACTAAATACTTTAGCAACTCATGATGTTCAAGCTTCCAATTGGCATACTCGTGATAAACTTTTTCATCACGCATACAATCACCTCTTCTTAAGCTTTATTAACCGAACCAAACATTTCAAGTTTTTCTCTAATTGTTTGTTTGATTGCTTCATATCCTGGATTTAATAATTTTCTTGGGTCAAATCCCTTACCTTGACGGTCTTTACCTTCTTCAATGTATTTACGCGTAGCTGCTGCAAATGCTAATTGAAGTTCAGTATTCACATTGATTTTTGATACGCCTAATGAAATAGCCTTTTTTACCATTTCTTCAGGAATACCTGTTCCACCATGTAAAACTAGAGGTACACCACCAGTAACACGTTGAACCTCTGCTAACACTTCAAAGTCTAAACCTTTCCAGTTTGGTGGGTATGTCCCATGAATATTACCAATACCAGCTGCAAACATATCTACACCGGTTGCTGCAATTGCTGCACACTCTTTAGGATCTGCAATTTCTCCAGCTCCGATTACACCATCTTCTTCTCCACCAATTGATCCAACTTCAGCTTCAACAGAAACACCTTTTGCATGACATGCTTTTACGATTTCTTTTGTTTTCGCTAAATTTTCTTCAAATGGGTAATGTGAACCATCAAACATAATTGATGTGAATCCAGCTTCTAGAGCTTTATATGCTCCTTCATATGTTCCATGATCCAAATGAACAGCTACTGGTACGGAAACATTATAATGCTCATCTAATGTTCTTACCATCGCCATAACATTCTTATATCCTCCCATGTATTTAGCTGCACCTTCAGATACACCTAAAATAACTGGTGATTTAAGTTCTTCTACAGTCGTTAAAACTGCTTTAATCCATTCTAAATTATTAATGTTTATTTGAGCAACACCATATCCTTCTTTGTGTGCTTTTAATAACATTTCTTTTGCTGATACTACTGCCATTATTATATTCCTCCTTGAATTTTGGTCAAATCTATTATATTACAAAGTATTGCTTTTAGCAATAAAACTGGGCTTGTAATCGGTTGCATGAATCATTATGTGAAACTTACTTTACAATTGCCCCAATAAAATCTCTAAATAGCGGATGTGGACGTAGTGGTCTTGATAGAAATTCTGGGTGAAATTGAACAGCAACAAACCATGGGTGGTTTGCAAGCTCAACCATTTCAACCAATTGATATTCACTATTATATCCAGATATAACCATATCGCTTTCTTCGAACTGTTCTAAGTAAGCATTATTGAATTCATATCTGTGACGATGTCTTTCTTGAATGAGTTTAGTCTGGTAAGCTGAAAATGCACGTGTTCCTTCTTTTATTTCACAGTCATATAATCCTAAGCGTAGTGTGCCCCCTAGATCTTCATCTGAGAGTCTACCTCTTTGTAGAGAAATAACAGGATTTTTGGTGTTTGGTTCAATTTCTGTTGAAGAAGCGTCTTTAATATTTAATACATTTACTGCATACTCAATGACTGCAAGTTGCATTCCATAACATAATCCCAAATATGGAATATTGTTTTCTCTTGCATATTGGATTGCTGCCAATTTTCCTTCTGTTGCTCTTTTCCCGAATCCTCCAGGAACAACAACACCTTGACAACCTTTTAAGTTTTCTTTAATATTTGATGCATCAACAGCTTCTGCGTTGATCCATTTGATATTGATTGTATGATTGTGAAAGTATCCAGCATGTTTCAAAGCCTCGCTAACCGATAGATATGCATCATATAATTGAACATATTTACCAACCAAGCCGATTGTAACTTCTTTTTTTAAGTTTTTAATACGATCGACTAAATCTATCCATGGTGTTATATCTGCATTAGGCTGATGTTGGTATCCAAAGTGTTGTAGAATCCAATCATCTATTTTTTGCTTGTGTAGATTAATAATAACTTCATATAATACATCAACATCTAGCGATTCAAATACAGCTTTTGCGTCTACGTCACAAAATAAAGCTATTTTGTCTTTGACTTCTTGAGATATAGGCTTTTCGCTTCTAAGCATAATAACATCTGGGTGTATACCTAAACTCATTAGCTCTTTAACGCTATGTTGAGTTGGTTTTGTTTTAATTTCATTTGCTGCTTTTAAATAAGGGACCAAAGTATTGTGAATATATAGGGTATTGTTGAAACCAAAATCACGTCTTGCTTGACGAATAGCTTCTAAAAATGGAAGTGATTCAATATCGCCGACTGTACCACCAATTTCGGTAATGACTACATCAGGATTCGAGTGTTTAGCAACATCGACTAACTTCTTTTTAATTTGATCTGTAATATGCGGGATAACCTGGACAGTAGCACCTAAATAGTCGCCACGTCTTTCTCTTTTTAAAACAGTTTGATAGATCTTTCCTGTTGTAATACTTGAATGTCTATTGAGGTTTTCATCAATGAATCTTTCATAGTGTCCTAAATCAAGGTCAGTTTCTGCCCCATCTTCAGTCACAAAAACTTCCCCATGCTGATATGGACTCATTGTCCCTGGATCAACATTAATGTAGGGATCAAATTTTTGCATAAATACTTTCAGCCCTCTACTTTTCAATAATTGACCGATTGCTGAAGCTGTGATTCCTTTTCCCAAACTAGAGACAACTCCTCCAGTTACAAATATATATTTAGCCATTTTTTACCCTCCTACTTTTTAAAAGAAAAGAATCTCCTGTAATTAGGAGACTCTTTGGTGTGCCCTTATCTATTATATCAAAAGATGGTTGAAACACAACATATATTTAATTTTTTTCAGATTTCTTTTATGAATACATTATTGTTTTCGATAAAACCCATTTTCTTTAAATATGCTTGGTGTTTTATGTTTCCAGGATGTGTTGTTAGTTTTTTAACACCTAATTTTGAAAAAAAGTCTTTTTTATCTTCATAGAGAAACTGTCCTACTTTAAAATCACGATATGTTGGAGTAACATAATCAATAAGAATTTTTAATGTATGCTTATCTTCATATTCACCTACAACTACACCTGCGGGTACTGTGTTTCTCAAAATAAATAATTTTAAATATTGATCATCTTCTAAATGATCATCAACATTCATAAAACTTTTCATGTTATCGCGATAAAAACTCATAAAATACTTAAAATATTCTGTGTCTTTTTTCATTTCAATCAGTGTAAAGTAATCTTTTTTTGTATACATTTGAAATAAGTAGTAAACATTGATCATTGCAATACCGGTATTCATAACTCCTACTGGGATTGCTCCAATTAAAAATCCATATACAGCAAAAACTAGAGACCCAAACAAGTTGATCCATCTCAACCTCTTTACAGAACTCATGAGCAATGACACCAGAACAATAAAAGATGCCACATAACCTAATATTTCATAAAAATTTTCCATAAATAAACCCCACCTTCATTATTTAATTATATTGATTATATCAACTAAATCAAACTTTTTGTTTGATTCGATGAAAAAAGGGTATACGCAATGTATACCCATTAGAATACATTTTTATAGCTGATGTGTATTACTCATCATACATATCTTCATAATCGTCCATGATTTCGTTATAATCGTCTTCGTCATAATCATCGTCGAATTCAATTTCAACATCATCATCTACATCGTCATCATCTGTTGACTTCGTTGGTAGATCAATTTCGATATAAGCTTTTTCTTCCTTGATTTCTTCGTCGACTTCTTCATCTTCTTCATCATCATCTTTTTCAACTTTCACCTTAACTTCTTCTTCCTCTTCTTCAAGAGTATACTCAGTAAAGTCTAAGTCTTCTTCGACATCTTCTTCAATATCTTCAGCTTGAACAAAGGCGAAACCGTCTTTATCCCATAATTCTAAATTTCTTTCTTTCAAATCCCATTGGTCATCACCACAATACACAAACTTTGCGCTTTGTGTTATATCCATGTAAAGTTGCGTCAATTTGTCAACATCTTCTAGTGAAATTTCTTTGATTTCAGCAACACTTTGAATTAATTGTTGGATGGTCATTGGCTTCTTGCTGTCTTTTAATAGAATTTCTGCTACATCAAGCATTGCTAATGATTTCATTTTATCGCTCATTTCTGCCTCCTAAAACCGTATATATTGTATACTAATCATCTTGTTTTTGCAAGTGTTATTTATCTTAATTGAGTAATTAATAAAACGATAGCAAGAATCACAGCAAGTACAATGAATAATTTTAGCATTTTCTTAACAAAACTCATAACGCCAAGAACTAAAATAATTCCAGCAAACACAATACCGACAATCTTTATTAACTCTGGCAATGGTACGACAAACTCTTCATAGAGTCCGATTAACTTTTGATCAATGTTTAATGTTGTCTGCAAAAACTCGTTAAACCTACCATAAATAGATCCTAAAAATCCTTTAATTGTATCCCACATCGTTTTTTCCTCCTAATACTTCAGTCTGTTTTCAACAGCCTTACTCAATGTTAATTCATCTGCATATTTCAAATCTGCTCCAACGGGTAGTCCATATGCTAATCTTGTTACTGAAAGTCTATTATCATCAAACAAAGATTTTAAATACTTAGCTGTCATCTCACCTTCAACAGTTCCACTTGTTGCTATAATCATCTCTTTAGCATTTTTTAAGCGTTCCTCTAAAGTATCTATGTTTAAATCTTTATCTGTAATACCTCTTGAAAAATCTACTAAACCACCAAGAACATGATAAAGCCCATGGTATGTCTTCATCTTTTCCATAACAAATACATCTTTTGCATCAGCAACCACCATGATGATATGATGATCTCTATTTGGGTTGCTGCAAATCTCGCAAACATCATGATCGGTAATCATATGACATTTATTGCAGTATTTGATTTCCTCTTTAAGGTTTGCTAAATGGTTAGAAAATTGAATAATTTCATCATTATCAATTTTAGTAACAAGATGTAGTGCTAACCTTTCAGCAGTTTTTTCTCCAATACCTGGAAGTTTTTGAAAATCTTCAATGATTTTCTTTAGTATGTTAGGATACATTAAAATCCAAACCCACCTAAACCACCACTAAACTGTCCCATCGTTTCTTCTTGTTCTTTTTCAATCTGTTTCAATGCGTCATTCACTGCAAGCAAAATAGAATCTTGGAGTAAATCAACCTCTTCTAAAAACTCAGGATTGATTTGCACATCAATGACTTGTCTTGTGCCTTGCATAACGACTGTGACTCCAGATGCTTTACCAAAGAATTCTTTTCTTTCTAACGCTTCTTGAGCTTCCATCATTTGCTTTTGTATTTTTTTTAGTTTGCTTAACATATTTGGATTCATTTTGTTACTCCTTTATTATCGCTTTTTCACCGAAATAATCTTTTGCTAACGATATAATTTCGGGTTCTTTCTTTTCTTCGTCAACCAAATCAACATATAATTTAAGATCATATGGAGGTAATTTAGGTTTTTTGCTACCTTTCTTCCAAAGATCTAAATAAACTTCTTTTATAACTAGCCAGTCTGTTTTAAGTATTGCTATATAATCATCTATTAAATGTTTTTTGCTATTAATGATTTCTAGAACCATCTTTTTAGTTTCGGGTTCTAATATGCGTTTGCACAAGTTAATATCATCATATACAAGAAGCATTGAATCTGAGACAGCTTCTAACTCTGCTTGCGAAAGCAAGTATGCAACCATTTTCAAATGGTTCTTAGGGTAATCTTTTAAGTGCTCCCAACCTGTTTGTAATAGTTTCTTTTTTTCTTTATCGCTATGATTTAAAATGCTTTCCACTTGTTTGATTGATACGAGTGGTTTCTTACTACTTTGGACAACTGCTTTGGGTTGAATCTTCATTTGTTCTTTAATTTCTTGCATGCTATTTTTCAAGTCCATAATCGTTGCTTCATAATCGATAGCATGTAATGTTTGATGCTCCATCATTTTGATCAATGCTAATTCAACATAGGCTCTTTTTTGATGTGTCCATTTCATATCTTGTTGTAGACGATTTAAAATATCTAAGTAAAAGTATATTTTGTCAAATGAGAAGATACTCACTAAGTCTTTATACTTCACATATTCAACCTTAACAGATTTTTCTAATAAGATATCACGAAGTGCTAAGATAAGATCGTTAACAATTCTGCTAATTTCTTTACCTTCAGCAAGTAAGTCTTTTAGAATAATCATTGCATTACTGATTTCTTTATTTGAAATCGCTGTTAATAATTTTATTAACGCTTTTTTTGAAACACTACCTGAGACTTGGTGTACATCATCTTCTGTGATTTCTCCATCTGCATAAGAAATGGTTTGGTCAAGCAAACTGATGGCATCTCTTAATCCACCTTCTGCATTTTCTGCAACTGCATAGATTGCATCATGGGAAATCTTAATGTTTTCCTTTTCAGCAATATGTTTTAGTTTATCTACAATATCATTAGTTTCAATGTTTTTAAAATCGAAACGCTGACATCTTGATAAAATTGTTGGTGGAATCTTATGAACTTCAGTGGTTGCTAAAATAAAGATGACGTGTTTTGGCGGTTCCTCTAAAGTTTTCAATAAAGCATTAAATGCTCCTGGTGTTAACATATGAACTTCATCGATGATGTATACTTTATAGCGACCAACACTTGGCATGTACTTAACTTTATCTCTTAACTCACGGATTTCATCAACACCATTATTTGATGCAGCATCAATTTCTATAACATCAGGAATATCTCCTTTGTCGATGCCTTTACAAATACTGCATTCATTACATGGTTCATTGTTAGGTTGATGTTCGCAATTTACTGCTTTAGCAAAAATCTTAGCGATACTTGTTTTACCAGTACCTCTGGGTCCACTAAATAAATATGCATGGGCAACCTTATCATGCAACAACGTATTTTGAAGTGTTTTGATAATTACTTTTTGTCCTGATACTTCACTAAAAGCTTTTGGACGATAAGCACGATACAATGCTACATATGCCATAAGAATACCCTCGCTTTCTTTCTTTTTTCATTATAACACATATTATACTTTATAATATGATAGATTCTTAAAAAGGAAATGACTTATTTACCTAGACAAAATTTAGAAAATAATTCATCTAATAAATCATCTTGATAATTTTCGCCTAAGATTTCACCTAATGCTCTCCATGCTGCTGTTAGATCAATTGCATACACATCTACTGGCATGTCTAACTCAATTGACTTTAAAACATTGATTAAAGATTCTTTAGCCTCTTTAACTTTCATAATATGTCTAACATTCGACAAATAATTAAAGTCCCTTTGTCCGATATCCTCTAGAGATAATAATCTTAGAATAGCTTTTTCGAGTTCTTTTAATCCCGACTTAGTAATCGTTGAAACTTGAAGAACTTCTTCTAAAGATAACACTTTTTTTAGATCCGATTTGTTGCCAATTATTAAACGCTTTTTGTCTCTTGTAAGATCTAAAAGTCTCATGTCTTCTTCAGATAACGCTTTACTTTGATCTAAAACAAGCAAGACAAGCTCAGCATCCTGAAGTGCTTCAATTGAGCGATTTACACCAATTTTTTCAACGAAATCTTCTGTGTTTCGTATACCTGCAGTGTCGATTAACTTAAGCGTAACACCACTGATATTTATATAGGCTTCAATTGTATCTCTAGTGGTTCCTTCTATATCAGTTACGATAGCCTTTTCTTCATCTAAAAGTGCATTTAACAAACTACTTTTCCCTACGTTTGGTTTACCTACAATAACTGTCTTTACACCTTCGCGAATAAGTTGGTTCTTTTGAGATTCTTTTAAGAGGTCGTTGATATCTTGAATGAGTTCTTCAGTTCTTGGCTTTATAATTTCTTTGCTCATAATGATTGCATCATCATATTCAGGATAGTCAATATTAACTTCTATTTGTGCAACAATTGTAAGCAGTTTCGATCTTAGATTTCGGATTAATCTTGATGTTTCTTTTTGAACACCAAGGTTAGCTATCTTTAAAGCTTGTTCACTTTTTGCATGAATAAGGTCCATGATTGACTCTGCTTCGACTAAGTCAATTCTTCCGTTAAGGTAAGCTCTTTGACTGAACTCACCTGGTTCAGCTAATCTGATATTTAAATCTAATATGCGCTCTAAAACTTTTTGCGTGATTAAAATACCGCCATGTGTTGATATCTCAACTGTATCTTCAGCAGTAAATGATTTAGGGGCCTTTAAAACAGCGACCATAACTTCATCTATGATTGAACCATTCTCGTCGAGAATATGTCCATAGTTTAAAGTATGGCTTTTCACTTTATTTAAATTTTTCCCTTTAAATATTTTATTGAATTCAGAAATTGCATCTTCACCACTAATACGAATCACAGAAATACCTGCGGTTCCAAAAGCGGTTGAAATTGCTGCAATTGTATCAAAATTCATGTATTATTCTCCATCTCTTGAATGGGTATGTTCACGGTTTGCTTTTGGTTTTAATGGGTTGAATCCTCTCGCGATATCTCTTGATAAAACAAATATGACGATGAATACACCTAGGATTGTTCCTACAACCAAATAACCACTACCAAGAATTAATCCAATCATTGCTGTAAACCAAATGGTTGCGGCTGTTGTTATACCTTTAACAACATTTGCTTGATCTTTGATAATGACACCTGCTCCAACAAAACCAACACCAGTAATGACTTGTGCAATAACTCTTTGCTGTTCTGGGTCACTAAATCCTGCTGAAATTTGTTGTTCAAACATTAATCTTTGCATAACTGCGATACCTGCACTTGCCATAGCAACTAAAATGTGTGAAGATAAACCTGCAGCCTTCCCTACATTTTGACGCTCAAGACCGACGAAAGCTGCAACAAAAAATGTAAGTGCTAATGGAAGTATAACTTTAAGTATGATATCCGTTAAAGTTAAATTTGCATCTAATATCATTTCTTTTTTCTCCTCTCATCATAGAGTTCATTAAAATGTACTCTCTTTGTATCATTACGATAGCCTAAGATAGCTTCCAAATTGACGTTGGTAGCAGAGTTGAATATTTGCTGATCAACGTCTGGGTTGACTTTTCTTAAGTTTTCGATTAATTCCTTAATTTCTCTTCTTTTCGAAGATGTCTTTTCAGCAACAACTGTACATCCACAGTTCATTGCTTGAATCCCACTATGTTTTATCCACCTTATAATATCTTTTTCTCTAACAAACATCATAGGTCTAATTAATTCAATGTCTTCAAAATTCTCTGCCTGAATTTTGGGTACCATTGTCATAAATGCTCCATTATAGAAGATATTTAAGAGTGTTGTTTCAATAACATCATCCTTATGATGCCCTAATGCTAACTTGTTGCATCCTAGATCTTTAGCTGCTTTATAGAGAAATCCTCTTCTCATCCTTGCACACATATAGCAAGGATTTTCTTTTGCAATTTTTCCTATAACATCAAATATTTCAGATTCTTTAACAACAACTGGGATGTCTAGGTAGCTACAATTATTAAGTAATAATTCTTTATTGACTTGTCTAAATCCAGGATCCATTGCAAGAAATACAAGTTCAAATGGTATTTTATTATGTCTTTTTAATTCTTGAAATAACTTCGCAAGGATTAAACTATCCTTGCCTCCTGATATACCAACGGCAATCTTATCTCCTGGTTGAATCAGATTATACTCGTTTATCGCTTGTACAAATGGTCTAAATATATCTTTTTTGTATGTTTTAATTAAACTTCTTTCAATTTCATTTAAAGGAAGCTTAGGGTTTTCTACAATAATGGTCTTACATTCTTGTTGCATGATTGATTAAACCTCATGTTGATAAGCTTTGATCACTTCTTCAACATCTTTTATAAATTCGGGGAGTTGTTCCCAGTTTTCTAATTTAGCACCAGCAGCTTTGGCATGTCCACCACCACCATATTGATTTGCTAATTTGTCAATCGTAGGACCGTTTGATCTTAAACGTATTCTGATTTCTCCTGGATATTCAATAAACAACGCCCATACTGGAAATCCTTCAATACCCCCAATTAAACTAACAACAGAGGCTGCTTGTTCATCAGATACATCATATTTTTCAATAATGTCTCTTGTCATTTTGAGATATACAAAACCATTGGTTGTTACAAAATTGCTGTAAACATAACCTTTTAGTGCAATCATTTGTAAAGATTCTTTACCTAAATTTCCATCAATGTATTCAACATCTACACCTTTTTCAATCAACATCCCTGCTATTTGATGTGTGAGTTTTGAAACCCCTCTAAAACGGAATCTACCTGTATCAGTAACAATGCCCGTATATAAAGCATTAGCACCTTCTAATGTCATACTGAGTTCATTTTTAAACTTGTTATAGAAATAAGCAATCATTTGGGAACAAGCAGGAAATGATGTGTCAACCCAACGAAGGTCACCATAGTCATCTACTGGAATGTGATGATCTATTTTGATGACTTCTTTTCCTTTTGTATATCTACTATCACTAATTCTATCTTGTACTGCTGTATCAACAACAATAGATAAAGCATTTTCATAAACATCATCGGTTATTGTATCTACTTTTCCTAAAAAATCAACAAAATGGCTCGTCTCCCCCACAACATAAACTTTTTTGTTTGGAAATGATGTTTTAATAATATTTGATAGACCAAATTGAGAACCATAACAGTCTCCATCTGGTCTTTTGTGTCCATGAATAATAATTGTGTCATATGACTTGATTTTATTTAATATTCTTTGCATAGTCTTTTGCCCTTTCATCAAAATCTTTTAGTACAAGATCAACTTCATCCCAATTCTTGAGGCTTGCTCCACAAGCTTGGTTATGGCCACCACCACCATATTTTTTTGCAATATCTACAATGGTAATGCCTCTAGATCTAAACTCTCCAACGATAACATTGTTTTCAACATCTTCAGTAAAGTTCGCCCAAATAGGAATTTCCTTAATTCCAGCCATTTGATTAACCATACCTCTAGATATAGCTTGAAACTCTAATCCACTTTTTTCAATTAACTCAACATCGTTTTTTCGATATGCAACACCGTTTGGTGTTATATCAAATGATGAGAATAAATTTTTGGTCTGTCTTTTTTGTAATGTCTCTGTATAAATATAATCATAAAAATTTTGATACGATGGATTGAATTTGGTTATATATGCCGCAAGCTCAAATGTTTTACTCGCATTGTTTAAGTATAAAAATCTTCCTGTATCTGTTACCATGCCACCATATAAATAAGTTGCTGCTTCTGGTGATACTCTAAGACCGTATTCTTTGATTAAATCGATAATCATCTCTGATGCTGATGCAAAAGTTGCATCTTTATAAAATATGGAGACATCAGGTAAATCAGTGTCATTTTGATGATGGTCAATAATGATGATTTCCTTAGCGAGTTTGTATCGATCATCACTAATTAATTTGGACACAGACACATCAGTAATAATCGCTAATGCATCTTGGTAATATTCATCTGGTATTACGTCCATTGATGCAAGATACACCATGTCGTTTACATCACCGACGATGTAAACTCTTTTATTTGGATAGTTCTCTTTGATGGTCAAATATAAACCATACTGTGAACCAATAGCATCCATATCTGGTCTTATATGTCTATGGATAATTATTTTATCATATGCTTCAATTTTTTTGATAATTTTTTGTTTAATATTCATGGTGAACTCCTTTTTTTAGTGATTAGAATAGTATATCATAACTTGAGTAAAAAAGCGATTTTTATTTATCGCTTTTTCAAATTATTTATGCTTTTTTTGTTCGGTATTATCTTGGTGTATTCTTTTAATATCTTTTTGTAAATTACTTGATGGTCTTGCTTTCCCAAGTTTTCTTCTTGGTCTAACAGAATAGATATAGTAAGTATATAATACAATAAGTACTAATGTGATTCCTCCTGAAATAACTAAAGCAGGAAAAGTGTTAATTTCGACATGTTGATGTAATTTTATCTCATCTGTTTCTAATGTAGGATAATTATTATCATGATTATTGTAATAATCTATGATTATATTTGCAAACACAAAATCCGCTTCTTGTTTTTGAACATCGATGATGATTTCTGTTTCAGATGTAGCATTTTCAGGCGTATAGCTTAGTATTAAAGATTCTAAAACCGTTGCTCCATCTTTAAAAATATCTGATACTTCAAAAACTTTATAACTTGATGAATCAGTCACCACTGTATAAACTTCTAAATTAAAATATTTTAAAAACCAAATTGGTATTTCTTCAGTATCCGTTTTAAGGGTAGCGGCCATATCAGTTAACCCGATTTCACCATCAATGGTGACGATTGTGAACTCAAAATAATGCTTTAACTCACTATTAACTACCGCTGCTGTTTCAAAACCTCTAATGTTTAAAGTGAACTCATCTGTTGTGATAACTTCATTTATCATTGGCTCTTTACTTTGAAAGTTTGCTCTTAATAAGACATGATAGTTATCTTCTTCTAATGCAGTATTGATGACATCTGCCATTTTTCTAGCTGCAAAAACACCTTCTACAAAAATGATGACACCAAAAAATATTAAAGCCATTAATAATGTAAATAAAATTGCCTTGAAATACTTCATTCCTTATGCCCAAATTCCTATTCTTTGTGCTCTAGCGCTTGCCTCTGCTCTTCTAAACCACTCATTTAATGTAACTCCATTATATATAAAGTGCTCATTTGGATCTGCATAGTTGTTTTCGCTATGACCCATTAACATCATTTGATAGTTCGTAAGAACACCATCGGCCCATACTAAACCTAAACTTCTACCATAGTGTTCGACTGGTCCCAAATATGGATCATGTTGAACATAGATTGCTGATGCATTTGAAAGTAAGCTATCCAGATAGTTTTTCGCTTGTTCAGCTAGAGCTCTATCTTTTGGATCTGGTGCGCTTATTTCTCGAGCATTAATACCACCAAATCTTACTCTTTCATCTCCCATGAATCCAGGGCTAAAATATGCAGTATCACCATCAACGACTCCAGCTCCATCCAAGACAACTAGCGACATACCTCTTGGTGTATCAAATCCACCAGGAAGTTCTAAATCTTCTTGTAAAAACGTAAATGATTGTGGGAATGGTGTTGGATGACTATCTAGAATCTCAAAATAATCTCTGTGATAAGTATCCCATTCGCTATTAACAAACTCTAAATTAGATTCAACTATATTCTGATTTCTAACCATAATTCGATTAGCAAAAAACATCACATAGACTTTATAAAATCCGAATTCATCAATAAATGACCCTTTGTGATCGAGTAGTTTAATATAATCTTTACCCACAAACGTGAGTTCATCTGACAAGATATCTGCTTTTTGTTTCATCTCATTTGATGCGTCCGGATGCACAATCAGTAATGTATCATTAGCACCAAGTTTTGTTCCCTCTGGAATAACAAAAGCATTAGATTCTTCTTCAGCACCATCTAAATAGAATGATAGTTTATATCCCTCTAGTGATACTTCTTTATCCAATGAGTTATATATTTCAATAGCACGATTAAATCCAGTACCTGATGCATATTTAGATATATATATTGGTGATCGATAAGCACTAGGATATCTAGCGATAACAATTGATACTATCGAACCTGCTTGTAGTTCTTGACCAACTTCAAATGTTCCGCCATACTCAATAACAGTCCCTTCATTGTGTTCAGTTGAATCACGATATGTAACGTTATATTGCAGATTAAGATTGGTAAGTGCTACAGCTGCTTGAATTTCTGTTCGACCTGACAAATCAGGTAAAAGAATCTTATGTATTGAAATATAGATTAAAAGATCAGTTTCAGATAAATTTACCAACATGCCTGCTGATAATCCGTTACCATATCTAATAAATGAATCTTCAGGGATATTAAAGTTAATCTCTTCAGTAAACTCGTAGTTTGCTCCCAAACTATCAAGTTCAGCTATTATTTGTGTTTTTGTTAAGCCATTTAAAACTGGTAATTGTACTTCTTTATTTGTATTGCCATTACATGCAACAAGCGTTAATCCAATAATTAATATGGATAATATGCTATAAATTCTCTTTAGCATTTCATATTCCTCTTTTCTTTGCTTCTTGTGTAATTATTATAACATATTTAGTGAGAATTTTTATTATATAATTACTTATGTAATAAGTAACTCAGGATTATATTGAAAGAAAAAGACTTGGTTCTTACGAGGTGTAAGTACCAAGTCTTTTGATTGTTTGTAAATAAATGTGCTAATTAACTATTCTGTAAATCCATAAAGCTTGATTCCGTCGATGTTCATTCTTGAGTTATTTCCATCTGGTCCACTAAATACCCATTGAACCATTAAGCTGTCACCATATTCAACATCAGTTAAATCTTCATAATCTAATACAACAACAACTTCTTCTAGAGTGCTTTGAGTACCTTCAGGCATTGTCCAAACATTAATCCATGTTGTCCCACCATCTGCTGAAACTTCAAATGATAAAACTCCTAATGTAAGACTTCCATAGTGAGCATAATTGAACTCAATTTGTGTTAAATTATTGTATGCATTATTAATTCTTGCATATCCAGGACCACGTCCTCTAATAGCCCAACTTCCAATTTTCTTATCATCAGCTAAGTTCCCTCTTACAGCCTCACTTAGGGTCCATTCTGTACCTTCATCATCCATGGTTCCTGTAGCATACGAAGTTTTAGCTGTTGAAGTCTCAAAACTTGTTTCATATAATACTACGGCTTGTGGTTCAGATGAATCAACATAATTAACTGTTACAGTTACAGAAACAGCTAACTCTTCTACACCTAATTTAAGTGTTAATGAAATTGTATAAACTGTGTTTTCAGTAACATCATCCCATACTTGTACTTCTTC
Organism: Peloplasma aerotolerans; assembly: GCF_030012175.1. GTDB lineage: Bacteria > Bacillota_I > Bacilli_A > Acholeplasmatales > Acholeplasmataceae > Peloplasma > Peloplasma aerotolerans. The sequence goes on from NZ_JASCXW010000002.1 coordinate 79,802, forward strand.
AACAACAACGATTGCTCCAATTGGATCAGATATGATATCTTCAACTGTTATTGCTTCATCACCTAGTGAAGGTGTAGGAACTGCTGTTCCCATATCAAAAGTTTTACCTTCAAAAGTTTCTTCCATAATAACTTTTGCTGCTTCTAATTTTTCCATATCTGTTAATTCAACAAATTCGAATTGATTAACTGATATTGGGAAAAGTCTTGGCCCAAAATTCCAATCTACATGAATTTCAGTAATGTTAACGGTTTGTCCAACTACAGCATCTTTAAATAAGTCATTGATGACGCCTGAAGAGGTTCTTGCTCTAACGGTAATTGTTTTACCATCAAGTTCTATAACCATTTCTTGTCCGCTTGTAGTTACACTTACTACTTCACCACTTAAACTAACTCTTCTTCCTTGATATAAAACATTATCAAGAACATCTAGATCAGTAATTACTTCTGGTGCTGGTAATACAAAATCACCTTCTGCTGGTGTATATGTAGCACCTTGGGCAACCTGTATCAATCCATTGAAGTTACCAATTTTACCATCGACATGGAATATATCTCCAATTTCAACATCGATTGGTAGTGCTGGGTTGTGTAGAACAATTGTTCCAGTCTCATCTTCCATAAAAGCTTTGGACCAGTTTAGGAAAGTAGTATTCCATCCATCAAATCCAGTCACAACACCAACAAATAAAACTTCTTCATTAACTTCTTTAGCTGCTGCTTCAGCAATTGTCATAATAACAATTTCTTCCCATAAAGCAACTAAAGTTATATCTTCAGTTATAGGTGTATTGAAATCAAATAAATCTGTTTCTCCAAATAATGCCCAACCTAAGAAAGTAAAGCCTGCTCTTGTTGGGTCTGAAGGTTGAGTAACTAGTTCATCTTTTTCAATAGTTACGATTGTAGGCTCATCTGCATCATCATAATTTAAATCAAATGTCACGTCAACTGGCTCATCAACAGTAATAAACTTATGAACTTCAATAGACTTAACAGCTAATCTTAATGAGAAAGTTCCTGATTGTACTCCAGCAGATCTTACAAATAATCGAACATATACGTCACCTGTTAGATCAACTGAAATGATATTAGATGCTGAACTAGCAGTATCCCAAGTATCTTTAAAGTTCGTTCCATCTGTCCAAGTGATTCCATCATCTGAAGTTTGAATATAAATGCCCTCTGCAAAATCTATATTGTATTGTGCATCCGTTGTCCAGTTTTCAATATTGAATACTACTTTGTGTGCTCCGACAACTTGATTTTGAATTAACAAGTATGGACTGTTCCAACTATTTCCAGATCTAATTCCTAGTACAATTGCTGAATAGCTTGTGCCAGTCGGAGTACTAATGTTTGCATTCAATCTTGTAAATGTTTCTCCATTTACAATTGCATCCGTTGGTACTGTTACATATGAGGTCGCATTATCTAAATCATTAAAATCATAAGTCGTAACTTGATTGATAGCTGCTACCCATTTAGCATATAATGTTAAATCAGCTTCAACTTCTGTATCAACATCCCATTCTAATGTTAATTCAGCATCAGTAAACCAACCATCAAATGCGAAATCTTCTTTTATCATTGTTGGATATTCTAAAATTTTTCTTCCATCAACAACTTGAATTGTTTCAACTACATCTTCACCATCCATGAAAACAACATCGTGTCTTTCAAGATTAGGATCTGCTTCTACTGTAACTTGGCCAGAAACATAATAGCCAATTTGTGGGTTGTTGCTTGCCCAAGTTAATGGCGCATCAATAACATCAATTAAGTCGTCTACTTCAGCATTTGCTAATATGTTAGCTCCGCCTGTGATTGCAACTCTTGCATCCCATCTAATAACAATAGATTTTTCACCTAATGTAATTGTTACTGCAATGTTTCCATGTTGATCAACAGCTACATCACTAACTGTACCACCTGTAATTGAAACTAATTTACTTTGGTGAGTCAATAGTGCTGCTGGAGTCCAATCTAAATCTGTAATGTCAACTTTTAGAATATGAGCAGCTTCTGTTGTTACTTCAACCTCTACGATATTTCTCAATTGCTCTAATCCATTAAATGTAGATCTATATCCTTCAATAACAACAACTTTACCGAAAGCTGCTCTAATAGCATCAGCATTGTCAGTAGGGGTTCCACTACCAATAAATAATGCCATTGCTCCAGTTTCATCATGAAGGATAACGGTATCATTACCACTATAACCCACGACTGTACCTTTAACTTTAATATTATCAGTACTTGTTATCGCTAGTGCTTCTTCAATCGTTAATACTGGTAGTTCACCAACAAGAATTACTTTTTCAAATTCTTCTACTGCATCACCTCTAGTAATTGCTGCTGTTAATGTAACTGCAATTCTTTCACCTTCTACCGGTGTTACTACACCATCTGTCGAAATAACATCTTCATTATCAGATGACCACACAATCGTAGTACCAAATAATTCTGTTATTAAATCGATTGTCGTTTCTTCAACGGCTGTATTAGGTGTTGTCATCTGTAATGTTTGCTTAACTGCTGCTACTGCTTGTTCATCTGTCATTTCATGAACAATAACATCACCAATAGTACCTAAGAATACTGCGTTATAAATTAATCTGTCATCTCTTAATCCATACATAACAACATCAATAGTAACTGTTAATCCGTTTAATGGGGCTAATGCGGTATTATTTGAAGAGTAATAAACAACTATAGCTTGATCAGTATATGGTGGGTTACCTGCTCTTCTTTGAGCATCTATATCAGAATAATCTCCATCATAATCAACATCTACTAGGAATATACCATAATCATCAGCAGCATTTTGAACGTAAACTTTAGCTTCTAACGTTAAGTATTCCATTTCAAATATACTAGTAAGTGAATAAGTTGGCATTGTATCTGGTAAGTAAGCCGCAAGACTTTCGACAACAGTTGGGTTAACAGTTACTGGATCGCCTTCTTTTTCAATCAAAATGGTTGGTTGACGGCTAGATAAAGTGCCCGTACCATTAATCTGAATTACTCCATAGTAGTAAGCAAAGTTCCCGATAACATCATATAATTGGTCTTGTTTAGCGTTTCTATATGCATTGCTTTGACTACCGAATGCAAAGAATACACTACCTTCGCTATCAACAAACATTAATCCGTCATCTAAAATACCGATGACTGAAACATCTGTAATCTTAACGTATCTACGTTCGTTTGTTCCATCAACATCATCTAAATAATAAGCTTGAGCAGCTAAGAATGAATCGAACTCTTCGTATGGTTCTGCTTCAGCTAAAACTCTAATTTGAATTTCTTTTGTAGTTGTTTGTTCCTGATATGAAATTGTTGCTGTTAGAGTAACAATTTCATCAGATGCTTCTAAACCAGGTCTTGTGACCACACCAGTATTCGTAATATAGTTCGTATTAGAAGAAGACCATGTAACGCTTGCGTTATATAGTTCATCATAAATACCTTCAACTACGATGGTTGTAGGAAGCGTCATATTTTCAACAACTTCTGTCGGAGATAAGATTAATTGAGTACTTGCCGTATTTAATATATCTGTTACAGGCATATCAGTAATTGCTAATACGTCAACAATAAACTCTTTCTCTAAACTACCAATATATGCAGTTAAAATAACTCTAGCTGTACTTTGGCCATAAACTGGTCTTGTTACTGTACCATTGACTGCAATCGCCGCTGCAGATGATTCCCAGTTTACTGCTAAACCTAACGAAGTTGCTGGTAAAACAACATTTTTAGTAGTAGAATAAATACCCTCATCTTCTTCTAGGTCTTCACCGGTAATCACAAGTGCATCAATTGCTTCTTGTGGTGTTGTCGTCGCAGGTGCCATAATAACTTTAACGGTAAACTCTTTTGTATCACTTTCCTCACCTTTTGTTAAGGTTGCAGTCAATGTTACATTCGTGTCTACTGCCGGTCTTGTTACCACGCCAGTTTGAGTCACTATAGCAGGATGAGAAGTTGCCCAAGTAATCACAACTTCATTAATTCCGCTGGTAGGTAAAACCAAGTTTTGTGTAACACTGTTTGCATTATCGTTACTTGCGTACACGATTGCTAAAACTGTTTTCGCTTCTGCAACATCAGCTTCATCAGTGTTTCTACCTGAACAACCAGCAATTACAAAAACCGTAGTTAGTGTTAATATCATCATTAACAATAACTTAAATACTTTTGTTTGCCCTTTCATTTTTTAACCTCCATTTTTTATAAAAATCTGTTACCTTGTTTTATATGTTTTAAACCTTATTGCTTAAACTAATTTATGAACCTAAACTTGCCTCTGAATAGGCCCTATCTAGTGCTGCTTGAATATTACCATCACCAGTAATAATCATTTCGAACGCTAGACCAACTTCAGTTCTTGCTCTTGAAGATCCAACAAATGCAGGATCAAAGAAGAAATAATCTCTTTGTTGGAAAGCTGCTTGTGCAGATAATGCATTAGCTTTTTGAAGATCCGTCATCCCTGGTAAGGTTTGATTAAGGAAATTAGTATATCTTTCACTTGTAATTCCGCTTTCTCTAACTGGAATATATCCTGTTTGAATTGCAAAATCAACAGTAACATCTGCTCTCATCAAATATTTCAAGAATAACCAAGAAACAAGTTTTTGTTCCCTCGTACCTGAATCAGTTAAACTAATATTTGTCCCTTGTTGAATGACTGCTCTGTTATTAGGACTAAGTGCATTGTACGGTATTGGTGCTGTGCCTAATTCAAATTGATCTGCAACTGGTAAGCGTCCAATCTCGATTTGATTGTGGCGAACACCTGCAGATGATGAAATTGCAAATGCAACTTTTTGTTGTGCGAATGGAGTCGTTGCGTATTGTTGATCCCAAAAGTCAGGAACAACAAAAATATCTCTATTATCTTTCACAAACTGCATTGCAGCAAATGTATTTGCATTAGTATTCCATAGATATTGCCCACGGTATGTTTGTGGATTAATTGCTGTGTATGCACCATTAAATTGACGAGTAAATGTAATAAAACCATTACCATTTGAATCATATGCACCAGCTTTAACTAAATTTTGTTCAGTTGGATTTTTTGATTTACCAAATTCAATGAGTTGTGGTGCGATTGCAAACCATTCTTGCCATGTTTTCGGTAGATCTTCTGGATCAGTAATACCTGCATATGCTAAAGCATCCTTGTTATAGATTAATACTTCAGTAGACTTATTAAACGGTAACGAATAATATGTTCCACCTTGCAAGTACTGTTGGTTTTCTAAACGATAAGACTCTATAATGTCACTTAATGCATCAGCACCGTGTAATCCAAAAGTTCCATGTTCGATATATGGATTAAGATTCAAAATTGCTCCACCGTTTAAATATTCAGCTACATGATCCGGATAACCTTGAATCATATTTGGTAATTTTCTTTCAATAATTGCATTACTCATGTTTGCCTTAAGTGTGTCGTAATTTCCAGTTCCGTTTGGAACAATAACTTCAAAATCATAACCTAATGCTTGATATTCAGCTCTAAAATCTAGTGCTGCTTGTCTCATCCAAGTCGTAATATCTCCACCCATAGCATGCCATATTTCAACTTTAACAGGACCAGTTGGTAATGATGTTGGAATATCTGGACGAATAACACGTAGTGTGATCGCGATGTTTGCTTGAATTCCAGCTGCGTTGGTTACTCTTATTCTTACAGTATAAGTTCCAGGAACATCAAGGTCATAATGAACACCTTCTGTATCTCTGACTACAATATTCTCTGTAATATCTAATTCTTTATCTTCATTTTCCCAAGCAATTATATTTGCAAGTGGATTCCAAGTTCCGCTTCCAATATAGTATGTTTGGTTTAAATTAACACCTTCAATAATTGGTGGGCGAGCACTAGGGTCTTCTGACCTAACGGTTAATTCAATTGTTAAGGTTGCTTCTAACCCTTCTTTATCGCTAACAGTCAAAGTAATTGTATGAGTCCCTGGGCTGTCGTTTGTTTCTTCATCCCATCCTCTGACTATAATTGAACCTGTCAAATTACCATCACGGTCATCGTTTGCTGTAACACCTTCGAGTGGATCAAAATCATCTCCAACATCAATAACAACAGTTTTTCTACCGTCTGCATCGAAACCTTCACCAGTTAGCACTGGTGGTTTGTTTGCCACCGTAACACACGCTACTAAAACTAATGTAGAGAGTACTACAGTTAATAAAGTAAATATTTTTTTCATTATTTTCCTCCTTTTTATCCTTTCGTACCACTACGCCCGACGCCAGCCAAAATGTATTTCTTCAAAGAAAAGAATACAATTAATAAGGGGACTGTAACGACTGTTGTAGCAGCTAACTGCAAATTATACATCGGTCTTTGGTCAGCACCAACGCCGATTGAAAAATTCTCATTTCTTAATGCAACAGAAACTAATCTTGTTGCCTCCGTTCTACCAACTAATTGTGGCCAAATATATGCATCCCATGCACCAATTGAACTTAAAATAATAATCGTGATAATTGTTGGTGAAGCAATTGGGATCATAACTCTTGTTAAATACTTAAAATCACTACACCCATCAACTTTAGCTGCTCTATATAATGAGTCAGGTATTTGTCTAAAGGTTTGTCTTAAGAAGAATATATAAAATACACTTGCTGAGAATGGAACGATTAATGCATAAAATGTATCAATCCATCCAAGTCTACTTACAGTAATATAGTTTGTAATTGTGTACAATTCTCCTGGAATCATCATTGTCATTAGTAATAAGGAGAAAATGAAATCTTTTCCTTTAAAATCTAGTCTTGAGAATGCAAAAGCGGCTAGTACTGTAGTTATCACTGTGAAAAACATTGAAGTCAATCCAACAAAAACAGTATTTCCGATATATCTTAAAAAGTTGAATTCAGTTAATGCAATTTTGAAGTTAACCCATTGCATATCTGACAAACTAACAAAGAATGATGGGTTACTTGACATCGAAGACTCAGCATAAGTTTTTAATGCTGTAATAATCATCCAATAAAACGGAATAAAGATGAACAAGGCAGTAAATGATAGTGTCCCATATGTTAAAACCATTCTTACTATCTTCATGACAACATCTTTTCTTGTAATTTCATCTAATTCATCTTGTGTTCTAGTTTTATCTTTTCCGCTTTCTATTAAAGCATCTAGAGCAATTTTTTGATCAATACGCTCTTGCTTGCGTTTTTCACGATAAGCAATTAAAGCTTTCTTATCTTTTTCTTTTGTCTTCAAATACTTCTCATACTTCTCCGAGCCTTTGCTGACAAATAAATAAATTAGTGCCAAAGCAATAACCTTCAATCGTATTAATATCCACTTAAATACAAAGATAATCGCATTGAATATATTTAGAATTATTTGAATTATTTGTTTTGTAAGTATTCGTATAAATTTCCAAAATTTAATGCTTGTACTTTTTATAACTTGATAGGTTGAGATTAATCCTACTTTGATTGATTTCCCAGAATTAATAAACCCTTGTTTCATACCATACTCAGCAACATATAATTGAACGTGTCTTCCTAAATAAATTCTAACACTAGCGCTGAATGGATTTAAAGTTGCAATTTCAAAAGCTGATAATAAATATTGATGGCGATACGACCATTCATCAACTTCAATTGTCTTTTTATCTAGATATCTTTGAAAAGATTTGAATGTCATTGGAATTGTAACGATTAAAAACCCTACGAGTAAAGAAATTATTATATTCATTGTGGTTTGCACAAGATTAATACCAAAAATCAGTTCGTATTCGTAATTAATTGGATTTCTTTCCCATTGGGATCTTTCTGGAACATACATTACTGTAAATAAATAAATCACTAGTGTGATTGCAACCGCTATATATAGTAAATTGATTAGAGAGGCAACCAAATCAAGTTTTTTGATCTTAGGCGTAATACGTTTCATATTGATTTCCTCCTATTAATAGTGAACTCTACGTTTACCAACTTGAAGTTGGATCACTGTAAAGAACAATATAATGACGAACAAAATAATTGATGCAGCTGCGGCTAATGATAAATTACCTGGTTGCCCTGGATTTTCGAGGAAACTATAGACATAGAAAACAATAGTTCTCATATCAATAAATCCCGCACTCCCTGATGTGATTCGCCCTGTTACACCAATAATAGCAACGACCGATGAGTAAGTCTTAAAAGCTCCAATTAAAGAAGTAATTAAGATGTAGAAAATCATCGGTGAAATAAGTGGTACTGTTACTCTTCTAAAAGTTCTATATTTTGATGCTCCATCTATTTGAGCTGCTTGATAATATTGCTTATCAATACTTTGAATACCCGTTAAAAATACGATAATCTTAAAAGCTAATCCATTCCAAATTGTGTATAGTAATACCACGCTCATCGCATACCAGTAAATTGTTCCAATCCCTAACCATGGTATTGGTCCAAATCCTAACCATTTCAAGACCGCGTTTGCTAAACTTACTTGAGTATGCATCGTATGAATGTTTCCACTGAACATATAAGCAAATACAAGGCCTAAAGCAATGGAGTTCGTTACATAAGGAAGGAAATAAACTGTTTGAAAAAGTCCTTTTAGCGGTTTGATTGCGGCTAAAGCAACTGAAATTGCTAATGATAAAATAATCGTAATTGGCACGGAGATAAATGCAATAACTGCAGTGTTAATTACAGCTTGATAAAAATCTCGATGACTTAAAACGCGAAGATAGTTGTCAAACAATGTATATCCTGAAATTTCTCCAGTATAGATATTATATTGAGATAAAAATGAAATAAAGACTGAGTTGAATATTGGGTAAAAAGTGAAAATACCTAATACAATTAGGGCTGGTGACAAGTATATCATCGCACGGATGAAAGGTGGTAATTTAAAAAGGAATCCCAAACCTATTTTCATTAATCCTTTTTTTATGCCTTCACCAATTGACTGAGAGAAGTTTCTAACGTGCCATCTAGCAGAGGCAAGTTTAACTCTAAAACGAGTTTGCCTTTTTTGCATCATACAACAACACGCCCAGTTTCAATGTCAAATAATAACACTTTTCCTTTTTTAACACCTATTGATAGTTCATCTTTATCTAGAATACTGTCAGAATCAACAATTGCACGCACTTGAGAACCACCAAAATTAAATCGAATCATCGTGTCACGACCAATGACTTCAATTTCAACTTCATCATGTTTAAAATTAAAAACACCATTTTGGACGATTCTAAAGTCTTCTGGTCTAATTCCAATATTATACTTTCCGTCTTTAGCATTAGTTTTATCCAAGACTAATCCGTTAATTTTGATTTCTTTGTTAATAACTTCAGCTGTCGAAGTGTTAATCGGTGGACTTCCTAAGAATTTCGCAACAAACATGTTTTTTGGATTGTAATATATTTGTTGAGGACTATCCATTTGTTGTTCTTTACCAAAATCAAGAACAATCATTAAATCACTAATACTCATTGCTTCTTCTTGGTCGTGGGTTACAAAGATTGTTGTAATTCCCGTTTCCCTTTGAATCCTTTTAATTTCTTCACGCATCTGAAGTCTTAAACGTGCATCTAAGTTTGAAAGAGGTTCATCAAGTAATAACACGTCTGGTTTTTTCACTAAAGCTCGTGCAATTGCAACACGTTGTTGTTGACCACCTGAGAGTTCTGCAGGTTTTTTATCTAGTTGATCACTAATACCTACTAATTCTGCCATTTCTAGAGCTAGTTTTAATGCTTCTTCACGTTGAATATTCATGTTTTCTAACGGAAAAAGAATGTTTTGACGTACTGTCATATGTGGATACAAAGCGTAGTTTTGGAAAACTAACCCAATACCTCTTTTATCTGGTGAGACACGGGTGACATCATTATCCCCAAAATAGATTTTTCCATCTGATGGTCTTAAGAGCCCTGCAATCATATAGAGGGTTGTAGATTTACCACAACCAGATGGACCTAGTAAACTTACTAGTTGTCCAGGTGGAATAACAACATTTAGGGCGTCTACAGCTAAAGTCTCATTTCCTCGTTTATCAGTAAAGATTTTTGTCAGGTTTTCAAGTTTGATTGATAAACCAGCATTTTTTTCATTAATGTCGTTCACATCGAATACTCCTTTTCGTTTTTCTTAAAGTTCATAATTACAGCCAATCAAACCTACTTTACTCTCGCGAGAGTATAATATTTCATACATTTTATTGATTTTTTTTAGCAAAAAACGCTTATAGGACTCCCCATAAGCAGAATTTTATTAAAAATATTTACACATGTTTTGTGGTTGAAATATAATTAGTTCTTTACACATTAATCATTCACCTCATGTTTACATTTATTATACAACAATGAGCATAAAAAAACAATTGAAATTGGCTGTTATAAAATGGATTTTTACGCTTTTTTTCAAAATTAAAAATTGAAAGCGCTTTTAGTGGTAATTAAATTATAGTATGTTGATATCACTTTGTCAATTAAATAAGTTTATTTATGCTACTCTTTATTAAAAAAACACCTTTCGGTGTTTTCTTTTCATTTTCATACTTCTTTCAGTGCATTTCTAACGTAGTTAGGCAAGGCAAATGATCCTTGATGGACATCACCATTATAATATTTAGTTTCTAAACCTAAACTTGTAATATGTGCTTTTTTAAAATCTTTAATTGGATGATATTTTTTTGATGCAAATCCGAATAACCAATGTCCCGATGGATATGTTGGTATAAATGCTTGGTATACCTCAGCAATTGGGAACAAAGACTTAATCTTTTTATGTGCACGTTTCATTTCAGTAGATTCTTTTTCAAAATATGGACTTTCATGTTGATTGATTAAGATGCCATCTTCAGCAAGAACCCTCTTGCAGTTGGTGTAAAATTCCATTGAAAACAATCCTTCACCTGGTCCAATTGGATCTGTTGAATCTACGATAATGAGGTCATATACCTTTTGTGTGTTTTTGACATAAGCTAACCCGTCTTCAAATTTCAAAGAGACTCTAGGGTCATTTAGACCTGTTGTTGTGATTGTAAAGTACTCTTGGCAAACTCTGACAACTCGTTCATCAATCTCAACCATATCAATCGACTCGATTGTTTGATATTTTGTCAGTTCTCTAACACTGCCACCATCTCCACCACCTATAACCAGTACATGCTTTATGTTTTGATTAATTGACATTGGTGTATGAACAATCATTTCATGGTATATAAATTCATCTTTTTCATTTGCCATCATAATGCCGTCTAACGTGAAGAATCGTCCCAACTCAAAAGAATCATAAACTTCTAGCTGCTGAAATGGTGTAGTTTCACTATGCAAATGTTCTTTAATTCTCACTGAAAACTTGATATTTGGTGTCCAATTCTCTGTAAACCACTCCATATATCTTACCTCCTATATCATGTGTGGGATGTTCATACCGTAAAAGATTTCTGCAATCTCTCTATTGATATCTGTACGTATTTTTTCTTTTTCTAAATCCGATAAATCATCGCTAGTTATATTAAAAATATAATTGTTTAGAACAAATTGGTTTAACATCATTTTTGTGTGAAATATATTTGAATGATCTAAATTAATATCAATCGATGTGTACTTTTTCAATACGTCTGAATCTATATAATCCTGTATTGAACTTATTTGATGATCCATATAATGTTTATTACCTTCTAGGTCACGTGTAAATCCACGAACACGATAATCCATAATAATAACATCTGAATCAAAACTATTAATTAAGTAATTTAAAGCTTTGATTGGTGATATTTTACCACATGTAGAAACATCAATGTCGACTCTAAACGTTGAAATGTTCTGATCTGGGTGACTTTCAGGGTAAGTATGCACGGTTAAATGGCTCTTATCCAAATGTCCTACAACACTTTCTTTTTTGGGTACACAACCTTGATTGCAAGATGGGTCTAGAGAAGTTGTTGTTAAAGGCTCTTCTGAAATCAAAATTGTAACACTTGCACCTTGTGGATCGTAATCTTGTTTAGCTATGTTTAAAACATTGGCGTCAATAATGTTTGTAACGTCAGTGAGTATTCTTGTAAGTCTTTCAGAATTATATTGCTCATCTATATATTCGATATAAGCTTTTCTTTCAGCTTCTGTTCTTGTATAGCAAACATCATAGATGTTGAAACTAAGTGTTTTTGTTAAATTATTGAATCCATATAATTTTAGTTTTTCCATTTGTTTTTTGTGCTCCTGTTTAGTATATTTAAACCCTGTGTTTAGTAGACCGAAACTATTTTATCACAAATCAAAATAAATGCAATCCTTTTATTAAAAATAAAAAGGCCAATCGGCCTTTCTAGAATTCACAATTTTTTGGTGTTCTTGGAAATGGTATAACATCTCTAATGTTTTCAACACCAGATAGATACATAATCAATCTTTCAAATCCAAGTCCATACCCAGCGTGAACACAACCACCGTATCTTCTTAAATCAGTGTACCATTTAAGATCCTCTTTAGGTATGTCCATTTCTTCCATACGCTTCATGAGCATATCATAGCGTTCTTCTCTTTGAGAACCGCCAATTAACTCGCCACTACCTGGAACTAAAAGATCCATAGCTGCAACCGTTTCATTATCATCATTCATTCTCATGTAAAATGCTTTTATACCTTTAGGCCAATCTGTTATAAAAACAGGGCAATCAAAATGTTTTTCAGTCAAGTATTTTTCGTGTTCAGTATTAATATCTTGTCCATGCTTTGGTAGGTTTTCAAATTTAGTATTGCTTTTAATAAGGATGTCAATCGCCTCTTTATGCGTAATTTTAACAAACGGTTGTGTTAAGACTTTCAACAGTCTATCCGTCAAACCTGGCTCGACAAACTTATCGAAAAACACCATTTCCTCAGGAAGTTTTTCAAAGACATATTTAATGATGAATTTGACCATATCTTCAGCAACATCCATATTTTTATTTAAATCTGCAAATGCCATTTCTGGTTCAATCATCCAAAACTCTGAAGCATGTCGAGTTGTATTAGAGTTTTCAGCTCTAAAGGTTGGCCCAAATGTATAAACATTCTTAAATGCTAATGCAAAAGCTTCAGCCTCTAATTGACCGGTTACGGTTAAGTTTGTTCTTTTTCCAAAGAAATCTTTTTTGTAATCAACTTGTTGATCTTCATTCATCGGTACTTTGTCTAGCGGAAGTGTAGTGACGTTAAACATTTGCCCTGCACCTTCCCCATCGTTACCGGTAATAATTGGCGTATGAGTGTATATAAAACCTTGACTTTGGAAAAACTCATGAACTGCAAATGCAGCTACGCTTCTTAATCTAAAAACAGCATGAAAAAGATTGGTGCGCATTCTTAAATGCGCAACCTCTCTTAAAAATTCTCTAGAGTGTCTTTTTGGTTGTATTGGATAATCTTCTGGAGAATCACCTAGCAATTCAATATAGGTTGCTTTAACCTCAATAGGCTGTTTTGCATCAGGGGTTAAAATTAACTCACCTTTAACTAGGATTGAACTTCCGACTCTTATTTTTTGAACATCCTTAAAATTTTTCAACTTTGAGTCTTCATAAACCACTTGAACACTGTCAAAAAATGTTCCATCATGAAAATTGATAAACCCAAACTCTTTTTGAGCTCTATTGTTTCGTACCCAACCAAACAATGTTATTTCTTTCCCTATATATTTTTCTGTTGTTCTAAACAATCCTTTAACTGTTGTTTCCATATAATACTCCTTTGTTATGCGATTCTATTTAAAAAATAAAAGCCCCTAGATTAATATCTAAGGACGTAATTATACGCGGTACCACCTTAGTTCTAGAATAAAATTCTAGCCCTTAAAACCTTTAACGCAGGTGTACGGATAGTTCTACTTTCCAGTGGATTTCTTCTATCTCTCAGAGTGTTTTTCATGATTTGGTTTTGATTGGGCTTACACCATCCCCAACTCGCTAACAAAACGATAAATCATTACTCTCTCGTCATTGATTTCCTATTTATTATATATTTTTTTATAGCGTTTGTCAATTGTCAGTATCTTCTATTTCTTCTTCGATTTCTTCAACTTCATCTTCTTCAATTAAATCGAATTTTGCGCTTGAAATATGCTCAAATCGACGATTAATCTTAGAGCTTGTTGTATGAACTTGGTCAGCTGTTTTAGAGACGCTTTCAATTGATCTTTTGAGTTTGTCCCATCTATCAGTATAGCGTTTAAATTCTTCACCCAATTTTGCTAATTCTTCGATAATAACTTTTGCTTGTTTGTCTCTTTCAAGATTATTAACAACAAGTTGAATCATCGTCAATGTGGAAATAAGTGTTGTAGGGGAAACCAACCATACCTTGTTCTTTGATGCATACTCAATCAAATCATCGTGATATGCAGATATTTCAGCGAATATCGCTTCAGCCGGGATAAACATAAACGCTTGATCTCCAGTCTCGTTAAAAATAATATATTTATTTTTAATATCGTTAATATGTTTTTTTACATCATTTTTAAACTCTTTTTCTGCTGTTTTGCGGTCAGCATCTCCTAAAGCACGATTGACCATACGCTTATAATTGTCAAGTGGAAATTTAGAATCGATTGCAACCATATTGATTGGGTCTGGTGCGTAAACGACTGCATCGGCAATAAACCCGTTACTCATGGTTTTTTGTTTTTCATAAAGTTCTTTGTTATCGCCTAAAACTGCTGATAGCAATGAATATAATTGAACTTCTCCATAAATACCTCTTGTTTTTTTATCCGTTAATAGCGTATTTAAAGAAACAACTTCAGTTGATAAACTTTCAATTTTCTTTTGTGCTTCATCAATTTTACTTAATCTTTCAACGACATTTACGAAAGTTGCTTCTGTTTTTTTAAATCCTTCTCCAAGTCTATTTTCAACTCGATCGTTAATCTCTTTCATTTGTCGATCTATATGAAGCATCATGTGATCCTTAAATGTATTTAAATCGTTTTGATTACTCTTATTGGCTTCGCTAAATAATTTGCCCATTTCAAATTTTAACTCTCCATATTCTTTTTGAAAGTAAATTTTTAGGTCGCTTTGATTTTCTCTTTGGTCTTCTGACATATCAATTTTGTTGTTTTTGCTTTTATGCATAACAATAATAATATATATTGCTAAAACAACTAGAATCGCTAATAAACCAATAATAATATAGTCTTCCATACTTGCCGCCCTCCTTAAATATCTTCAAGATAATAGATATGCACAATATCGTCTCTAATTTCTACATAAAATGCAATATATGTTTCTCTTGATAGAATGATGTCATTTACCGATGTAATAAAGCCATCGTCATTTAATGCTCTTGAGTAGTTTCTTTGATCTTTTTCATCAACTAAAGCGTGTTGATATGCTCTACTGACTAAATCTGTACAATAGTACTTATATGACATATCTAAGAAATATAAGAAATTGTATAGATTCTTGTCAACTTTATCTGTTGCATAGTCAACTGCATCATCAAGTTGAGTTTGTGTAACACCTTTAACTCTTAATCCGATAAACTCTCTTCGATATGTTGACCCATAATACTGATAATCGGGGTCGCTTTCATTTCTATACATTGGGTTTAACCAATAATTAGATCTTGTTAAATTAACGGTCGCACTATAATCGTGTGGTTGATCTCCAGGATGCTTTATAAAATCCCATACGGTTTCATCTTCATCAGGAAATCCAACAGCCTCAACAAATCTATTATCTCCGTTGTTTATAGCGGCATGTCCCCCAAAATAAAAAGTTATAAACTGATGAACAACTGGTATACCAGGAAATGGAGATTTATCTGTCATGAAAATATCACCCTTTTGTCCTAGGTATTTTCTTGACTCATCATAAAATACACTTCGTGTATCTTCTAGCTCATAGGATGTTTCACGTGAAACTTTATAGTATCTTCTTGTTTGAAAAATGTTACTGACATATTCGAATTCTTCTTCATATTCAAACACTGCTCTACTTTTGAATGCTTCTATAGCTCGATTGCTTCTAATATTTTCAGAAACAGCGACACCAAGAGAATAAATCATCCCAGCAACGATTAAAATCAAGATTAATTTTAATACTCTTAAAAAATTGAATCTTCTTTTTTTTCTAGACTTCATGCTCATCACCAATTTTGATAATCTATGTTTTTACAATATTTCATTGTCTACATTATACCACTGATATTGTTTTATATGAAACATCATACTAATAAAAAAAGTAGTCAAAATTGACTACCTTTTAGGTTTGATTACTAGTGCTCTTTCTTCGCCATCACCTTCTGATTCGGTGACAACGTCTCTCCATTCACTTAACTTCGTATGAATAATGCGACGATCAAATGCGTTCATTGGGTCCAATTTAACTGCAATTTTAGTTTGTGCAACTTCTTTTGCTGTCTTGGTTGCTAATATTTCTAGTTGTTTTCTTCTATTTTCATGATAGTTCCCAATATCAAGAGATACGATGATATGTCCATCAACATATGTATTCAAGAAATTGCGTAACATAAATTGTAAAGCTAACAGTGTGCGTCCTTCTCTACCAATTAGAAGTGCATTTTCATCACTTTCGACATTGTAATGAACTTCGTCACCATCGGATAACGTTCTAACTTCCATTCTAGTCTTTATACCAAGATTTTGGAATATGCCTTCTAAAAAGACCTTCCCTTCGGTTGCTAGATTAATATTGGGTGTCGCTTCATACAAAGCTGATGATCCAATTCCAATAAATCCTTTTTTCTCTTTTAAAACAGTTAGTTTAATCTTATCCTTTTGAATTTTTAATTGTTCTACAGCAATCGCTTCAGCTTCCTGAAGAGATTTTGCTTCAAATTCTACTCTTTTTAACATTCAATTCACCCCATCAATTGTTTTTGTTTCAATTGCTCGTGTTTTTTCTCGTTAAGTCTTCTATTAAATAATGTTTGTCCTAGTGAATATATATTACCAAATATCCAGTAAAGTGCTAGTGCATTGCTTTGATAAGATGCAAAAGCCATCATAATCACCATAAAATAACTGACAAACTTCATTGTTTTCTCTGTTTGCGCTGCTTGTGGATTTGGATTATGTTTCGCTGTATTCTTAGCATAACTTGGTTTCTTCATGGAAATTTTTTGCAATAAATACATCGTTCCACCTACGATACCAGCTAAAACCATCCCTATAATACCATCTTGTGTGTTTGCTAGATTAATACCTAAGAAGTTAGTATTTGATACACCTTCTGTGTACATACCGCCTTCAATAGTAATACGTCTAACTACCCCATACATAGCAATGAAAATAGGCATTTGTAGGAATGGGAATAAACATCCTAAAACATTAATTCCATGTTTTTTATAAACCTGCATCATTTCCATCTGTTGTTGTTGTTGAGACTGTGGATCTTTTTTAGTTGCATATTTTGCTTGAACACGTTGCATATCTGGTTGAGCAAGATTCATCTTAATCGACATATCATTACTCTTAGCATAAATTGGCCATGCAATGGTTCTTACAACTAAAGTTGTAAAAAGAATCCCAATTGCAAAACTATTTCCCATAAGTGAACCAAAAAAGTTCATTAAAAATGCTACTGGAATAACTAAGATCCAATCAAAGAAGTTTGCATCATGTGTTGATAGAGGTCTTTCTCCTCCAGCAACATAAACTGAAAAGTCTTGCTCGAACCCTTGATATGTAAATGTAACTGTGTATTCGTGTTGATCTTTAAATCCGTCTTCATCATAAGTTACATAATCATGATCATCAAATAGATCAGCAACTTCTTCACCTTTTAACTCAATGATACTACCATCTCTTTGAACAACTAAGATTAGCATCCCTGTTGGATCAAATGTTTGTCCTTTGCGGTATAAAACATTTTCTACTTCATAACGAAATGCAATCATGACAATATCGTTAGGATCTCCAACGATTGTTTCTGGTTTAATGTAAACTTGAAAACTTGGTGTAAACCCTTCTACATTAAACGTGTACGTGCGTACACCATCATCATTTGTTACTACATTACTTGGTAAGGAACCTTCAAAATTTGTTAAAGTTCCATTTCCTGATTTTGTCAAACTCCAGTAAGAAAGTCCATTATCGCCTTTAAATATAATTTGGTCGGCTTTATCATGGTCAAAAACAAGTTTTTCACCTGCTTCTCCATATGGATTGTTAACTGCAATTAAATCCACAGTGTTATCTGCTCTTCCACATGCTGCTAAACTGAAGATAAGCATCAAAATCATGGCTAAAAAGAATATTTTCTTATTCATTATCGTTCTCCACTAGTTTTGATTTTTTAAATAAATTTGATAATCTTGTTTTGATATCTGTATATGATAACTCAGAAGCTTGAGGTTTAATCACAATAACAAACAATTTATTTTTAATAAATTGTTTTTGATTCTCATTCACAATCATTCTAATTCTTCTTTTGACTAGATTTCTAGCTACAGCATTACCATACTTTTTCCCAATAGATAATGCGAATCTAAAATGTGTGCCTTCTGGATCATCTGATTGATAGATAGCAAAATAACTGTCACCTTTAATTTTTTTATGTTTGAAAATCGCATCGATTTCGCTATTCTTCTTTATGCGATATCTTTTTTTCATAGTTTTAAATAAAAAGATTACTCAAAAATAACAAACGTTATTATTTTAATCGAGTAATCCTGGTATTTTAAAATAATTAAATTATACAGTTAATTCTGCGCGGCCTTTCAATCTGCGACGAGCAAGTACGCGACGCCCACCGGCTGTTGCCATTCTAGCTCTAAAGCCATGAGTCTTTATGCGCTTTCTCTTACTTGGTTGATATGTTCTTTTCACAAATAAAACCACCTTTCCTGCGAAACCATGCTTTTTAATTATATATAAAGACATTGTTTTTGTCAACAATAAACTTTGTATTTTGAGATAAAATATTTCCTTTTCATACAACTAGGGTTTAACAATGTGATTTTGTGTCTTTTTCATTATAAATTTAAATTATAGAATGTGGGAAACTTAGTCACAATTTTGGGGATTTGTGGATAAATGGGCAATTTTACTTCTCGGCTTAATAAAGTCGTAAGAATTAAAGGGTTATCCACAATCTATCAACATATCCACATACTAAATTTTAAAGTTATCCACAAAAAGTGTTGATAAGTTCTTTGCTCTAAATCTTTATTATATGATATTCTAATTGTACATCAATTGAGGGGTAATTTTATATGAATACGTACGACCTTTTGTGGCAAAAGATTTTGAATGAACTCGAATCGACTTTTAATGAAGAAACATACACCGATGTTTTCGAACCTTTGAAGTCCACACACAAGTATGCAAACGATCATGTTTATGTCCTTGTACCAAATGAATTTATTAAAAATAGAATCAATCGATTATACTTGTCGAAGATTAATGAATTGGCTACGAAATTTAATAATGCGCCGATTCGTTTTAAGTTTGTAACTGAATCTGAATTATTACCTGAAGAAACACTTGTAAGCCCAGAAAGAAATTTAAGCTTGAAGTATAGACCTGGTAATTTAAATGCAACTTACACGTTTGATAACTTTGTTGTTGGTAAAAGTAATATGTTTGCTTTTAGGATGGCAATGAAAGTTGCTGATCAACCTGGAGCTGTAGCAAATCCTTTATATATTTTTGGTGATGTTGGATTAGGTAAAACCCACTTAATGCAAGGTATAGGTAATTATATTCTAGATCAAGATATTAATCAAAAAGTGATGTATGTAAAAGCTGATGGTTTTATTGAAGATTTTGCGAATCTTTTAAAAAGAGAAAAAATGGAAGATTTTAATGCAAAATATCGTGAAATTGATGTCTTACTTGTTGATGATATCCAAATTATGGGTGGTGCAACAAGAACACAGATGGAATTTTTTAAATTATTTGATTATTTATATCAACAAAACAAACAAATTGTTATTACTAGTGATAAACCTGCATCAGAACTAAAGAATATAATGACTCGTCTTACTTCACGATTTGAAGTTGGATTAACTGTCGATATTCAAGTTCCTGATTTGGAACATCGGATTGAAATATTAAAAAGAAAATTAGCTTCTGAATCATCAGATGTTCATGATATACCTGCTGATGTTTTAGAATTTATAGCATCTTCGTTTGTAACAAATATTCGGGAGCTTGAAGGAGCACTAAAACGTGTCTTATTTTATTGTTTAACGAATAACCTTGATTTAACTATTGAATGTGTTAATGAAGCCCTAGAACCCCTTTTAAAAACAAAGAGAAAAAGTGATTCATTAAACGAAAATAACTATGATAGAATTCAAAGTATTGTTAGTGATTTTTATGGGATTTCATTAGAAGATTTAATTGGTAAAAAACGTCATTCTAAATACATACTTCCAAGACATATCGCTATGTATCTTATTAAAACACGTTATAATATTCCATATAAGACAATTGGAAATTTATTTGGTGATCGGGATCATTCAACTGTATTAGCTGCTTGTGAAAAAATAGATAATGAGATTAAACAAGATTCATCATTAAAACTTGCAGTCGATACAATTGTCAAAAAAATAGATGCATTTAATAAAAAATAAATGTTCATAGATTGTTGAAAATATGTTATAATTATAGCAGTATAAAGCCTTTCTAAGATTTACCCACAAACCCACATTTGTAATAACAATAATTAAAGATTTAAACTATTAAAATAAAAGGAGCCCCATTATGATTTTCAGTATTGATCGTGATGTTTTATTAAACCAATTATTAATCATTCAAAAAGGATTACCTTCAAAAACTCCATTGCCAATTTTGTTTGCAATAAAATTTGAAGTTCATGAAGATTACATGCTACTTACATCTAGTAACACAGATGTTGCTATACAAGTTATGATCGATGACCACTCATTATCAATTAAAGAATCAGGTAATGTAGCTATTCCAGGTCGTTATTTAATTGAGATTATGAGAAAAATTACTTCACAACGTGTTGAATTTGCACTTATCGAAGATAAATTAATCGTTATTAAAGCAGATCGTTCTGAATTTAAATTAAGATTAATGGATGTTGAAGATTATCCTGAGATTGATTTTCTTGATTTAGATGATCCAATTGTTTTAGATAGTCAATTAATTAAAACGATAATTAAAGAGACAAATTTCGCAACCGCAACAAGTGAAAAAAGACCGATATTAACAGGTGTTAATTTTAAATATCATGATAATCATTTATACTGTGTTGCTACTGATAGTTATCGTTTAAGTCAAAAGAATGTTAAATTAAGAACACATAGTAAAATGTTTGATATTGTTATTCCAAATAAAAGTTTGGATGAATTAAATAAAATTCTAGATGGAATTAATGATGATGTTGAGTTATACATCAATCCAAATAAAGTATTATTTAAGATGAATAAAGTATTGTTTCAAACAAGATTATTAGAGGGAACTTATCCAGATACATTAAGAATTATTCCAACTGAATTTCCAGTTGTTATTCCATTTAATAAAGAAGAATTATTAGCTGCAGTTGAACGTGTTTCATTACTTTCTCCAAGAGATCGAGAAACAAATTATAATATTATAAAATTGAGTCTTCGTCAAGACAAAGTTGTGGAGATAAGTTCAACAAATAACGAAGTTGGTGATGCAAATGAAGAAATCATTCCATCATCTGATGTTATTGGACCTATGATTCGAATTGCTTTTAGTTCAAGATATTTAGTGGAAGCGTTAAAATCTTTTAGTTCAAGTGAAGTTTTAATTCAATTTGCTGGTGAAGTAAAACCATTTGTTATTAAGGGAAATTTAGATCAAGATTTATTACACTTAATTTTGCCGGTAAGAATTGACTGATAAAAAGATTGAGCCTTAATTTAAAGTTTAAGGCTTTTTTTTATGCCTACTTTCGCTTAGGACTATAGTTCAAAAAATATGCTAAAAATGGATGTTTTTTTTGTTATATTATGTTATAATATAAATAGATACAGAGGGAAATGTGATGATAAAATTTAAAATTAACTCAGAATTTATAACTTTAGGACAATTTTTAAAAGCGAACAGTTATATTGGTTCCGGAGGAGAAGCCAAGTTTTTTTTATTAGAAAATGACGTTTTTGTTAATCGAGAAAAACGAACTGAACGAGGAAAAAAACTTTATAATGGTGACCAAGTTTCTTATGGAAAAGATGAGTATTTAATCGTATATGATAAAAAAGCTAGTTCTTAAGAATTTTAGAAATCATGAATTCATCGAATTGAAATTTGAAAAACCCTTTGTTTATATTCATGGCATCAATGGAAGCGGGAAAACAAGTGTATTGGAGAGTATTTATTTTTGCGCAACTACAAAATCACATCGAACAGCTGATGAAAAAGAATTAATACTACGAAATGAACCATTTATGCAAATCAAATTAACTACTGATGAAGATCGTTATGATATCGTACTTTCAAAAAACGGTAAAAGAGCTTCAATCAATGGTGTTGAAAAAAGAAAAATCAGCGATTTCATTGGTCATTTAAGAGTTGTTATGTTTGCACCTGAAGACCTTGATTTAATCAAAGGATCACCATCCAATCGTCGTCAATTTTTAGACCTTGAATGGATGCAATTGAATAAAAACTATTTAAAAAATTTAAATACTTATAAAAACGTGCTGAAACAAAGAAATAGTTTACTTAAAAAAATAGGTGTTGATGATGATTATACATTTTTAAATATTCTTGGAGAACAACTATTTGAGGCAGGTTCTGAAATTATAAAAGAAAGAATCTTATTTATTGAAGAATTAAACCGATATTTAGAAGAAATATACCCATTATTCAGTAACCATAAAGTAAAAATAATTTATGAACCCGATGTTAACGAAAAAGGATTTAAAAATTATCTCCAAAAACAACAAAAGCAAGACATATTGTATCAAACCACACTTTCAGGACCTCACAGAGATGATTTTTATATAGATTTTAACGGTTTTGACGCAAAGAGTTATGCATCTCAAGGGGAACAGCGTCTAATCGTTGTAGCTTTAAAATTAGCGCTTCTAAAGTTAATTGAAAAGAAAACAAGCAAGCAAGTTGTACTACTGCTTGATGATGTCCTTAGTGAATTAGATTTAGAGAAACAGGAATTATTTTTGAAACATTTACCAAAAGAACACCAAATTCTTATGAATAGTGCATTACCAGTACAAGGTGATCATATTCAGATGATACATTTGAAAAAGGAGATTTAACATGTCAAATTATGATGCATCGAACATTCAAATATTAGAAGGATTAGAAGCTGTACGTAAAAGACCAGGTATGTATATTGGTAGTACAGGGTCTAGAGGACTACACCATTTAGTGTGGGAAATCATCGATAACTCAATTGATGAAGCATTAGGGGGTTATGCAACCAACATTCGATTAGAATTGCTTAAAAACGATGTTGTACGTGTTACAGATGATGGTCGTGGTATTCCAGTAGACCTTCACCCTAAAACAAATAGACCAGCAGTAGAAACCATTTTAACTTCACTTCACTCAGGTGGTAAATTTGATGGGAAATCATATAAAGTATCAGGAGGGCTACATGGTGTAGGTGCTTCTGTTGTTAATGCTTTGTCTGAAGAGTTTTTAATTCAAATTCATCGTGATAATAAAATTTACCAACAAAATTATGAAAGAGGATTTCCTGTTTCAGATGTCATCGTTGTCGGTGAAAGTTTGCATACTGGGACGATCATTACATTTAAGGCAGACCATTTGGTCTTTACTGAAACCATTTCTTATGATTTTGAAATTTTAAGAAATAGAGTACAACAATTAGCATTTCTAAATAAAGGTATCAATATAACTATTATTGATGACCGTGGAGAAATTCCTGTAGAAAAATCATATCACTACGAAGGTGGTATAGTTGAGTATGTTGGCTTTTTAAACGCAGGTAAAGGTAAAGTAAACCAAGATATTATTTATACAGAAAAAGAAATAGATGGCATTACTTTGGAAATTGCAATGCAATATAATGATTCATATGCAGCTAACCTATATTCATTTGCAAATAACATTCCAACTCACGAAGGCGGGATGCATGAGGATGGATTTAAGATGGCGATGACCAGAGTCTTAAACAAATATGCTGGTGAAAACAATATGCTCAAAAAAGATGATTCTTTTTTAGGAGAAGATACTAGAGAAGGTCTAACAGCTATTATTTCTATAAAACATCCAGATCCGCAATTTGAAGGACAAACAAAAACAAAATTGGGAAATCCAGAAGTAAGACAAATCACAAGTCAAATCGTTGGTGAAGGATTAGAACGTTATTTACTTGAAAATCCTAATGATGCAAAAATGATTGTAGAAAAATGTTTAATGGCATCAAGAGCAAGACTCGCTGCTAAAAAAGCAAGAGAAGCAACCAGAAGAAAATCACCACTGGATGCATTAGGTTTCGCATCAAAATTAGCAGATTGCAGAAGTAAAGATCCTGTTATTTCTGAAATCTACATTGTCGAGGGTGATTCAGCTGGTGGATCTGCAAAACAAGGTAGAGAATCAGAATATCAAGCGATTCTACCACTCCGTGGTAAAGTATTAAACGTTGAAAAAGCAAGACTTGACAAGATTTTAAATAATAAAGAAATATTATCTTTGATTCAAGCATTAGGTACTGGAATTGGAGATGAATTTGATGCTGAAAAAGCTAGATATCATAAAATCGTTATTATGACCGATGCTGATATCGATGGTGCACATATTCGCACACTTCTACTCACATTCTTCTTTAGATACATGAAACCTTTAATCGATTTAGGGTATGTGTTTATTGCACAACCCCCATTATATAAAGTACAACAAGGTAAGCGTATTGAATACGTTTATACTGATGATGAGTTGTCAAAGATATTAACTGAAATGGGTGGACGTCCAGGTATCCAAAGATATAAGGGTCTTGGTGAAATGAACCCAGAACAACTTTGGGAAACAACAATGGACCCAGAACATAGAACACTACTTCAAGTTTCTCTTAAAGATGCCATGGATGCTGATCAAGTATTTAGTATGTTAATGGGTGAAGAAGTTGAACCTAGAAAAGTTTTTATTCAAGAAAATGCAATTTATGCCGATAACATCGATGCATAGGAAGGAGATTTCAAATGGACAATCAAAGCTCAAAAACAACTGAAGGATTTGTTAAAGAAATAAATATATCAACAGAAATGAAGACATCCTTTCTAAATTACGCAATGAGTGTAATCGTTTCTCGTGCGCTTCCTGATATTCGTGATGGACTAAAACCTGTTCAAAGACGTATTTTATACGCAATGAATGATTTGGGCATGGGATCAGATAAAGCACATAAAAAATCTGCTAGAATCGTCGGAGAAGTTATTGGTAAGTATCACCCTCATGGTGATTCAAGTGTATACGAAGCAATGGTAAGAATGGCTCAACCATTCAGCTATAGAATGCCTTTAATTGATGGACACGGAAATTTCGGTTCTGTCGATGGTGATGGTGCAGCAGCAATGCGATACACTGAAGCGAGAATGTCAAAACTTGCAGGTGAACTCGTAAGAGATCTTGAAAAAAATACAGTTAATTTTATAGATAATTATGATGGTTCAGAGCATGAACCAAGTGTACTTCCTGCAAGATATCCAAATTTATTAGTCAATGGATCTACAGGTATTGCCGTTGGTATGGCAACGAATATTCCACCACATAATTTAGGCGAGGTTATTGAGGGTTTATTAGCTTATATGGATAACGAAGAAATAACGAACACTGAGTTAATGGAATTTATTCAAGGTCCAGACTTTCCAACTGGTGGGCAAATTTTAGGATTAACTGGATTAAGACAAGCATATGAAACAGGTAAAGGTATTATTGCAGTTCGTGCAACAGCTGAGATTATCAGTCACAAAAATAGAAACAGTATTATTGTAACTGCAATCCCATATCAAGTTAACAAAACAACTTTAATTGAAAGAATTGCAGATATAGCAAAAGATAAAATCGTAGAAGGTATAACAGACTTAAGAGATGAATCAAATCGTAAAGGTATGCGTATTGTTATTGAACTCAGAAGAGATGTCAATCCACACGTCATGTTAAATAATCTTTATAAGTACACACAACTACAACAATCATTTGGTATTAATATGATTGCTCTTGTCAATGGACAACCTAAAATGGTTACGTTGAAAGACACATTGAAATATTATCTAGAACATCAAATTGAAGTTATCCAAAGAAGAACAATCTACGATCTAGAAAAAGCAGAAGCTAGACAACATATTTTAGATGGATTAACCATTGCACTTCACGATATCGATCGTGCGATTGAAATTATTAAACAGTCTAAAACTGGTGAGGAAGCTAGAGAAGCTTTAATTGCAGAATACAATTTTACGGATATTCAATCCAGAGCAATTCTTGACATGAGACTTCAAAGATTAACAGGTCTTGAAATTGAAAAAATTGAAAATGAATTACAAGAACTCATAATCAAAATCACTGACTTTAAAGAAATCATCGAAAGTCATGAACGTAAGATTGGAATCATCAAAGAAGAACTTTCAGAAATTAAACAAACATATTCAACACCTAGAATGTCTGAAATCAATTTACATGAAGATTTGAGTATTGAAAATGAAGACTTAATTCCAGTAGAAGATGTCATTATTACAGTAACTAATAATGGATATATTAAACGAATGAAAGTTGATCATTATAAAACTCAAAATCGTGGTGGAGTTGGTATGTCGGGTATCAAGGTCCATGAAGATGATTATGTCGAACACATCTTAATGACATCAACACACGACTACCATTTATTCTTTACGAACAAGGGTCGAGTATATAAAATAAAAGGATATCAAATTCCTGAAGGTTCAAGACAATCAAAAGGATTACCAATTGTCAATTTACTAGACTTTGATAAAGATGAAAAACTTGCATCATTTACGAATGTCAAAGACTTTGAATCTGATGAAGAATATCTAACGTTTGTTACTAAAAAAGGTATCGTTAAACGGACGAAAATTTGCGATTACCAAAACATTAGAACAAATGGAATTATTGCAATTAATCTACGTGAAGATGATGAATTAATGAGTGTTAGATTGACCGATGGAAACCAAGAAATCATTCTTGGAGCATCAAATGGGAAAGCGATTCGCTTCGCTGAAACTGATGTTAGATTTATGGGAAGAACAGCTAGTGGTGTTCGAGGAATGAGCATTGGACCTGATGACGAAGTTGTTGGAGTTGCCGTCGTGGATAATGACCAACAAGAGATTTTAGTAATCACGGAAAAAGGCTTTGGAAAGCGAACTATCGTTGCTGAGTACCGCAAACAAATCCGCGGTGGTAAAGGTGTTAAGACAGTTAATGTAACAGAAAAAAATGGACGTCTTTCAACGCTTAGAACTGTTTCTAACGATCAAGATTTAATCGTTGTTTCTGATAAAGGTGTCGTGATACGTACACACGTTGATCAAATATCTCAAACGAAGAGAGCGACTCAAGGTGTAAGAATAATACGTCTACGTCCAGACCATAAAGTTTCAACAATTGCATTGATTCCAAAACAAGAAGAAATTGAAGAAGAAGAAATGATTGATGATCATCAATTTGTTCAAGAGACAATTGAAGTTAATCAACAAAAAAAGGTTGTCGAAGCAGCCGAATTAGCACCTGATGAAATTGAAGAGGATGAAGAGGAAATCATCACTACAGACAGTTTATTTGATGAATAAAATATAACCAATTTTATAGGGGAGTTCACCTTAAAAAGGTAGCTCCTTTTTTTATTTTTCACAGGTATTTTTATCGTGTGAAAGTAAGTAGTATTTTACATATTTATATTTTCACGTTCTATATTTTTTACTATATATTAAAAATAGAGTATAATATGAAATAAGGTTAACAAAAGGGGGCAACCATATGAAAAACAAAAATCCATGGCATATTTACTTTATATTTATTGGAGCCTTTTTTTTACTCAATATCTTAAATACATATATGTTGACAGTTCAAGGATTGAATCGATATATAGCACCTTTTAAACATACATTTTTAGGTGAAATTAATGCATTTTTTGGGAACTTCTCAGTTCTATTTTTAATGTTATTACTTCTATTTATATTTATTAAAAAAGCTAAATCAAGAATGATATCTCTAATTATTTTAACGCTCATTCTCAACTTGTTCATCTTTTCGTTGGGTGTTTTTAATCTATTTTTTGGGACTGCATTTTCATTACCCGCAAGTACGATATTTAATAATCCAGCAGATGGATTTGCGATGGGAACATTCCTTCAAGCGATACTTGAATTAATTACATATTACCGTATCATCGTTTTTTTACCAACCATCATATTGACCATCCTATACTTTATGGCAGATCGTGTAAGGCTTAAAGAAATGCAATTTCAAGTAACTATAAAAAAGACAGTATCTGGTCTACTTATAGTTGTATTATTTATGTTCTCTGCAGTCACTACATACTATGATGAGTTCGCAAAAACACTACCTTTAAATTCTGCTAAAAGTACATTTGCAATTCAAAATTTAGGAGTATATCCGTATTATTTAGGTGAATTCTTTGGGCAACCTTTAGATATCGATTTAGTTAGATTTCTTGAATTAAACGATGAACAAAAGCTTGCTACAGCATACCAAGAATATAATAAAAACCAATCCTCATACACTAATTTTTTTGATGGTAATACATATAGCAATCGACTTCATTTAAGTCAAGCTGTTGATGGATTATATGTTGATCCAGCTATAGCAAATGGAAACAATCTACATGGTATTCTCGAAGGTAAAAATCTAGTTTTAATTCATCTAGAATCGTTAAACTCATTTTTGCTTGAGAACCAATATACAAATGAAAGGCTTATCTTTTTAAATAGATTGATGTCTCAAAGCTTTGTGTTCAATAACTTTTATAACAACGTTGGTATGGGTGTAAGTTCAGATGGAGAGTTAGCGGTTCTTACCGGTTTATATCCAATGGGTGATCGTACTTTATATTGGGAGTTCGATAAGATTCAATATGTCCTAAACACAATACCTAAATATTTCAATCAATTAGATTACCATACAGAAGTTATACATGGGGATAATGAAAGATTTTACAATAGAGATCATGTGTATCCAGAGTTGATGATGTTTGACAACTTCTATTCATTAGAAGATTATATAGAAGATGGTTATATTATTGATGAAGGATATGTCTATGACACAATCAATCAAAAAGTACATCACAGCCCATGGATCAGTGATTATCATCTAGCTGAGACAACAAATACTTTCGGGCAACAACTGATTCAACAAAGTAAACCATTTATGTTGTTTTCTATTACGATGATGCCTCATACACCTTATGAATTTGATCCTAATGGATTAAGAACAGATATATATCCACAGTATGCCGAAACCATTAATCCAATTACACTTAGATATATCAATTATGTCGATTATGTTGACGACATCATCAAAAGATTCTTGTTAACTGAGTTCAACGAAGATCAAACATTAGATAATTCAGTTTACGTTTTCTATAGTGATCACGGATCAGGATTAAAAAACGGTGATATAAATGTTTTGTTAGATCGCGATATTAGCGTTATGGAAACGAGAAAAATCTTACAACAAGTACCTGCATTTATCTATGTACCTGGAGATGAATTCATTGATTATGGCGATTACCAAATTAGAAAAGGTCTTTTAACTGGAGAACAAAATCTTGTCAGAAGTCAAGTTGATTTATATCGAACAATTATTGAACTTTTCAATCTTCCAGTCGGTCAAGATGCATATTATGGTGTTCACGGAATGAGTACTGAACCGACATTTGCATTAGATAATAGATTGATGGATGTTGTTTTAGATCAATATTTTTATTCAATGAGGAATAAAGAAAAAACACATCCTGAAGCTGCAATAGTTTCAAATGATGTGTATGATTATATTTTAAGATTTAAAATATTAAGCGATATTTTAATTTCAACAGCAGATATGCAGAAACAAGTTAATCAAGCGATAGTTAATATCTACGGAGACTAACCATGCGATTGAAAATAAAGTTCCATCCTTATTATTTGATGACAGGAGTATATGTATTAGTTTCAATGATTTTAGGAATGATTTTAAGTGATGGATTGGTTATCTTTTTGGGGTGGAATATCATTTTAGCAACACTTGTATTTGTTATGAGCAAAATTATTCATAATCAATATCAAAATAACGTTAAAAAAGTATATTTGATCATCCTTTGTGGGATATATGTCCTTTTATTTCCAAACACAATCTATGTTTTAACAGACTTTATTCACTTTCAAAATTATCATTTCTTTATTGATTATCCAAATACTTATGCATTACAAGTAAGTGATTGGTTGGTTTACGGACATATCGTGATTGGAGCGCTTTACGCAACCAAACTTGGAGTTACATCTTTAGAGAATATTAACATTCTTTTCAAGTCATATCATATTAAGTTCTATTATTTAGGATTATCGTTTCTATTTTTATTATCAAGTTTAGGTATTTATATCGGAAGATTTTTAAGATTTAATTCATGGAACGTTTTAAAATTTTTCGATATTATTAAAGAAGTATTTTCACAGGGGATATTTATGCTCTACTTTGTACTTATATTTTTCGTGATTCATTGGACTAGTTATTTTTTACTAAAGGAATATTATAAGAAAACATAAAAAAAGCCAAATCGGCTTTTTCTTTATATGATGTATAGAATAATCGATAATACCCCAACGACCAAACAATAGATTGAAAAATAAATCAAATTTTTCACCTTAACATAATAATATAAAAATTTAACTGCTATAAAACTAAAAATAAAACTAAATATAAATGCTAATGAATAACCTATAAAGTGAATACTTTCAGAAGCATTAAGCGCTTCAATAAGACCTAAAAATGAAACTGGTATAGAAATCAAAATATAGCTTAAGAATGAAAACTTAAGAATTTTCTTTAACTCTATTTTTTGAGTTAGACCACCAGCTACTGTAATACCACTTCGAGAGATACCTGGAAAGATTGCGAACATTTGAAATGCACCAATAACGATTGCATTTTTCCATGTGACATCTTTCTTCCATTGAATATCTCGTTGGATATAGACATAAAATAATAATAAACCGGTTAAAATTAATGCGAAACCTACAGACAATAAGTCTGAGGGAAGCTTATCTTTAAATAATAACCCAAATATTCCAATCGGAATGATTGCTATGAATAGCTTTAAAACATATTGGAAATCTTCTTTTGTTGTTTCATCTCTTTGCACAAGGTATTTCCATGTTCCTGTTGCAAGCTGACCTACATCTTTTCTAAAGAAATACACTAAAGCTAAGAAAGATCCAGTGTTCGTAATCATTAAAAAGATGGTTAGATGTGTTAAATCCATATTAAAAAAATGACTAAATAAAGTCAAATGTCCGCTACTTGATACTGGAAAGATTTCTGTGACACCTTGTATTATTCCTAAGAGTATATATTTTAATATTTCTATGAACTGTTCCATTTTATCACCATCTACATTATAGCACACCAGAACTCTAAAAAATATGATAAAATAGAAACAATCAAAAATGAAATATGAAACACATCGAAGGAGCATATATGAATCACTTAATTAAAATCATTAAGGGTATATTTGTTGGTATCGGAAGTATCCTTCCTGGTATCAGCGGTTCTATGATTGCTGCTATCTTAAAAATATATCAAGATTTAATTCAAGCTTTAAACAAATTTACTAAACAGCCACTTAAAGCAATTTCAGATGTATGGCAGTACATTGTTGGTGTCATTGTTGGCTTAATGATGGGTTTCTTGTTTATTAGTACAGTATTAGAATTATTTCCAATACCACTTACTCTACTTTTTATTGGATTTATTTTAGGCGCAGTACCTGGGATTATTAATGAGTTTAAAACGGATCATTATCGTTGGCATCATTTTTTAGTAATGTTTATTGCCATGGCATCAATGATTGGATTTTTATTCGTTAAAGAGCAAACAGCAGATGTCAATAGTTGGTACTATTATTTCGTGATATTCATGATAGGTGTCATTACAGCTGCATCATTAATTACGCCTGGTTTAAGCGCAGCAACCATGTTGATGGCACTCGGCTATTTTAGAACATTAATAGAGTTAGGTGATGGTTTTATACAAGCATTTCTTTCCTTTAATTTCAGTGAAATTGGACCTCAACTACCTATGTTAGGGTTACTTATAATAGGTGTTGTTGTAGGATTATTAATTATAGGGAAGATCATGTATCAATTACTCATACGATATAAAGCACATTTTTATTTTGCAGTATTAGGGATAGTCATCATTACACCGTTTAATATTTTATTTACTTTACAAGGAAATACTTCTGAAAATGTATTTCAAGTACAATGGTATATATGGGGAGTTGGACTAATCTTATTTATTTTAGGATTGTTTATAACCTATAAAATTTCCGATATAGGACAAAAAGAGGAGGATTTTGAATGATTAAAAAAGCAGTAATACCTGCAGCAGGATATGGAACAAGATTTTTACCAATAACAAAATCTTTACCAAAAGAATTATTACCTATTATAGACCACCCAACAATTGAATATATTGTTAATGAGGCAATTGAAAGTGGGATTACTGATATTTTGCTTATTGTAAGCAGTAATAAAAATGCAATTATCGACTATTTTGATTACAATTTGGAGTTAGAAACAATATTGTTAAGTAAAAACAAACACGAAGAATATGGCATTATTAGAAATATTGCTGTGGGTGCTAATATTCACTATATTAGACAAAGAGAACAACTTGGACTCGGACATGCTGTTTTACAAGCTGAAGCATTTATTGGAAATGATCCTTTTGCTGTATTACTAGGTGATGATATGTATGTTGGGAAACCCGAACCTGCAATCAAGCAATTGATTGATGTTTATGAAAAAGTACAATCTAGTGTATTAGGGACAATTGAAGTTGATTTAAAAGACACATACAAATACGGTATATGTATTCCAAAAGCAGAGAAAAAAGGACCTTTAGTTGAACTCAAAGGTGTTGTCGAAAAGCCTAAAGTTGAAGATGCACCATCTAGAAGTGCAATTGGTGGACGATACATACTGACACCAGCAATATTCTCTTATTTGAAAAATCAAACAAGAGGGGCTGGAAATGAAATTCAGTTAACTGACGCGATTTTAAGGTTGATGGAAAAAGAGAAAGTTTTTGCATATGATATATCAGGTAAGCGATATGATGTAGGTAATAAGATCGACTATATTGAGGCAATCCTTGATTTTGGACTTGAAAAAGATGAAATTAAAGAGGACCTTCAAAAACTTATTAATAGAAAAAGCAAGTAATTGAATGTACCTATCATTTCAGTGTTTACAATTACACTCAAAAAACATATAATATAATTAACACGTATAAGAGACTAGTAATCAATGCTATTTGTCTAGAGAGTTCGCGGAAGGTGAAAGCGAATCAAAGAGCTTGATGAATCTACTCTTTAGTGATGCTAACCACATCCGTATGCCTGCGTTAAAGGTTTTAAGGGCTAGAATCTAATTCTAGAACTAAGGTGGTACCGCGTATATTTACGTCCTTAGATGATAATCTAGGGACTTTTTATTATTTAAAGGAGGAAAGTAAAATGTTGGATTTAAGATGGGTAATAGAAAATATTGAAGAGGTTATTAAGAAACTATCAACTAGGAATGCTGATTTTTCTTATTTGAATGAGTTGGTTTTATTACAAGAACAAAGAAAAATAGTAATTGCAGATGTTGAAACCAAAAAAGCATTAAGAAACACGCAATCAAAGAAAATTGGTGAACTAAAAAGAAATAAACAAGATGCATCACATTTTCTCGATGAAGTTGCTAGTCTCGGAGATGAAATCAAAGATTTAGACGATCAATTGAAAAATATTGAAGATAAAATCTTCAATATACTTTCGGTTACACCAAATATACCTCATGAA
Organism: Peloplasma aerotolerans; assembly: GCF_030012175.1. GTDB lineage: Bacteria > Bacillota_I > Bacilli_A > Acholeplasmatales > Acholeplasmataceae > Peloplasma > Peloplasma aerotolerans. The sequence goes on from NZ_JASCXW010000002.1 coordinate 113,816, forward strand.
AGTACACCAATTGGAAAAGATGAAAATGATAATATTGAAATCAAAAAGGTTGGGACACCAAGAGTTTTCAATTTTCCTATTAAAGATCATATTGAGCTGGGAGAGAAACTTAACATACTAGACTTTGAACGTGCGGCTAAAATAACAGGAGCAAGATTTATTGTTGATAAGGGTTTAGGAGCAAGATTAGAACGTTCTTTAATTCAATTCATGATGGACTTGCATGCACATCAACATGGGTACACTGAAATTATTCCACCATACATTGTAAATGAAAAAAGCATGTTTGCAACAGGGCAATTCCCTAAATTTAGAGAAGATTCATTTAAAGTTACAGCCGGAGAAAATGTTTGGTATTTGAATCCCACAGCAGAAGTTCCAACGATTAATTTACATCGTGATGAAATTATAGATGGCAATCAACTACCTTTTAATTACTGTGCATTTACAACAGCGTTCCGCTCAGAAGCTGGATCTGCTGGACGTGATACTAGAGGTATTTTAAGACAACATCAATTCAATAAGGTCGAACTGATTAAGTTTACAAAACCTGAAGAATCATATCAGGAACTTGATAAAATGTTATTACATTCAGAAGAAGTTTTAAAACAATTAGAGATTCCTTATCGTATTGTCACTTTATCAACTGGTGATTTAGGTTTTGGAATGGCAAAAACATATGATCTTGAAGTATGGTTGCCAGGACAAAATATGTATCGAGAAATAGGATCCATTTCAAATGCTGAAGATTTTCAAGCTAGACGTGCAAACATAAGATTTAAAAGATCAAAAGAGAGTAAAACTGAATATGTACATACACTCAATGGTTCAGGACTTGCCGTAGGTAGAACGATGATTGCTATTATGGAAAACTATCAAAACAAAGATGGAACAATCACTGTCCCTAAAGTATTAATTCCTTATATGAAAGTTTCCGTTATTGAATAACATAATTTCACATCAAAAAAACACAGACTTCACACACATTTTTGTTAATATAGAGGTACTTCAATTTTCTCTTTCTAAAATTTCTCTATGGTATAATAAGTGTGCGAAGGCACGCTTATTTTACTAATTAAAGGTGGGTACAATGAAAATATATTACGTTGAAGACGAAAAAGATTTGTCTGAAATTATTAGGAAGTATTTGGTTAGAGAAGGTTATGAGACGACCGTTTTTCATGATGGAGAAAGCGCAATGGAGCATATTAATGATCGTGTTGACCTTTGGATTTTAGACATTATGTTGACCGGTGAAATTAGCGGATATGACCTTATTAAAGCCCTTAAACAAAGAGGAAACCCAGCAGCAGTTATTTTCACTTCAGCTAGAGATCAAGACCTAGATAAGATTATGGGTCTAGAATTAGGTAGTGATGATTACTTAGCAAAACCTTACTCACCAAGAGAACTAATTCTTCGTGTTAAAGCTGTATTGAAAAGAAGAAATACGGGGCAGCAATCAGAGTTGGTTCATTATGCAAATTATGAAATTAACTTAACAAGAAGAGAAATTAAAGATAAAGAAAAAGAAAAAATGATAGATTTGACTAACAAGGAATTTGAGTTATTATTGTTTTTCTTGAAGAATATCAACACCGCATTTGGGCGTGATGATATTTTAAGACACGTTTGGGGAGACAATTACTATGGTAGTGATAGAGTTGTCGACGACCTATTGCGTAGATTAAGACATAAAATGCCAGAATTAAAAATAGAAACAATTTACGGATTTGGATATAGATTATTATGAAAGAGATTAAGTTAACGACACAACTTAATCTTATCTTTACAATTGTGACTTTGTTAACAAGCCTTGTTTTTATTATTGCCCTAAACAGGGCTTTTTCTTCATTCCGAGAAGAACAAAATGCTTTTCAATTGAATTCATATTTGCAGGAAATAGAGTTAAATTTATCAAATCCACCTACAACGAATGAGTATAACGGATATATTATCGTTGAAAATGGACAAGTAGTACGCATGTACAATTTTGAAATATTAAATAATAACTATACGCCATCTACACTATATAACAAACTAAGAGTTGTTCCAGGGACCTCATTGGAAGAAAATATTAATGGAGAGAATTATTACTATCGAATGAGTAGAAGGTCTTCAAATAGTATGACGATTGTGTTTACAAGTGAAGATTATCTACAAAGTTTTGGTAATTCATTTAGTTTACTGATGAGAATAAGTTTTATTGCATTAGTGTTATTAGGTAACTTGATTATTTTAATGTGGTCACGAATTACAGTAGACCGCGTGCGTAGAATTCAAAGTGAAGTTGCTTTGCTTTCAAAGAATAATTATCAGGTTCCAATTGATATTGATGGGAATGATGAAATTTCAGAACTAGCTAGAACCATAGAGAGAATGAGACAAGAAATTCAACATAGTGAAAAAACAAAACAAGAAATGTTGCAAAATATATCACATGATTTTAAAACACCAATCGCGGTTATACAGTCTTATGCAGAAGCAATTGGTGATGGTATATCAGACATTTCAGAAGCTGATGTCATTGTTAGACAAGCAGATATATTAAATCAAAAAGTTAAGCAACTTCTAGAACTCAACAAACTAGAGTATCTAAAAGATCAAAATGAATTTGAAGATGTCGTCATAAAAGATATTATTATCAATATTGTTAACAATCAAAAATACAGAAGCACTCATATTGAGTTTAAACTGGATTTAGATGATTCGACATATTTTGGAGTTAAAGAAAATTTTTATACAGCATTTAATAATATCATTGATAATGCAATGAGATATGCACAAACAGAGATTGTGATAACTTTAGAAAACAAAAAGCTCACCTTCTATAATGATGGCGAGCCAATTAGTGAACGATTCATTAATCAAATTTTTAAACCATATGAAAAAGGACAAAAAGGGCAGTTTGGTTTAGGAATGAGCATTGTCCAAAAAACATGCGCATACTTCAACCTTCAACTCAAAGTTGAAAATATTGATAAGGGAGTTATGATTACGATAGAGCCGCTTTTATAAGTTTGGCTCTTTCTCTATAATCATCCGTAGATAGGCTACCCATATTATTCTTTAGTAAGAAAGTTACATCTGATTTTTCATATCTTGGAATGATGTGCATGTGAAAATGAAAAACTGTTTGTCCAGCTGTTTCTCCATTATTACTTAGAATATTTACTCCTTGAGGATTAAAGGCTTTTGTTATAGCCTTTGATAAAATAGTCACAACCTTAAATAAGTGTGCTGATAACTCCTCTGGCATTCCGAGTATATCAGTATATTCTTCCTTTGTAACAACGAGTGTATGACCTTTAGTTGCTTGAGATATATCAAGGAAAGCAACGACGCGGTCATCTTCATAAACGAAATGCGCAGGAATTTCTTTAGCTATAATTTTTGAGAAAATACTTGGCATAAATACACCCCTTTCTTAGGTCTTATTCTATCATAAATACATTGAAAACAACCATAAAAAATGATATAATCATTTCGTATGCAGGAGGAATCATATATGAAAAAAATACCAGTAGGAATTTCAGGACGTCATCTTCATGTCTCAAGAGAGCATCTAGATATACTTTTTGGAAATGATTATCAATTAACCGTATTAAAGGATTTAAGTCAACCAGGGCAATATGCCGCGAATGAAAAAGTCGACATAATGAGCCCTCAAGGGAAGTTATTAGAAGGTGTTCGAATTCTTGGACCTGTACGACCAGCATCTCAATTGGAAATTTCTAGAAGTGATGCGATTCGTTATAAGTTTGATGCTCCAGTTCGTTCATCGGGAGACATTAAAGGTTCTGGTGCAGCAACACTGATCGGACCAAAAGGTGAAGTGAAAATAGATCAAGGTGTAATCATTGCTGATCGCCATATTCATTTTTCACCCGAAGAAGCAAAAGAATATGGTGTTAAAGATCGTGAAACTGTAAGTTTAAAAGTTGGCGGAATTAAAGCAGGCATCATGGATAATGTTTTATGTCGTGTTCACCCTGAGTTTAGACTAGATTGTCATCTTGATACGGACGATGGAAGTGCATTCATGTTAACAACTGGAGATCTTGTTGAACTGATTAAATCATATACAGTAAATCAATAGTGCCTTAGGCACTTTTTTACCATAGGAGGTACTTGTGAAAAAGCTCGAAAAGCAACAGGTATTTAAAGATCCATTATATGGATATATTCATGTTGATTTTGAATTAATTAAAAAGCTAATAGATTCTTCGCTTTTTCAAAGATTGAGAAGAGTAAGACAGCTAAGTGGTGTTCAAATGGTATTCCATGGGGCAGAGCATTCGCGGTTCAGTCATAGTTTAGGTGTCTATGAAATAGCCAATAGATTTTTAACTGTTCCAGATATCAAAAAAGCTTTAAGCGAGAGAGATAAATTAGTATTTTTAAGTGCAGCTTTACTACATGATATTGGCCATGGTGCTTACTCTCATGCTTTTGAGGATATCTTTGGTGTCAATCACGAAACAATAGGTGCAGCTCTAATCATTGAAAATGAAGAGTTACGCTCTATATTAGATGCAATCGATAAAGACTTTGCGTGGGATATTGCATCAGTATTAAAAAAGAAAAACAAGTTTCCTCTAATCGAGCAATTAATTTCAAGTCAACTCGACGTTGATCGACTAGATTATCTTGAAAGAGATGCTTATTTTACTGGAGCTGCTTATGGACATATTGATTTAGATCGTCTTATTCGTGTCTTATATATTAAAGACGGACAAGTTGTATTTAAATTAAGCGGTATTCACGCTATAGAAAATTACCTGATTAGTAGATATCATATGTATTGGCAAGTTTATTACCACCCCGTTTCAAGAGCATATGAAGTTGTTCTTGAAAAAATATACTTAAGAGTCAAGGATTTATTGCTAAGTGGGTTTAAGTTTGAAGGTAACGTTGATCCATTAAAGAGAGTGATTGACAATCCCAATGATTTATCAAGTTATATTGAGATTGATGATTTTTACATTAATGGCCTTATAGCAAGTTTTACTAAATCAAAGGACAATATATTAAAAGAGTTATCACTTGATTTCCTAAATCGAAGAATTTGGGGTTATATTAACGATACTTTGGAAAACAAGAATAAAATTGAAGAGTTAAAAAATTATTTTAAACCTGAAGAGTTAAAGTATTTCACTAGTCATCGAACTGTTGAAAATAGCACATATAAAGACGATGAAGAAAAATTTGGAGATAAAATATATATCTTATTAGACAATGGGAAAATTTCAACACTTAAAGAACAATCTAAAATTATTGAGAGTTTAATGTTAAGTGGAACAAAAACAGACCCAAAATTCTTTTATAGAAAACGATGAAAAATCAAGTTATCGTTGTTGAGGGAAGAAATGATGCTTCAAGACTTAAACAAATATTTCCCCAAACAACCATCATTACAACCAATGGAAGTGCAATTGACGAAAATTCGATAGAAATACTTATTGAACTTGATAAAACACATGATATCATTTTGTTTCTAGATCCAGATCATGCTGGTGAGAGAATTAGAAGACTATTGAGTAAAAAAATTAATCATGTTCATCATGCTTTTCTTGATCAAGAAAAGGCATATAGTAAAAATAAGAAAAAAATCGGTATCGAGCATGCCACTGATGAAGATATTATTAAAGCATTAAGTGAAATGAAAATTGTTGCCCATGAATCTAATAGTGACATCACACACACATTTTTATATGAAATCAAGTTAAAAGGTCACAAAGACAGTAAAAATCTTCGCCACATCCTATCAACAAAAATGAAAATAGGTTATGTTAACGGTAAAACATTATATCAAAGATTAAAAACGTTTAACATAATGAAACAAGAAGTAATCGAGGTATTGCGTGAATCATCAAGCTAAAAAGAAATTCGGACAAAACTTCATTAGAGATAAAAATTTACTTATGAAGATTGTCAGGGAGTCAAACATTGAAGATAAGAATGTCATTGAAGTAGGACCGGGACAGGGAGCCCTAACTACTTTTTTAGCATCAAATGCAAAAAAAGTTATTGCATATGAAATCGATCACTCACTCAAACCATTTTTAGATGCTATTAAAAATGAGTACGAAAATTTAGAAATCATTTATGAAGATTTCTTAGAAGCTGATATATCTCAATACACGGAAGATTTACATGTGGTTGCTAACGTACCGTATTATATTACAACGCCTATTTTATTTAAAATCCTCGAAACAGATAATATAAAAACTGCATCGCTAATGATACAAAAAGAAGTATGTGATCGATTGTTAGCTAAGCCCAATCATAAACAATATAATGCTTTGTCTATCATACTGCAATATCAAGCACATGTAAGCAAAATGATGGATGTAAAAAGACAAATGTTTTTCCCAATTCCTAATGTCGACAGCGCTGTAATTAGAATTGTTAAAAGAGATGAACCATTAATCGAAAAGGATAAGGAACTCGTCTTTGTTAGGCTAGTTAAAGAAGCGTTTAAGCAAAAAAGAAAAACTTTAGTTAATAATTGGTACGAAGCTTATCATGTAAATAAACAAGAACTTGAGATGTTTCTAAAATCAAATGGTTATTCACCCAATGTTCGGGCTGAAGCATTAGCTGTTGAGGATTTCATTAAGCTCGCAAGGATGTGGTCGTATGATTAAGGAAAAAGCATATGCAAAAATCAATTTGGCATTAGATGTTGTCGGAAAAAGAGCGGATGGATACCATGATCTAAAAATGATTATGATGCCAGTTGATCTACATGACATTCTTGAATTTGAATTATCAGATCATCTTACTTTAGTCTCAAATGTTGAAATTGATGACAATGCAATTATTCATGCAGCACAAAAATTAAAAGCTCTATATAAAGTGCAGCAAGGGGCAACGATTAAACTCACAAAAAATATTCCTATAGGGGCAGGTCTTGGTGGGGGATCAGCAGATATCGCTGCAACCTTAAGAGGACTAAATAGGTTATGGGAATTGAAACTAAAAGTAAATGAGCTAGAAGAAATTGCGCTTAGTTTAGGTTCTGACACCCTATTTTGTTTATACAATAAAACAGCATATGTATATGGACGTGGAGAAAATTTGTTATATGTACATAAGCCAGACATCGATGAAATCTATTTAGTAACCTCAGATATCAGTTCATCAACAAAGACTATATTTGAAAATCACGTTATAAAGTATAAAGATAAGCAGTTTGATAGAGTATTTAAATTATATTTAAATGAGAAGTATAATGTATTTTTTAACAGGACATACAATGCTTTATTAAAAACAACATTGAATCAATATCCACAACTAAAAGACACATATAAAACATTAAAAAAAATAACCAAAGATGTTTTCATGACAGGAAGTGGATCGACATTCTTTATATTATCAATTAACGAAAAAAGAGATGTTTTAGAAGAAAAACTGAAAGAATACGGCATTCAGTATATCAAAACAAAGCCAAAAACTTAAAAAAACTTTAATATTTTAAATGATTATGCTATAATTTATGTATAATAAAGGACGTCTTGGAGGGCAAAATGAAGATTACTGATGTAAGAGTAAAGCTTGTTAGTAGCGAAAGCAGACTTAGGGGAGTAGCAACGATTACTTTCGACGAAAGTTTTGTTGTGCATGATATTCGTATCATTGAAGGCGAAAATGGCATCTTTGTTGCGATGCCAAGTAAAAAGACACCAAATGGTACCTTTAGAGACATAGCTCACCCAATTCATGGAGAGATGCGTAAAGTAATTGAAGATGCAATAGTTGTAGCTTATAACGAAGCACTTTCTGAAACATCTGAGCCAGAAGAAGAATAAAAAATTTAAGAAAAACGATTTAATGAAAATCTTTTTTGCACAACCATGCAAAAAGATTTTTTTTTGAAGGAAAACCGTTAAATTTTTAGCCTAAATCATGTATAATAAAATTGAGAGAAATCGAAGGAGTTGTAAATTACATGTCAATAATAGATGGAAAGAAAATAAAACTTTTTGCACTTAACTCAAATCGTCCGTTAGCGGAAGAAATATCTAAGGCAGCAAATATCGGAATATGTCCAGCTGATGTTGTTAAATTTGCGGATGGTGAAATCTCTATTAATATAGAGGAAAGTGTTAGAGGACATGATTGTTTTGTTATACAATCCACATCTGCACCTGCGAATGAACACGTTATGGAATTGTTAATCATGGCAGACGCTCTTAAGAGAGCTTCAGCAAAAACGTTAACAGTTATTATGCCATATTATGGGTATTCTAGACAAGATAGAAAATCAAAGTCTAGACAACCAATTACTGCTAAACTAGTTGCAGATATGCTTCAAATAGCAGGCATTGATCGTGTTATTTCAATCGATCTTCATGCAGCTCAAATTCAAGGGTTTTTCAATATTCCGATTGATAATTTTCCAGCATCACCATTATTAGCAGATTACTTCCTGTATACGAAAAAATTAGAGAATATAGTTATTGTATCTCCAGATCACGGTGGTGTTACACGAGCAAGACTGTTTGCTAGAATTCTTGATGCACCTCTTGCTATTATTGATAAGAGACGTCCAGAACCAAATAAAGCAGAAGTTCAAAATATAATTGGGGATGTAAAAGGTAAGATAGCAATTATGGTAGATGATATTATTGATACTGCAGGAACGCTTGTTGCAGGAGCTGAAGCTTTAATTGAAGCTGGTGCGATAAAAGTTTATGCTGCAGCAACTCACCCTGTTTTATCAGGACCTGCTGTACAAAGAATTAATGAATCTGTAATTACAGAAGTAGTTGTTACTGACACGATCATGTTACCTGAAGAAAAAAAATCACCAAAAATTGTCCAACTATCTATTGGCCCATTACTTGGACAATCCATACTTCATATTGTGAAGGATGAACCTATCAGCCAAATATTTGATAAAATCACGCATCACGAGAGTAAAGAATGAAGCTTGTTGTTGGATTAGGTAACCCCGGGTTAAAGTATCAAAAAACTAGACATAACATTGGGTTTATGGTTATTGATGAAGTATTAAAAATGATAGGTCAGCAAGCAAAATTTGATTCAAAGTTTAATGCGGAAATTTTGGTAACAAGCATCAAAGGGGAGAAAGTAATTTTAGCAAAGCCATCAACTTTTATGAACTTATCTGGTGAGTCAATCTCAAAACTAATGAAGTATTATGATATTGTTATAGAGGATATTTTGATCATAGTTGATGATGTTAATTTGGAAACTGGGAAATTAAGGTTAAGAGAACTAGGTGGGCATGGCGGACATAATGGATTGAGAAACATTATTGGTTTATTACATGATGAGTCATTTAAACGTGTTCGCATAGGTATTGATCAAAATCATGCAATTCCATTGGATCAATATGTACTCGGACAATTTACTAAAGAGCAGTTAATAACCCTTCAAAATACTATACTGTTAACAACCGAAATAATAGATTTATTTATTCAAGGTGTATCCTTTATGGATATTATGACAAAGTATAATACCCAAACATAGGTTTGGGTTTTACTGTCTTAGAGGAAAAACAATGATTGAGTATCTTCGAAAGAAATCAAATATTTTAAAAATAATTAAAAAAACATCGATATCGATGTTTTTTAAGTCTTCTAACGATACATATAATGTTTATCTAGCTGCACTAGATTATTTAGAAAACAAAACATCTATTTTTATCGTAACTCCGAATTTATACGAAGCACAAAAATATTACGACATCATGAGCCAAATCATTGATGCAGAGGATGTATTATTTTATCCAGCTGATCAAACATTGACAAGTATTATGGCTTTAGGAAGTCCAGAGTTTAAGAGTGAGAGATTGTATACTTTAAAACAATTGATGACAGGAAAACCATTTATAGTCATTACAACTTTGCAAGGTTTGTGTCAAAGACAATTAACTCCAACTGATTATCATAATAGTGTGAAAATGCTTCACAAAGGGAAATCATATGATTTAGAGAAGCTTGTCCAGTATCTTGTTTACAGCGGTTATGCTAGAACCTATACCGTTGAAAAACCTGGAGAATTTAGTATACGTGGACATATTTTAGATATATATACATTAAACAATGAACAACCATATCGGTTAGATTTTTTCGATGATGTATTAGACCAAATTAAAATGTTTGATGTTGAAACACAAAGATCATTTGCTGAAATAGAAACATTAGAAATAGCGCCGATGAATGAACTTTTCTATACGGATCAAATGAAAGAAGATGTAATCTCAAAAGTTAAAAAGTACTTTGATAATATGACGTTATCTGAAAGAGAGACCGAAAAACTTAATCAAGACATTGAGTCCCTTGAAATGAGAACAAAGCTTGATGCACTCACAATCTATATACCTTTTTTCAATCAAGAGGAGACAACACTTTTAGACTTCAGTCAAGATAAAAAAGTTTATATGATTGATGTTCATAAAATGAGAGTTAATGAAACTTCAATACAAAGTGATTTAGAAACATATGCGACTACGATGAATGGGTCTGCTTTTTTAAGTATTCCTTTTAGGGTGTCTTTAGAAAAACAATTAAAACAAGAACACATTGAAGTTGATAATTTTGGACTTAATAGTCCACCTAATGCAATTGATTTAGGTGTAATATCTCCCAACAACTATCAAGGGAATCTCGCATTATTGCATTTAGATATTAAAGACTTGCTAAGTAATTATCAAATATTGATGTCCATATCAACTGATATTTATAGAGAAGAACTAATCGATTTCCTCGAAGAAAAATCACTTCCTTATAGACTTGATGAAAGTGATGAACCAGGGATATACTTATTCAATCAGCCAAGTTTTGGGTCATTTTTATCGCGCTCTGATAAGGCTCTTTTGCTCGATGAATCACAATTATTTTCATATAGAACACGTCCTGCAATCCGTTATCGAAGTGTATTGAATCAGTCAACAAAAATAAGAAGGATTGAAGATTTAACTGTTGGTGATTTTGTTGTTCATTACGATTATGGTATTGGACAATATGTAGGCTTGAAGACCATGGAATTAAGTCATGAAAAGCGTGATTACTTACACATCATCTATGCGAATCAAGAGGTTTTATATGTACCAATGGATCAAATTGATATGGTACTTAAATATAGTAGTTACGATGGCATGCATCCTAAGTTATCTAAACTTGGCGGTAAGCAATGGACGAAAACAAAAGCTAGTGTTCGCATGAAAATTAAAGATCTTAGCGACCGATTAATAATGCTTTATGCTCAGAGACAACAAAGTGTAGGTTTTGCATTTAATAAAGATAACGATATGGAAAAATCGTTTGAAAGAGATTTCGAGTATGAGGCAACCGTCGATCAACAAAAGGCAATTTTAGATACGAAACATGATATGGAAATGGAACGTCCAATGGACCGCTTGATTTGTGGCGATGTTGGATTTGGTAAAACAGAGGTTGCTCTAAGAGCTGCATTCAAAGCAGTCATCAATGCAAAACAAGTATTATATCTTGTACCTACAACTGTGCTTGCAAGACAACATTACTATACTTTTAAAGAACGTTTTGAAAAATATGGAGCAAATATTGCTCTATTGAGCCGTTTTTTGACATCAAAAAAACAGAAAGATACGCTCGAAAAACTTAAAAAAGGTTTTGTCGATGTCGTTATTGGTACACACAGATTATTATCTAAAGATGTTAAGTTCAAGGATTTAGGCTTACTCATTATTGATGAAGAACAAAGATTTGGCGTTGAGCATAAAGAGAAAATTAGAGAAATAAAAATCAATGTAGATACATTAACATTAAGTGCAACACCTATACCAAGAACTTTGCAAATGTCTATGATGGGGTTAAAAGATTTATCAATGATTGACACACCACCTAGAAATAGATATCCAGTTCAAACATATGTTGTGGAGCGGCAAGATGCACTCATTAAAGAAGCAATCACAAGAGAACTCGCAAGAGGTGGACAAGTCTTTTATTTATTCAATACAGTTCAAGGTATCGAAGGTATGGTTCATAGATTGCAAAAACTTGTCCCAGAAGCAAGAGTTGCTTATGCTCATGGACAAATGAATCGCAATCAACTTGAAAGTGTTTTAAGTGATTTTATTGATCATGAGTATGACATATTAGTTTCAACAACAATTATTGAAACTGGTGTGGATATTCCAAACACAAATACACTAGTTATTCATGATGCAGATAAATTGGGGTTAGCACAACTTTATCAAATACGAGGTAGAGTAGGTAGAAGTGATCGTATTGCATATGCATATTTGTTGTATGATGCACACCGAAATATTAATGATGAAGCTAAAAAAAGATTATCAGCAATTCAAGACTTTACGGCATTAGGAAGTGGATTCAAGATTGCAATGAGAGATTTATCAATTCGTGGAGCTGGAGATGTGTTGGGATCTGAACAATCGGGATTTATCGATTCAGTAGGAATTGAACTTTATATGAAACTACTTGAAGAAGCAATGACAGGTGTATCCTTAGAAAAACCTAAAGAGACTGCAATCGATGAAATATATGCAGCAAGGCATGTTGATCCAAATTACGTTTCAGAAGATAGTGTAAGGATTGAAATACACAAAAGAATTAGTGAACTTAACAGAATACAAGATGTAGAAGATTTAAAAGATGAACTTGTCGATCGATTTGGATCCTTAAGCCCAGATTTGCTTTTATATATGTATGAAAAACTGTTTAAAAAACTATCTTCAAAGATTGGAGTTCAAAAAACGATTGTTGAATCTAGACAAGTCACACTTGTTTTATCCATGGAAGCATCAGCAAATATTAATGGTAATAAATTATTCGAAAAAGCGAATCAATTTTTGACGCAGGTTAGGCTTTCTTATTTGAAGGGACATGTTCATATTATTCTTGTTACCAAGAATGAAAAACAACACTGGTTATATTTGTTTGATTTGTTTTTAGAAGATTTCATATATAATTGAAAGTAGAGGTGATCGAGATGGCAGTTGATATTTTACAGATATCAAAGGATGCAATTGAGGCGTCAAAAAAATATAATGACGTCATTAATGCATCTATAGGTATGTTTTATGATGAAGAAAAGGCGATTGGTGGGATGCCGACAGTATCAAAAATGATCAAGAATTTGAGTGATGATGAGATGTTACCATATCCCGCAGTTGACGGAGGTGCATTATTTAAAAATAATCTAATTACTTGGGTTTTTGGCAAATATGAATCAGAAATTAGAAGAAACATGTATGTAAGCGCATGTGCAACCCCAGGTGGGAGTGGGGCGATTGCATCAACATTTTCTCAATATGCAAACCCAGGAGATTTTATATTCGTTTCTGATATTAGATGGCAATATGAGCGATTTGCTGAACGAGCTGGTTTAAACATATTTGAGCATAAGTTGTTTAAAGGAGACAGTTTCGATATTGAATCTTTTGAATCGAGACTTAAAGAATTATGTAAAAAGCAAAAACAAGTTATTGTAATCGTTAATGATCCTTGTCACAATCCAACAGGATATACATTGAGTGAGCAAGAATTTAACCAAATAATCCAAATATTAAATGCTCAAAAAGATAATGAGATTGTATTTTTATATGATTTAGCATATCTTGAGTATTCGCATGAAGAAGATAATAGAAAGAAAATGACATTCTTACCACAACTCAAAGAGCATGTTTTAACGATTATTGCATTCAGTGGTTCAAAAACTTTTGGAATTTATGGTATGAGATTAGGCGCAGCCATTATGCTTTCGAAAAATGAAGAGAAAGTTAAAAAAGCACATCCAAAGTATGTCAATGAAGCAAGAGGTTCATGGTCAGCAACGCCTACTATGTCTATTGAGTTATTTAATAAGTTCGCTATTGAAGAAAATAGAAATGAGTTTTTAAAAGATTTGAACAAGATAAATAGTTTAGTTCAAGAAAGAAGTGTTACTTTTATTGAACAAGCAAAAGAGGTTGGCTTAAGTACCCATCCATTTAGAAGTGGTTTTTATACAGTGGTTCTGACGAAAGATCCTGATGTAGATTATTTAAAACTTGCAAAACATAGAATATTCGCAGTTCCAATGAGCGGTGGCGTAAGATTTGCTTTATGTAGTTTATCTAGAAATGAAATTGATGGACTGCCACAAAAAATCAAAACTATACTTGAATTATAAAAGATAAAAAATATAAAAGCTTTATCATTTTTTTAAAGTGTATACGTTTTCATCACACAAAATAATGTGTTATACTAAAAGTATCTTAGCAAAGATACTTTTTTAATGAAAAAGGGAGAAGATTATGAAAAAAATTACTTTATTATGCGAAGAAATGGGAGTCGATCCTGAAGAGTGTATTCCTTATGGTTTTGATAAAGCCAAAATTGATTTAAAAGTATTAAAAAGATTGAAAGAAAAAGAAAACGGGAAGTTAATTCTTGTTACAGCTACAACACCTACACCTGCTGGTGAAGGTAAAACAACAATTTCTATTGGTTTAACACAAGGGTTAAAGCATATAGGGAAACATCCTATATTAGCATTAAGAGAGCCGAGTTTGGGTCCAGTATTTGGCTTAAAAGGTGGAGCAACAGGAGGGGGAAAATCCAGTATTACACCTATAGATGAAATTAACCTCCATTTCACTGGAGACCTCCATGCAATTACTGCAGCAAACAATTTATTAAGTGCTTTAATTGATAATCACATTTTCCAAGGGAATGAATTAGGTATTGAAACAGTAACTTGGAAAAGATGCATGGATATGAATGATCGTAGTTTGCGTGAAATTGACACACCAATTCGAAAAGATGGATTTGTTATTACTGCAGCGAGTGAAATCATGGCAATTCTTGCATTAGCAACGGATTTAACTGATTTAAAAAATAGAATTAATAGAATATTGATCGGATACACAAAAGACGAGAAACCGGTATATGTATCTGATTTAGGTGGAGCAGATGCAATGACATTGCTTATGAAGGAAGCGATGAACCCAAATCTTGTTCAAACATTAGATGGCGTTCCAACGTTTGTTCATGCTGGTCCTTTCGCTAATATTGCGCATGGTTGTAACTCTATTGTTGCTACTAAATTAGCTTTAAAACTAGGTGATTATGCAGTAACTGAAGCTGGTTTTGGTGCTGACTTAGGCATGGAAAAGTTCCTAGATTTAAAAATGCCCTACCTTAGTAAAGAAGTCGATGCAGTTGTTGTTGTAACAACAATGAGAGCTTTAAAATATCATGGTGGAGCTGAAAAATTTAATGAAAAAAATGTTGATGCTATGTTAAAAGGTATTCCTTTATTAAGTAAACACTTAGAAAACATCAGTAATTTTGGTATGAAATATGTTATTGCTTTAAATCATTTTTACACAGATGATCAAGAGGAAGTTGATGCAATGATGAAGTGGGCTAAGGACAATAATCATCCGATTGCTTTATGTAAAGGATTTACTGAGGGCGGACCAGGTATGGTTGACTTGGCTAATAAAGTAGTTGAATTGGCTGAAGAAGGTTCATCATTTATACCGATTTATAATAAAGAAGATTTGCCACAACAAAAAATAGAAAAAATAGCAACAAAAATTTATGGTGCAAAAGAAGTTGTATTTTCTAAGAAAGCTTTATCACAGTTAGATAAATATATTGAATATGGTTGGAATTTGCCCGTTTGTATGGCCAAAACTCCATTATCTTTAACAGGAGATCCTAAAATAAAGGGATTACCAGAAGAGTTTACATTAGACATTAAGGAAATTAGACCATCACTTGGGGCAGGATTTTTAGTTGCACTAACTAAGGGTATTATGGTTATGCCAGGTTTAAATAAAACCCCAAGAGCAATGAGCATGGAAGTTGATGAAGACGGAATTCTTGTAGATGGAGATGAATAGTATGATTTTATTAGACGGTGCAGAAGTAGCCAACCGTAGAAATTTAGAACTTAATAAGAAAATTCTCAAGTCTGTTGAAAAATATAAACGAGCACCAAGTTTATCTATTATATTGGTTGGACAAAATCCAGCGAGTCTTTCATATGTTAAAGGAAAAGGAAAAGCCTGTAAACTCGTTGGTATTAAGCATAAATTATATCATTTAGATGAAAACATTAAAGAAACCGAATTAGCTGAATTAATCACTACATTAAATAATGATGACCAAGTTGATGGGATATTGTTACAACTCCCATTACCTCATCATTTAGATGATGATAAGTTGATTAACTTAATATCAAAGGATAAAGATGCTGATGGATTCCATGTGATAAACCAAGGCAATCTTTATCAAAAACGCGAAACAGTTTATCCTGCAACACCAAAAGGCATTATGAGCTTATTATCTGCGTATGATATTGATGTTAAAGGTATGAATGCAGTTATTATAGGAAGAAGTAACATTGTTGGATTTCCAGTTGCTAGACTTTTAATGGATCAAGGTGCAACCATAACGGTTTGTCACAGACAGACAAAAGACTTGTCACTTCACACTAAGCAAGCAGATCTTATTATTGCATCTGCTGGACGTGCAGAACTAGTGACTAAAGATATGGTTAAAAACGGAGCAATCGTTGTTGATGTTGGCGTAAATCGTGTAGATGGAAAACTAGTCGGTGATGTGCATTTTGATGGTGTTAAAGAAGTTGCGGGTTATTTATCGCCAGTACCAAGAGGCGTGGGACCGATGACAATTAATGCTCTTTTAGAAAACACATACGACCTATATTTAAAACATATTAAGTAATTTTGTAGAGCAAAATATCAAAAAAAGTCTTTACAAAAAAATATAAATGTTGCTATAATAGTAGAGTATTTAGTATTCGTATAAATTATCCAGTGTGAGATGATGTTTCTATCGTGGGCCATAAGTTCACGACTACGATTATGAAAATAGAGGGGAATTATCAAAATTGTAGTTATATGAATATCAAAGTACTCTTCATTGTAAAAGATGTGGGGATGGGCATCATTTGATGGCATCTATTTGCAATGACCCAAGCACCTGATTTTTTTCAGGTGTTTTTTTCACACATAAGTGTTAAAATAGATTTGAATAAAAAAAAGGAGTATGATTCTATGAACATTTGGCACGATATAGATAAATCTAGAATTCAACCAGATCAATTTATTGCATGTATTGAAATATCAAAAGGTAGTAAGAAAAAATACGAGCTTGATAAAGAAACTGGAATGATCATTTTAGACCGTATATTGTTTACATCAACACATTACCCAGCAAATTATGGATTTATACCAAGAACATATGCGGGTGACAATGATCCACTAGACGTTTTAGTATTATGTCAAGAAGATATAGAACCATTAAGTATTGTTCAGTGTTATCCAATTGGCGTTATGAAAATGATTGATTCTGATGAAATTGATGAGAAGATCATTGCAATTCCATTTGGAGATCCATCGTTGACTCAATATAAAGATATTAATGAGCTTCCAGCACACTTGCTTACGGAAATGGGGCATTTTTTTGAAGTCTATAAATCCCTTGAAGGTAAGAAGACTTATATTTTAGACATAGAAGGTCCAGAAGCTGCAAAGAAAATCATTTTGCAATGTATAAAAAACTACGAAGATAAATTTGGAAAATAAAGGAAGAATATAATGGGAAGAGCATTTGAAGTAAGAAAAGTGGCAATGGCAAAAACGAACGCTGCAAAAAGTAAGATTTATGCGAAATATGGGAAAGAAATATATATGGCAGCGAAATCGGGATCTCCCGATCCAGAAACCAATCAAGCACTCAAAAGAGTTATAGAAAAAGCCAAAAAAGAACAAGTTACTGCGGATGTCATCAAAAGAGCCATTGATAAGGCAAAAGGTGGAAGTGATGAGAACTATACATCTGCAAGATATGAAGGGTTCGGACCTGGTAATTCATTGTTCATAATTGAATGCTTAACGGATAATGTAAATAGAACCATTGCAGAAGTAAGAAATTGTTTTACAAAAACTGGTGGGAAATTAGGTATATCAGGATCTGTTGTTCATCAATTCAATCATTTTTCAGTATTTACTTTACCAGAGGTAACAGAAGATGAGATTCTCGAGATTTTAGTTATGAATGATGTTGACGTTTCAGATATTGAAACTGACGAGGTTGGAGTTACTATATATGGAACTGCCGATGACTATAATGCAATACGTACTGCAGTACTTGAAGCTAACCCTGACATAGAGTTTGAAACTGAAGAAATTATGTGGCTCCCCATAATGGAAACAACAATTGATTCAGATGATCAAAAAGAAGCATTTGATAAACTCATGCAAATGCTTGATGAAATAGATGATGTTCAAGATGTTTATCATAATGTTGCACTATAAAAAATATTATTTATAAATAGATTAAATATAAGTAAAAAAAGCAAAAAAATTTAACAAAAGACAGTTTTCAAATCATTGAAATCTGTCTTTTATTTTGATATTTATTATGATATAATAATGTGACGAACTATCGAGGAGGAAAGAATGAGCTTAATTAAATATGATCCAATCATCGATGAAATCATTTTAAAAGAAAAAAAAAGACAAGAAGAACACATCGAATTGATTGCTTCTGAAAACTTTGTTTCACAAGCTGTGTTGGATGCTCAAGGATCAATTTTGACGAATAAATATGCAGAAGGTTATCCCAAGAAAAGATATTATGGAGGATGCGAATTTGTTGATGAAATTGAAACTTTGGCGATTGAAAGGTTAAAAGAGTTATTTGATGCGAAATATGTGAATGTGCAACCTCATTCTGGATCACAAGCAAATATGGCGGTATACCAAGCGTTACTTAAACCAGGTGATACCATTTTAGGTATGTCATTGAGCGAAGGTGGTCATTTGACACACGGATTCCATTTAAATTTTTCCGGTAAATTTTACAAGTCAGTTTTCTATGGTGTTGATGAAAACACTGAAATGATTAATTACGAAAAGGTTCTTGAAATAGCAAAAGAAACGAAACCTCAACTAATTATTGCTGGAGCAAGTGCTTACTCTAAGTTTATTGACTTTAAGAAGTTTAGAGAGATTGCTGACGAAGTTGGAGCTTATTTACATGTTGATATGGCACATATAGCTGGTCTAGTTGCAGCGGGAGTTCATCCGTCTCCTATGCCTTATGCACATGCTGTAACATCAACGACACACAAAACGTTGCGTGGTCCACGCGGGGGAATCATCCTAACAAATGATGAAGATGCAGCTAAAAAAATAAATAAAGCAGTATTTCCAGGTGTTCAAGGTGGTCCTTTAATGCATGTTATTGCGGCAAAAGCTGTAGCATTTAAAGAAGCACTAGAACCATCTTTTATTGAATATCAAAAACAAGTTATTAAAAATGCGAAGGTTTTGTCTGAAGAATTAACGAGATTAGGTTATCGAATTGTTAGTGGAGGAACGGATAACCACTTGATGCTTGTTGATGTAAAGCAAAAACTGGGAATTACAGGATTAGACGCAGAAAGAACTTTGGAAAAAGCTGGAATCACATGCAACAAGAATGGAGTTCCATTTGATAAAGAAAAACCTGCATATGGCAGTGGTATTCGATTAGGAACACCTGCTGTAACAACTAGAGGATTTAAAGAAAAAGAAATGCTTATGATAGCAAACTGGATTGATCAAGTATTGAAAAATAAGGATAATCAAGAGACATTAGAGGAAATCAATCATCAAGTTGTAGAACTTACAAAGAAATTTCCATTATACAAGAAGGGAGTATAACAGATGATAGCAAAAACGAAATATATTCCAGATGGAAAAAAAGAACTGAAAGCATTACCAATATTGCATTATTTAAATGCTGACTATTTGTATTATCCAGTAACTAGTGCACGTTGCCCTGAAGGAGAAACGTGCGTTAGAGGTGGACAATTTGTTAAAGTTGGTGAAGTAATTGGAACTAGAAAAGGGACATTTTTTGAACAACCAATGCACTCCACAGTGAGCGGAGAAGTTGTCGGATATGAAAAACATATCGATCAAAGCGGTAAATTAGTGGACTGTCTTATTGTAAAAAACGATAAAAAGTATGAGTTACATGAATCGATTGTTGATAGAACAGAAGAAGAGATTGACGCTTTGACAAGAGAAGATTTAGTTAATATTGTTAAGGAAGCAGGTTTAGTAGGGTTAGGAGGAAGTGCTTTTCCTACATATATTAAGCTTGAGACTGAAGACCCTATTGATGTTGTTATTGCGAATGGTGTTGAATGTGAACCTAATTTAATTGCAGATTATGGTGTTATGATGACAGATCCAAGAGATGTCATTAGAGGCTTAATCTATGTAATGAAAGCAACTAGTGCCAAAAAAGGGATTATTGCGATAAAGAAAAAATATACAGAAATAAAAGAAAGACTTGAGTTTACACTTCAGGAGTTTAGTCAATATGACATAAAAATCGTCAGTGTTGGTAATTACTATCCTCAGGGATGGGAAATTGCCATGATTAAAGACGCATTAGGTATTAAAATTCCACAAGGTGAACTGCTATCTAAGTATGGGGTTTTAAATTTTAATGTTTCAACTTTAAAAAGTATACATGAAGCAGTCAAAAAAAGACTACCTGTCTTAGAACGCCTATTCACAATTAGTGGAGATGGCATTGTCAATAAAAACTTTAGAGCACGTATTGGTACATTGATTACTGATCTAATTGAACTTGCAGGAGGTTATATTGATAATGGAAAACCTAAAGTCATGATTTTAGGTGGACCTATGATGGGGACAAATATCACGCAAGATGATGTCGTTATGACACATACAACAACAAGTTTGATTGTATTGAATGAAGACCCTCAAACAGAGGAACCTTGTATTCGTTGTGCATCTTGTGTTTACTCATGTCCTGTAAAAATTCAACCAGTTCAAATCATGAATGCTTATAAAATAAAAGATAAAGATGCTTTAAGAATGCTTGAAGTTAATAAATGTATAGAATGTGGACTATGTTCTCATGTATGCCCATCAAAGATTCATTTGACAGAATATATGCGTTTAGGCAAACGCTTAATTAAATAGGAGGAAAATATGCAAATAGTAAAACAAACGAGCCCCTATATTCGTAAACAGGTCAGTACAAAGCGAATGATGATTGACGTATTAATTGCGTTAATACCTGTCGTAGCTTTCTCTATATACCGCTTTGGATGGGATTCAGTATTAAGAATTGTCGTTTCATTAGTAACAATGATTGGTTTAGAAGCTATTGCCTTTGGCATGATGAATAAACCTAACAAGAGTGAAAAGTTTTTTGATAGATTGAAGTCTAGGTATGAAAAATTTACAGTTAACAATATCACTGCACCAGCTATTAGTGCGATTATTTTCGCAATGATTATTCCAAGTAAATTACCAATTTATGCGGTTGTTGTAGGTGCTGGATTTGGTATTGTTGTGGGTAAACTTCTATTTGGAGGTTTGGGTTCGAACATCTTTAACCCAGCTGCTGTAGGACGTATTTTTATTGCTCTAGCTTTAACAGATATGTTCTCGGGAACTTATGTTGGTGTTGATTTGGTTGCTGGAGGAACTGCCTTAACTACTTTAAGAACAGGATTGTTATTTCCTCAAGCATTAAATAGTTATCCATTAATTGATTTGTTTATGGGTAATGTACCAGGTTCAATGGGAGAAATTAGTGCATTAGCAATCATCATCGGTGGTATCTACCTATTAATCCGACGCTCAGCTGATTATCGAGTTGTGTTGTCAACAGTTTTAACATTTGTTGTTTTAATTGTTTTAGTTGGGTTAAAATTATATCCCGGACAGGTGATTGAATATACTTTATTCCATGTTTTATCTGGTGGGTTATTGTTTGGGGTTGTTTTTATGGTGACAGATCCAGTAACCTCTCCAGTAACAAGACCTGGTCGTTGGATTTACGGATTAATGATTGGAGCACTTGTTGTTTTGATTCGTTTATTTGGTGCATACCCAGAAGGTGTAGCATTTGCGTTATTGTTCTGTAATATGTTCGTACCACTTATTGATTATCCTAAGTGGTCAACAGATAAGATTAAACCAGCCTTTGTTGGAAGTTATATTGTGCTTCTGATTATTTTGGGATTGGTTGTATTCTTTGGCGTTGGAGGTGTCGCATAATGAAAAAATTATTTGAAAAACCTCTATTCCACTACACATTCGTGTTAACTGTTGTTTCTATATGTTGTGGGTTGGTTATTGGCGGAGTTAATGCAGTCACAGCACCAATTATTGCCTCAAATATTGAAAAGGCTGAGAATAGAGCTTATCAAGCTGTCTTGCCTGATGGCGTATCTTTTGATCAACAAGATTTAGATGGAAATCCAAGTTCGATAACTTCGATTGTTATTGGAAAAGCAGCTAATGATGATATTGTTGGTTATATTTATGTTGCTTATGGAACGAATAAATTTGGATATATGAGAATTGTTATAGGTGTCGATACCAATGGTAAGATTTTAGGAGCTGACTTTATTGAAATTAATCAAACCTATAATGTTGAAGGAACAAGAAATAACCTATCTGCTTATGTTGGCACACAATTAAGTGCTTTAACACCAGAAGGAGATCTCGTTTCTGGCGTAACAGGAAGCTTGAATACTGTAAAAGAATTACTGGCTGATATGGCAGCTGCACACGCAAACACAGCGCAGGAACCAATGGATCCTTATGATGTTTGGTATGGCGCAGGCCATTCAATCCAAGATGACAATGATTTCACCGCATCAGCAAACATTTTAAATAGACAAATCGTTACACTTGATAATCAAGAAGTTGGTTATATTTATACGCTCACTGCTAGCGGTATTTACTATGAAGATTCTGCTGCAGCAATCACAATTTATATGGCATTTAATTCTAACGATGAAGTTGTAGGGATACTAGTTCCTTCAGACGAGTATTTGCATACTAAAGGTATTAGATACGACAAAATTGTGAATTACATAAATTCATTTGTTGGATTAACGGTTCCTCAGTTTGCTGCTGCTTTCTCTGATGATGGTGATCTGGCTTCAGGGGTTACAAATTCTAAGATAGTTGTAGACATCATGTTGAATACTCTAATAGAAGAGGTGAACTAAGATGAAACTTATGAAAAAAGAAAATTTATTCTTAATGATGAACCTCATTATTATGCTTCTCATCGGGCTTGCGATTATATTTATTAATAACAACGTGATTCCAAAGGAACCACAAGACAGATTATTTAATCAAGTTATAACACTAGAAAATCAAACGAATATCACCTCTGTCCCTAACTCACCAAGCTATGCTTTAGTTGATTATAGAGCTGACGCTGTTAATAGAGCAGGCGTACAAGTAGGCACTGTGTACAATATTAAAATAAAAAATAGTTACGGTATTACAGGTCCTAATGATACAGATGGTTATATGGAGTTTCTAGTTGGAATTGACTTAGATGATAAAGTTTATGTTCAAATCGTTTCATTGATTCAATCAAGTTGGACTGTAAAAGGTATTCAATATTATATTCATGAATATTACCAAGGCGTGCTTTACACATCAGTCCCAAACATTCCAATCTATGATGCAGCTGATCCAACTGCTGGTGCAACTGCAAAGGATAGTACAGGGTCAATTAAAGATTTAGTTCGTGAAGCTATAGATATCCATTATGATTTGATTGTTGAAGATCCATATGCAGTGTTATATGGCGAAGGATATATAATAACAAATGATTCAGAGTTTACCGCATCAGAATATGTAAAAGCTAGAAGAATAGTAACAAACGCATCAAGTGAAGTGGTTGGTTATGTTTACCACTTAAGTGGATCCGGTGAATATTTTGATGGAAGTTCAAGTAGTATTGGTATTTATCTAGCATTTAATGCTGATAGTGTAGTTATTGGTGTATTAGTTCCAGAAGGTGAATATTTACATACAAGAGGAACAAGATATAATACGATTGTTAATTACCTAAATACATTTGTGGGTTTAACACTTATTGAATTCGCAGGTGCTATTAATGATGGTAGTGACATAACTTCAGGTGTAACAAATACAAGAGTATTGGTAGATATTTTACTCAATGCATTCATAAGTGAGGTGAGTTAAGATGACAGAAGCTAAAAAAGTTCCAGCTAAGAAAAAAGCAAAAGAAAAAGAAATGACATTATGGGAGACTTTTACTAAAGGAATCTTAAAAGAAAACGGTATATTCGTTATGGTGCTTGGGTTATGTCCTGCGCTTGCCGTAACTTCAACTTTTGAAGGTGCATTTGGTATGGGTATCTTAGTTATGCTCGTTTTAACATTTACAAATACTACAGTTTCTTCGATTCGAAAAGTTGTTCCAAATACTGTACGTATTCCAGTATATGTAATCATTATTGCAACAGAAGTTACCATATTGAAAATGTTGGTTGATGCATTTGCTCCAGCATTAGCTCAAGAATTGGGTGTGTTCATTGCCTTAATTACAGTTAACTGCGTCGTTTTTGGTAGAGCAGAAGCATTCGCATCTAAAAACACAGTAGGAAAATCAGCACTTGATGGTTTTGGGGTTGCTGTTGGTTTTGCATTGTCATTATCAATCATCGGATTTTTTAGAGAATTTTTAGGAACTGGCATGATTACGCTAGGTAAGTCGCTTCCTCTTGGATTTGAATATACTTTACTGCAAAATGCCGGTTTAGGAAAATATGCATTTAGCGTTTTAGTAGACCCACCCGGTGCATTTTTGGTGATTGGAATCATACTTGCTGGTATAACAGCTTATCGCCAAAAGAAAGGAGCTAAGAAATAATGAACTTACTATCTATATTAATTTCCGCAATGTTAGTTAATAATATTGTGTTGATGCAGTTCTTAGGTCTTTGTTCATTCTTTGGTGTTTCAACAAAGATGAAATCTGTCGTAGGTATGGGATTAGCGGTTATCGTTGTTATATTTTTAGCAGGTTTAATTACTTTTCCAATATATCATTATGTTCTCGTTCCTTTAGATATTAAATTTATTGACACAATTGCATTTATATTAGTTATTGCTTCATTAGTCCAGTTAACAGAACTTGTAATCAAAAGATTTAGTCAAAGTTTGTATAAAGCTCTAGGTGTTTATTTACCTTTGATTGCATCAAACTGTGCCGTACTTGGTGTTGCACTAACAAACGTAGCAATTCCGCAAAGTTATCCAGAAGCTTTAATGTTCGCATTAGGTTCTGGTTTAGGATTCGCACTTATTATTATCACTTTTACAGCAATACGTATGCGTTTAGATTCTGCAAATGTACCTAAAGCACTTAAAGGACTTCCTGTTGCGTTTGTAACTGCTGGCCTTATGGCAATGGCATTTATGGGATTGGCGGGGATTATATAATGGAATTTTTGATTTTAGTAGCGGTATTATGTGGTTTTATAGGGCTATATATCGCAACCATGTACTTAAATAAAAAAGTTAAAGTACCTGAAAGTTGTAGAGCAGCTTATCTAGAAGCTCAAACTTGTGAAACTTGCACCTCACGTGGAGGTAGCGGAGGATCATGTGGTTTCTCAGATGCACTTGAATTTATGAAGGAGGTCAAATTATGATGCAAGCAATATATCCCTTCATTGTGCTGGGAATTATCGGAGCAGTTTTAGGTGTAGTCCTATCCTTGGCAAATCAATATTTAACAGTCAAAGAAGACCCAAGAATAGACGATATAGAAAAGTTACTACCGAATTATAATTGTGGAGCATGTGGAACACCAGGGTGTCGAGCTTTTGCAGCAGGTATTGTCAATGGAGAAGTGAAAAATGTTTCTCGATGCAGACCAGGCAAGTTAGATAAACATTTTAATCCTATCTTAGAATATATAAAAGATCATCCGAATCCAGACGGAACGACTATTGATTTAAAGTTATAGGGCATATTATGTCCTTTTCTTTACTAATCATATGATATAATAGATAAGGAAATTAATTTTGAGGTTTGTGATGAAAAAAATAGCTATTATTACTGTTTTAATTTTAAATATCTTATTTATGACTGCATGCAAAAAAGCTGATATATTCACATTCAGTTTTTTTGACTATATGGATACCTACATTAGTGTTAGTGTTTATGCTGATAGTCAGAGACAAGCGGATCAGTATATGAACGATATTTCAGAGATATATTATACATACCATGAGCTTAGCACTGGTTATGAACCATTGAAAGAAGACTCAGTATTTTTAGAAAATATATATTCAATCAATCTAACGTTGAATGAAGTTTTGGAGATTGACTATGAGCTCTATGAATTACTCAAAGAAGCTGAGAGACTTAAAGAATTAACAGATGGTTATTTTGATGTCTCAATAGGGAAAATGGTAGATGTATGGAAAAATGTTATATTAGATGAAGCAACAGGATATCTTTTTGAAGAGATTCCAGAAAGTGTGTTTGAGTCAATTTTAGATACATTGGAAGCAATAGAAGTCCCTGAAACTCCATATGAGTTGACTGAAGATGATGGCAAGTACTATATTGAGATCAAAAGTAGTTATGTAAAAATTGATTTAGGAGCTTTATCAAAAGGTTTTGCAACACAACGTGTTTATGATTATTTGAGAGATGAAGGGGTTGAATATTTTTCAATTAGCGCGGGAAGTAGTTCCATTTCTGTTGGCAAAAACATGAATCGTGAAACAGGTTTTTTCCATACATCATTGGCAAACCCATTAAGAACCGGTTTGAACGATCGCACATATGGTATGATTTATGTTTCAGATATATCAATTACAACAAGTGGGAATTACGAACAATATGCTTTATATGAAGGTCATAGATATCATCACATTGTATCCCCCTTTACTAAGATGCCAGAACATTATTATCATACAATTACAGTTTTAGGAGATGATGCAGGTGCTTTAGATGCGCTTTCAACTGCATTTTTCTCAATGTCACCTAGTGTTCTTGAAGCATGGTTAGATGAGCACCTAGACGATTTAGATATTGAATTGATAATTTTCAATTATGATGGAACGATTGATACTTACCTCAAAACAACTGAGTTCGAGGAACGTTAGTTATGAATGTTAGAAACAAAACGCAAAATAAAAGAGATATTTTGTTAGTCTCACTCTTATTTGTTATAATGGGTGGAGTTTTTGTTGCGTTTAGATTATTTGCATTCAGTGAAGATGCATCTTTAGCACATGTCTATTATGGGTCTTCTAATGAACCAATAGTAACAATCGATTTTATTAACTATAGGACTATAAAAAATTATGATCAAAGCGTTCCTAGTGGATACGATAGTATATATCCGATTATTAATGAACAAGAATATACTATAACTATTTTAGGAGACTATACAATAAACGGTATTCGTCAAGAAGTAGTAATTAAGTATGATTATGGAAGAAAAAGTGTACAAATTATAGAAGAACAAAGTCCTAATAACATATGCAGTAGAGAAGGAGAATCAACAGGTTGGCCACTCATTTGTTTACCAAACAGAATTCGTGTAGAGTTTGAAACAAATGATGAAGACTTCACTGTTTAAACACCAATGAGAAAAACACGTAAAATGACTTTGCTAGCGAATTTTTTGGCTATTGCAATTGTGTTAAATGTAATTGAATCTGCAATACCAATTATACCAGTTCCTGGTGCGAAACTGGGCTTTTCAAATATCATATCTCTTGTTATCTTATATGTATATTCGTTTAAAGATAGTGCTTCATTAACTATACTCCGTGTATTGTTAGTTTCTATATTAACCGGGAAACTATTAGGACCGGTATTTTATATGAGTATGAGTGGTGCTGTTTTTGCAATAATAGCTATGGGATTTTTTAAGAAAACGAATTTTTTTGGAGTTTTAGGTGTCAGCGTCATTGGCTCTGTGTTTCATTGTATTGGACAGGTGACCGCTGGTATCTTTGTGATAGGTAGTGTCGCTGTTTTATTTTATCTACCAATCATGCTATTTTTGAGTATTCCGGCAGGCGCTTTAACCGGTGTAATAGCTAAGCGATTCTTGGCTGTTTGGGACACTTGGCATAATGAGTTTGCCGATTAAAAGTAAAATAGCAAAGTTTACACTTGATTAATAAAAAATACAATGATATAATAATTGCGCAAAACTTACTATGACTAAAGGTCATGGCGGAAGGAGAAAAGAAAATGAAACCAGGAATTCACCCAAAATATAATGTAACAAATGTAAAATGTTCAACTTGTGGACAAGAATATGAAGTAGGTACAACTGCAAATAATATCCGTATTGATACTTGTGCTAACTGTCATCCATTTTATACAGGACAACAAACTTTCATTCAAGCTGCTGGACGCGTTGAAAAATTCAATAAACGCTATGGTATGAACAAAAAAGAGCAAGACAACAAATAACGTGATCTAATTATCACGT
>NZ_JASCXW010000020.1 GCF_030012175.1 Peloplasma aerotolerans
TTCTTATGGTTAGCTAAACTTAGTAGTAAATTGAATTTATGATGAGTTGTTTTGTTCTCTAAGTCTTGCTACACGACTAAACTTTGGTTGGGTACTATATCTAACAAGATAATCACTTGCACTTTGAATATTGCATTGATTACGCGCAACTAATGGCATGACATATCCTATATAATCAGCAACGTCTTTAGCCCTTTTTACGAGTTGAGGAACATGCAAACCTGCCATAACAACAGCATTGTTCATTGCATTTTGAATCGATAGAGGTTCGTTACTTAATGTATCTTTTATTGCGTCTAATGCAAATTTTCCTAGTTCTAAATCAAGTGTTTCTAGGTCTTCACCTCTAAAATAACTAGACAGCAAGGCATAACCTGCATATCTTATATGTACATTAGTATCTTCTATAAATGATTTAATCATCTGGTGACGTTTATCAAGTTGCATGAATAATGCTGATAACCCTTGATCTACGATTGCCGTAGATTGCGCTTTAATTACCCAGTCTTTTGAAGTTTCGTCATTTATCTTTTTATCATCAGCAATGAGTGCCCCTAACATTAAATACTCATAAGTTGATGTTTCATATAAAGTTAATGCCAATTCATGATTTACTTTCAGTTTTTTTCCAAGTGCTCTTATGTCTTTCATTGAAACACCTATGACATCAAGTGTGCCGGATTTTGTTGATAGAATCTTCTTTTGATTCAATTGCATATGACTTTCCATATATGCTTTAATCTCTTTAAATTGAGTGTTCATTTTTTCACATCCTTAAACTTTCAATACTCC
The DNA here is from genome assembly GCF_030012175.1 of Peloplasma aerotolerans. GTDB lineage: Bacteria > Bacillota_I > Bacilli_A > Acholeplasmatales > Acholeplasmataceae > Peloplasma > Peloplasma aerotolerans. Next base: position 793 of record NZ_JASCXW010000020.1, read on the forward strand.
ACGAAATCCTCTTGCAGCATAATATGAGTCTGCTCCATTATGATAGACAAAAACTTTATCATAACGACGATCACAAAATAGTCCTCCACCTAATCTCCTAACATCCTGTGGTGTAAGTATCCAACTTGATGTTTTTAAATCAAATGGTTCTATTTCTTGTAGTTTTCGATACTCATCTTCTGTCAACAATTCAATACCCATTTCGTTTGCCATATCGATAGCAGAATTTTCTGGTTTATGCATCTTACGGGAGTTCAGTGCTTCTCTATCATAACAAACACTTCTTCTCCCTAATGGGGTTTCCTTAGAGCAGTCATTAAATATATACTGATTTATATCTTTATTATAACCTATTACATCTGGTTCTCCACCAGTTTTCTCCATTTCATTTAGAGCATACAATTTACTTGGATTAGCAATTAATTTAGTATGTATATCATCCCATATTAAACCTATGTGGCGGTGCATGTTTTTCTCAAAACGTGTCTTTAACAAAATAAGAAGTTCATTTGCTTCTTGACTCGAAAGTTTGCCAGTTTCGTTTTTCATTTGTTTCCTCCATTGTTTGTTGAGTACTATATATTAACTTTAATCATTTAAAAACACAATTGCAAACCATTTGCATGCTTTAGGAATAAAAAAACAGCAACCAATGATTGGTTGCTGCAATTCATTATGAGTTAAAGTTTAGAATAGGCCAAATGCAAGAATAACTTTAAAGATAACATAAATGATAATAACTACTTTGAGTAACATAAATTTGGTTTTGAATTTAGAGAAAAATAGTAAAAATAATATAATGACAATTTCAACAAACACTACAAGGTCTGCTAAAGTTCTAAAAATACTCTCTAAAAAGTTTAAAAAATCAACATTTGATATAAGACCAGCGAATCCAGAGAATGCCATGCTCAAAGCAATTGAGCCTAAAATCGTGAATGAAACAAATGTTGGAAGCTTATCTTTTCTTGTATATGCAAAAAACAATATAAATAAGATTGATAATGCGATAATAATTCGAGCAATTTCATTAAACATTTTTCTTTTCTCCTTTCTCGACAATAGATTTTACTTTACGTGTTATATAAATATTTATTACATTTATAGTATACATCATATTTCTGAATTATCCTATTTTTTGTCTGCTGAATCCATTTATAAAAAAACATGTCAGTCAAGTCGACTGGCATGTGGGTCGTTTTAGTTTTAATCGTCTAGCTGACATTTAACAGCTAGTTCTCAAACAATATTTGGTACTTACTTCTTAACTGTCTTAGCTGATTTAACTGGTGCTTGTTGTGCTGGTTTCTTAGCTTGAACTTTCTTAGCTTGTTTCTTATCTTTCATTTGATTCACCTTCCTTTCACTCATAGTTTTATATCATCTTGACAATACGGTAAACCGCTAAATGTTAATAGCCATTTGATATAAAAAATCATGTGCGATTAAGAGGTTTAATCTAGTTTACAGCATCTTGTTTTGCTGAACTTAAAAAGGATTTATTCCTTCAACTTTATTATACACTTTTTTAAGGAATTGTGACTATGAAAATAAAGAAATTTTTAATAATATTTTTTACACTTTTTGTGTCACCATTTTTTTTATTTGATATATTTGTAAAAGATTGAAAACTTGATGATAAGGCTATTTTTCTATATATTCTTTCATTTTTTTAATATTGACTCGATGATCAATCATTCGCGTATCTTGGGCAAAGTCATTTGTTTTTTCAACTTTCAAATTTTCATGCTTTGTAGCTAGATATTTTGCAATATCATAAAATGAATATAAGTCATTACTATTCATCAAATAAGTGTCTGGTTTTAAGTTTTGTATTGTGTCGAATATTGCAGCAGCTGTATCCTCCATAAATGAGCAAGATGGATACCATTTTGTCGATGCTTTAATGACTTGATGTGCTTCCATTTGTTTATATAAAAAATCAATCATATTGTTTGATCCTGGTCTATTCCCGATTTGCCATCCAATTCTTAGAATATAAGCATTAGAATGCTGTTTAATGACAGCTTTTTCTGATGCGATCTTGTATAATCCATATTCATCTTCAGCATCTAATTGATGATCAATTGTTATCGGAGCTGTTTGTTTCCCACTATAAACACTACCAGTGCTAATATATACAAATGGAATATTGAGCTCTTTTGTTAATTTCGCGAGTAGACCAGCCCATTCAGGAGTCCCCATAGCAAAATGAAGAAAATAATCTGGTTTATGTTTTACTAAAAATGAGTGGATTGCCATTTCATTTTCTACAGTAACTTCTTCTCTTTTATACTGAATGATTTCTGCACCTTTAGAGTAGAAATACTTAGCAACTTCAGGGGCAACAGTACCATTGAGTCCAGTTATCATGACTTTCATTAATAAAATCCTCCTTTTATATCTTTCTCAATTTTTCTAAAATACCTTTTGCAGTCTTGTTATACCATGGTGTTTCATATTTTATAATTGAATCCTCAATCAAATCCATATATTGATTATTTTTTTGTCTTAACATAACCATTAATGCGTTTCGCATTAAGATGGTTTTGCCTTTCCATAAGTAAGACGTATCGGTATATTTTTCTTTAAACTGTTTTTCCGATTTTGTAAATAAATCAACAATGGAAACCATCTCTTTACCATTCAATTCAAATTCCTGGTGAATTTTAACACCTTTTTTAATATTTTTAGGACAAACCATTTGACATATGTCACAACCAAACAAGCTATAATTAGCTTCAATTTCTGGAGTTGTTAGTTCACGTTTAGTTTGATTATAATGACTCATGCATTTTTCCATATCGTATTTCCCGTCATCATATAATGCCTTTGTAGGACATGCATCTATACATATCCGGCATGTTCCACAGTCATCATCAATTTCTAAAATGATTTCCTGGTCTAATTTAACATCTATAAAAACAATGCCTAAGAACATGTAACTACCTAGTTCTTTATTAATGATTAATTGATTCTTACCGAAAAATCCAACTCCTGCAAGAGTAGCTGCTAAACGTTCATCATGTGGATGATTGTCAACTCCAAGTTGATAATCATATGAAAAGTTTTTCATGACTTGATCTATACGGGTTTTTAAAACTTGATGATAGTCAGAACCAAATGTATAAAATGATGGAACAAGATGTGATGTTGTATGTTTAATGATTCTCATGGGATAAGCTAAACCTAAAACAACCATTGTAGGATAAGTCACATTTGGAACTTTCTTACCCATTTTTCTGGCTTCATTTAAATATCGATTCGTATGGATAATACCAACAACATCAAACCTATTTTTAAATGCTTGATATAGTTCTTGTTTAATCATAAATAAACATCCTTTTTAAATCTATCTCCATAAAAATAATACATATAAAGTATACCATTTTTACAATTTGATTGCTAAAAATAAAAAAACCACGAATGGTTTTTGTATGTAGTAAATCTCTCTTATTAAAGTTAATGATGATGATGACGCTCAGGATCTGCTTTAGCATAATGTACAATATTACAGAAGTTACCATCAACACCATGGCATTGCATCAATGCATGACGAACGCCTAATGGTCCGAATAATCCGTTGATAATCGTTGAAATCATAATAACAATTAATATCATCGTTCCATAAACTGTACCAGATAAACTGCTTCTAGCAAAAAATGCTAGACCGATTGCTGCTTGAGCTTGAGGTAACAAGCAAAATCCTAGATATCTAGTAACTGATGCATCTGAATGAGCAACTTTTCCACCAATCCATGAGCCACTAAGTTTACCGAAAAATCTCATAACTACATAAATTAAAGAAACAATTAGGATTAAGATAAGGTCAATGACTTGAAGAGACACAGCAAGTAAAATCACAATTTCAGCGCCTAATAAAGAGAAAAATAATATTAGAATAGGGGCTGAAAATAAGTCCATGATTCTTTCTGTCTCATGTTTTGCTAGATCTGTGGATAAGTTAGAGAAAAATATACCTGTTGCCATTGGTAGTAAAATTGGTGATAAATGAATGTGAATTCCAAAAATATCAAAACCAGTACTTGCGATTGCAATGGATGCAAGAATTGCAGCAATTGCAGATATTAAAATAACAATATCTTTTTCAACATCTTCGTATTTTAAATATCGAATGATTCTTACCAATATATATCCAATTACTAAACCGATAATTAAGGAAAATATAATTTCAAGAACTGGACCAGTTAAGATTTCCATTGGGCCAAATGCTGAACCCGTTTCTACGGATACTGCATAGGATAATGTAATACCAAATAACATAATGGTGATAGAATCCTCTACACCGTGCAAAGGAACCAATGTATCAGTTAATGGTCCTGATGCATGCATTTTTTTTGTTATTAATAAGATTGGTCCAGGTTCTGTTGCAATCGCTAAAGAACCAATTAATAATGCAATATGTAATGGTAATACTAATATATATAATGCGAAGAATGTCAGTAAAAAAGCAAACATTGCTTGAAATAAGGTAACAATAATAACTTCTTTTGTACGCTTCTTTATTCTTTTAAAATTAAGTTCAAGACCAATACTAAAAGCAATAAAACCAATACCAACATTAATAATAACCTCAAATGCATCTACGATTTCTTCGTGTCCCGCCCATACAATAACACCACCAAAAACAAGCCCAATTAATATATAGGCTGTTAAGTTAGGGATTCGCTTACGCTCAAAAAAACGACCTGCAAACAAACCAATGATAATTGTTATACTTAACAATAATATCAATTGATAAGACCATGAAGTAGCTTCCGCAGCTAATACTAACATTTAATTCATCTTCTTTCTCGGTATACGCCATATCAATAATAGCATAACCCCAGATATCTTTCAAGAACTTTTTTGAGTAAGACCTAATATATTAAGATGTAAACGTTTTTTGTGTGTAAATTAAAAAAGGATAAATATTTTTTTAAAAATAAGGTGCTAAATCAGTGAGATAATCCCCTTATTTGCTGTATTTAGTATTTCATTATTGAGTCTACCTAAGTTTTTTATGGTTTCATCGACATTTGTTTTATTTAGACCAAATCCATCACAACTAATCGATTGGTCCATCACCATATGACCCGTTATCATACCATTCATTGCTGCAAATGATACTTTATATGTGCATGATACTTTAGCACCATCACAAACAAAACCCATCGATGTTGAAAGGTATAAATTGATTGCATCTTTTATTTGTTTTCTTGTGCCTTCTTTACTGAAAACAAAACTTGCAGCACTACTACAGCCTGTTGCATGCCCTGTTCCACATAAGACAGTGACGATATTCATTTCTTGTTTAACATAAACACTCGTATAAAAAGATAAAACAATGAGCTGTTCTCTTTTTTTCTGTGATAGGTTATATGCATCGCTCAAAAACATTGGTGTTACGAGTGTACCAATACCTAAATTGCCACTACCTGCAACACCATAAACTGTGAAAATATCACCTATCATTCGTTTTTTCGAAGAAACTTCAATGTGTTCTTTGAGAAAGTTGGATATTTCATTAGTACATGATTTTTGAGAATCTGTTAAATTTTCAACCAAGTAATTCCTACCTATTTTTTTCATCTCTTCGCTCGAGTTTTCATATTGAATAGTTGCTATTCTAAATAGTTCTTCTAATCCTGTAAAGTCGTTTTTCTCTACAAAATCAAATATTTCATCATAGGATAGAATTTTGTTTTGATTAACTCGATCAATCAATGCTTTTCGTTCAAATTCAGGCATCTTTTCACCATTTTTAACGACACTTACGACATTATCATAGTGATCTTTAATCACAATTTTAACTTCATCACCATCTGTTGATGTCATTAACAATTCCTCATACAATACTGTATCATCGTATTTATGATGTTCTATTTTTACTGATATTTCCTTAAGCAAAGACTCAATTTGTTCAATATCATTATTCGTTACACTTTCAAATACACTTAGTTGCTCTTTGGGATTCTTTAAAAGGACCCCTAATGCTAAGGCTTGATTTAAACCGCTTTTTCTTAGTCCTGGAACACCAACATTCACACTGTTTTTATATAATTCATCACTCATTGTTAAGTGAATCGAATGAATTTTTTGGTTTCTTAAAATATAAGCTCCAATAGATGCTATATATCCAACAACACCAATATCAGTACATCCGATTGTTCGTGCAATATTGCTTTCTAAGATTTTTTTAGCAGTTACTTGGTTCATAAGTTTACCTCTTTAATAAAGCTTGTTAGTTTTTTTATACTTTCTAGGTATTATTTTAACATTTTTTTATTGAAATTCATATTTAATAATGATATACTTAATATAATATTAAGGTTTGCCTTAATTTAAAATGACTTTTACACAAGGAGAACAATTATGAGTCAATATGTATTTCCATTTTTATTAACATTGTTTGCTGGGCTATCAACCGGTATTGGTGGCATTATCGCTTTTCATAAAAAAGCATCATCAAAGAAATTTTTGGCATTTGCATTGGGATTAAGTGCAGGTGTAATGATTTACGTTTCATTCATCGAGATTTTTCCTAAAGCTTTCGTATCTTTAAGTGAAGTTTATGGTGTTCGCTTAGGATATCTCTATACGACTTTAGCATTTTTTCTTGGCGTGTTTTTAATAGCTTTAATCGATAAGCTTGTTCCTAAGGCACAAAACCCACATGAACCAAAAGGGTTAAATGTTGATGATGAATCGCATGAAAAAAATGAATTGCTTAGGATGGGTATGTTTTCTGCATTAGCAATCGCAATTCACAACTTTCCCGAAGGATTGGCAACTTTTATTGCAGCACTTGAATCTCCTGTACTGGGGATTAGCATTGCTGTTGCTATTGCCATTCACAATATACCAGAAGGTATAGCAGTCGCTGTTCCAATCTATCATGCTACGAAGTCAAAGAAAAAAGCATTTATGTATTCATTCTTATCTGGTTTAGCAGAACCTGTTGGAGCAGTTATAGGATTTTTCCTACTATATCAATTATTAAGCGAATCATTATTCGGTATTGTATTCGCAATGGTTGCTGGTATTATGGTCTATATTTCATTAGATGAACTCTTACCAACTGCAGAAAAGCATGGAGAGCACCATATTGCAATATATGGACTTATTACAGGCATGATTGTCATGGCAGCATCACTTGTTTTATTCATTTAAAACCCAATATGAAAAGTCTAGAGATCCAAAGAGATTTCTAGACTTTTTTTATATAGTTAGGTGATTAAACCCACCCTCTCATCTTAACTGCATCTGCGACACGTTTGATTGCAATACCATAAGCTGCATCACGCATGTAAAGATTCTTTTTAATTGCTAGATTATAAACTTCATGAAATGCATCAGTCATCTTTCGATCAAGCTTTTCTAGAACTTCATCAAGAGGCCAGTAATAGTTTGTATTACACTGAACTTGCTCAAAGTAACTACAAGTAACACCACCAGCATTACATAAGAAGTCTGGAATCATAAATATTTTTTTCTTTTGAATGATTTCATCTGCTTCAGTAGTTGTTGGGCCATTTGCTCCTTCGCAAATAACTTTTACTCTCTTACTTACATGTTTTAATGTTTCAGTTGTTAATTGGTTTTCAAGTGCACATGGCATTAAGATGTCAACATCTTGTTTAATCCACTCATCACCTTCTAAGACTTCACAACCTAATTCATTAATTGCTTTTTCTTTGTTGATGGTACCAAATCCATTAGAGATACGTTCTAATGCATTAATATCCAAACCTTTTTCATTTTTAAAAGTATATGATTTTTTATCTTCAATATCCCAACAAGATACAGCAACAACAGTTCCGCCATATTCTTGATATAATTTTGCAGCATATTTTCCAACTTTGCCAAATCCTTGAATACTCGCATTTGTTGTTTTAATATCAATGCCCATTACTTTTAATGCTTCTCTTAAAGTATAAACGACACCATATCCGGTTGCTTCTGTACGGCCTAAAGAGCCACCCATACCAACTGGTTTACCTGTAATTGCTCCTGGATAATGACCACCATAGATTGTTTCAAACTCATCAAGCATCCATAACATATGTTGTGAATTGGTCATAACATCTGGTGCAGCTACGTCAATCACTGGACCTACATTTTTTGATAATTCTCTAACATATCCTCTACATAAGCGTTCTTGTTCACCTAATGACATTTCACGTGGGTCACAAATAACCCCACCTTTTCCGCCACCTAGTGGTATATTAACAACAGCACATTTCCAAGTCATCCACATTGCTAGTGCTCTAACTGTGTCTACCGTTTCATCTGGATGAAAACGAATACCACCTTTTGCGGGACCTCTAGCATCATTGTGGTGGATTCTATATCCTCTATAAATCTTAGTTGATCCATCATCCATCTTCACAGGAACTGTAATATGAATTTCTTTCCCTGGTTGACGCAGCAAGTCTTTTGTTGCATCGTCTAAGTTAATGTTATCAGCAACATGATCAAATTGTTTTTGTGCAGTCAAATAAGCATTGTAACCTTTTTCCTTCACTATAATTCTCCTTTATTTCATAATCATTACGTTGATTATGTATTTTGTACGCGTCATAAAAAAGAGACCATAAATCCCTATGAATCTATACACTTTTTCATATACGCTTGAAGTCTATTTCATCTTCAATCCAATTACATTGTAACATACTCACAAGAGAAATGAAAGCGCTTTTTTTATTTTGTTTAATATTACATATTCCATCTACTAAACCCTATAGAACTGATGATTTAGGAGATCAATTATGTATGGGAAAGAAACCGATTTCTTTTTATTGCTTTTTCATGGTATGATAAAAATGTATAACTAGTTATACCTTTGGAGGTTTATATGTTCAAAAAATGTTTTATACTTATCTTTTTATTAATGCTTTTTACTTTAGCTGCATGTAAAAGCAACAATAACCAATCTACACCAAACATAACTGTTCCACATGAGATTACAGATATCATTGGACTTGAAGATATGACCGTTACGAAAAACGAATATTTCAATCCCCTTGACAATGTGAAAATATTAAATCAAAATAATGAAGATATCACATATTTAGTTCGTGTAACAGGAAATGTACATTATGGTGTTCTTGGTGAGTACGAGTTAACTTATCAAATGACTTATGGCGAAGATGAAATTAATCAAACACGGTTGATTACAGTTGATGATGGAACAATCAATAGACCTATAAACCCTAGAAACAACATAACTTCTACAATCGTTAATGCTAATGCGGGCTCTTATCGCGTAGGCTCAGCTCCAGAAATTGATCATCCGATTCAACCACAACTCCTAAATCCTAACTTATTAGACCAAGCAGTCCCATCTAATGGATGGTGGACTTCACTATTGGCTGCTAATTATGGTGGAGGCAATGGCATATATACAAATCCTTTACGATCTGCATTTAGTAATGATGGTGTTGAAATCACAAACCCAGGATCTGGTTTTGTACAATATTGGAATCCTGATGGGTATAACACGATGGCAAACTTCTCTTTAGCTTTGCCAGATATGCATATAAAAACAACAAATCTTAATTTAGGATATACAACTCATGTGATTGATTACAGTGACACAACTGTCAAGGTAGCAATGAGAAATACTGGCCAACCACAAGACCAAATGGTAATGACTTACGCACAAGGATCTCCTTTCGTGTTTGCTGAAGTTGCAAAGTCTGATTCTGCTTACTTAAGACTTGCATCAAATGGAGTTGCAAGTTATGAATATTTTACTGTTGATGGTCAACTGATCAGTGGAAACACATATACAGGAGATGGTATCGTCATCCGTTTGGTACAAAAACATATTGGATATGAAACCTATAGACCTGCACAAGTTGGACAACCAATTTATGGAGATCGTTATTTCTTGGTGAGTACACCTAGTGGATCTTTGTTTAACTTATCAACTGATAACCACCCAAGTTCTTTATTAAACAAGATTAGTATGAACTTAGGCGATGAAAACTATTTTTCAGTTGCTGCTATAGAATCTTTAACTGAAGCTTCTTTTTATCATCAACATGCTTATACTGCAACACTTAAAGGTGATGTCTCTTATCAAGTTCAACATAAAGATAGCATTGTTGAAACCAACTATCATTTATCAACTCAACACTTAAAAGAAAATAATCTTAATGAACCCCTTCAATTTTTAATGCCTCATCATTATCAAAACAGTACTCAAGAAGTAACTGATTATAGTTTTAATACTGTCAGAGGAGAATTAAAACTCATAGTAGGATCGCATTTTCAAACAAACCTCTCATTTCATGGTCTTCTACCTGCAATGACATATCCTATCAATAATGAATTTAGTACAACCCATATGACTACTTATCTTAATGATTTAGATACTAGAACTGAAATCAATGATCTTACTAACTTCTTAAACGATGAAGGTCCTTATTGGAATGGTAAAGCAATTTATCCACTATCGCAAGGTATTATCATCGCTGATCAAATTGGTGATGATGCACTAAAACTCTCGTTTATTTCGAAATTGAGATATGTATTAGCGGACTGGTTTACATATGAATCGGTATCAGATGAACGCTATCTTTACTATAACGAAGCATGGGGCTCTGTTTATTACTCGAATAATGATTTCAATACTGCAAGTGAACTCAGTGATCATAGTTTTACACATGGTTATTTAATTTATGGAGCCAGTGTATTAGCGATGTATGATGAATCGTTTGTCAATGATTATAAAGATATCGTTGAAGTTTTACTAGATGATTATCTATACCCATATAAAGATGACTATGATTTCGCTTATTTGCGGTCTTTTGATCCTTGGGCAGGTCATACTTGGGCACACGGTTTTGGAACGTTTGCAGAGGGTAATAACGTTGAATCCTCAAGTGAAGCATTGCAGTCATGGGTCGGAGGATATTTGTGGGCATTATCTCAAAATGATGTAGACCGTAGAGATGCAGCTATTTATGGTTTTGTAACTGAACTTAATGCAGCAAAAACTTATATAATGGACTACTCAGAAACTATTTTCCCTGAAAAATATAGCATGTACGCATCTATTGCAGGTATGATTTGGGGTGGTAAATATGATTACGCGACTTGGTTTGGTGCTAATCCAACATTTATCTATGGTATCCAATGGTTACCCAATGGAGAATATATTTCAAATTATGCGTTAAATGATGATGAAAGAGCACGGTTAAATCATATATACTCTGACTACTTACTTGCAAAAAATCAAACCATAGATACATGGTTTGCTACCATGTGGAGCGTACAAGCATTAATCAATCCATCAATAGCCATCAGTCAATTTGATGCTTCTAAAATACTTAATGATGATTATCCAAGTGATTTATCGCAAACTTATTATTTAATCCATAGTTTACAAAGTTATGGAAAACGTGATACATCATATATTATGGAAATTCATGAACGTGTATCATCATCCATTTACGTGGATAGCTTAGGGGTTGTAAATGCAATGATATGGAATCCAAGTGATCAGGAACAAACCATTATCTTCAAATCGCCAACTAATCAATCTATTTCCATTACAGTACCTTCTAGAAGTCTAACAACAAATCGACTGTCAAATTAAAGTATTTATTTAAAAACTCTTTTATTCTCCTAATTAGGAAAATTGGGGTTTTTTTTGATATATTTGTTTACAATCACATAATTTCTATTTTTTGACTATACATCAGTTATATGGTATGATTAATTATCATATGGTTGCCTTTAGATAGCAATCGTATTCCAATTATTTTTACTCGCATTTAGCGAATACACCTATCTTTAGACGACCAAAACAGGTCGGTTTTTTTTAAAAAAAACTTATTTGATGAAATAAGAAAGGACGGTATTTAAGTGAAATATAAAATTGTTGACACATTTCCAAACGATTTTTTTAACAACAAAAAAGCTCCACTTTTTTCAATTTATCAAGAAACTTCTAGACATCTCACTGAAAATAAGCGCGATGCACTCGTTTTCAAAAATTTAATTAAAGAAGTGGAGGGCTCTCTTAGAGAAAAATATGACAAAAAAGAAATAAAACCTTTGATGGAAATGTTTTCTGAGATAGAAAATGCAAGTACTTTTTGGAGTCATACATATGACGGAATTGCTTTATTTGCATCATTAGATGAATGTATTATCTATAATTTAAAGAAACCCATCAGTACACTTGCAGTTGTTTCTGACACTTTCCACATCAAACCACTGATTCATTATTTCCAAATTGCTCAGACCTATCAAATTCTTGATTTAGATGCACATTCATTTCAATTATTCGAAGGAACACCTTACCATATTGAGAAAATAGAGTTAAGCGATTCCATACAGACTACTAAGGATGAGATACTTGGTACAGAGAAAACAGATCCCTATCAAACACATGGTACATATGGAGGTTCATCAGGAAAATCAACATTCCACGGACATGGTGGAAAAAAAGCTGAAGACGAAATTGATTTAGAAAGATTTTTTAGACAAGTCGATTTAATCATTGATGAGAATATTTCAAAAAAATCTAAATGTCCTTTAATACTTCTTGCTCCAACTGAATATCACGCTTTATTTTTAGAAATGTCTAATAATCTGTTTTTAGAACCAAAAGCGATATCAGGATCATATGATACACTCGGTAAAGAAGAAACTAAAAAACAAATAGAGTTGCTTAATATAGAAAGATTAAATCAAAAAACTGAAAAACTGATTAATCAGTATCACCAACTGAGACCAAGCGAAAAAAGTTCTGATCAACTCATAGAAATTATATCAGCTGTAATAGATGGCAGAGTTGAAACGCTTTTTATCGAATTGGATAAAATCATTCCAGGTCATATTGATTTAGTTAATAAAAAGATGAAAACGAAAGATTTAGCAAATCCTGAGATAGACGATATACTAGACGATTTAGCGCAATACACACTAGAAAAAAATGGTCATGTTTATATCTTAAGTAAAGAAGATATGCCAACCGAGTCTGGTGCTGCAGCAATTTACAGATATTAAAAAATAATCATAGAACAAAAGTGAATAAATTCACTCAGGGCGATTTAATCGCCTTTTCTTTTTTCCCAATCTTCTTTATAATATACTCATGGACCCTATTTTACTCAAATATAAGTACAGAGACATCTTGGCCATTGCTGCGATGCAGGGTAAGGATGTCCATGAGAATGAACTGAATAAACTTTCAAACCTCAAAGCGAATCGAGAGACTAAACTCACGATTCAGTCCATCTTTCAAACCTATTGGCCGTTATTTAAACCTTTGTTTATCGAAAGGCTTAGACCTGCCATCATCTCTAATGTTGAAAAGATGATTGATTGTAAAAATTTAGCCAAAGGTCATCTTTTTTTTGAGTGTCCTTCTTGTGATCAGTATTACTTACAAGGACTTTCTTGTCACTCAAGGTTTTGTGTCTCCTGTAATCAACGCTATCGTGAAAAGCGAACACTTGCCGTTCAGTCAAAACTTTTAGATGTTCCTCATCGTCACTTTGTCTTTTCCATAGCTAGAGAACTTAGGGATTATTTTAGAATTTATCGCGGTCTCTTTGATGTGCTCTTTTCTTCTGTTAATGAAGCACTTCAAGCACTTGTCTTTTCATCCAAGATTGCTGTAAAAGACGACCGTAGACTCGGCCTCATCGCCTTTTTACATACCTTTGGACGTGATCTCAAATTCAATCCTCACATCCATGTCCTCGTTGCCGAAAGAACGCTTGATATTCATCAAAAGATGCGAAAGTTTTCTTATTTTCATTTTGAGAAACTCAGGCTCCACTTTCAACTCGCTTTGCTTAGAAATATCTCAAATTATTTGAAAGTAAACGCTCCTAAAGATGTCTATCATCACTTCAATCGTTTGAGAACCTTTCTTATCGCTAAATATAAGAAAGGATTCTATGCGCACGGTCCTCAACTCAAGGACTATGGTATCCTCAACTCTGCGAAAAAGGTTTCTGATTATATCACCCGCTACGCTTCTCGTCCTGCTATTTCTGAGGAAAGAATTGTATCGCTTGATCCTTCCAATCATCATATCACATGGTTTTACGATCCCCATGAGGATGACCATAAATCCAAAGATGACACCACCTATCTTGGTAGGCAGACTATCACCGAGCATGTCTTTCGCTTCATCGCTAAACTCATCATTCACATTCATGATCGTAACTTCCACACCATTCGCTATTTTGGTTTCTATGCCAATAAATCCTCAAAGTCTAAATCTTCCTTCAAAAAACTGCTTTCCTCTGCTCATATTAAACTTAAACGCTCAAGACTAAACTGGCTCTTTATGTTAAAATCTATTTATAAGTACCATCCCATTTTATGTTCATGTGGCCACACCATGAGACTCAATTTAGATTTCTCTTACTTTAGAGATCCTGGAGGTTAATCCTATGCCTAAATATTTTAATACAATCAAAGTCAAAATCTCCGATGAGGAGAAAAAACAGCGTTTAGAAGATTATAAATACGCCATCAAACATGGTTTTTACTTTGGACCACCTGTCGATATCGAAGATTTTATGAAGCGCGATATCTTCGATGAATCGGTTCGCTTTAAGTGTCTTAAATGTGGCTTTGAAGATGTGCTCGAATTTGATATCCTTGAAGAAATGTGGGATGAATCTATTTCTGATTATCCAATCTTACCTTGTTATCACTGTAGTAAAGAAAAATTTGTCCCCATCGATATTTACCATAAACAAACCTTGAAGGTTTTTAGATAGTTGTTTCAATATGTGTTTGATTCACCCACATTCTTGTGGGTATTTTGTCTATTTAGGTTTTTGGACTGAGAAATAGAAATCCCTATTAAGTAAAAAAAGACCTTAACGGTGATGATCACTTGTTAAGGTCTTATTTGTTTAGTTTATCCGATAAAAACTTGTTTTAAAATTGATAATGCCCAATCAATTTCTGATTCTTTAATAATAAGTGGTGGGGCTAAACGAATCGTATGTTCATGCGTTTCTTTAGCCAATAAGCCAAGCTCTTTTAATTGCTCTGTATACTTTCTTGCTTTTCCTGCTTCATCTGTTAACTGAATCGCAATAAATAATCCTTTACCTCGAATTTCTTTAAACAAAGGTGAGTTGATTTCTTTTATGCCCTCAAGGAAATATTTCCCTAATTTTTCTGAGCGCTCAGCTAATGCTTCATCAATTAAGACATCTAGTGAAGCCTCACCAACTGCACAAGCTAGTGGGTTTCCTCCAAATGTACTTCCATGTGAACCTGGAGTAATCACATCCATCACAGCTTTACTTGATAACGCAGCAGATACAGGCATAACCCCGCCACCTAATGCTTTACCAACTAATAAAATATCTGGTTTAATATCATCATGCATAAAACAAAACATTTTACCAGTTCTGCAAAAGCCTGTTTGGATTTCATCAGTAATTAATAGTATATTATGCTTAGTGCAAATTTCACGAACTTTTTTTAAATATCCTGCATCAGGAATTATAACGCCTGCTTCACCTTGAATTGGCTCAACTAGGAATGCAATCGTATTTGGTGTAATGGCTTTTTCCAATGCGTTTGTATTATTGAAAGGAATATTTACAAACCCTGGTGTAAATGGACCGAAATCTTCATTTGCTCCTGGGTCTGTTGAAAAACCAACAATGGTTGTTGTTCTTCCATGGAAATTATCATTACATGTAATGATTTCCCCTTGGTTAACAGGAACTTTTTTTATTCTATATCCCCATCTTCTAGCAATTTTAATACCTGTTTCAACAGCTTCTGCACCTGTATTCATTGGTAATGCAACTTCCATACCAGATACATCGCATAACTTTTGCAAAAAGGATCCTAAGCGATCATTATAAAATGCTCTTGATGTTAATGTCACAGACTTCATTTGCTTTTTAACAGCTTTAATAATTTTAGGATGAAGGTGTCCTTGATTAACTGCTGAATAAGCAGATAAACAGTCTAAATATTTTTTCCCTTCAGGATCCCACACCCAAACCCCCTTAGCACGTTTAATAACAACAGGAATTGGCTTATAATTTTTTGCACCATATTTGGCTTCGATATCCATATATGCTTTTGAAGATAGCATTTTGTTGTGTAAGATTTGAATCAACAAATCTTTACTCCTTTCTAATTGTTTTGGAATGCTACATCTAAATCTCTTACTGCCATAAGATTTTTGAAACGTAATAGATGTTGTAACCTATTATTAAATAAACAACATCTCGACAAATTCATTATAACAAATATTTAAGTGTTGGTAAATAAAGAAAAGAACTGACTATACATATAAGTCAGTTTCTATCATTTATCATGCGTTTTTATTTCAAATTAATCGTTTAAGGAAAAATCAACAGCTGCTTTAACTTGAATTTCCATTGTATTAAATAATGGAATATCTAAATCTTGCTGCCGGATTAACATAGGAATCTCTGTACATCCTAAAATAACGCCTTGAATACCTTTTAATTTTGCTTTGTTGATAACCTCTATGAACTTTACTTTGCTCTCATTGCTAAATATCCCTAATATAAGTTCATGATAAATTGTGCGATGTATCATTGCTTGGTCCCTAATATCAGGTACAATAACAGATACATCTTGATGACTGAAAATATTGGGATATAAAGTACTTTTCATCGTATAAATAGTTCCAACCAGTAAAACATTTGTTAAGTCTAGATATTTAACTTGATTCAAAGTTGCTTTCGCAATGTGAATAAGAGGTATCCCTACTTGTTTTTCGACTTCATCAGCAACAATATGCATCGTGTTTGCACAAATGAGTAAAATTTCTGCTCCACTTTCTTTTAGTTTTTTCCCATGATTAACCAATTGCTGCGTTATTTCATCCCACTTATTTTGTTCCAACAATATTTCTAGCTCATGATAATCAAATGAATACATTAAAATTTTCGCGGAATGAGACCCACCTAATTGTCTTTTGACTTCTAAATTAATCAGTCGATAATATTCAAGCGTTGATTCCCAACTCATACCACCCAATAAACCTATTGTTTTCATATTTAACCTCATATTCATCTTTAGTCATATTATATCATGCAAAAAAAAACAGTTCTTAGAAAAGAACCATTTTTTTCTTATTTTATGTTAATTTCTTTAGACTCTATTCTTTTTCTTAAATCCAACATTTTTTCTTTTATTATTTTAGCTGTTTCTAAGAATACTTCATCTGGTTCTCCAGTTGGATCATCTAAACCCCAGTCTTCTCGATGTTGAGTAGGAATATAAGGACATTCAACATTACATCCCATCGTGATTAATACATCAAGCTCTTGAGGTATATCATCAATTAACTTAGACTTTTGCGTTTGATTCATATCAACATTATATAAGTTTTTAATAATTCTAACTGCATCTTGATTAATTTGTGGCTTAGTTTCTGTACCAGCACTATAAGCTTCAAAAAAATCAGATGCTAAAGTTTTAGTAATCGCTTCTGCCATTTGGCTTCGGCAACTATTATGAACACAAACATAATCTATTTTAAGTTTCTTCATAATTTAACTCTCCTTTTGGAAACCAATTTTTGGTTTTATTTGCAATTTTAACAAGCATTAACATCACGGGTACTTCAACTAAAACACCAACAATTGTTGCTAATGCAACACCTGGATTTAATGGAAATAATGCAACTGCTACTGCTACAGCTAATTCAAAGAAATTACTCGCTCCGATCATACCTGCAGGTGCTGCAACATCGTGCGTTAATCTTAATTTTCTTGCTCCAAAATATGCAATAAAGAAAATGAGGAACGTTTGAAGAATAAGTGGAATTGCTATAAGTACAATATGTAATGGGTTTGAGATAATCAATTCGCTTTGAAGTGAGAAAATTAAAATGAGTGTTAGTAATAAACCTGATATGGTTATTTTACTAAATTTAGGAACAAATCTGGTATTAAAGAACTCAATGCCTTTATGTTTAACGATAAAATATCTTGTCAAAGATGCCGCAACTAAAGGAATAACGACAAACAAAAAGACTGACAAAAATAATGTTACCCAAGGCACTGATATACCACCAATGCCTAATAACAACCCAACGATTGGAACAAATAAAACTAAGACGATTAAATCGTTAGTTGCTACTTGTACAAGTGTATATGCAGGATTACCTCTTGTTAAACTACTCCATACAAATACCATTGCTGTACATGGAGCTGCTCCTAATAAAACTGCACCAGCTAAATAGTCTTGTTGAAGATTAGCAGGAATTAAATTGCTAAAGATAACATAGAAAAATAAATATGCAATCCCAAACATCGTAAATGGTTTGATCAACCAGTTAACAATCCACGTTAAATACAACCCTTTAGGTTTCTTACCAACATTCTTAACTGATGTGAAATCCACTTTTAGCATCATCGGATAGATCATGATCCATATTAATATACCGATAGGGATATTGACACTTGCAAATTCGAATTGATTTAAAAAATCAGGAATTGCAGATAAGTATCTACCGATTAGCACGCCAATTAACATACAGATAAGAACAAAGATGGTTAGGTATTTCTCGAAAAATCCTATTTTCATAGCAACCTCCCTATTTTATGTTTTGAATGATCGTTTTTACTTCTTCGCTTGAAGGTACTCTACCATAAGAAACGATCTTATCATTAATAATTAAACCTGGCGTTCTAAGTAAACCTGTGTTCGCAATTTCAATCATATCAGTTACATAAATGATATTTGCTTTAACATCCAATGCTTTTACTGTATCTTCTACGATTTGTAACAGTTTTTTACAGTTTGAACAACCTGAACCTAAGACTTTGATTTCCATATCTTGCTCCTTTCTTAAATGAGTAAGTGACTAAATGCATTAAACAAATAACCCATCAATAATATACCAAAAGTTATAATTCCAATAAACATTAATAGTAGTTTTGTTTTAACAACTTTTTTAATCATAATCATTGAAGGTAATGATAATGCAGTAACTGCCATCATAAATGCTAATACTGTTCCGATACCTACACCTTTAAAGACTAACGCCTCAGCAATCGGTAATGTTCCAAAAATATCTGCATACATTGGGATTCCAATAATGGTTGCTATGACGACTGAAAAAGCATTATCCTGCCCAAGTATTGCTGAAATCATTTCTTCAGGTATATATCCATGAATAACTGCACCAATACCAACACCAATAATAATATATAGCCAAACACGTTTAATAATCATTTTGACTTGATCTATTGAGTAACCGACTCTCTGTCTTTTGGTCATTACTTCTTCTTCGTACTCTAACTCCGTATCTTCCTGATTTCTTGTTTCTAATACAAAGCTTTCAACATAGCGTTCCATCTTAAAAAAACTAATCAATGTTCCTCCAATTACTGCTATAATCAGTCCAACGACGACATAAGCAATCGCAACCGTCCAATTAAAAATGCTTGCTAGTAATATCACAGAAGCTAAATCAACTAATGGTGAAGAAATAAGAAAAGAAAATGTAACACCTATTGGTAACCCAGCTTTCGTAAATCCGATAAAAATTGGAATAGATGAGCATGAGCAAAATGGTGTGACAGTTCCAAGTAATGCACCTGTAGCATTGGCTCCAATCCCTGTTTTACCTTTTAAAATTCTTCTTGTTCTTTCTGCTGAGAAAAAAGATTGTAAATACGAGGCTATAAAGATTAGTACTGATAATAGCAATAAAATCTTAATCACATCGTATACGAAAAAACTAACACTGCTAAATAAAAGTGACTCTTTATCCATTTTTATAACATCACCAAAAAACCACTTAACGAGGTCATCAAGCCATACCATTTTAAGAAATTGATCGTTCAGCCATACAAAGATGTTTTTTATGTATTGCATACTTCCTCCATGTTTTTTAGATCAGATAAGAATTGAATCAAATCGTCTATCTTTTTTTTGTCGACAGTATGTTTGTTCCAAACACCATCTTTATGTGCTTTTGTCAAACCAACGTCAGTCAATATTTTTAAGTGATATGACAGTGTTGGTTGAGTGATTGTTAATTTATCTATCAAAGTACAACCACACGTTTCTCCTTTGACAAGCAATTCTAATATTTTTAGACGATTCTCATCTGATAAAGCTTTAAAAAGTAAAGCATAATCTTTATACATATTAAACACCTCTTTATATATATCGATATCTATCTATATAGACAACTATCTATATTATAAAAGACTATAAAAGATATGTCAAGATATTTATAGATAAAAAATAAAAAACTTACTGAATGCTCAATAAGTTCTTTGTTGCGTGATGCTGATTTTTTTGATACAGATTATAGCATATACATTTTTTAAGAGCTTTAAATGAAAGTTGATTAATGGAAAACATGTATAAATATAATTGATTTAATTATTTTGGATAATATGTGTCCAATAAATAATGTCCATTTTACTTCATCTTTAATAAATATGTTCTCACATACCTGCTGCGTTGAAACAACTATATTGCTTGCAAAATCAACCTTGTGTGTATCAAAGAAACATTAAAATCAGCCAAAATATGTTTCCCCTTACATGGTTAGACAGGTTGCTAAAATACCGAAGAAACATATTTTTGAGTTGTTACCTTGAAGTCATCTAGTTTAAACACCATTGCTGATTATTCACAACAAAAATAATCAATAGGGTTTAAATCCACTTTACTGGACTGGGTTGTGTAACCTATTCTAATACAATTACGCACCCTACAGAAGATTTTACGTACCCCTTAAATATGTCTCAGTTAAGACGTTTTGTTTTTGAGCCTTCTTTCAAATAGTAATTTATTAGTGCCAAAATAGGTGATCTGCTAACTATTAATTACTACTTTGTTATACAAACCGTATGTAAATAAAATAATAAGTTGGTTAGAAAACAAAATTGATAAATCAATCAATGCAATTATTTCATATTCTATAAAAAATATAAGTATGAATGAAAGAATAAGTACAAATAGTGAAAGGATTTTAGAGTATACTAATAAGACAAAATACAAAATTGGAATTTTTTTTCTAAATCTTGGTATGGTAAAAATTTTTGCCATCTGTTTATTCTTGATAACTATAGTTGGAATTTTTTTTTCGTCTGAAACACTTAATAAGTCACTTGAATTAATTAAAGAAGTATTAACAGAAAAATATATTCCGATAATAGAAACACTAACAAAAATTAATAGTAAATATATATTCATAACTGTCTCCATTTCATATAAATTGTTCTACAATTTTTTATACTACGTTTTCAATATTGTTCACTACAGTTGCGGTTGTAAAAATTCTTGTAATTTCATTACTCATAGCAGTAGATAAATTATGCATAGTTCTTGTGTATGCACCCTTTGCTTTAACTAAAACTGACTCTACTTCTGAATTTTTAATGGTTAGCATAATTCGTTTATGTTTTTCTTATTATTTCTATTATAGTAATCCTATCCCAAATTTGCTTAAGAGTATATTTTTTTCCTTTTCCTAAACTAAACAATTTGTAAGATTGATTAAATTTACTTAAAAAACAAACACTTTCGGTTTTATCAGGTACAGGATCTATACAAATTCGATTCAACTCATTACCATTCTTTAATACATCGGTTTCTCTATATAACTTACATAATCTGTAATGAGTATAATTATTAATTGAAAAAATGATTTCTAATATCTCACCATTCTCAATTTGTTCAATAGCCTTAATATAATCTAATGTATTTATTTCCACTATGTAACCCCGCAATTTTATATTTTGTATTAGCGTAGTTTAGATTCCACCATATTTAGCAACACATCTAAATCAAAATCATTATACTCATTTCTTATTATAGAGTTATCTACTTCTTCAGGATTACAACCAGCTAAATAAAAGCAAACTTCATAATGGTCCTTAAAAAAATCTAATCCAGCATTCTTATTTTTAACGCGCAGACTAATTTGTAGATCGATATCATCACTTCTAAGTTTATCCACATAAACTTCTATGAGTTCAAAACTGTATTTTTGTAGAAGCACTTCTAATTCACCAATAACATATAATCGTAGCAAGTGTGTCTGTTGATTACTTTTGATATTAACGGTCCTCAAATATTCCTTTGCTTTGTTTTTACCTAAAAAAGTATTTTTTTGTGTTTTTTTATAAATAGTGCCATGACTATTCCTCATTTTTTAATGTTTCGTTAAATCTATTAAAGTAATCAATTGATTCCAACAATTCACTTCGATTATTAACATTGCCCATAATAAAAGCGATTTTTTTATTCTTATAATATAGTCTTGTGTCATCTGGATGCATCAATCTTTGCGAAACTGTATAAGTGATATGTTTCATATCATATGCTTTTTTAATCCCAAAAATCGTTGTTTTAGTTAGTATACCATCTTTAAATACTATTTTCCAGTTAGCCATATATATAAATAAAAAGATAGTAATCATATGAAAAGTTAACGATATAAAAAATCCGGTTGATAAACCTTCATCTACATAAATGCTAATCGTTGGGATAAAAATGATCACAAGTGATGCAATAGGCAAAAACCATAATCCTTGAATGGGCTTTAAAACATTTGTTACGCTTTTAACTATTTTTATATTATTATTTTTTTGATAGGTTCTGATTGCTTTATCTAGTGAACGATAATTATCTTGTAAATAGGATATAGAAAAGATACGTTTGTTATCAATGTAAAATCTATATCCTGAACTCACATCCCTAGATTCAATATGATCATATGCTATCTTTCTCGTTTTTTTAAGGGCGGTTGTATATTTACAATACGAATCAAAAACTTGAACTTTCCAACGAGCCATATAAATCGATAGACAAATAAAAGCAATTATGATCCCAGAGAAAAAAATGAATACGAAGACTATATCTGATTGATCAATTAAATCTGGTATAAAAATGAATACTCCAAATAATATACCAAAAAATACAAATCCAATTATTGGAAAAACTATCCAAGACAATGGATAGACTATTGTATTGCTATTGTTATCTGATGATTTTCTTCTAACTAAAATACTACTCAATATTCCGCTTAACCAATTCATGGTATTCTCCTAAAAATTTTATAAATATTAGACCAACCCACATCCATCTAGTACCTTTTGTTATAATTATACTTAATTATCATAATAAATGATAGATTACTATTTTAGCATTGCTTGAATAAAAGAATCTTTTAGTGGTTCAACCAATATTTTGGGTTTATCTGAAAAATAATCAGGACCCGATCCTAACAGATTTATTTCCTTGCTAATCGCTAATTGAATGATTTTTTTTGCTTTATCTTGCGGGATTTTGAAGCCTAAAATAATGGATTTTGGTTTGATACTTATTGTCAATGTTTTACCTTGTTTTGTCCCTGGGTATACTTTTTCGGGGAAATAATTAGGTATCATTTAGCGCCACTCTTTCTCATATGACCATTCAAGAGCTTTTGTGTAAAACATTAGCCTTTGCTGCTTCTTAAATGAATCACCATCAAGCCTTATCTCACTGTATTTTAAATCGTTATAATCCACTGGCTCTCCATACTTTGAAACTAGATTGTGTGCTTTAATTAGTTCATCAGATATATCTGCACGATACTCTGAATAGTCGACCTTTTCTAGCATCGGACCACGTTTCAAAATAGTATCTGGTATATTAAACATTCCTTTATGTTTCAAATTAAGAAGGTGGTTCTTTGCTGCTTCTAATAGTTCACTTGCATCATACTCGAAGATGGCACCTTTATAAAGATTACCATAATGTGCCCACATGATGTTACTCTGATTGTCTTCACTAAAGCAAGTAATTAATGCAGAATCTTGTATTGCTGAGTCTCTTAAGTTTCTAAAATAATTGCTATAGATTTTAAATTTGTCATTAATCGTTTGTGTGTTATCGCTTAGAGATTCAGGTAATTTCATTCCGTTTTTTTCTATATGAGACCTTAAAATAATGTTGAATACATCTACGGAATAAAATGGCTGGTAGAGGAAAGGGGATATGAACCCTAATTCTTATTAAAAATTGCTTAAATTTTCCCCACCTAATTGACTCATTTATTTTCTATATTATAGCATATTTTGCAATCAAAAATTAAGATTCCAAATTTTTAATTTTCATTGTCTAATATTTCAACCGTCTTTTATAAGAAAAATAGACGTTTTTTATACAATTTCGATGATTTTAGTAGCTGTTAATATGAAAAGCCATGTATCAATTGGACTAGACTTATTAGTTTTCAAGTCTCATATTCTTATTTTATACTCTAGTTAAGCCATTTTATTTCCATGTTCAATCTTGGACACCATTATTGGAAATTTGGAATTCGAACTGTTTTTTTATTTTTGATCTCATTTTTATTTTCAAACAATATAATTAGATGAGGTGAATTTAAATGAGAAAAAGAAAAACAAGTGAACAAAAGGATAAAATTATTTTATCTTATCAGAATGGCCAGAAAGTAGAAAAACTTGCAAAACATTACAAATTAAGTCGTAGTATTATCTATTTATGGATTAGTGGAGTGAAAAAGATTTATACACTTAAAAAACATCATTCTATTGATTTCAAAAACGAAGTAATCCAAAAAATACAACAAGGCTCAAAAATTTCAGAGATTTGTGAATTATTTAAGTTGAGTCAATCAACAGTTTATCATTGGGTAAAAACAATTGATATAAATCCTAAAAAAACAACGCAAACAAAAGTTATTGAAAAAGTGAAATATGATCTAATACTTCAACTGTTCAAAACGTATTCAATAACCAATTCCATGACTATTAAAGAAAGAATAGCTTTAATTACTCATAATAGTAAGTCGTACACTATTAAACTTTTATGTGAGTTGTTTGATGTCAACAGATCAACATATTATAATTATATCAATCATCAAACAACGCCACAATTAGAAAGGGATATTCTATTAAAGAAAGAGATATCTGAAATCTATAATAACCACAAAAAAATAGCTAGAGCAGCAAAAATTAAGGTCCTTCTTCAAGAACAAAACCTAACTGTCAGTGAGAAAAAGATAAGATTCCTAATGACTGAACTTGGTATCCAATTCACAAAGAATAAATACACTAAAAAATATCGTCGCCCAAGAACTTCTGTAAAATACCAAAACATACTAAAGCAGGACTTTAATCAACCAATCCCAAACAGAGTATGGGTAAGTGATACGACAGAAATCAAGATTAATTACAAACCCGTTTATCTTTGTGTCATCATGGATCTTTTCTCACGCAAAGTAATCTCTTATGAGTTAACCAAAGTTAATAATACAAGATTCACACTGAATACATATAAAAAGGCTGTAATCTATAGAAAAACTCACCCAATGATTTTCCATAGCGATAGAGGTGTTCAATACACTTCAAAACTTTTTAGAACATATTTACAAAATAATGATGTTCTACTTTCGTACAGTGCTGTTGGATACCCTTATGACAATGCAGTCATGGAATCATTTTTTTCACATTTCAAAAGAGAAGCTGTATATCCTAAATACCCGTTTTCGACAATTCAATCATATAAAACAATTATTGAAAACTATATTGATTATTACAATAGACTAAGACTTCATCAAGGTATTGGAATGATAACACCAAATTTAAAAGAAGGATTGTATCGAAAAAGTAATCGCTAAATTGTTAGATGGTCGTTAAAAGGTTAACTTGCGATAAAAAATAAAAAACTTACTGAATGCTCAATAAGTTCTTTGTTGTTTATCAATTTTGATTATTTAATTTTTGACTTCTTGATAACTACTAATAATACGATCTGCAATATCATCAATATCTTTGGATTCATTGTGAATTCCAAATGTTATTCGAATGGTTGCGTAATGATTATCTAATTTGATTGCTTCTAAAACATGTGATTTTGTAATTGATGTTGAAGTACATGCACTGCCAGTTGATACATATAAGTCTTTTGCGTCTAGTGCAAATGCTAAATCATGACTATTACAATTGGAAAACGATAAACTCAAATGCCCTAATAAGCGATTGTTGCCGATGTCTGCTCCATTTAATCTTAAATTCGGAATAGCTATCCTCAACTTAGAATAAAGTGCTGTAGCAAGCATATCAATATGTCTAGGATAAGTATCTATTTTCTTTTTAACAAGTTCACAAGCTTTAGCAAATCCAATAATACCATAGACATTTTCTGTACCAGCACGATACCCATTTTGCTGATTCCCGCCATCGATGAGCGGCTTCAACTCTAGTCCTTCTCTAACATATAAAACCCCGCTACCTTTTGGTCCATAAAATTTATGTGCTGATAAAGATAATAAATCAATTTTTAATTTTTCTAGATCGATTTCCATTTGCCCAAACATTTGAACAGCATCAACATGCAGTGTTACATGATGCTTTTGACATATTTCAATGATTTCATCAATTTTTTGAATTGTTCCAATTTCATTATTTCCCCATATGATAGAAACCATGAGTGTATCATCATTGATAGCTTGCTCTAAATCTTCTTTAGAAATAAACCCTTTTTCATCGACAGGTAGATAGATGACTTCATAGCCTATTTCCTCCATAGATTTGCATGTATGCAGTGTTGCATGGTGTTCTATTTGTGAAGTTATTATTCTTTTTTTATTTAAATGGGCTTGTGCAAATCCTTTGATTGCCCAATTGGTTGCCTCTGTTCCCCCAGAGCAAAAAAAGACCTCTTTTCCATCTGCATTTAATGCGTCAGCAACCGTATGTTTAGCTTGCTGGATTGCTTTCCTTACAGCAATACCATCTTTATGAATTGATGATGGATTCGCATATAAATCTTTCATATATATAGACATTTCGTTAAATACTTCTGGATCCAAAGGTGTAGTCGCAGCATAATCTAAATATATCTTTTTCATAGCTTATACCTCCAAAGTGAGATAACAATCTTCTAAATCCTTTAGATTGATAAAACTGATGTCATAATCAATTGTGCGCATTAAAACATTTTTAACTTCCCTTTTTTGAAAAGACTGAATAAAATCATTAATCAATTTTTGTACAGCATAAGATTGATGAATAATACACGGTTCATCATCGTCAAAAAGTTCAATTGATTTTTTAGTAATCGCGTCTTTTTTTATTGGTATATCAAGTGGTTTACCTTGATATACAACTTCGTGATTGGCATCGGTGATGATGACTTTATATTTCATGATTTCCTCCTATAACACATAAAACAAATAATATAGTGCTATACCTAGAAAAACAAGAGCACTAAAGAGTTTAATCCAATGTAACTTCTCTCTCATAAATACTGAAATAGACATAATTGATTGTGTTTTAACTGCAATAAACGTAATGATTAATAATGGTAGTACAAAAATAAAGTTATATAAAAGGAGTAAAAGAATACCTCTACCTACATAATCTGTAAAATGTATTAAGTGTAAGATTGCTGTGAAATAAGCTTGTCCTGTGCATAAAAATTCTGTGAATGAGATGATTATGCCTATGAAAAATGTAATAACATAGATCATTTTACTGTTTTCTTCCATCTTTTTAGTAAATGATTCCATGAGTTTTCTATTAAACTTTTGTATACCTTTTGGTAATTGATTTTTAACTTTGTTATATTTTTGTAACATGGTTACGATAAAATCATAAAAATTCAATAGAAATAGAATCAAAGTAATCCCAATGATGACCCACGGTAAATAGATAACCAAAACAGATAAAAATTGCACTTTAGATAAATATTGATACAAAATAGTTCCGAATAAAAAATAACTAATAAAAATAGCACTAATAAATGTCAAACTTACAGCTATTAGCACGCTTTTTTTCTTCGTAAATCCTAATAGGGAAATAAATAGTATCAACATTGCTATTGCGCAAGGATTCACGCCATCAACAAATCCTAATAACACAAAATAAGCTAAAGAAAATCCACTTGCAGGAGCATCAATAGGAGGTAGCATATCAATTGTTTGTGAAATCTCTAAAACCAATCCATCATCAACTGCTTTATTAATCGCGCTTCTTCCAACGAAATATGTGTCACCAACAAACAAAATGGGAACCATACCTTGCCTTAAAGGTACATTATATGTATACTGGTAGTTTCTGAACAAGACGGTATTGTCTTTGTCGTCTTCTAAAATGTATTTCCTAACTATAACCCCTTGGTTTTCTAAGGTTTCAAATACCTTGTCATCATTTTCTAATGATTGACATGCTGAACACAAAACAGATCCAAAATATACTGCATCAAAAGGTTCTTCTGCAGCATACACATTGGGTGGATTAAAAGTTGAAAAGATGAAAGTGAACAATATAAATATGAATGCTACTATTTTAAAAAGTTTTGCCATGCTGCAACCTCTATATCATCTATCATATACAAACTTTGATTTTTACAATTTAATTCTAACATAATTATTGATTTATTGTTTTTCCCATGAAAAAAAACATTCTTTTTTCTAATTATGAGAATGTTTTTCATTAATTTTTTGTTTTATGAAGTTAAGTTCACTCTTTATGCGTTTATTTCAGTCACATCATTAATCATATCCATGACGATTGTCGATATTTCTTGTGTCGTTAAATCCTTATAATCTTGATATAACAATGGTTTTAAAATCGTTATATGTCTATGTGTTCTTCTAAAAGGTGCACGACCTCTAGTCAATTGGTTACCATCTAAACGTATAACCAGTATATCAGCCTCGGCTTTTTGCGCTAATTTAAAAGCTCCAGCTTTCATTGTTAAAACATTTTCTGCTAAACGGTTTTTAATTGTTCCTTCAGGAAAAATTAAAATAGCATGACCGTTTTTAACTGTTTCAACAGCTTTTTCTAAGTCAATTGCTGTTTTTCTTGGATTATTTCTATTAATAGGGAAAACATCATATGCTTTTATCCAGGCATTTATAATCGGTATTTTCAATACAGATTTTTTAGGTGTTAATGTCATAGGTCTAGGTAGTTTTTCCAAAATAGCGAATGCATCGGTGTATGATTTATGATTAGAATATACAACTAATCTCCCACCTTTTGGAACATTTTCTAGACCATCAACTTTAACTTTAAGATTTAAAATGAAATGATTGAGAAAATACGATATACTTCTCATCAAATATGCTTTATATGGATGTTTACCAGGTAATATTAACACGAGTGGAAACTGTAGAAAATATGCGATTAGAATCGTTAAAAAGGCTGGAATAATGCAAATGACAATCCATAGGGGTATCCAAAAATATGATGTGATGAGTGTTAAATAAGTGACATAGAATATATAACTTATGATGAAAATAATTGTCGCCATAATTTCCTCCAGTATTATGATGTATTATACTATATGGTTTTACTTTTTACCAAACTAAACACTTTGATATCATTTATCTTAATTGTAGAGCATCTTTTCCATATTCCATAAGTTCTATCGGATTTCCATCAGGATCATTTACCCAACACTGATAATTATTGTCAAGTCCTAGGATGACATCATGTGTTAACTCTATCCCTTTTGAAACAAGAGCTTTAGCAACCTGTTTTATGTTTATAACCTCAAGACACAAATGTTGGTATCCAGTTACGTTAGGTTGATGAACTAATGTTTCATGTGCATAAAACAACTCAATAAACTGGTCTTTTGAGACTTGTAAATAAACAATCCATGGATTTCCTTGATCATCGTTTAATGTGAATTTCTTTCTAAAACCAAATGCTGTTTCATAAAACTCAATTGATTTTTCCATATCTGAAACTTGAAAAGCTAAATGTGCAATACCTTTTATCATAATGACCTCCGTTATTTTTATTTACATCTATTATACACCTTGTAACCATATACATTAAAGCATCTACAAAAATAATGAAAATCCATGATATGATAGTGGTAAAGGTTTTATATTTAAGGAGAAATTGATGGTATATGATGTTATCGTTATTGGTGGAGGACCTGCTGGTCTTATGGCTTGTAACGTACTTGAAAAAAATAAAATCAATTATTTATTACTTGAAAAAAATAGTACACCTGGAAAAAAACTCTTAATTACAGGTGGAACGAGATGTAATGTCACCAATCGTTTATCGATTGATGAATTTATTGTTTCTCTAAATTTCAAACATAAAAAATTCATGTATCCTGCATTAACTTTTTTTAGTTCAAATGATATTATTTCTTATTTTAAGAATAATGGATTGAAATTGATTTTAGAAGATGATATGAAATATTTCCCAGAAACCAATAAGAGTTCAAGTGTTCTAGAGGTTTTGCTATCCAATATAGATAAAAAGAAAATGAGAACCAACCAAGCAGTTATAGAGATTGAAAAACAAAATGATATTTTTAGATTGCATACTAAGGATTTTATATTTGAAACGAAGCATGTTGTGGTTGCTACAGGTTCTAAAAGTTATCCTCAAACTGGAAGTACGGGTGATGGCGCTGTTTTTGCTGAGCAATTAGGCATTGAAGTGATTCCATTCACACCAGCAGAAACACATATTTATGCCTCTGATGTTATTAAGTATTATAAAGATCTTCAAGGTGTTTCTATTTCAAACATAACAGTTAAAATTAATGGTACCAAGATAAAAACTACTGGAAGTTTGATTTTTACCCATTTCGGTTTAAGTGGTCCAGCTATCCTACATCTATCAGAAGATATTTATCGTGAGATATTAAAAAAACCTACAACTATATCTTTTAATCTTGTAAAACAATCTGTTAATGAACTACACGATGTAATCAATAAAGCAAGCGATCAAAATATGCATATCCTAAAAACTTTAGAACAACTAACAACAAAAAGATTGTCAAGAAAAGTTTTAGATATCCTAAAAATTGAAAATATTAGAATTAAAGAATTATCAAATAAAGACATTAACAACATCATTAATATCTTAACAAACTTCACTGTTCCAATTGATCGTGTTGAAGATAGAGAAAAAGCGTTTGTAAATGCTGGTGGTGTTGACACAAAAGAATTGGATCCCAAATCTATGGAATCCAAAAAGGTTAAGAACTTATATTTTATTGGAGAAACAATTGATCTTCACGGTCCAATAGGGGGATATAATATTACCATTGCATTATCAACAGGTAGATTATGTGCGACAGATATTATTCATAAATTATCACAATAAAAAACAGTTTTATTCAAACTGTTTTTATTTTTATTAAACGATTCTAGCTACATAAGCAAACATTTCAGGACCTGTATGAATGCCTAATACAGGAGTTAATGCTGAAATAGCAAGATTTCTAACATCTAAACTTTTAGAAAGCATATCTCCTAATTGTTGTGCTTTTTCTGGATCATCACCATAATGAATGGTTAAATCAATTTTGTGTCCACTAAACTTTTCAACGAGCAATTCTTTCATGTTGATGAGAGATCTTTGAAGCCCGAATGCTTTTGATAATGTAATATAAACACCTTCATCATTTACAGTAATAACTGGTTTAATTCTCAAGATGTTACCAATCGTTCCTTCAACTTTACCAATTCTTCCGCCTTTGCGTAAGTACTTAAGTGTGTTGATTGTATAAATTGCCATACTTTCTTGAAATCTTTGTTGATCAAGTTTTTTAATAATATCCTTGATTGCAACTTTCTTACTAACCAATTCCAATGCTTCTTCAACTAAATAACCTTGAGCACTCCCTAATGTCTTCGTGTCATATTGTGTAACATTGATACCTTTGACTTCTTCAATCGCTAAACGGAACGCATTAAATGTTCCTGATAATCCAGAAGAAATATTGATGACTAAAACATCAGTATAATCTTCTTTTTTAAGTTTCTCAATAACTGCTGTGAAATCATCCATATTGGGTAAACTTGTTGTTAAATTGTGTGTATCAATTTTTGAGTAAACTTCTTCCGCTGTAATTTCAACTTGGTCGCGAAAGCTTTTTCCATCCACTAAAATCATGAGAGGGATTACGTGTAAATTTGGGTGTTTCTTAATAAAATCTTTTGATAAGTTGGATCCTGAATCAGTAATAATTGCTGTTTTCATTTTTTTCTCCTTATAGAAATTTTATAGATGTATGTCAGTCATCAAAATTTGTTTGATGTTCAATTTATTTTTAAGTACAAGTAAAGCATAGCATGTGAATGTGAATGATGTCAATCTTTGTGGTTTAATAACGTATAAATGTTATAAATATGTAAATATATGTAAAAAAACCAACATTTTCGCTGGCTTTTTATATTCTATCGTTGATTTTAGTATGTTTCGATTTCAGTTTTAACAGGCGGTTTAATGAGTAATGCTAATATGGCTGTAATACCAGTATAAATCATCATGATGATCAATACGTTGTTATACCCACCAGATATATCATAATCAATACCAAACGGTAAAGGACCTAATGCACTTCCTAAGACCATGAAAACAGTTGCTGCTCCACGGATACTTCCTAAATACTTTCGTCCGAAATAGTTTGGCCATAATACATTTAAAGCAACTCCTTGCACAGCTACAGCAGACCCATAGAATAATATAAATGAGATTGCAGTGACCGCATTACTTACTGCCCATGCTAACCAACCCATACTTACAATCATTAATATTAGTGTAACAAAAAGCGTATATTTTGTAGGATACTTATCAATAACAAGTCTTGCTATAAAAGGCATGAAAAATGCGGGAAACGCTACTAACCCAATAATTAATGCGGATTGTTCATTGGTTACATTCCTAAGTTCCATCATCCTAAAAAAATGAAATGTAATCCCTGTTGTAAACATTGAAGGGATTGTGCTAATTAAACCAACAAACCAAAATTCTTTCGTTCTTACTGCCTGTTTTAATGTAAAGCTTTCAGCTTCCATTTTAAGTAATGATGCTTTAATCTCTTCATCAGTACCTGCAGTTAAATTTTCCATCGTGATACCTAAATCTTCAGGTTTGTTAAATACAAATAAAATAACAAGTGGTACAAATCCTATGAGTAAAACTAAACTCCAAACTCTCCAGGCATGAACCCAACCGTAATGTGTAATCATCCAATAATTAAATGCTGGAATGGAAAGTGTTGCAATTAAATTACCAATACCAGAAAGACTTATTGCAAAAGCTCTCTTTTTTTCAAACCACTGAGGAACTAAACTATTAGGAATTAATGTCATTGATCCTTGTCCAAAATATCTTAAGAAAAAGAATCCTACAAATATCATTCCTATATTTGATACAAAACTATTGAAAAATGCTGTGATGCTTAACATAATAACGACTATAATCAGCATTTTTCTTTGACCGAAGCGGTCTATGGCTTTCCCCATAAAAATAATAAGTAATCCACTAATCATTGTGGCGATCGAATATCCACTAGAGATTAAAGTACTGGAGTACCCAAATTCTTGGTTATATGCATTAATAAATACACTTATTGAGTATGTTTGTCCAGGAGCAGAAAAAAAGAATGCGAGTCCACTCATGAGGACAATCATCCAACCATAATATAGTTTTTTGTTAATCTTAATCGCTAATTCTTTCACCTTATCACTCCGCATCCAAAATATTATAACACGTTTTGTCAATCGATAAAAATAAATGCTTTAAAAA
>NZ_JASCXW010000021.1 GCF_030012175.1 Peloplasma aerotolerans
TAAAAGATGAAAAAGTTGTTGTATGTCTTCTCACTCATGTTATTATTCACGCTGTTTGCGTGCTACAGTGACCCTGTCGAATCTGAAGTTCCAACAGACCCAAATCTTACTCCAGATCCAACTGAAGTTGACCCAACAGAAGATAATCTCATATATCTTACACTTGAACAACTCAGTGAGTTTGATGGAAGAGAAGGAAGAAAAGCATATGTTGCTGTTAATGGAGACATATATGATGTCTCTAATTCAATATACTGGCCAAATGGTCATCATAATGGACATCAAGCTGGACAAGATTTAACTGATGCAATTCTTAATGAATCTCCTCATGGATTGGCGAATTTAAGTAGAGTGCCAATGATTGGACATATTATAGAAGATGGTGAATAATCATGCAGTTTGTACAAGCTAATTTTGCAGTTTTTCTCTTACCTGTTGTTTTCTTATATGTTTACTTGCTTGGTAAACATATGTTTACCCATGCGTATTATTATATTTTCGGTGCTTTAATCATTACGACAATAGTTTTTTACATTGATATACCATTAATATCAAATATGATAGACCGTGGACATCTTTCATTATCTTTTTTTATTTTAGTCATCTTTGCAGGTGTTTTTAAGAAAAAATCAACAATGAGCAAAATACTAAGTATATCCAGAGGTGAAAATGCGATTATAGGTTTTATATTTTTAATACCACATGCATTGAATCGATTATCTCTTGCCTTATATGGATATAATACAACTGGCTTAATCGCTTTTATCTTATTTATTCCTCTCGTCATAACATCCTTAATGATTGTTAGAAAGAAGATGAAGCCAATTCATTGGAAAAGATTACATAAGCTGAGTTATATAACTTATTTATTGATCTATATCCATATTGGATTTAATATTTATTTTAGAGATCCGTTTTATTTTGCAGTTAAACCAAATGTTTGGTTATTTCACCTCTTACCGATTTTGTATATTATCTTAAGGTTAGTCAACATCATCATTCCTAAATATAAACAAAGAGCAGCCACTTGATGGTTGCTCATTTTTGTTTTGGTAGAAAAAATTCAAAAACAGTATTATCATAATGTGACTTCACAAAATCAAATTGTTCTTGAGATCTTGCTGCATAGCTGATAATAACTATGCCCTTCTTTTTTAGCTTATCTAAATACTTGTTAGGCATGTCATGGAGTCCATAACTTATAAAATCTGGTTTGGTAAATCGATTGAAAAACATTGACTTCATTAAATATTTAGAAATAGATTTCAATTCTTTATTGTTTTTAAAATACTCTGATATTTGACCTCGTATAATATAAGGATGATTTTTCTTAAACCAGCGAACAACTTTTGGATGAAATGAAAAAATCGCATAAACTCCTTGATAATCCTTCATCACTTTCATAAAGGATTGACATAATAGTAAAATATCGCCTTGAGGTTTAAGTTCGATTAATAATGGAACTTTACCATTAACTAATTTTAAAACCTCTTTAAGTGTTGGTATACGTTCATCTGAGTTTACATATCTTAAATCCCTTATCTCTTCATAAGAGACGTCACTTAATAATCTAGGGTCATTGCATAACCTTTGAAAATCATCATCATGAAAAGATAGAACAGTTCCATCTTTTAATGCATTGACATCAAGCTCAATCGAATATCCGTGATCTAATGCGTTTTGAAATGCTTTTAATGAGTTTTCTGGGATGCTTTGGTCTTCACGATATAACCCACGATGGGCGATTAAATGATGTTGAATCCAACTTAAATCTTTCATCTTCCACCTATATGATACTGTATATGATGATTCCTAATAAGGCTGATAACATAATGATTTTCACGGGAGATATCTTTTTATAAAATAAGGTTGTTAAAGCTACAATAACTAATATGATAAGACCTCTATAGTTAAATACTGAGAAATCGAATTGTAGCGTATCCAAAATGATATTCGGAAAAACTGCGTGAATTAAAAGCACAAATGAAACACTTAAAATCAAACCAATAACAGCTGGCTTAAGTCCTAAAAATGCTAGCGATACACCTCTTGATTGCAAGAACTTACTACCTAAACTAGCAATTAATAAAATGATAATAAATGAAGGTAATGCAACACCGATGGTGGTTGCTACTGCACCTAAAACACCTAACTGATTTGTTCCAATGAATGTTGCCATATTAATCGCAATCGGTCCAGGTGTCGATTCACTTATACCAATAAAATCGATTAACAGTTCAGCATCAATATAACCACCACCAACAAGCTCTTGTTGGATTAATGGAATCATTGCATATCCACCACCAAAGGTAAATAAACCAATCTTAAAAAATATCCAAAAAAGAGTTAAGAACTCAAGCATCGTTCTTCGCCTCCTTTAAATTTGTCATAATACCATATAAGATACCTAATAAAGCAGCACCTATAAGCACATAAATCACACTGATTTCAGTAAACATAGCGATCAATAATGATGAGATTAATATTATAACTGCAAATATATTAAAATGAATTTTCTGAGAAAGCTTTAATGCAGCTCTAAAGATTAAAACTGCAACACCTGCTTGAATACCATAAAATGCATAAGCTACTAAATTCAATTGTTTAAATTGAACAAGAAATAATGAGATTAAAGAAATGATTATAAATGATGGGATAATGACCCCAAGGGTTGCTAAAACACTACCTTTAAATCCTGCAATTTTATAACCAATGAAAGTTGCTGAGTTAACAGCAAACACTCCAGGTGTTGATTCTGATATAACAAGAATTTTTAAAATATCTTCATCGTCTACCCATTGTTTTTTTTCTACGACTTCTTTTCTCATCACTGGCATCATTGCATAACCACCACCAAAGGTGAGTGCGCCAATCTTTAAAAATGTCAGGAAGAGAGCCCATAAACTATATTCTTTTTTCATCATGCCACCTCACCGAAATATTATAACACAAAATCGTAGTGATGAATATCCTATTATGTTATAATGTTTTTGCAAAGGATGGTCATAAGATGAAGAAAATAATAAGCATTATAAGTTTACTTTTATTAATGATACTGGTATCGGCATGTACAACAGAAGTTGGACCAAAAGATACAATACCACCGGAAATATTAGGGTTAAGTGATATCACCTATACCATAGGGGATGATGAACCTGATTACTTAGATGGTGTCTTAGCGATTGACAATGTTGATGGAGATGTAACCCATCAGATTATTGTTGATGATTCAGCAGTTGACTTAACAACAGTTGGGGCATATGAATTATTCTATTCCGTAAAAGACTCTTCAAATAATATGTATAGAGTTTATGTAATGGTTTACGTAGTTGAAGAACTAATCGATCTTGATACGACACCACCAAACATAAACGGTACGAAAGATATTACCTATTATATAGGTGATGATGCACCAGACTACTTAAAAAATGTTACAGCCAATGATAATATAGATGGCAATATAACACATAACATAGTTGTTGAAGATGATACGGTAGATTTATTAAACGAAGGTGTTTATACTTTAACTTATCGTGTTTCTGATCAAGCAGGAAATGAAAGTATTGTTACGGTAACAGTTACAGTCATCAATCAAATAAGTCATATTGAATTTTTAAACATTTATCATGTTAATGATACACATGGTGCATTACTTAATGATGGAAATCAAATGGGGATTTCAAGAATTGGGAATCTTATATTAGACGAAAAAACTAATAACCCAGATAACACTATTTTTATCTCAAGTGGAGATATGTTACAAGGTACATTAATTTCTAATTACTTTTATGGAGCTTCAGTAATAGATACATTGAATGCTAGTCAAATGGATGCCTTCACATTAGGCAATCATGAGTTTGATTGGGGGCTAGAAGTCGTTACTGAATACTTTAATCCAGACACTGAAGGACTTAAAGCGAATTTTCCTTTATTAGGAGCGAATGTGTTTTTTAAAGGAACGACAACCAGACCAGATTTTGTTGATGCATATACCATTATTGAAAAAGGTAATGTCAAGATCGGTGTTATTGGTTTAATGGGCTTTGGTCTAGAATCCAGTATTGCAACCTCTAGAGTTGAAGATTACTATTTTGATGATCCAATTCCTTGGGCAGCATATTATGCAGAACACTTAAGAACTGTTGAGGATGTAGATATTGTTATCGTTTCTATTCATGGAAATAGTCAATTTACCAATCAAGGTATTGGTAATTTAACAGGAAATCAACGAGTTGATGTTTTATTTAATGGGCATTCGCACTCAACATATGAGACATTTATTAGTAGAAATGGTGTTGATTTACCTATTATGCAATCAGGAGCAAATGGATCTGCAGTAGGTAAAGTTCACTTAGCATTAAATGAAAACGGAGAAGTCTTATCTTATACCGCACAAAATCTTAATAGATTTTCTGAATCTAGATTAAATACACCAAGTAGTTTAATTGATGCAGTACTTAGTGAATATTTACTTGAAGTTGATGCATTACTCAATGAGACAATCATTATATCTGGTAGTTATTATTCTAGAAATGATTTGACAGAATATATGGCAAAACTCATTAGAACATCTGTTGATGCTGATTTCGGAATTCATAATTATGGTGGAACCAGAGCAAGTCTCGATAGTGGTCAAAATATAACGGTAGCGACTTTATATGAAATATTTCCTTTTGATAATAAGATTAAAACAGTAGAACTGTTGGGATCGGAGATTAAATCGTATATTTCAAACTCTGGTTCAGTCTATGTTAGTTATGGGTCAAGCTTAACTTATGAAAACATCCAAAATAATACGTATTATTTGGTTGCGACAAACGATTATGTTTTTGATTTAACAAGTAATCCTTTCATCTATGGAGAAAATCCAATAGATACAGGTATTTTGATCAGAGATTTATGGGAAACTGTTTTAAGAAATAGAGCAGAAATATCTAATTATTTCTATATCAATGACCCAATTATTTTAGAAATGGATGTTTATCCAACCCAGTTAGATATTTTTGATCGAAGACAATATTTAATCATTTAATCGAAAAGGCTCAAAACGAGCCTTTTCTTATATCTTGCAAACGGTTTCATAATTCTATTATGATATAATATGAATAGACTTTAAAGAAGAGGTAAATTTATGGTTCCATCGTTTGAAAAAAGAGTAAGAGGATTTGCTATTGATACTTCAGGTGTAAGTATTTTTGTTATTTTATCGATGTTTTTAGGACAGGTACATCCTTATTTACCTTGGATTGTTATTGGATCAGCTTTTTTCGGGTTCTATTTTTTACCATATTTCTTTTCTAAAGGACAATCTTTTGGCAAAAGAATACAAAAAATTAAAATAGTGAATTTAGATGACTCGGATTGTTCAGTATTGAAAATACTAGCAAGAGATGCTTTTAAACTTACGCTAAGTATTGCAACATTTGGCATCTATTTGATTATCTCGTTTTTTGTTATGTCAGATAGTACAAGCAGAACCATTCATGACTATATATTTAGAACAAAAGTTATTGATTTAGAAAAACCTACAGG
The DNA here is from genome assembly GCF_030012175.1 of Peloplasma aerotolerans. Classification (GTDB taxonomy): domain Bacteria; phylum Bacillota_I; class Bacilli_A; order Acholeplasmatales; family Acholeplasmataceae; genus Peloplasma; species Peloplasma aerotolerans. The sequence goes on from NZ_JASCXW010000021.1 coordinate 5,533, forward strand.
TAGAGATAACTTCTTAGGCAAAGTAGAGTCGATGAAGAAAAGAGGATTTTAATGAAAAAAATATTATCAGTATTACTAATCATTGTTATATTGATTGGTTTATTTGCATGCAAGAATGAAAATGATGTAACAGATCCAATTGATTCAATACCAACTGTTGAACCCATTGACTTGAGTGCTGTCAATCCACATAACGATGTTTATTATCAAATTTTTGTAAGATCGTTTGCTGACAGTAATGGTGATGGCATTGGAGATATTAATGGGATTACCGAAAACCTAGATTATCTTGAGGAGTTAGGAATAACTGCACTATGGCTATTACCCATTAATCCTTCACCTTCATATCATGGTTATAATGTTACAGATTATTATGATATTCATCCTGATTATGGAACTTTAGAAGATTTTGAAAACTTAATTGAACAATCTGGTCAAAGAGGCATTAAAATCGTTATTGATTTAGTGATTAACCATACATCAGATCAACATCCTTGGTTTGTTTCAGCTGCTACAGGATCATCAAGCCCATATAGAGATTACTATATCTGGAATAATGGATATGCCTTTGAAAGTTTTGTTGGTGGAATGAAAGACTTAAACTTTCATCATGAAGCAGTTAAAGATGAAATGAAAAGTATTATGGACTTTTATTTAGAAATGGGAGTTCATGGTTTTAGACTTGATGCAGCAAAACATTTAATCGAAAGTATTAATCCTACTTGGGATAATACGTTACTTATTTTAGAGTTCAACATGCATATTAAAGAAAATTATCCAGACAGTTTTATCGTATCCGAAGTCTTCGAATACGTATACGATTTTTATGCAGATTATTTTATCGGTTCTGACTCTGTCTTTAATTTCTATTTAGCACAGCAAGTATGGGATAAAATAGGTAGCCTTAATAATAGTCGCTTACTTGTATCTAACTTAAATAGAGCTTACAATACTTTTAGGGAAGTAGATCCAGATTTCGTGGATTCACCATTTATTGGTAACCATGATTTAGATCGTGTTGCCTCGATGCAAAGCTTTATGGGTTTTGATGCACAACAAAGGTTATCATTAGCAGCTCGATTTTTGTTAACAGTTCCAGGAAGCCCATTTATTTATTATGGTGATGAACTTGGGATGAAAGGTTATCGATATGAAGGGACAAATATCCCTGGTTATGGTGTTGTTTATGATGAGTATAGAAGACAACCATTTATTTGGGGAGAAGCTGAGTATCAGACATCTTGGTTACCTAGTGATGGTTCTAATGACGCCACATTATCGCTAGAAGAACAAAAAGAAGATGAATCATCACTTTTCAATGTTTATAAAGAAATGATTCAAATACGTAGAGAAAATCCTGCTTTAATGTATGGAAATACATTTATGCCATACAAAGGAAATCAAGGCAATCTTCAGGGATTTGTTCGTTATTACCAATATGAGGATATCGAACAAGCAGTTTTAGTTATTCATAATGTTGGATCAAATGCTATGGTTATTGATGTAGCATATGAGTCTATTTTATATGGTTCATTAAACTTGCAAGCATATGGTACATTAATACTTGAAATCAATCCAGATGAAATCGAGGCATACACTTAATGTTTTTGGTTCGCTATTTCGTTTATTCATTTAACTTTAAAAACATCTTTAAGAGAGTTGATGAAAAGATGTGGAAAGTCATCATCTATTTTTTGTTGTTATCGATGATTAGTTTGTTTCCAATGAACTACTTGATTGTTAAAGAACAAGGATGGAGATTAGACTTTATTGAACAAAGTTTCACCATTACACCGAATTGGGAACTACCCGAAAACTGTGGAATAACAGCTAATCAACTCTCATGTACAACCAATATAGAGTACGAGTATTTCCATGAAGGTATCATATACATTTTTAATTATCAAGGTAATGATTATGATTTAAATAAAAAGCAGATTCTATTTGAGTCCAATCAAATTGTCTACACCAATGGTGAAGGGGCAAGAATGATTGGATATGACTATAAAGGTTTTGAAGGTCCTGTTAATTTTAGAGAAATCAATTTAAAATCAGGACAAGAAAAAATAGATGCATATCTTGCATTTGGACAATCTATTGAAAACTCATTTTCTAACTATATCGTGATCTATGCATTGCTTGTCAATACGTTGATTAACATGAGTTTATATATATTATTCTTTGTCTTACTATCGTTTGTTTTACAGCTCTTTAGATTTGGATATTCTAAATTTTTTAGATATATCGACAGTTTAAAGTTCCTTGTTTTCATTATGGGAGTACCTGCGATGTTAAGCTTTTTAGTTGGGTTCGTAGAACCCGCATTTTCTCCGGTATTCTTTCAGTTTGGTATGGGGTTAATTACGATGGTTGTTATGTTGGTTTACGGAAAAAAAGAGTTCGCATAGGATCATAAAAAAAAGGAACCGAAGTTCCTTTCATAAGGCGCTTTTAGCGTCTTTTTTGTTATTCAATTTTAAGTGCGTTTTCCAATATTGATAATCCAGGTGATGTAATATCTTTGTTAATGTCAAAAGACAATGTGCCTAACGAAGGATTATTTGCTGTAAACTCAGCACTTGATGCATAAACGTAAATGGTTAATGTATGAGTTTGAGTTCCAATTTCATCAAAATGCTCTTCATATTTTTGACTTGCTATATTCATTGCTATTTCATTTAACTCAGCGATGTTCTTAAGTTTAATTGGAACAATCACATGCACCTCAATTTGACGATTTACAAATGTTTCTTGTGCAACGTGGATGGTTAAATCAACAGGTTCATCAGAACCTTTGCATGATGCTAATCCAACAGCTGTGATAACGATAAAGAGTAATAGTATAATCTTTTTCATGATTAACCTCCTATCGGTGAATCATCTAATGTGATATTAAATGATTGTTTTTCTACAAACAATGTGTAGAAGTAATGTTTAACTGGTTCATAAGGTGCAAGAACTGCAACTGTAATCGTATAACGACCAGGTACATTGACATCATGATAACTTGAGTAGTAAATCTCAGCCTCAGGATTGTGAATTGTTAAGTTAACTTCTGGGTTAAATGTATCACCTTTTTGAATGGTGAAAGTGTTATTAATGAGTTCAACTGCTTCACCCATAACTTCAACTAAAATAATGGATGTATTTTTAGGTGCGAAAACCAAATCTGTAACCAACTCTAAACCGTTTGTATCATGTGATTCGAAATAGGTTAACATTTTATATGTTTTACCACTTTCGAGTTCTAGCATCGCAAGACTTCCTGTTGGATTGCTGCTGTGTAATACAATAATTTCTGGTGTGTGACTATTTCCAGCTATTCTGTACGCAATTGCTTGACTACCTGCATTTGTATCAAGGAAGGTCAAACGATTCTTAATTTCATCAGCATTGTTGATTCTAAAGTGATCATAAGTGTTCCTAATTTGAATCAGAGCTTTATAATACTCGAAGACATCATTATATTGAGCCTTTCTGTCCCAGCGCAGCTGATTGACAATATCAGGAGATTCATAAGAGTTATGATCAAAACCACCAGATGGAAGTGGCTTGCTTCGCATAAATTCGACACCAGCATGTAAGAATGCCACACCTTGTGAAGTTAATATCAGTGCATTTGACTGAATTTGCATAGGTTTAGCATTGCTAATCGAAATGCCAGTTAAACGTAATTTATCATAAAGCGTATTGTTGTCATGCGCTGTCACATAATTGATCGTTTGGTTTGGATTTAAATGCCATTCATTCATTTGAGTGATTCCAGGAAATTCAATACCACCAACGATACCATACATTAAACCTTGATAAATGTAATCATTTGTATTGCCTTGTACCCAACCTCTTTCAGTAGCTTGGAATACAGACCCTTTAACTGCATCTCTTGTATAGTCATTAAATGCACCTACAAGATTCATGTTTTTAATGTTATCTTTACCAGCAGCTAATGAGTTTGGTAAAGGTGTTGATCCACCTGCCCAGGGTTCACCAAAAACAATAATGGTTGGATCAATAGCTTCTAATAAAGCTTGGATCTGATTCATGGTTTCAACATCATGAAGTGCCATTAAGTCAAATCTAAAACCAGATAAATTATATTCAGTTGCCCAAAACTCGATTGAGTCAAGCATAAACTTTCTCATCATCGAACGTTCTGATGCGGTTTCATTACCTGTTCCAGAACCATTACTAAAACCACCAGAAGGTGTTAATCTGTGATAATAACCAGGAACGATTTTATGGAAGTTTGATGTTGCTGATTCACCTGTATGGTTATATACAACATCCATAATCACGCGAATATCATAATCATGAAGCGCTTGAACGACTTGTTTAAACTCATTGATTCTTACACGACCATCAAATGGATTGGTTGCGTATGAACCTTCTAGAGTATTAAAGTGATAAGGCATATATCCCCAGTTGAAGAGGTTAGTATAATTAGGGTTGTTCGCAACTTGAACTTCATCGACATAACCAAAATCAAAGATTGGAAGTAATTGTACTGCATTAACACCTAATTCTTTAATATGATCTAATCCTGTAGTTACTGTAACACCTGAACCTGTATATGTTGTTCCAGTTTCTGTTAATCCAAGGAACTTACCACGATTTGCTTCAGTTCCATTCCATGAACTGTGTGTTGTTAAATCTCTAACGTGTAACTCATAGATGATATAATCTGTTAAATTTGTAATTGTGCTTGGACGATCATTATAACTCCAGCCATCTGGATTGGTTTCATCGAATTTGACAATCATACCACGTTGTCCGTTTGCTCCAGTTGAGTATGCATAAGGATCGGTTACTTCATGGACTTCACTGTTGTTAGTCACCGTGAATGTATAATATTTAAAATCATAGTCACCAGTGAGTTTAACTTCCCAAGCACCGTTTTCTATCTTATACATTGCCTCTGTTTGATAAGGTGTCAATTCATTATTTGGTTGTCCTTGATCGTTATAATTTGGATGTCCTTGATGATAAAGGTTTAAGGTAACACTTTGGCTTAATGGTGCCCACAACCTAAAGATTGTAAATTCATTATCGAAACTTACACCAAGTTCACCTTCATATGTGTATAAATCTTCAAAATCAGGAGTGTCGTATATATTTTGAAGTGAAACAGGAAATTCTATTTCTCTATCTTCATTAAATAGAACTTTAAGTGTATAAGATTTAGAGATATCTACATTAGGGACTGTTAATAATAGATCTTTAGTGGTTGCTGTTCCACTTGTGACCATTGTTCCATTTTCATATACTTCATAACCCAATTCAGGTATATGAGTTAATTTAGCCGATATACGTTTTTGAGTATCAAAAGCTGCAGATAATACTTTTTCTCTATAATCAGGAATATTGTTTGCCAAATCAGCAGATGAAGTACCGATACTTAAGTCTTGCTCAACAAAATATGCATGTGCAACACCTGAGATGACCTCAACTTCTTCAAGATCTATAAAACGGTCTCCACCGACTTCTCGATATCCATCCCATCCACCTTGTTTAATAATAATGCCTAACATCGTAGAATTTGGATATTGGTCTGTTAAATCGATTTCATACCAGACACCAAATTCATCTTTATTTTCAACACTAAAATTATGTTGAATTCCACCAGTGGATACAGGCTCATGTTGCCAGACCCACATGTTAAAATTTGAGTAATTATCATCATAGCGATAATAGTGAACAATGAGTTTTGTTGGCAACTCATTCGCCATGGTTGTTATTCCCAGACTAAAGACTGAGAACATCAAAAGAATTATTGCAATTATTTTTTTCATATTTGAACCTCCTACATTAAATAATATATCATGGAGACACTAAAATAATAAAAATAATGATAGCGATTTCAAAAAGAGAACGGTTGCACAATTTATCATTGACTAAAGCGTTTACATTTCTCATATTTATATGATAAGATAACCGTGTCAAGGATGAATTGGCATTCTTTAAACAAATAGGAGGAAAAAAAATGAAGAAAGTGCTATTCGCATTGCTCCTCATATCATCAGTATTCGCATTTTTTGGCTTAAACGCGAAAGCTGCAGGTACGGGGAATTTAGTTGTACACTTCCAAGCATGGGATGAAGCAAGTTATGATAATCTTGGATCACATGCATGGGGCTCAACAGCTGCTGGAAAACTAGCAAGTGGTACAGACGACTTTGGTGTATATTTCGAATTTAATGATTTAGAAATCGATACTGAAATCGGATTTATTGCAGTTACATGGATTGGTACCGAAGGTCCAAATTGGGATAAAAAATTAACCGGTGACGTTATGATCGGTGATGATGTTGTTCAAGAAGGTAAAACAACTCATGTATTCGTATTCCAAGGTGCAAACGGTGCACAATATTTAGTTGCAGATCCAGACAACCATTCAGTAATCGTTGTTTACTATGATGCTGCTGGCACCTATGAAGAAAACTTAGGTATCCATCATTGGGGATGGACAGTTGCTGGTCCTGAATGGGCAAGTCCTGCTGAAGTATTTAATACAGTAGGTAAATCTCCATCAGATATGGAAGTTAAAGGTTTTGCTTTAGCTTCAGAAGATATCACTGGTGCTGGTTTCTTAATTTATGCTGGTGGCGATGATAGTAAGAAGACTGGCGACATCAAAAATGATACTGGATTCTTCCAAACTCATACAGATGGAGCATATGACATTTTATATGTTGTAAGCGCTGGCGATGGCCATACGTCAAATAGCAATGTTTATACTGATCCAGCATTATTTGCTGAAGATGCATTCTCATTTGGATTAGTTCCATTTAGCAATGCTGATAAATCAGGAACATTTGCAGTTGACCCAACAACAATTTTCGTTAAAACAAGTTCACCTGTTGCATCACCATATCCACTTGCAGCGGATAAAGATGCAGCAAGAGCAGAAATCGAAAATTGGTTTACAGTTCGTGAAATTACTGGCGTAGACACTTATGGTGATCCATTAGCAATTGAAAGAGTAGACTTTGCAACAACAAATACGACATTAAATCAATTTGTTATTATTCTTGAAAACGCAATGGATAATACAAAAGAGTATGAAATATTCTTTGATATGAATTATCCAGAAGAACCACTTGATGTAGCAAAAGATGTTACAGTAACTATTAATGTTACAGTTCCTGCTAATACACCTGCTGAAGCAGTTATTAGTCTTGCAGGTTCAATACCTGGATCTGGGTGGAACCCAGAATCAGAAGATTTTGTTGCAACTCAAGTTGGAGACACATTAGTGTATTCAATAACATTTGATGTTGAAGTAATTGATGCGTACACAACTTATGAATACAAATGGACTAGAGGTTCATGGGCAACAGAAGAATTTGTTGCGTCTAACCGTCCATTAGTGATTCCTAATAATGTTGACTCAATCGTATTTGATGATGTTATCCAAGCTTGGGCAGACATTGATGCACCAGAAAACAAATATGATGCACCAGTTCGTACAGCAATGGTTAACTTAAAAGCTTCTATGGTTTTAGATCTAGATACAGAAGCTCCTGAAATTACATTTATTTCACCTACAGGTATTGTAGGAAAAGATCCTGCTGAAAGAATTATTGAAGTCACTTGGGGACAACCTTTCAATCAATTATTATTCCCAAGATATAGAGCAAACGATGACCGTGATGGTGACTTAACACCTTTCATCTTTGTACCTAAAGGACAATCATCCGTATTAGATACAAGAACTGAAGGCGATTATACTATCATGTTACGTGTTGTTGATAAATGGGGCAACGTCGCTGAAGAGACTTTTATCTTTAGAGTCGTTAAGTCTAATTAAGGAGGCGCGCACATGAAAAAACTATTAACTTTATTATTAATTTCATTGGCTGTGTTTTCATTAGCAGCATGTAAATCAACAGAAGAACCTACTGATCCTGATCAAACGCAAGATCCAGCGAACCTTGGTGAAAGAATTGATTTTGGTGACCGTTTAGTTCAAAAGTCAAGTATTCGTGTTTGGATAGATGATGAAGAAGGCGAATATATGGAAGCAGTCATTGCAGAATTTAACAAGTTGCATCCAAATATCGTTGTTGTTCACCAACATATGGGTACTGTAGATGCTCGTGAATTGTTAAAAACATTTGGTCCTTCAGGAAATGGTGCAGATGTATTCCAATTCCCACATGACCACTTAGCAAAAGCAGTTTCTGAAGATTTAGTTTATGCTTTACCAGCTTCAACTCAGACTTTATTAGCACAACGTTCTCATGAACTAGGATTAAGTATAGCTACATTGAGTTATGACGAAGTTGCTAAATCATTTAATCCAAATAGTCCAAATGCAGTTGAAAGACTATATGCAGTACCAATGTCAATTGAATCTATTGGTTTATATTACAATACAGATTTAGTAGATACACCTGCAACAACATTTGAACAATTAATTACTGAAGCACAAACATGGAATGCAGCTCTAGCAGCTGATAATTCAGGTCAAACTAATGCACAAAAAGGTTGGTATTACTTAGGTAATTCAAGCCACTGGGCAGACAGTTACTTTATGCAACCATTCTATTCAGCATTTGGATTCACTCCATTTGGTGAAGATCTAAATGATCCTTCAGCAGTTGGATTTGAAGATGCAGTTCCTGCTCTTAACTGGTTAAGAACTACATTAAAACCTGTAACAACAGGTACAGGTAACCATAATTCAGTTACAGCTGGTTCTAACTTTGAAGAAGGACGCATTCCTTATATCATTACTGGTCCTTGGAGTAACGAAGCTTATAAGAGTAAAGGATTAAATTACTCAATCGCTCCAATGCCAACAATTAATGGAAATGATACACAAACATTTGCTGGTGCTCAAATGGCAGCTGTTTACAAATATTCAGAAAATGCAGCTGACGCTATTAAATTTGTTGAATTCTTAAGCAGCGACATCGCTATGAAGCTCATGTATGAAATGAAAGGTAAATTACCTGCATTAACAAATGATCTTCTTGCTACAATCGATGGTGTTGCTGATGACCAACTTATGATGGCAATGGCACAACAACTTGAAACATCTATTCCAATGCCAACAATTCCAGAAGTACAATACTACTGGGGTCCAGGTGAATCAATGTTACAAGCTATTTGGAACACAGATAAAACAGCTTTATTAGCTGCTCAAGAAGCAGAAGCTGGATATCGTGCATTAGCTGGTTTAGGTTCAGGTTCATAGTATTTTAAAAGTTATTTAATTTAACTAACTTTGTGGAGGCGGCAAGATTTCATTTGCCGCCCTCATTTAGTTATTACATGGAGGTTTAAATGAAAGTATTTAGCATCATAAAAGCAATTGCCTCTGGACTTGTTTGGGGACTTGGCCAAGTTCTCAATAAACAATTTCTTAAAGCTTTTTTCTTTTTCTTCTTTTTTGCACTGTTCATTTCAATTGAATTATTTACAAGTAAATATTTTGAAGAAACCGATGCAATGGACAAGATTGTAGGAAAAGATTTTAGTGATCAATATGTTCAACTTGGTTTTTTAGCTGATTATAATTATAATAAATTTTTAAATAATGGTGTAGGTTATGCAGATTTTGAAGATTTTTTACTAGAAATTGATGGAGAAGAAAATCTAACAGAAGCATTACTCATCCAATTTATTGCTAGTGATTTAAAAAAGAACAATCCAATCGTTTATATAAATAGCTTAACTAATGTCATTATTCCAGCAGAAGAGTTCGAAACCGAAGGTAGAGAACACTTATTTAGAAGAGAGACTTTGTATCTTGATGATCAAGGCATCTATTATGTAGAAAGAGATGTTACACTTGCTACTGGATCTAATCAAAAACAATACGTTGAAACGACGCTATTGACAGGCGAATTAAATGAAGATAATATCAGATTCAATCGTGAAGGACTCGTTGTTTACCGCAAAACAGGTGAAATATACCGATATCAAGGTGTGTTATATCTAAGAGTTATCAACGATGGTTCTTTTGAATATGTCAATCTCTTAACTGAAGCAACAATTACCATTCAACCCGGTATTATTGTACCTGTTGTTCAAGTTATAGGACCGCTTTATCGTGTTAATAATATGATATTTGAATATATCGAACCAGGATTAATTTATAATTCTGTTCGTTTACAATATAAATCAACACCATTTCTAGATACATTTAGACAGTCAATGTTATATACATATACACAACCAGGTAATGCATTTACTGATAATGATTATACACGTCTTATGTTAAAAGTTTATTTTGAACTTAACCCATCAATTCGTGATCATTTCTTAGATGAATATAACGATTTTTTCTATGATCGTGCAGGTATGTTTGTCAGGGGTTATTGGGGAGTTATTACACTAGGAACCACGAGTAAAATAAACTACACAGGTCATATGTCATTAAATAATGCTTTAATTGGGACATCAACGTCACCTTATTCTTTAGCAACGCATATTCGCCCATTAGAAGAATTACCATTTCGTGGACATGTCTCGATGATGGTCTTACTTGAAGGGTTAATTGCTGTGATTTTATCGTTTTTCTTTTATATTCTAATGTTTTGGTCAGTAAGCGATGCTTATAAAACAGCAGAGAAAAAAAGAAGAAAAGAAAAAGTTTTAGGTGATCGAAAATATTTTGCAAATGTTTATGAAAACAGTTTTGAATATATCGTTTTATCACCAGCTGTATTTGTATTAGGTTTTATATCCATTATGCCAATCGTGTTTGGTTTTGTGATTGCCTTTACGAATATTGCGGGTAACGAATCCATGTTAGAAACGTTTGATTGGGTCGGCCTAAGAAACTTCTTTGCTTTATTTAATTTCACATCCGGTTTAGGTGCATCATTTGGACGAGCATTTTGGAGAGTATTAGGATGGACGGTTATTTGGGCAGTACTATCTACATTTACGGTATTCTTTGGTGGATTCTTCCAAGCATTAGTTCTTAACAGTGAAAAAGTCGTATTTAGAAAATTATGGAGAACTGTTTTAATTCTCCCATGGGCAATACCAGCATTGTTATCTCAAATGGTATTTTCTGTAATGTTTAATGAATTTGGTTTTATCAACCAGTTTTTACAAGACATAGGTGTTTATCCAATCTTACAAAATTTAGGTATGCTTGGTGTCAATTTTAATACACTAGAAGGTTTTGCTAGGTATTTATATTTAGGTCAAGATAATATTCAATGGTTTTCAAATCCATTTAATCCTGTTTTCGTTAGAGCAACACTTGTTGTCGTTAATATTTGGTTAGGGTTCCCATATTTTATGGCACTAATGACAGGCGTTATGACAGCCATAGATGCAACCTTATACGAAGCCGCCGACATCGACGGAGCAACCAAATTCCAAAAAATTATTAAAATTACGATGCCTTTGGTATTATATTCTACAGCACCGATATTAATTATGACTTTCTCAGGAAACTTTAATAACTTCGGGGTGATTTACTTTATCACGGGTGGTGGACCAAATACAGGTTTAGCCAGTCGAGGGTTTGCTGGTGATACAGATATTCTTATTTCATGGATGTATAAATTAACTGTTGAATACTCTATATACAACATGGCATCTGTATTCTCAGTATTGATTTTCTTGTTTGTAGGCTCATTAACCGCATGGAACCTATCTAAAACAAGAGCTTTCCAGGAGGACTAAGATATGACAATTCTACATATATTACTCATATATTTTGGAATCTTAATCTTATTGGTCAACCAGGGAACTGTTTACGATTATGCACAGAAAAAAGGTTATGAAGGTATTAAATATCGTTTGATTGCTTTAATTCCAGTTTTCGGATTTAAATATTTCCAAAAAAATAAACCTTTAGTTAAAGTAACAGATCGAGAACTTAAGTATTTAATAAGTCCGGAAATTCTTGGCAAAAGAATTATGTTGTATGGACTACTATTGTTAGGTGCATTTATTGTTATTATTCCAACATCTGTGATTATTTATTTATCATTATCAAATAATCTATTACAAACTTTATTTACCGTGTTCGTCATTATATTAGCATTCTTATTACATCAAGGTACAGTTGTTGAATACGCAAGTAAAAAGGGTTATGAAGGCATTAAACCAGGCTTGATGGGGTTAATTCCAGTTTATGGTTTCTACTATTACAAGAAAATTCCTAAGCGAAGAAATGCAACCAAAGAATCCATGAGAGATATCTTTAAATTCTCAAGTATGCTTTCAAGGTTACTGATTTACGCTGAAATCACTTTTGTTGCAGTGATTGTTATTGTACCAGTTGTTTATATCTTTGGTATGGCATTCGCGAATGTTAGAAGTGATGTTCCAAATCAAATTTGGCCATCAAACCCAAGTTTTGGAGCATTTACATATCTCTTTGAAGAAACGAACTTTACAAGATGGTATACAAATACATTAACGATTGCATTAATCAATATGCTCGGTGGTACTTTATTAATTACTGGTGCAGCTTATGTCTTTGCTCGCTTTAGCTTTAAAGGTAAGAAAGCTGGACTACTCACCATTTTAGTATTACAAGCATTTCCTTCATTTATGGGATTAATCGCCATGTATGTCTTATTCTGGAAGTTCAACCTTCTAGGAAGACCAACATACTTAAGTATTTTGTATATTGGTGGAAGTATTCCAGGTAACTTATGGCTTATTAAAGGATTCTTATCACAAATTCCTAAAGACTTAGATGAATCAGCAATGATTGATGGAGCAAATAAACTTCAAATATTCTTTAAAATCATTCTACCTTTATCTGTTCCGATCTTAACGTTTGTTGCTGTATCGATGTTTATGGGACCATGGATGGATTACTTGTTACCAGGTTATCTACTCAGGTTTGCACCTGCTGGTGCACCACCTGATTATGATATATCAAGACAATGGACACTTGCTGTCGGTTTATTCAGGTTTATTAACGATTTAAACTATCAACATTATTCAGCATTTGCCGCAGGTGCAATTCTTGTAGGTTTACCCATTACAGCACTTTATATGGCATTCCAAAAATACCTTATCGAAGGTATCATGGCTGGCGCTACAAAAGGGTGAGAAATCATCCTTTTTTCCGTCGAGAAATGAAAACGGTTACACACTCATGCTTTTTTTAAAGCATGGTAAAATATATATAGGCATGAATAAAAGGAGCACATAGAACTATGCAAACAATTTTTACTGACAAAGAAACCTTTAAGAAGGTATTTATAGAAGAAATAAAAAATACTTATAACGTTGACTTAAAGGATTCTTCAATCGTCCAACGTTATACGATATTAGCGAAGTTACTTGAGACGAATTTAGATGAAGCATATCGAAAAACAAATGCTTATATCAAAGATAATAATTTAAAGAAAACCATTTATTTTTCGATGGAATTTTTAATGGGTAGATTAATTACTAACAACCTTCAAAATAGTGGTTATTATGATGTTGTAAAAAAAGCATTTCAAGATCTAGACATTGATCTAAATGAAGTTGAACAATCAGAAACTGATGCAGGATTAGGCAATGGTGGCCTAGGTAGGCTTGCAGCATGCTTCCTAGATTCTGCAGCATCTTTATCGTTACCACTTTTTGGAAATAGTTTACGATATCAACATGGCTTTTTTAGACAAGAGATTAGAAACCATAAACAAGTAGAACACTTAGACCCTTGGTTGGATCAACCTTTCATTTGGGAAACAAGAAGAGATCATGAGGCAATAGATATTCCATTATTTGGTTATGTTGAGCATACAAAACTGATTAATCCGGTATGGATTAAAGCAGTTCCTTATGACGTAAAAATCGTAGGTGATCAAAATGGTGTCGTGACAACGCTAAGATTGTGGTCAACAGAACCAAGTGATAAGCAAATGATGCAAGACAAAAAATATATTAAAATGTCGAAAGACATTTCGGAAGTACTATATCCTGATGATTCTACAGAAAACGGTAAGACACTAAGATTGATGCAATCTTATGTCTTTAGTGCTGCAGGTGTTAAGGCTGCTATATTAGAACATAAAACTTTATGTAGAGATATTAGAAAGTTTCATGAGTACTATACTTTCCAAATTAACGACACACATCCAACATTAGTCATTCCTGAAATGATGAGAATTTTTATGGATGAAGAGTATTTGGGATATGATGAAGCATGGGATATTACAACAAAAACATGTGCATTTACAAATCATACGATTTTATCTGAAGCACTTGAAAAATGGAATATTCAAATTTTTAGAAACTTATTACCAAGAATCTATGAAATCGTTCAAGAAATGAATCGACGCTTCAAGCGTGTTCTTGAAGAAGATGGTAGATTTAATAGAGAACAAATGTATTTTATGGGATTAATTGGACATCATCATGTCCGGATGGCACATATTTGTATTTATGGCTCATTTAGTGTTAATGGTGTTGCACAGTTACATACAGATATTTTAAAAAATATCGAAATGAAAAATTTCTATACATTATATCCAAATAAGTTCAATAATAAGACCAATGGCATCACGCATCGCCGCTGGTTAATCCATACGAATCATGAACTCGTTCAAATTTTAGATGAAAAAATTGGAACAACTTGGAGACAAGATCTTACCCAATTAGAAAGACTAGATGCATTTAGGAAAGATGAAGATACAAAGAAAAAGATTGATCAAATGAAACTTGCTAAAAAACAAGCTTTAGCGGATTATATTTTAAAGCATGAGGGTGTTTCATTAGATGTTAATAGCATTTTTGATATCCAAATAAAAAGACTTCATGAATATAAACGTCAGTTAATGAACATTTTACATATTATCTATGTCTATCAAAGATTAAAGACAGATCCAGTTTTCAAGAAAAATTATTATCCGCATTCATTTATATTTGGTGCAAAAGCCGCACCAAGTTATCATATGGCAAAAGCAATTATCGAATTAATCAGTAGATCTTCTGAAATCATTAATCAGGATTCAGATACGAATCATTTACTCAAAGTTGTTTTTGTTGAAAATTATAATGTAACCTATGCAGAATATTTAATGCCAGCAGCTGATTTATCAGAACAAATATCAACAGCAACCAAAGAAGCTAGCGGTACAGGGAATATGAAGTTTATGATGAATGGAGCACCAACAATTGGAACACTTGATGGGGCAAACGTTGAAATCGTTGAGTATGCAGGAGAAGAAAATAATTTTATTTTCGGATTAACAGCTGAACAAGTGAGTGAAATTCATACAAATAACGGATACAAACCAAGAGAAATATTTAATGAAGATCCAAGATTACAAAATGTTTTTTCATTCATAAGAAGTATGCATGAAAACCCACAACATTTCGATTATATTTTAAATAACTTATTGAACAGTGACTATTTCTTAGTCTTAAAGGATTTTGATGCTTATGCACATGCACATGTTATTGCTAACGAAACATATAAAGACCGTTCAAAATGGTTAGAAATGTCAATAGCAAATATTGCACATTCTGGATTCTTTACATCAGATCGTACGATTGAACAGTACAATCAAGATATCTGGAAACTTACAAAAATTAAATTTTAGGAGACGAAATCTCATGGCAAGACAAACGGATTTACAAATTAGATCTTATACGTTTTATCAAGTCTTTCCTAGACAACATTCAGAAAAACAAAACTTTGAAGGTGTGATTGATGACTTAGATCGCATTAAAAGTTTAGGTGCTGATGTTCTTTATCTACTTCCGATTCACCCAATTGGTGTAAAAGCTAGAAAAGGTGAACATGGAAGTCCTTATTCGATTACAGATTATTATGCAATCCATCCAGATTTAGGAACTCTAGATGATTTTAAGAAACTGCTTGATGGAGCGCATCAAAGAGGATTAAAAGTGATGATTGACATCGTTTTTAATCATACATCAAGAGATTCTAAATTAGTGAATGAAAAACCACATTGGTTTTATAAGAATGCTAAAGGTGAATTTGCAAATCGTGTTGGTGACTGGAGTGATATTACCGACCTTGATTTCGCACACCGTGAAGTTTGGGATTATTTAATTGATGTTTTAGTTTATTGGGCGAAATTAGTTGATGGTTTTAGATGTGATGTGGCACCATTATTACCGATAGATTTTTGGATTGAAGCACGAAGTGCAGTTGAAAAAGTCAATCCAAATATGATTTGGTTAACGGAATCAGTTCATCCAGGATTTATTAAATATTTAAGAGATATGGGATATGACTGTTCAAGCGATTCACAAATGTATGAAGCTTTTGATATGTGTTACGACTATGATATTTTCGAATATATGAATGAGTATTTAAGAGATCCATCAAAACTTCCTCGATGGATTGAAGAAATCGCGAGACAAGAAGTAACATATCCTAAAAACTATATTAAGTTAAGAAGTTTTGAAAATCATGATCAACCAAGATTAAGAAGCAAGGTTAGAGATCATAACCATTTTATTCAGATGAATGCTTTGATGTTTTTCTTAAGAGGTGCTGCATTTGTTTATGCAGGACAAGAACATAGTGTTACACATGAACCAACATTGTTTGATGTTGATTTAGTGCCTTGGAATAAATCGAATTCGATTGAACCTTTTATTCAAAGAATGGCAGCATTAAAAAAACAACCTATTTTTGTCTATGGAAATTTCAATGTTCATAATAGTCAAGATGTTGTCGTATTGTCATATACATATCAACACCAATTCTTGTTAGGTATCTTTAATTTAGAAGATCAAACAACTATTGAAGTTCCTATAATTGATGGTACATATACGAATTTTGTTAATGAGGAAGAATTGATTGTAAAAAATGGTAAAATAAATATAGGAGAGTCTCCGATTATTATTGATACATTAAAGGAACACATCAAATGAATGTTTTTATAGAGAGTTTTCATTTAGTTCGAATTGAAAGCAAAGATTATATTTACAAAATTGAATTAGATCAAAATGAATTAAACTGGTTAAAAAACGAAGGTTTTAATCAGTTTTTTGTCAGCAAACATCCAATTTTATTACATAAAAATGATGTTATTCATATTAATGATCAAACCTATCCGTTACAAATAGGGTTAGTCACACTAACACCTGAATTTGAGAAGAAATTTAGATATGATGGTCCATTAGGATGTGTTTATCATCAAGATCATTCTGATTTTTATTTGTTTTCACCGGTTGCTAAAGAAGTATCTGTCGTGATTCATGAAGATGAATATCAAATGACATATGAAGAACCCATATGGAAAACAAGAGTTCATGGAAACCTTGAAGGAAAAACTTATACATATAAAATTAGATTAGTGGATCAATTTAAAGAAGTTAAAGATCCATATACGGTTGCAGCATCAACAAAAGGCAGTCATATTGTTGATTGGAATCAGACCATTCCAATCAAACAAACCAATATTAAAGTTAAAAATTATGTGGATACAGTGATCTATGAAGGTCATATTAGAGATATGTCTATTGGTCTTGATGTAACTTCAAAAGGTCTTTATGAAGGCGTTATTGAATATAGTGATGCCCTAAAGGGATCTGTTTTAGAATATATCAAGAAGTTAGGAATGACACATTTACAAGTTTTACCAGTATTTGATTTTGAAGGCGTCGATGATGTTTTAAAAGACGGTTTATATAATTGGGGATATAATCCTAGCCAGTATTTTTCTTTAGAAGGTTGGTATAGTAAACATCCAGAAGATCCATATGATAGAATTAATGGTTTAAAGAAGATTATTAATTTTGCACATGATTTGAAATTGGGTATTAATATGGATGTTGTTTATAATCATGTTTATCAATTTAAAACTTTTCCGTATGACGATATTGTTCCTGGATATTTTTATCGTCATGATCGTCATCATCAAATGACGGATGCTTCATATTGCGGTAATGATATCGAAACTAGGAATTATATGGTAAGAAGACTGATTGTCGATAGCTTATCTCATTTTGTGAAAAACTTTCAAATTGATGGATTTAGATTTGATTTGATGGGCTTAATGGATATTGAGACCATGCATGAAATTGAAAAGAAGTTAAAAGAAATTAATCCTTATATCATGTTATATGGTGAAGGATGGAATATGCAAACAGAAGTTCCAACAAGACAAAGATCAAATATGCATAATCAAGCTTTGTTTCCAAAGTATGCTCACTTCAATGACTTTTATCGTAATACGATGAAAGGTGAACTGCACGGAGACAAACTTGGTTATACGATGGGAAATAACCATTTATCCAATAAAGCAATGCAAAGCATTTTAGGGTCTCCTCATTTGTTTTTGTCTCCTAATCAATCGATTAATTACGTTGAATGTCACGATAATTTGACATATTATGATAAAATGCTGTTAAGTTATGACAATGAAGATCAAAAGTTTAAAGTCTATCAAGATTTTGCAAACCATTTGATTGCGATATCTCAAGGTGTTCCTTTTTATCATGCAGGACAAGAGTTCTATCGAACAAAAAAAGGTATTGAAAACTCTTATAGAAGTCCAGATTCCATCAATCAAATTGAATGGAACACTCATGGAGAAAACGTACAAAAACTAAGAAAACTTCTTAAACTTAGAAAAAAGTATAACCTATACCGACAAACATCTTACAAAGACAATGTAACAATTCAAAAAGAAAAGCATTTATTGATATATAAACTAGAAAGCAATCAAGAAATACTGATACATTATATAAAAAATGACTTTGAACTAGAAGCTCTAACAACGCATGGCGGGAAACTGATCTTCCCTTCACAAAAAGCCTTAACAAAGGGTAAAAGTTTAATAGTTGATCAACCAGGTATCTATATTATCTATATCAAGAAATAGGAGATGCACATGAGACTTATATCAGATTTTGATATTAATGAATTCTTACTAGGTCGAGCAGCTAATGCTCACCAGTTTTTAGGTGCGCATCTCATCAGGGATGAAAAAGGAGATATTGTAGCAACCGAGTTTACAGTATATGCACCTAATGCTAAAGAAGTGAGACTTGTATCTGAGTTCAATGGATATGAAGGCTGGAAGCATGTTTTAACTAAAATCCATCACACTGGATTTTTTAGAATTGAAGTTCCGGGTAATTATGAATGGGCAACTTATAAATATGAAATACATACAAATGCAAATCGTATCATATATAAAGCAGATCCATTTGCTTTTTACGCTGAAGTAAGACCTCAAACGGCCTCTAAAGTCTATGACATTGATTTCTATAAATGGAATGATGAATCATGGTTTTACCATAAAAAAAGAAGTTATCAACAACCACTTTTAATTTATGAAGTTCATTTAGGATCATGGCGTAGAAAATTTGCTGCATTTAAACCTTATAACGAAGTCGTTGATGAATTAATCGATTACGTTAAAAATCAAGGATTTACTCATGTTGAGTTTTTACCAATCTATGAATATCCACTTGATGATTCATGGGGATATCAAGGCACTGGATATTTTGCAGCAACATCAAGATATGGCGTACCCAAAGACTTTATGTATATGATTGATCGTTTCCATCAAGCTGGTATAGGCGTTATCTTGGATTGGGTTTTAGGACATATCTGCAAAGATGCACATGGACTATCATTTTTTGATGGCACACCATTATATGAGTTTAACGATAAAGAACGTAGAGAAAATGTTACATGGGGTACGAATAATCTCGACTTTTCTAAAGGTATAACCAGAAGTTTTATGCTTTCTGCATTAACCTTTTGGATGGATTATTTCCATGTTGATGGTTACAGAATTGATGCAGTTTCTAATTTAATCTATTATTTAGGAAACAAGCAAAAAGGGGTTAACCAGGACGCGATTAACTTTATGAGACAACTGAGTTTCCATTTATTTGGAAAAGATGACCGCGTATTATTTATGGCAGAAGATTCAACCGATTATCCGATGGTAACACATCCAGTTGATAACGGTGGTATTGGATTTAATTATAAATGGAATATGGGCTTTATGAATGATGTCTTAAGGTATTTTAAAGAAGATCCAATTCACAGAAAATACCATCATGATAAAATAACATTTGGCTTAGTATACGCATTTAATGAACAGTTTATCCTACCTTTTTCCCATGATGAAGTTGTTCATATGAAAGGTAGTTTAGTCAATAAAATGCCTGGAAACTACTTTCAACAAATGGCAAATTGGAGATTATTATTAAGTTTATGGATCACCCATCCTGGTAAGAAATTACTATTTATGGGTCAAGAATTCGCATCCTTTAGTGAATGGGCATTCCAAAAGGAATTAGACTGGAAGTTATTTGATTTTCCTGCACACCAAAAAGCGAATCGATTCTTTAAGGATTTAGCTCAAGTTTATCTACATCATGATGCACTTTACTTTTATGACCATGATCCAAAAGGGTTTGAATGGTCGATTGTAGAAGACCAAGATCAAAGTGTCTTTGCCTATATTAGAAGAAGTGATGTTGAAACTTTGGTAGTTGTTTTAAATATGACACCAAATGTACATGAGTCTTATGAAGTTGGTGTACCACTATCAGGGGTATATGAAGAAATAATTAATAGTGATAAAGAAATCTATTTTGGAAGTGATCAATATAACGGGAAACCTTTAAAAGCAATTAAAGGTGAAAAAAATCAGTTTAAGTATTTCATTAAACCAAAGTTAGGTCCACTATCAGCAATGATTTTCAAACACATCAAAAAATAAGCAGTTCATGGCGAACTGCTTTTTGTTTGCTTATTTAGATTTTGTTGTTTCTCTTTCAATTAATTTAACATCAATAATATCATGTAAACTGTCTAGTTCAACCCCGCGGATTAGTCTTGTTAAGTTAATAAATGATTGTTTACCCATAAAATTAACAGACTGATGAACAGTTGTTATAGATGGTGTCACCCAATTGCTGTAAGGTGTGTTGTCGTATCCGATTAATGACACGTCTTGTGGCACTTTTTTGCCTAATTTTTGCAATATATTTAAAGTTGCGAAGGCAAGTGTATCCGAAAATGTAAAGATACCATCGACGTGAGGGTTGTTCTTTAGGATTTCTTCAATCAGTTTAAAATCAGGAAAAAGTAAATCGAAATCGAAGATATCGACAAACAAATCATGTTTCTTACTCTCATTTAAAAAGCCTATTGTACGTTCCATGGTTGTTAATAGAAATGATGGTCCCCTAAATAAAATAATATTTTTAGCACCTGTTTCAATCAGTTTAGTAGCTGCTAGTCCTCCACCTTTGACGTTGTCAGAAGTAATTGATGGTATATTTTCATCTAAAATATGGTCAACTGTAACAACAGGAATATTTAATTCAGCCAATTTGTCACGATTCGAAAAGTTTGATGCGATAATTAAACCTTCAATATTATATGATTCAAAAAACTGCAAGTATTCAAGTTCACGATCAGGATCATCTTGAGTATGGCAAAACATGATTTTATAGCCATATGCTGAAGCTTGTGATTCAATGCCTTCTAATAACTCACCATAAAAAGACGGACCTATATGAGGTACGATAACCCCGATAATTTTAGAACTACGATTGGTTAGGCTTCTTGCCAATTGATTAGGAATAAAGCCTAAGTCTTTAATGATCTTATTGACGAGTACTTTAGTTTCTTCGTGGACATAACCTTTTTGATTAATAACACGAGAGACAGTTGAAACACTGACATTGGCTTTTTTGGCCACATCACGAATGGTCGGTTTCATCATATAGACCCCTTTTCTAGAAGTAGGTATTGGTATGCTTCTAAGGTTATTTTATCATGAAGTTCGATTTTTTCATTTGAAATCAAGTCTTTATAAGTACCCATCAGTTGTTTAGGTAGTTCAACACTCATTTGTTTTCCATTATTGATAAAAACAAGTATTTCATCATTTTTTGATGTTTTCGTAAATGCTAAGATATCTAAATCAATAAAATGATAATCATAATCCGTGAAGGATGGATGTTTTTGTCTGAGTTCAATTAAACGCTTTGAAAAAGCATAGAAGTCATGGTCTTGATCTTTAGCATCCCACAACATACATCTACGGTTATCAGGATCATGTTCTCCAGTCATTCCAATTTCATCACCGTAATAGATATTAGGAGCTCCAGCTGATAGAAACATCAATAAATAACTGAGTTTAACCCTTCTAACATCGTCTTTGAGACGTTTTTTAATCCGGATGGTGTCATGGCTTCCGACAAGGTTAAACATGTTTTCCATCACGTTTTTAGGCGTTTGAGCTAAATACATGGTTACCATGTTCTTAAATGTTTTTAGATCTATTTTATGTTCTAAATACTTCCATATTGGGTAACTCAAATCATAATTCATGACAGAATCTAGCTGATCACCATGTAACCAAGGAATTGAAGAATCCCAATTTTCGCCTAGGATAAACGTATCTTTTTTGACCATTCTACTCACTTTTTTAATTTGTCTTAAAAAGTCATGACTTATCTCATTAGAAACATCTAATCTCCAACCATCTATATCATATTTTTCTATCCAAAACTTAATACAATCAAGCAAGTGTTTTTCTACAATAGGATTTGAGGTATTCCACTTAGGCATATGAGGTGTAAAAGCGAAAGTCTTTAAGTTTAAATCAATACCATAATAATTAATAGGTTTACCATCATGATCTAAAGGGAAGTTAACGACTGGATGTTTATCGATAAAAAAACAGTCTTTATATTCACTAGCCTCACCTTTTTTAACGACATCTTGAAAAAACGGATGATAGTATCCACTATGATTGAAAACACCATCAAGCATTACTTTAATATTTCTATTATGGGCTTGTTTAACTAACAGTCCAAAATCTTCATTGGTTCCAAATTGTGGATCAATTTCAAAATAGTTTTCAGTATCATACTTATGAGCCGAAGGAGCTTTAAAGATTGGTGTGAAATAAATACCTGTTATCCCTAAATCTTTTAAGTAATCAAGCTTATCAATAACACCTAATAAGTCTCCACCATAAAACTCGTGATTATTGACAGGTAATTTGCCCCACTTAAGTTGACTGTGTTTCCGGTGACTATAAAAACGGTCAGGAAATATTTGATACCAAACCGTATCTTTGACCCAATCTGGTGTATTGTGTAAATCTTCATGATTTAAATAAGGGAAATTATAATATTCACTCAAATCAAAAAGGTCATATAAATCATCTTTTGACTCAATATCTTTCACTCTTTTGGAACCGAATAAGAATTGCTTTTTATTTTCAAGCAAAAAAGCATACTTCGTTCTTAAGTATGGAGGTTTGATTTCAATAAAATAATAATCAAAGTCATCGGTTTGATAACGTTTATTCATTTGAATTTTTTCATGTTTCCAAACGGTTTTTCCCGATTGATTACTTTCCCAAGAAAAAGGATCGCCATAAATGATATGAACTTTATCAACATCATTTTTAGCTGTGCGAAGCATGATATGTAACGTTTTTGAATCGTATGCATAAGAGTATTCTGATTTTGCATTATGCCATAAGGCTAGTTTATTCATATTGATCACCAAAATCATTATATCACGCAGACAAAATAATAAAATATGAAACCGCTAACATTATTCTATCCATATAGTATATATGATAAAATGAATTTGTAGTCAAAGGAGTCTGTAACATGGGCAAAAAATGGTGGATGGAAAGTATCGGATATCAAATCTATCCAAAAAGTTTTTATGATAGTAATGATGATGGTATAGGTGACTTAAATGGCATCTATGAAAAACTTGATTACTTAAAAGATTTGGGCATCAATTTAATATGGATTTGTCCGTTTTATGATTCACCAATGGACGATAATGGCTATGATGTAAGAAACTTTTTTGACGTCTCCAAAGAGTTTGGTACGATGGATGATGCAAAAAAGTTAATTGATAAGGCACATCAATTAGGCATCAAAGTTATTTTAGACTTTGTATTAAATCATACATCGGATGAACACCCTTGGTTTATAGAGTCTAGATCATCGGTTGATAATCCTTATCGTGACTACTATATTTGGCATGAAGGAAGACAACAAGATGGGCAAAAGATTGAACCAACCAATTGGGGTTCTTTTTTTGGTGGAAGTTGTTGGAAGTATGATGAGCTAACCGATAGCTATTATATGAAAATATTTTCTGATAAAATGCCTGATTTGAATTGGAAAAATGAAAAAGTTCATGAAGAGATGATTCAGATTGCGAAAAAATGGTTGGATCAAGGTATCGATGGGTTTAGAATCGATGCTGTCTCGCATCTTGATCGAGCTCCATATGAAGATGTTAAAGGATCAACCGATCGTTATCCGCTAGATTGGAATAAGTTTTCTAATTTACCAAAGGTACATGATTATCTTAATAAGCTCAATCAAGAAGTATTTTCCAAATATGATTGTGTCACAATCGGTGAAGTCGGAGGAGAAGCTTCGATTGATGAGGGCATCAAGTATGCTTCATTTGATTCGAATGAATTATCAATGGTTTTTAATTTTGACCACAATTGGTGTAATAATCTTCATGAAGTGACAAGTACAAAACAATTAAAAACCAATGTTGTCTTATTGAAATCAGTTTTTAATAAATGGCAAAAAGCATTTAAAGATATTGGATGGTTACCTTTAAACTGGTTAAATCATGATCAACCACGTTTAATGAGTCAATATGGTGATCACTTATATCCCCTAGCTTCAGGAAAAATGCTTGCTACTGCATTACATATGATGAGAGGAACACCTTTTATATATCAAGGTGAAGAAATTGGAATGACCAATTTCCCATTTGAAGATGTGTCTCAGTTTAATGATATCTCAAGTATTCACGCATATCGTTATCATTTAGAAAAAGAACCAGACGATCCAGTTAAAGCATTAAAAAAAGCAGCTTTAAGTTCCAGGGATAACCCAAGAACACCCATGCAATGGTCAAATGAAAGTTATGCGGGTTTTTCAAAAGAACAACCATGGATGATGGTAAACCCAAACTATAAAAAGATTAATGTTGTAAATAACCTTAAAAATCAAGATGCTTTGTGGTATCATTATCAAAGATTAATTGATTTAAGAAAGAACAGCACCTATAAAGATTTAATTATTTATGGAGAATATGAACTACTAGATCCAGATGATAAAAACCTTTATACGTATAAACGTTTTAATCATCAGCAAACACTACTTATTATCAATTCATTTTCAAGAAAGAAAATCAAATATGATTTATCGAAATACGACATTTTAAATAAAATAGTTAGCAATTATCAAAAACATACGATTAAGAACCAAACTATTTACTTAAAGCCTTATGAATCTATCGTGTTTGAAGTTAAGGAGAAACTATGAGAAAAAGCGGTATATTACTACATATTTCAAGCTTACCAAGCAACTATGGCATTGGAAGCTTTGGCAAAGCTGCCTATGAATTTGTTGACTTTCTATATGAAAGCAAACAATCATTTTGGCAAATTTTACCATTAGGTCCTACATCTTATGGAGATTCTCCATATCAAACCTTTTCAGCGTTTGCAAATAATCCATATTTCATCGACTTAGATGTTCTCATCAAAGAAGGACTACTTCGTAAAGATGAAATTAAAGCAACCTTTATTTCTCCAAGATATGTTGAATATAAAGAACTATACGATGAACGCTTTACAATTTTAAAGAAAGCATTTCATCGCTTCGATTTAAAAAATCCGGAATATTTAAAGTTTGTTAAAGATAATCAAGATTGGTTAGTAGATTATGCACTTTTTATGGCAATTAAAGTCCATCATGGTGGAGCATCATGGCTTGAATGGGAAGAAGCGTTAAGACTTAGAAATCCAGAAACGATGAAAAAATATCAAGCAATGCTAAAAGAAGATATTGATTTCAATGAGTTTTTACAGTATAAAGCATATGAACAATGGTTTAAATTAAAAACGTATGCAAACGATAAAGGCATTATGATTATTGGTGATATGCCAATCTATGTATCATGTGACAGTAGTGATGTTTGGGCTAATCCTAAATATTTCGATTTAGATAATGAAAAATTACCAATACATGTAGCAGGTGTACCACCTGATAACTTCTCTAAAAACGGTCAATTATGGGGGAATCCTTTATATGATTGGAAAACATTAGAAAAAGAAGATTTCAAATGGTGGGTTGACCGAGTCGCATCATCGATGCAACTCTTTGATTGGATTAGAATCGATCATTTTATTGGTTTCCAAAACTTTTACAGTGTACCTTATGGTGAAAAAACTGCTAAAAATGGTGAATGGAAAAAAGGTCCAGGTATTAAGCTATTTGAAGTGATTAAAGAAAAATTAGGATGCGTTAATATTATCGCTGAAGACCTAGGTGTTATTACGCCAGAAGTTAGAAAGCTACTTGAAATGACAGGATTTCCTGGAATGAAACTTTTACAGTTCGCATTTGATTCAAGAGAAGAAAGTGATTATATTCCACATTTATATCACAAAAATTTAATTGCATATACAGGCACACATGACAATGAAACAACAAAAACATGGTTTGATAACCTTCCTAAAAAGGATTTGGAATATTGTCTAAACTATATTAATCATCAAGGTGATGGTAGCCCAGTTGATAGCCTAATTAAGGCAACACATGCATGTGTTGCCGATACAGTTATTATTCCGATGCAAGATTACTTACACCTAGGCGAAGAAGGCAGAATGAACATACCTTCAACAACCGGAAACAACTGGAAATGGAGATTACTCAAAGAAGAATTATCTAAAGATTTGAGAAATAAGATTAAATCATTTACAATATTATATGGAAGAGATCAATCAAAGGATAGATAACCTATCCTTTTTGACAATGAAATGGAGGCAGCAATGCATAAGATAAAAGGTGTAAATTTAGGTGGATGGTTTGTACTAGAACAGTGGATGAAACCAAGTTTATTTGAAGATATAGAATCGAATGATGAAACAGGTTTTTCAACTTTAAAAAATGATGCAGAAAAAAAACTTATGCATCATTGGGAAACTTTTTTCACAAAACAAGATTTTATTGATATTAAAAACTTAGGACTTAATTCCATTAGATTACCAATTCCTTGGTGGTTAGAAGGAGATGCACCTTACTTTAGTGCCTTACCTTATATTAAACGCGCAATGAAGTGGGCGAACGAAGTAGGACTTCATGTATTATTAGACCTACATACTGCTCCTGGTTGCCAAAACGGATTTGACAATGGTGGTATCCAAAATGTTATGGAATGGCATCTAGATCAAAAAAATATCGATAAAACAGTTGAGAGATTAGAATTTATCGTAAGAACTTTCAAAGATGAACCATCATTTTGGGGTATTGAAATTTTAAATGAACCATTTACAACCATTGACATAAATATTATCCAAGACTTTTATAAAGATGCTTATCAAAAAATAAGAGCCATTACCGATAAACCAATCGTCTTTCATGACGCATTTAGACCAACGCATCCATCATGGGAACCATTCTTCAAAACGAATGAAATGGAAAACATCATGTTTGATCTACAC
>NZ_JASCXW010000022.1 GCF_030012175.1 Peloplasma aerotolerans
ATAGACATGAAAACGATAGAACTAAATAAAATGTCATTAGGCTTTTATATTACCGCATTTTCCGCACTACTTGCAGTTATTTCTTCTGTATGTTATGGTGTATTATTTAGCGGTATTCAATACAAAGAACCAGTATTTAGTGTGGCAATTTGTATTTTGCTTCCGGTGACTGCAGTAGTTGCCGTAGTATTACTAATAAGTGGCAAAAAATTCGCGGGGTTTTCCCCTACAATCATGTGCTTGGGCAGTGGCATTTCCTTTTTAATGTTTGTTAGAATGGTTATTTGGCCGATATCTGACACAATTTACGGCATTGAGCCATTTCCACAGTTTACACAACTTATAATTTGTGCAGTGCTATTTCTATTGAATTTTGTAGTTTCCGAAGTAGCGCTTTATATGAAGAAATATAAGTAAGGAACTTAAAATAAAGGAGCATGCATCATGAAAAAAATGAGAATAATTAAAAAAATCTTGACAAATGTCCTGGTGGCATTACTTATAGTAACTGTTTTCGCAAATAATATTGCAGGACAGTTTTCAGGTCAGATAAACAGTTTTTTGAACATCAATACCTCTGTATTAATTAAGGATCCAGGAGATGGTGCTGAATATGTCCGTTATTATGATTCAGTATATTCTTCAGTTTCTGAATTAAAAGCAGCAGGACTTGCTAAGACACAAGAAGTGGTAGCTGAAGGAGCGACACTATTGAAGAATGATGGCATTTTACCACTATTAGAGAATGAAGTCTCATTGTTTGGTGCTACTGCCGCTTTTCCAGTTTATGGTGGCACCGGTTCAGGTGCTGTAGATACTAGTGGTGCACCAACGTTTGTTGATTCATTTGAAGAAGCTGGCCTAACAGTCGTCAATAAGCCACTTATGGACTGGTACGTTTCAGAAGAATATGGTCGTGATTTCTCTCCTGGAAAAAGAGGAATTAATGAGGCGAGATGGAGTAGAATAACTCAAAGTAGTGCAGCTAGCACATTTGGAAAAGGTGAAGTCGCTGTATTTGTTGTCGGTCGTGTTGGAGGTGAAGCAAGCGATTTAGCTGTTACCAATCACTCAGATGGTGGAACGAATCCTTTGCAGGCTGACGTCTATCAAAATTCTGATTATTTGATGTTAAACAGAGAAGAATTAGGTATTCTTGAAGGATTGAAGGCATTAAAAGATGCAGGAGATATAAGTGGTATTGTAGTTTTAATTAATAGTGCAAACCCTATATCTAGCGCATTTTTAGAAGATGATGCATACGGTGTTGATGCAGCGATGTGGATTGGTTCTGTTGGTCAAAATGGTATTTATGCAGTTGGTGAGCTTTTAACTGGCGAAGTGAATCCTTCAGGTTCATTGCCTAATACATGGTGGACTAATAATTTATTAAACCCTGCTATGGCTAATTTTGGTGCATATACTTACACCAATGCTAATGACTACAATTACGCATCTAGTGCTTCAAAATACACAAGCTATATTGTATATCAAGAAGGTATCTACATAGGGTATCGTTATACTGAAACACGTTATGAAGACACTGTGTTGGGTACACCTAATACGGGCGATTTTACATATGATGATGTTGTTGCATATCCATTTGGTTATGGACTTTCTTATACGACTTTTGGTTTTAGTGATTTTAATGTTACTAAAAATGGAAGTGGTAGAGACACTATATATAGTGTCAGCGTTAAAGTAACGAATACTGGTAGTTTACCTGGGAAAAAGACTGTCCAAATTTACGCACAAAAACCTTATACTGATTACGATATTGAACATCAAATTGAGAAGTCATCGGTAGATTTGGTTGGCTATGGAAAGACGTCCAATGTTCTAAATCAAGGTCAAAGTGAGATTATCACAGTTTCAGTTCCAGAATACTATTTAGCAAGTTACGATGCATTAGGTACAGGTGCTTACATTATAAATAGTGGGAAATATTTTTTAACTGCGGCACAAAATAGCCATGAAGCGATAAATAACATATTAGCTGCAAAGGGAAAGACCGTTACTGACGGTATGACTGCAAACGGAAATGAAGATATGGTTTATAGTGTACAATATGGCTTTGACGCATTAACTTATGCTAAATCCTATGGGACAGGTGCTGATGTGACTAGCTTATTTGAAAGCGCAGATATCAATCGTTATGTAGGTGGTGGAAGTAATAATGTTACTTATTTATCTCGAAATAATTGGGAAGGTACTTTAAAGTTTTGGCAAGACACGGATGAAGATGGTTTTAATGACAACTATGAGAGACTTGTGATGACAGATATAATGTATGCTGATACAATTCTGGATGATGATGATATTCCTCTCAATGATAACAATTGGCCAGTTATGGGTTCCGCAGCAACTAGGCACAAACTTATTTCCTTGCTGAATTTAGATTTTGATCATGAAATGTGGGATGAGCTATTGGACCAATTAACATATGCTGAATTATCTCGATTAACCGCTGTAGGACTCAGAATGACTGTTTCTCTACCCTCAATTGTCAAACCAGAAACACTTGATCACAACGGACCTTCAGGTGTCACGCAAAGGTATTCCGCTGGAGCTAACGGTTATGCTAACCAAACTAACGACCCTGATAAGGATATGACCGGGACTGCTTATCCTTGTAATGGACTTATCGCAGCAACGATGAATGACCAACTTGTACAGGAGGTAGGTGAACTTATAGGTGAAGACGCTATGTGGGCAGGGTATGCAGGCCTTTATGGTACGGGGATTAATATTCACCGTACACCTTATGCAGGACGTGTTTTCGAATACTTCTCTGAAGATGGAACATTAACAGGACTTATTGCAGCATATAAAACATTAGGTATTCAGTCTAAAGGTGTATACGTTTATAACAAACACCTTGCACTTAATGACCAAGAGTTCCAAAGACAAGGTTTGGGTACTTGGGTTACAGAACAGGCGATACGTGAGATTTATTTGCGCGCCTTCGAACTACCTATTGTTTATGCAGATGCCAAAAATGTAATGACAAGTTTTAATCGAATTGGCGCAGTTTGGGCAGGTGCTTCCAAAGAGCTACTCACTGATTGGCTACGCGGAGAGGTAGGCATGAGTGGGTTTGCTGTAACTGACATGTATGAAGGCGACTATATGAGTAAACCTCATGAATTACTTGCAGGTAACGACCTTCCTGACAATTATCCTGGTAGTACAGGAACAATTATTACTGGTGTGACTGATTTGGGATTCGAGTTTGCAGCATATGGCCCTAACGGAGAAACACCTAACGCTCAAATTGCTCAAGCAATGCGTGAATCTGCACATCGCGTTTTATATACGGTACTCCACTCACGTGGTATGGATAGCATAGATATCAACACTGAAATTCTTGAGATTACTCCATGGTGGCAAACGACTTTAACAGCATCAATAGTCACATTGATAATACTCAGTGGATTATCAACAACTTGGTTGATTATTGATATGAAAGTGAAAAGGTAAACGGATGTTTATCCTCTAGATGCATCATTGTCTTGACAGTAAGACGATGAGTAGTATATCGTGTTAAACTTAAAAAAGCTTCACTAATGATGAAATAGTAGTGATATATTGCATTATTAGTTACTTAGTCTCCCTAAATCCTCCTTATTTGTGTATATATATAGTAGATATACATTCATGAATAAGTGAGGATATTTTTATTTATACATCATATTTTCCTATGATGTAACGCTCTTAAAAATCAATAGTTTAGACCATTGTGCATGAAAAATATGGTATAATAATTAACAAAAAGCAAATTGGAGTAATATATGAATACGTATAAGGTTGCAATAGTTGAAGACGAACAGAATTATAGTGATGCTCTAAAAGAAAATTTAAAAAAATACTCAAATGAGAATCATGTTGAGTTTTATATTGATGAGTATAGCGATGGGTATAACTTAATTGATAATTATCAATGTCAATACAACATATTATTTTTAGATATAGATTTGAAGCAACTAAATGGCATTGCAACAGCAGAAAAGATTAGAGAAATGGATTCAAAAGTGTTGATTATGTTTGTTACTAATCTTATTAATTTTGCTGTTAAAGGCTATGAGGTTGATGCTCAATCATTTCTTATCAAACCTGTGACCTATTTTAAGTTTTCAAGAGAGTTGAAAAGAGCATTGAAAAAAATCGATCAGCAAAATAATCATCACGTTATTATTAATACAGAATCAGGCATTAAGAAAATTGATTCTTTTCAAATACATTTTATTGAAAGTGTAAAACATGAACTTATTATAAGTACATTTGAAAAAGACTATAGTTTGTGGGGAACACTAAAAGAATGGGAAGAGAAGTTAAGTGGGCAAAACTTTTTTAGATGCAACAATTCCTATATCATCAATTTAGAACACGTTAAAGGTGTTGATGGTGATTATGTAATTGTAGATAAAACAAGATTGAAGATTAGTAGAGCCAGAAAAAAGAAATTTATGGATGTATTAACAGAATATTTCAAAGGCGGCATTTAAGATGATTGAAGGTACTGCGATTTCTAAAATACTTTATGGTATTCTGCAGTTGACATTTAGTGTATTAGTCATTTATTTTCTTCCAAAACGATTTTCTAAAAATTTTACAATAGTTAGTATTTTCATCGCATTAACTATTTTTTTATTGGCACAAGTGTATTTTGAAACACTAAGTGATAGCTTATGGATTATCACGATTATTAGTATGTATGCTTTAATGTTTTTATTTATTTATTCAACCGCACGAGTATCATGGGTACAAGCCATCTACTTAGCAACACAAGCATTTATTTATTCTCAGTTTGTAGCGGCCATAGAATGGCAAATCTATTATTATATCGGAACTGCAATTAACTATAGTGGATTACTTTTAATTCAATATATTATTTTCATTGTCTTTACGTCTATCTTTGTGTTGATTTTCTATGTTATATATAAGCATTACCATATAAAGGGTTATAAACCAGAGATTAAACGAAATAACATGGTTACAGTTTTCGCAATCATGATTATTGTATTTTTCATGAGTAATCTATCATTTCTAAACATCCCTTCGCCCATATCTAGTGTTTATCCACAAGAAATATTTTATATTAGAACTTTAGTTGATTTATGTGGTGTTGTCGTTATTTTAGTTTTACAAGAATATCAGATTATTATTCAATCTCAAAAAGAGATTACAATACTTCAAACGACATTTCAAAAATACTATGATCAATATCTTCAGTCCAAAGAAAATATACAACTAGCGAATCAAAGGTATCATGATATAAAACATCTGATAAATCTGATTCGTGCTGAGAACAATCATGAGATTAAAAATAAACATTTAAATGACTTTGAAAAAGAACTTAAAGGTTATTACTTGCAAGCTGAGACAGGTAATGTTGTTATTGACACAATTGTTACCTCAATGAGAATGCAATGTGATGAGTTAAGAATTGGTTTAACTTACGCAATAGAGGGGTCAAAATTGTCATTTATGAGTACGATGGAGCTTACATCATTTATTGGTAATATGTTTGATAATGCTATAGAATCATCGAGAAAAGTCGAAAATGTAGAGAATAGAGTTATTAATATCAGTATACACCAACAACATGCGTTACTCATTGTAAATATGGAGAATTATTATGAACATCCATTGAAATATAGAGATGGTCGTTTAATTACAACAAAAGAAGATAAATTAGGTCATGGATATGGGATAAAAAGTATTCAAACAATTGTATCAAAATATGGGGGCACATTACGAATTGATACAAAAGATAATTGGTTTATCTTGACGATATTGTTTCCAATATCTGATTTTAATTACGATAAAAAGTAATTAAGTAAACACACCTTTATGAGTGTATCGTAAAGGTGTGTTTCAGTCTGTAGACAAAGTAGTTCGTTTGAGGTACTTTTTTCATTTTAGTTTAGGTTAACTAGCTTATTGAAAAATAAAAGAGAGTACTCCGCACACATTATCAAACCAGAAGTTCAAACGTGTTTAAGCAGTTATTGAGAACATTTTTAATAAGCACAATCATATCTCTCTTTTATACATGAAATAAAAACACCAAACCCCGAAGTATAGAACTTTATCTACAGACTGTGTATGTATATACATTTAAATATATCCATATGAATGCTTTTGTGGTTCTATCAAAAAATATTCTAATGAACCATAATGTACTGAAAGTGCAAAGAGAAATACCAATTATGTAAAAGTAGAAATTATTGTATTTTATATTGTTATAATATAATCAGTGAAAGCGCTTTGCATTAAACATGAATACATAGGATTGAGTTTGTGATAAACAACTGTTCTATGAAGTCATGCAAGCAGGTTCTCACTTTCAGTAGCGACAAAAACATGTAACGAGAATAAGTGGATTATTCTAGTTATGTCTTGACTATACTATAACACTAAATGTAGCTAGGTCTCATCCTAAATCTACACTACATAATATACAAGGAGATTTTTTATGAGAAATATTAGAAATATAAATCAAAATTGGATGTTCTTAAAAGAGGACGTCTCTTACGATTTATTGACAGATAAAAACTTTATAGAGATTGATTTACCACATACTTGGAATGGTATTGATGGCCAAGATGGTGGTAATGATTATATTAGAGATAAATTTTGGTATAAAAAAAGTTTAACAAGAACCGAATTACCAGAAGGTCAGAAATATTTTATAGAATTCAAAGGGGTAAATTCATCATCAGATGTTTACTTTAATGGAAACCATTTAGGACATCATGATGGAGGGTATTCAACATTTAGATATGAAGTAACTCATTATGTTGATGAACAAAATGAGATATATGTTTTAGCTGATAATGCAGTCAATGATAGAGTTTATCCTCAAAAAGCAGATTTTACATTTTATGGGGGTATTTATAGAAATGTTTCAATCATTGGTGTACAGGATAGTCATTTTGATTTGTTACATTATGGTTCAAAAGGTGCTAAAGTAAATGCACATGTGATTGACCAAAAAGGACATCTCGAGCTTGAAACTTATGTTATTGGTAAAGGAAAAGTAAGTGTTGAAGTTAAAGATCAAGAAGGGAAATCTGTATATAATGGAGAACCAACAAATCCAATAATCTTAGATAATGTTCATCTATGGCAAGGTAAGGAAGATCCATACTTATATACTGTAGATATTAAGTTAAAAGAGGGTACTAAAGTTTTAGATAGTATTGAGTATCAAGTTGGGTTTAGATCATTTCATTTTGACTCAAATGATGGATTTTTTTTGAATGGTAAGAAGTACCCACTTCGTGGCGTTTGTAGACATCAAGATAGACCTAAAATTGGGAATGCTTTAACAGTAAAAGACCATAATGAAGATATTGAGTTGATTAAAGAAGTTGGCGCAAACACTATAAGACTTGCCCATTATCAACATGATGATTATTTCTATGATTTATGTGATAAAGAGGGGTTTATTGTTTGGGCAGAAATTCCTTATATCTCTAAACATATGAATCACGCAAATGATAATGCAAAACAGCAAATGAGAGAATTAATCATTCAACAATACCATAGACCAAGTATCGTTACTTGGGGTATATCAAATGAAATCACTATCTCATATGCAGGTAAAGATTGTCTAGCGTTCCATAAAAAAATGAATGATTTAGTTCATGATTTAGATTCTTCAAGAAAAACAATCATTGCCAACTATATGCCAGCAAGAATTAACAACAAATTAAACAGAGTGCCAGATATAGTATCATATAATTTATATTTTGGCTGGTATTTACCATTTACGTCATTGGCTGGATGGAAATTGGATAGATACCATAAAAAATATCCAAATGAAATTCTTGGATTATCAGAATACGGGGCTGAAGGTGTTGATAAAGTATTTAATAGATTTCCACGACGTGGAGATAACACTGAAGCATATCAAGCGATTTATCATGAGCGTATGTTAGATATCATTAAAGCACGTGACTATATTTGGGGAACACATGTTTGGAATATGTTTGATTTCGCTGCAGATGCAAGAAATCAAGGTGGTGAACCAGGCATGAATCATAAAGGATTAATAACTTTTAATCGTAAGCGCAAAAAAGATGCATTCTTTCTTTATAAGGCGAATTGGGCAAAAGAACCTTTCGTTCATCTTTGTGATAAAGGATATGAAAAGAGAAAAGAAAAGAAAACAAAAATTAAAGTTTATACAAATCAAAGTGATATAGAAATATATCATAATAGTGATCTTGTATATAGTGGGGCAGTTCATAATCATAAAGTTGAAGTAATAGTTGTCGTGAACAAAGCTAATCATGTTGTTGTTAAATCAAACAACTTACAAGACGAATTCCAATTTATAAAAGTAAATAAAAAACCAAAAGAGTACAAAATTAAGAAAACTAAAAATGTAAGTTGGGAAAAATAAGAGGGAAAAAAACATGATAGAGGATATTACAACTGAAAATAATGAATATATAAACAGGGGGAAAACATATCAAATTGCTTTATTTCCTTTTAATAATGCAGCAACAAACACGTATTTTACATTAATGTTATTTATAACGTATTATGGTGGATACTACCTAAGTGGTGGATTTATTGGTGGTATTTTATCAGCAGCAGCAATGGGAGCATTAACCGTGGTGTTATCTACACTTGTTACTGGAATGCGTATATTTGATGGAATTACTGATCCTTTCATAGGGGCTTTAATTGATAAAACCAATAGTAAATTAGGTAAGTTTAGACCCTATATGATTTTTGGAAACTTATTATTAGCAATCTCAGTGATTGCGATGTTCTTCTTAATAAGACCTATTGAATTATCATGGTTAAGATGGGTTTTATTTGTCGTCTGTTATGTAGTTTATGTGTTTGGTTATACTGCTCAAACATCAGTAACAAAAGCGGGACAGACTTGTATTACAAATGACCCAAAACAAAGATCACAATTTGTGGTTTGGAATATGATTGGTATGATTGGCTCAATTGTACTTGTTAATATGATTGGTAATGGATTGTTACCAATGTTCGTCGAACCTTTAGATATAGCTAATGATTTTGGTGCGCAATATAATCCTGAGTTTTACAATATTTTAGTACCAATCTGCATCGGACTATCAATGTTATATACTGGTCTTGCAGTGTTTGCTATATGGAAAAAGGATGTTCCAGAAAACTGGGGTATCGATAAAGAAACTAAATCTGCTAAATTAAGAGACTTTATTAGCGTTCTAAAACATAACAATCAAATTAGATGGTTAGTTTTCTCAGCAGGTGCCAATAAACTAGCTTCAACGATTGCGACCTCTAGTGCTGTAGCGGTGCTTATTTATGGCATCATGATGGGAAGTTATAATGGACTATATATTCCAATGTATGTTGCTTCATTCTTATTTATGGGTATATTGTTTGTTGTTGGCGCAAAACTTGCAGGTAAAAAAGGGCAAAAACGTGCAGTCACTCAATTTACTGTCATTGCATTTTTATTCTATATTGGGATAGTCATCTTATTACTTATGTGGAATCAAGATGATCTAAATTTCAATTTGTCATTATTACACTGGAGGAATGATGGATCAATTTACATAGCTACAAACTTGTTTACGCTTGCTTGGATTGTAATGTTTGGTTTAGGTTATGGTGCATATAATCTTGGATCTGAAATGGTTATTCCAATGATTGCAGATTGTACAGATTATGAAACCTATAGAACTGGTAATTATATTCCAGGTATGATGGGAACTTTATTCTCGTTAATCGATAAATTTGTATCTTCATTTGCTACGTTATTATTATCTGTATTCATTGTTGGTTTCATTCCAGCACTAAATGGTAAATTACCAAGTACAGGCATTGTCATTAGTGACTATACAGGTGTATTACCTTCAGCACTAATTACTTTTGCACTTATTCCTATGGTTTCATGGGTTATCACATTGATTTCAATGAGATTTTATAAATTGAATGGCAATAAGTTAAGAGAAATTCAAGCAGTAAATGCAATTAGAAAAAAAGCAATTAGCCTAGGTATGCCAAAAGAAAAAGCAATGGCTACTTGGACTACGATTGGACAAGTACCCAAAGAATTTATTAACGAATACGAAACAATTATCGAAGAAAAAACTGAAAAACAGTCAATGATTGATAAGTTATATAATAAAATTTGGGGTAAACACGAAGCTATCAATGAAGACCCTGCCTCAAATGTAATAGAAATACCTAAAGAATATTTATCGCAGGTAAAAGTAAGTTAGAACTGAGAAATCGATATATACAAGCACAAAGCAATTAAGAGTAGTATTGATTTTTGCGTTTTTTTAGAAGCTAGAGCAGATCCTGAAGTACAAGCAATCAGAATTTTAAACATGTTTAAAGGTGATGACTACGTATTTGGTATAATAGTGACGGTGTTGGTGTCATTGCCTATTCCCTAGCAGTTAAAATAACGATGGAGATTTCGCAAATCATTAATTTTTTTGCAAAATACGTAACATCACGGGTAAGTCGAACACCAACCCATGAGTTGCAGCGATATGGTAATAGATTGCGCACATTTTGATTACCATGATTTCAACTGCTCTACAAAGGTGGTACAAAGCACCGATTTGCATTTTACTCATGTACACATGGGGTTGGAGGGGGGCAAGAGAGACGACTGCTGATATGATTACGACGATCATTAATGCAGCCATCTCATTATGGGTATTTTCCCAATATTCATAGTTATTATTAAACAGAAAAGGAACTTAACACAGAGTATTAAGTTCGTGGAGATACATCATGAAAACAATAAGTTTTGTTATACCCTCATATAACTCAGAAAAATATCTTCATACAGCAATTGAATCGCTTTTTGGATTTGGAGATGATATTGAGATTATTATCGTCAATGACGGCTCTAAAGATCAAACACTACATATTGCAAAATCTTATCAAAAAGCACACCCGCATTTAATAGAAGTCGTTGATCAACAAAATGGTGGACATGGATCAGGGATTAATGCTGGATTGAAAATTGCTAAGGGTACATATTTTAAAGTTTTAGATTCTGATGATTGGATGGATCGCACCAGCTTGGAGCAACTACTCAGTCAAATGAGAAAGCATTCAAAAGAGAACAAACAGGTGGATCTATACATCACCAATTTCGTGTATGAGCATGTTGAAGATCAAACGCAGTATGAAAGAGATTATTTTGACAACTTTCCAGCATATAAAATTTTTAGATGGGACCAAATCAAGAAAAACTTTAGGTACTCAAAAACGTTATTGATGCACGCATTAAT
The DNA here is from genome assembly GCF_030012175.1 of Peloplasma aerotolerans. Classification (GTDB taxonomy): domain Bacteria; phylum Bacillota_I; class Bacilli_A; order Acholeplasmatales; family Acholeplasmataceae; genus Peloplasma; species Peloplasma aerotolerans. The sequence continues at coordinate 11,277 of NZ_JASCXW010000022.1, forward strand.
ATATAGGACAGATATATTAAGAGAAATCGGATTAGAACTACCAAGACATACATTTTACGTTGATAATATCGTTGCATATGTACCTTTACCTTATGTCAAAACGATTTATTATATGCCACTTCCTTTGTATCGATATTTCATTGGTAGAATGGATCAGTCTGTGACACTTGAAAACATTACGAAAAGATATCAGCAACAAATCAAAGTTTTCAAGATTTTGAATCAGGCATATACATATGAGCAGTTGACAATGATGGAAAAAGGATTGAAACAATATATGAAGCATTGCATCGCTGCGATGCTAATCATCACACAGATGTTTACAGTAGCTTCTGATTCTGATGAGAGAAGAATGGATTTGTCTAACCTTTGGGAACATATAAAGAATAATGATAAAAAAATGTATCGCTATTTAAGATATAGATCTTATAATACGACTGTAAATTTTTTCCCATGGAAAATAAAGAGTTTCTTGATGGTTAGAGGTTATTTGTATCTCGCAAAGAAAGTTAAGTTAGGATAATCAACTGAAACCAAATTACTATTTGGTTTAGTTGTTTTTAGGTGGGTTAAATTATGTATGATTATTTAGTCGTAGGGTCAGGGTTATTCGGATCAGTCTTCGCCCACGAAGCGACAAAAAAAGGAAAAAAAGTCTTGGTCATTGATCGTAGAGATCACATTGGGGGTAATATCTATACGAAAAGTGTAGACGATGTGGACGTACATTGGTACGGTCCGCATATTTTTCATACCTCTAATCAAGAGACTTGGGAGTATGTGAACCAATTTGGATCATTTAATCATTTCATCAATACACCGATGACGTTCTTTGATGGCAAACTTTATAATCTGCCTTTTAATATGAATACGTTTTATCAACTATGGGGTGTCACGACTCCTGCTGAAGCTAAGGCGAAAATCGAAGCACAAAAAGATATATATAAAAGATTAGAACCGACCAACTTAGAGGAGCAAGCCATCAAATTAGTTGGTAGAGAAATCTACGAAAAACTCATTAAGGGATACACTGAAAAGCAATGGGGAAAAGCATGTGTAGACTTGCCCGCCTTCATTATCAAAAGACTACCTGTTCGTTTCACATTTAACAACAACTATTTCAATGATACTTATCAGGGAATTCCAAAGGAAGGATATACTAAGTTGATTGAGCGCATGCTTGGAAACGTTGATGTAAGGCTTAATACAGACTTTTTCGAACAACGGAAGTCATTAGAAGGGGTAGCTAAAAAAATCCTTTATACGGGCACTATTGATCGCTTCTATGATTATCAGTTCGGCACTCTTGAATACCGTTCTTTAAAGTTCGAACTTGAAAGTATAAACACCGAGAACTATCAGGGAAATGCAGTCATTAATTATGCGGATCAAGAAGTACCATTTACACGAATTATTGAACACAAGCATTTTAACTTTGGAAAACAAGAAAAAACTGTTATTACTAGGGAATATCCTTCCCATTGGAAACCAGGGGATGAACCTTATTATCCAATCAACAGTGAGCGCAATCAAAGGATTTATAACATGTATCAAGAAAAAGCTAATCAAGAATCTCAAGTCATCTTTGGTGGAAGACTTGCAGAATATAAGTATTATGATATGGATAAAGTGATTGAATCCGCATTATCGCTTGTGAAGAAGGAACTGTTATAGTATTTTTTCATTTATCTTAGAAGAGATGTAAGTATGGATGTATTAGTTAATTAACTCATAAATAAAGAAGTATATACAATAGTTTGAATGTTATACAATGTATTGTGTTTGTTCTATTTATGTAACACAATTGAGATGATTATATGTTCGTATCAATTAGAATGAATAATAGAGGGTCAGAACTCAGAAAGAAATATGTTGAGTTTCATGGTACAACCGTTTCAGAAGTTATGAGAAAAACTATCTACAGATAAACAAAAATGAGTAGATAAAAAATGCTCATCAGTTTGCACATTAACAAAAAATATGCGTTTATTGATTAAGTTCATTCAAAATAGGGAATAAAATAATGAGGTTTCCAAATGCTGGAAACCTCATTATTTGCTCTATTCTTTTTTACAATATTAAAATTAAATGCTCCACTACCCATTTTCTCACATAATTTCAACCATAATGGAAGTAGCATTTCTTGTGATCTGGCAGCAGTTATATCACCTAGGTCAATGACGTGTTTCCACTTGAAAAGGTCTTTTAAGATGTCAGTAACAATTTGTTTAGCTATAAAGTCATTTCCCGAAATGAACATTACGTGATCTAGCGTACCTAACAATGAAGGATCAACCATAATTTTGGAGTTCACAGTATTTAATGTCTTAATGACTTTAGTTTCAGGTAGAAGTCTTTGAATTTGTTCTCCTAATGAGTCAGTGTTTACTACAGATAGCTTTATATCAGGAAATTCTAAAGGATTCGATAAATCAATTAATATTTTGTCATAAAGCGCATGTTTTAAAGGTAGTAGTGCGTCTAATGACTTTAAACCAGGGGTTGCGTTAATCACGACCTCTCCAAAGCTTGCAGTCTCAAAAGGATTACCTATCAAAATGTTCTTGTTTTCATTGATAAATGAAGATAATTTTTCAGGAGATCTACTAGATAGCATGATTTCTTGTTTATGATTACTAAATGCAATTGCCAATGTCTTTCCAACATCACCAGAACCAATAATTCCGATTTTCATACATTCACATCCTTTTTTCTTTGATAATGATAGTATATCATGCGAAAAAAATATATTTATTGTTTTAGCATTTCATTTTAAACTTGGAAAATTTCGCGAGTATTTACAGGTCACCAATATGGATATGAAATGCTTTTCCAGCTCATGGAAAGGCTTTTTTTATTTACTAGGAAAGTTCGTCTTTTCTAGTAAATGGATATATAAGAGTTGATAGTTCAGTAATTTAACGCGAAAAAGCCTAAGAAAAGCTAGGCGAAATAGAGATTGAGTTTTTATTTTTACTCGGTTAAATCTCTTGGAAACATGATGCCTTTCTTAACATTACATGTGGTGCACATGATAAAGGGTAACCCTTTCGTACTGTAGTTTAAATGAGCCAAAGATTCATAAGAGAACTCAATTTCCTTCCCACAGCGTTGACACTTTAGCCAAACCTTGGGTTCAGACAAGAGATGGTCAGGATTCTTAGGGTCAAAGATACGTGAACCATCCCACTCAGTTTGATCACCAAACTCTTGGATTAAACTTTCAATTTCTTCATCTGAGCGTGGATTTCTGTGGATTTTAAACTTTAAATTCATCTTTTATACCAACTTTCTGTAGTTATGGATAATGGGAGGACTCGAACTCATATTTCATTGTCGCACCACAAGGACATAACAGAGGATCAAACTTAAAAGTTTGAAGCATAAGATTTTTCCACTTTAATGGAAACAAGGACTTGAGAGATTTTTTCTTCTTATAGTTAGGAATAAGTTTTCTACCTTTAGAGGAATAGACACCGTAATAACGAATCATTTTGAACTGGTGTTCAGGAATGTGCACAATCAGTTTCTTAATAAACGCATCGATATCTTCGGTCACAGTGATCGTACCATTTTTTTCTTCATCAGGAAGCAGATCATCCTCGTGAGGTTCATAGGTGTAAGTAATCTGTCGATTGACATGATCTACATCATCTATACGAGATTCAGCCATGACAGGCCTTCCTGTGTATCTCAGTACGTATTCAATGAGCCCTTTTTGAGATTTTTTATCTAAACTTGGGCCATAGACATAAAACCCGTTTTCTTTTGAAGCATAAAGCGCACATTTTTCCTTATAAAATCCGTGACCTAATGTTTTATGGAGCAAGTCTAGAAGTGTCTTCATAAAGGATTTTCTCAAGAGTTCAAAGTTAAAATATGTTAAAGATTTAAACTCACCCGATTTATTAATCACGCCTTCAGAAACAAGAGCATGGATATGACAGTTAAAATTTAAGGCTCTGCCGAAGGTGTGGCAGACCAAAACATAGCCAAGTTTCCAACGTTTTGATTTCCCATGCTTAAGTGATAGATACTGAAGCGTCTGATTCACCGCTTCGAACAAGATACTTAATCTTGAGCGATCCTGTCTAAAATAGATTCTGAGTGAGTCAGGTATCGTAAATGTGATATGTCTGTGCGCACAGTCCATCAGTACATTGGAGGTGTGAACAGCACGTTGTTTGGCATATTTGACACCGCAGCTGTTACAAAAACGAGATTTGCATGAGTTATATACAATCATAAAGTTATCACAATTTGGACAACTGTAGAAAGAATAGCCAAGATCTGGGGTTTTACATTTCATCATTCTTTCAACGTTGTCAAAAACAACGGGTCTAATGTTCAATTTAGGATTGTTTAAGAGAAAATCTGACCAGTAGTCTCGAAAGATATCAGCTATAGAGTAACCTTGACGATTGATTTTGAGATTTGAATGTCTTAGATACTCATTTACAATGTTTACAGGATATGTGTTCACGATATCACCCACCCTTATTATAAAGTAAAAACCCATAGTTCCAAACTACAGGTTTTAGTAAAGGGTGATTTTAATCACCTATTTTTTAATAAATTAATACTCAAAGTATTGAAATTAAAAAAATAATGTGGTAAAAATTGAATATATTAGCGTTTCTTTAAAATTAAATAAAATGAAAGGAAATTCATTCAATTCAATATCGAATGAATCGAATAATTATGAAAAAAGTAATCTTTTTTTTGATACCTTTATTTACAACCATATTTATTTTTGCTATTTCATTAGTTGTGATGCTTTCGCTTCAATCAATGTTTTCATTACCACAGTACACAGATGTCAGGAACGTTCGTTTTGTTTATACAATAGCAATTACTGCTAGTATCACTGTGGTTTTTGTTGGTCTAGCTTATCGGTTTATCCATCGACTCTCCATAAAAAAAATGGGACTTCACTGGAATAAACAGACATCCATATTGTCTTTGGTAGCTATTTTGATTATAATAACAGGATTTATTTTGTATACAGTTTACGTTATATCTAATGGTTATGTTTCAATAAGGAATAATGTAGAATATGTACCTATAATTATTATGATCATTCTATATATAGGAGTGAGTATAAACGAAGAAGTCTTATTTAGAGGATACTTGCACCGTTTTTATAGAGAGCATAATATCGTAGTTGCATATTTGATTTCAATACCGTTGTTTCTACTTCCACATTTTCTAAATCGAGACTTTGAGTTTTCATATATTGTTGCTTTATTATCAGCAACGTTTCTTATTACCTTATTATATGATTTAACGAGATCAATCTGGTCTAGTATTGTTGTTCATACGATTTTAAATATCGCTCTTTCATTATTAAGTACAGGTGACAATTCTGGTTCCATATTATCACTAAAGAGTACAATAAATATTTCTAAATATACAGAATTTATTCGATACGGTGAAGTAATTATTAATGCGGTTGCAATAATTGCTATATCCTTAATATACGCATACACACATATCAAGCAAAGAAAAGAACTAAGTCAAAACTATAACTAATTCTAAACAAAAATATAACGATTGTATATTGGTTGATCTCCCCATAAAATACATAATTTTTTATCAGGTGTTGACTTAATGATAAACTATGTGTATAATATGACTTGTCAGTCACATGACTGAAAAGTCACATTAAGAAAGGGAGTTATTATTATGGTATTAAATATATTCAACACAATTTGCTTTATTCTGTTTTTTCTGCAATGGTCAAAGTTTTCTTTGGCATATTCTTTCATGATCAGCTATATGATTTCGCTAGAAGACAATATAGTGGTCAAAAAATGAGCACATCTGTCAAGTTATTAATGTTGTATGCTATTTCACTTGCATTTCTAGTTTGGATTGGTACGATTTTTTTCTATCAACCATACGCTTGGATACTTACTACAGTATTAACGCTTGCATCAATTAAATCTATAAGTTTGCTTTTTAGGTGGAATGAGACTTCAAAGAAATTTGTAGTTTTTATAAATGCAAAATATAGCAAACTATGGATTGTAGATATTTTTGTTGCAGCAGTTGGTATTGGCTTTTTAATCATGGGATTCACACTATATAAATAAGGAGAAAAACAATGCCTAAAGATACATTTATGAATTTGCCATTCGAAAAGCAATCTCTAATTCTAGATGTTGCTATAAAAGAGTTTCATGATAAAGGTTATGACTTAGCAAGTATATCAAGTATTGTTGAGAAAGCTCAAATTGCAAAAGGTAGTTTCTATCAATATTTTGAGGGTAAGGATGATTTATTCAAACATATTGTTGTAATTATCAACGATAAAAAAACACAGTTTGCACATCCAGTTATTTTAACATTTGATCAGTTGAATTTTTTCGATTGGTTCAAGAAGATGCTTTTTGCGACATTTGAGTTTCTAAAAAGCTATCCTGTTCTTGCGAAAATATCAGTAGATTTTTGGAAACACTCCAGCACACACACGAAAGAACGTATTTTAGGAGAAGAGATGAATAGAACTCATGAGTTTCTTACTGTCTTTATTGAAAAAGCAGTTCAGAAAAACGAGTTAAGAAATGATATATCAATTGAGTATTTAGCAAGATATATTTCAAGCCAATTGGCCTTCTTTAATGATTATCTTCTTGAAACATATGACGATTTAACATTAGTTTCAGAAAAAAATCTAGAAAAAATCATTACCACTTTTTTGAGCATATTAGAGCATGGAACAAAAAACCATTCTTAAGTAGGGAAAAAGAATGAAAAAGCATAATCAACTTAACATTTTAATCAGTGGAGCAAATGACGGTATAGGGTATTACATGGTTGAATCCTTTCTTAAGCAAGGACACAATGTTTTTGTCTTAGATGTTAAAATTGACAATTTACAGCATTTATCCAAAATATATGATGAAAATAAATTAATGTATGTGCAATGTGATGTCAGTCAAGAAAATCAAGTAGAAGAAAGTATTGAACATGCAATAAGCACATTTAAGAAAATTGATTATATGATCCATAATGCATGTCTTTGTACCTTTGCTTCATTTAATGATACCCAAATAGAGACATTTAAAAAAGTCTTTGATGTTAATTATTATGGTGCAGTTCATCTGATTAGACACATATTGCCACTTTTCGAAAAACAAAACAAAGGAGACATTTTTGTGACTAGCTCTGGAGTTGGGATAATGGGTTTTAAAAATATAAGCCCTTACTCTTCATCTAAAGGAGCGCTAGAGTCGCTTGTTAAATGTCTTAATTTAGAATATAAACATACAAATATTTCGTTTCATATCATTCATCCTCCATTGACAAGAACTGCTTCATCTAAGGGACTTACAGTTCCTAATGAGTTTATGGCGAAACCAGAAGTGGTGGGTTATGGTCTATCGAAACGGATTCATCGAAGAAAATGGATTATTACATTTACTAGGCGAAATAGATTCACCGTTTTTCTCATGTATTTATTGCCTATTTCAATGGGGAAACTACTGAGTTCAATGACTGATAAATATGCAAAAAGACAATGAAGTAATATTTATGATTAATATGCTCGCGATTAAGAAATAAATAATTAGAGTATTGAATGTGAGGTAACAGAAAGTGAAAGATAAAATTATAAAAGCGTTAAACTATTTTCAAGATGCATACATAAAAAAAGATCCATCATTAATTGATGACTTTATGAAATTATTGTTTATTAAAGACAATCTCATTGTATTTGGAACAGGTATTAACGAGATTTGTTTAACTGATGAACAAAGCAGAGAATTATTTATTTCTGATTGGAAATACTGGGGTGACTATCGTCTAAATTTTGACACAGTTGATATTAAGCAATATCCCTCATTTACTTATGTGAATATTGAAGGTGCATTAACATATCAATTTAAAGACGACGATGAAACATATGCCAAATTTGCAGGCTATGTTAGAGAAAATATGGAGTCTGGAAGAACTTATGACTTCATGGATGTGCAGCATTATTTGTCACACTTATTACATGCAAGAGATCAAAAACAACGCTCAGTTATATTTCCAATCATGACTTCATTTGTTTTTGTTGAGCATGATAACCGCGCAAAGATTAAGCGTATTATGTTTTCTATGATGAATAACAGTCTCTACAAGGATATACGATTTGAAGATGTGTTGCCATATAAAAAAGCATTCTTAAATGACATTGATAAAATAAAAGCCTTAGGTCATAAACAAGATATCAGTATCTCAGAGCTGAAGTTTAGTGATGATAGCTTCATTATCAATCATAAAGGTACTAAGTTTGATAAGAACAAAGATGACGATATTTCATCATGCTTCAATCATGATTTGAATTTAAAAATCCCGGATGAATCAGTTACATTATTAAAAACCTCAAAACATGCATTTTTCACCATATATGCGACACTAGAAAAACAAACAACAAAAGAAGACATGGAAAAAGACCTAAAAAATCATATATTGAAAACTTTGGAAACAAGCATACCAGACAAAGAAAAACTGTTTATGGTAAGAAGAGATATTGCACTTACATACAAAGAGATGTCATTGGGGTTTACATTTACTTGGCCAATTCGCTTGCACGGGGTCATAGAAAAAAAACAAAACACATGGAGTATTAAACACTTAAATATTACTGATCCATTTAATATAATTTTAGAAGGAAAATAATCGAACAATAGATTTGATATTAAACGTTTCTGATAGAACCAAAAACGTCTATCAAAAAAAATAAATAAAGAGGGTTTTTATGAGACAATGTATTATTAAGGCCAAAGATTTGGTCAAAACATTTTTGACTGATGGATTTGGATTGAATGCAGTAGATCACATTGATTTAGAAATTTATCAAGAAGATTTTACTGTTATCATGGGTAGCTCTGGTTCTGGCAAGAGTTCCCTTCTTTACGTCTTAAGTGGACTAGATGGAATTACTTCAGGTGATGTATTCTATGAAAACGTATCATTATTAAGCTTAAACGAAAAAAAGGCAGCGAAATTTAGAAGAGAAGAAATAGGTTTCGTTTTTCAAGCAGTCAACCTTATTCCAAATCTATCTTTATTAGATAATATTACAATTGCTGGGTTTTTGACAAAAAAACCAAGAAAAGATGTTGAAGTCGAAGCACTTAAATTGTTTACCATGATGAGATTGTCTAATGAAAAAGATAGATTGCCTTCTATGGTATCAGGTGGCCAAGCTCAAAGAGCAGCTATAGCTAGAAGTCTTATTAATCAACCTAAAGTGTTATTTGCTGATGAGCCAACTGGAAGTTTGAATTCCTCATCTTCAGAGGCAGTTTTAGACGTGTTTTCAAAAATTAATCAAGATCTAAAAAAGACAATTATTATGGTTACACATGACATCAAGGCTGCAGTTCGAGCAGATCGTATTTTGTTCTTAAAAGATGGAAAAATCGATGGAGACATAAGATTGGACCGATATAATAAGAAAGATAAGATGAATCGTGAAAATCATATTATGAAATATTTGCAAGCCAAGGGGTGGTAGGATGCGAAGTGTATCTATTGTTGCTTGGTCAAATATCAAGAGAAGAAAAGTCCAATCAATTTTAGTCATATTGACCATGATGGTTTCTATTGTTTTATTTAGCACTTCTATAGGAATACTTCAAAATCAAAATGACCCTTTTGAACAAATGTTTGAGAAGCAACAAGGTTCTCAAGTTGTACTAGATTTTGATCAAAGACATACTGATTTAGATATTTTTGTTTCATGGTGGAAAAGCCAAGATGAGATAGTAGATGTAATCACTTACCCTTACATGATGATTTCGGATTCAATCGTGCATAATGGATCAACAAAATCGATGGGTTCTGTGATGATCACTGAACGCGTAAATCATGATTATCAAACTGATTTGCTTACCTTCGTTGAAGGTGCAAAAAAAGAATATCCTGGTGAAAATGAGGTCTTTATTCCTACGGGATATGCCTATAATTGGAATATTGAATTAAATGACCAATTAATAATATCACTAAATGGAGTACCGGTATTATTTAATGTAGCAGGTATTGTTGTAGATCCACAGTATAGCGCAACGTTAACTTCACCATCGAGAATATGGGTTCAAGACAGTACATTAAAAAACTATTATACAGATGTTGAACTTCATCAGTCTTTGGTAAGTATTAGATTTCATGATTATAGTGATTATGAAACATTAATGACTAGATATGAAAGTGATTTTGGACATCCATTTTTTGGGTTTATTTATGACTATGATTTTATAGCTTACATGTATACTTTTGTCGAAAGTATTATTGCAATGATTATGTTAGTATTTTCAATCATTATCCTAATCATTTCAATCATTGTTATTGTTTTTACAATCACAAATGGTATCCGTGCGGATTTAAAGCAAATTGGGATTTATAAGACACTAGGATTTAGTAAAAAACAAACAACACAAATTTATGTTTTTCAGTACGTTGTTTTGTTATTTTTTGCATTACCTATAGGGCTTTTCTTATCATATAGTCTTATACGATTGATTTTAAAACAACTTGCGCAAAGTGTTGGGTTAAACTCAATCTCACCCGACTATTTTTTAATTGGGATAGTTACTTCAATAGTGATGTTGTTTTTGATTGTTTTGAGTACCATTTTGAGTTCTAGAATGGCAATCAATATTAAACCAATTGAAACAATAAGATATTCTGTTTCGGAAAAAGTAAATAAGAAAACCAATATATCATTAGCTAAGCTAAAACATATGAATGTATCATGCATGATAGCAGTCAAGAGTATACTTTCAAATCTTAAGCATTCAATATTTATATTCATTTCAGTTGCTGTATTATCCTTAGTTTTTACATTTTCATTTAATATGTACCATTCAATTTCTAAAATGAATGATAATCTTTCAATGTGGGGATTTGATGCTTCTGAAGTGTTTGTGACTACAGATTCAAAAAGTGAAGCAATGGATTATGAAACATTCATCAGTACATTTGCAAATCATTCACAGATTTCTGCAATTTCACTTCATGGAGTTATGGTTGATGCTAGTATTGCTAGTCAAGATGATATCTCATCTACAACTGCACTTGGGTTTGTTTATGGCGGTGTCTGGGATGATATTGGGCTTACAAATATAAAAGGGTCTAATCCTTTAAACAACGATGAAGTATCAATTAGTTACTTGACAGCAGAAAAATATAAGAAATCTGTTGGAGATCAAATAGTCTTATATGTAGCAGGTATAGAAAAAACTATGAAAATAACAGGTATATATCAATCACTGAATGCTGGCGGTTGGGGATTTAGAGTTAAGGCAGAATCAGTGATTGAAATTGATCCGAATTATGACTTGCCTAGATATTTGATTAAACTTAATGATAATGAAGATGTCAATTACTTTATTGATGAATTTAATGCCCTACATGGGGATATATATACAGCTAGGAGTGTAAAAGATAGCGGAGAAATTAATGTTGATCAAATTGTAGTAATGATAGGTTTAGTCTCTGTCACATTAAGTTTAATTTTTGGAGTGGTTTCAGTCATTATTATTTTCAATTTCATGATGATGTATATATTTGATCACCATAAAGAGTTCGGCATTTATAAAGCAATTGGCATGGATGAAAAAACCTTAAGAGACAGTTTAAGAATAAAAATAATTTTTCTGTCTTGCTTAGGCGTCATTATGGGAATTCCATTAGCGCTTCATCTGACCCCCGTATTATTAAGTTTGTTCATAAACAATATGGGACTTGCACGGTTTCCTTTTGAAGTAAACATTGTTTTTACACTATTTGTCTTTCCTTTAGCTGTACTCATTCAACTGTTTTCTGTGAACATTGCGACCAAAAAGCTCAAGTCAATAAATTTGAGAGAACTCATTGTTGATTAAAAAATATGTATATAAAAAATGAAAATTATCGATTCGTTCATAATGGTTGTTATAGGATTGTTATTTAGGAGGGAAGAAATGAAAATGCTAAAAATAATACTGATTATCATAATTGCAATTTTATTGATTGCTGCACTTGTAATGGTTGCACTAGTAATTAATCATCAAGTCAAATTAAAAAAAGAATTAAAGTTATATCAACCACTTGGAGAAATGGTTGATATAAACGATAGAAAAATGCATATATATGTTGAAGGTGAAGGTGAGAATACTTTTGTCTTCCTGTCAGGGCATGGAACAAGCAGTCCAGTCTTGGATTTTAAACCCTTATGGAGCAAACTTGTAGAGGAAAACAAAATAGTTATAGTCGAAAAATTTGGATATGGATTCAGTGATTCTAGTGGTAATAAAGATATTGATAATTTACTAGAGAATACAAGAGAAGCTTTATCTGTATTGGAAGTAACGGGGCCTTTTGTTTTAGTTCCGCATTCATTATCAGGTCTAGAAGCCATCTATTGGGCACAAAAATACCCTAATGAAGTCAAGGCGATTATTGCTCTAGATGCTTGTACTCCAAAGACGATTGAATTGTTACCTATACCTTCTAAAACACAGTTAAATCTCGTATATCTTATTTCAAGAATAGGGCTCTCAAGACTCATGCCAGATGAGGAGTTGAAGCATACACTACCACTTCTTGATTCAAATGAGATTACAGAGCATGAAAAGTCTGTTTATAAAGCGATGTTTTATAGAAGTTCTTTGACCAAGGACATGCTAGCAGAACTCAAGAGTATGGATGCAAACGCTCAACATGTAATAGATCAACCGATACCTAGCGATACTCCAATGTATTTCTTTATATCAAGTAAACAAAATGACGATGTGCCTGGTTGGACTCAAACGCTTATTGAGTATTTAGAATCAATTAATTTTCAGCAATCTATGATTTTGGATACTTCTCATTATGTACATCATGAAATGTCCGATGTAATTTTTAACGAAATGATTAACTTTTTAGAAGCGATATAATGGGAAGATTAAAAACACTTATCTAAAGATATGTTGCATTTTATAAGGAAATATAAGACTCATTATGAAATTTAATCAATTGATTAATGGAGTTAGTCGATTTATTTATCAATTATTTAATAAAACTTTTATAGACATATAATCAATGCTATAATTAACATAATCACTAGCAATAAAAAACAATGAAAGGATGTATAGTTATGGAAAAATTTATCGAATTATTACCACTTATTATCCCATTGTTATTAGTTCAAGTAGTTCTTGTCGTATATGCATTACTTGTGCTTAAAAAAACGAAGAGAGTACGTGGGGAATCTAGATTGTTGTGGATACTTATTATTGTGTTCTTGAATTTAGCTGGGCCAATTATTTTTCTGATTTACGGGAGGTTAGATGATGACTCTAGCAGTGATGACGAATGATTTAGTCAAAGATTTTAACGGAATCAAAGCAGTCAACCAATTAAATCTTAGAGTTCCTGAAGGGGCTATATATGGTTTTTTGGGACCGAATGGTTCTGGTAAAACAACAACATTAAAAATGTTAACTGGAATGACACAACCAACTTCAGGAACTATCGAAGTTTTAGGTGAACCAATGCTGTTTGGAAAGCAAAAAATCCAAGACAATATTGGTTTTCTTCCAGATGTTCCAGGCTTCTATGATTGGATGACAGCGCATAAATTTTTAATGTTTTGTGGAGAACTTTTTCATATACCCACTCCGATATTAAAAGATCGTGTTAAATCATTATTAAAAACTGTAGGACTTTCAAAAAGTGCGAAGAAGAAAATAGGCACTTTTTCTAGAGGTATGAAACAACGACTTGGCATTGCCCAAACTTTAATCAACGAACCTAAAGTTATATTCTTGGATGAACCAGTTTCTGCTTTAGATCCACAAGGTAGAAAAGAAGTAATTGATATAATTCAAAACCTTAAGGGGAAAGTTACAGTCTTTTTTTCAACACACATACTATCTGATGTCGAACGTATATGTGATCGTGTTGTTATAATTAATGAAGGTATGATTTTATTAGAAGATACAATTGAAAACATTAAGGCAATGTCAGATACTAGAGATATTGAAATTGAATCAGACAATGCAACAATACAAGCTCTAAATGAGATGATTAAAGAAGAAAGATTTATAACAAATATTGATTTGAATCATCAAATAATGACTTTAACTGTCGATGATTTAGATGTTGCAAGATTGCATCTAAACAAGGTCATTCATGAAAATAAGATTATGATAAAAAAAATGATGATTAAAGAACCAACGCTTGAAGACATATACATGAAGGTGGTGAAACAGATATGATCAATTTCTCATTTTTAAAAAAAGAATTGATGGAACTGATTCGTACACCAAAATTGATTATCATTACATCTGTTTTTGTGTTTTTTGCTATTATAGGGCCATTAACCGCTAAATATATGAATGAATTACTTGCGATGTTTGCATCGGATATTGAAATCAGTTTTCCTGATCCAACACACTTACAATCATGGGAACAGTTTTATAGTAATATTACATCGATATCAATGATTGTATTTCTTATATTAATGACTGGAACAGTAGTATCAGAAAAAGCTAAAGGTTCTGTCTATTTAGTTTTAACGAAAAATGTCACACGATCATCTTTTATTTTATGCAAAATACTTGCAGGTTTTATACTTTTTACAGCTATGTTTCTAATTTCTGTTTTAATCAGTTGGTATTACACATGGATCTTGTTTGATCAAGTCATTTATGAGGGGTTATTTTTATCGTTACTCTCAATCTATGTTTTAGGTATATTTTTTACCATGGTTGCTGTAACTATAAGTATATTATTTAAGACCACCACACATGCAGCATTGGTAGCCTTTGGAGCATATGCTTTTTTAAACATCCTTACGATTTTAACAGATTTAAATCGTTTTAATCCTGCAGGATCAGCATCGCTTGTTATGAGAAAACTGATGGGAGATGCTGTTACACCTTTAGTTTTAACCAATATAGTAACATCTATCATATTGACTGTGATTTTGATTTTCATATCGACACGTATTTTCAATAAACAAGAGCTATAATTTTTACTAAGAAACATTTGAAGATTTAAACTAAAAAATTGGCAACAGACAATTTCAAATTGCTGTTGCCAATTTTATCATCGAAAACTACTAATTGTGTATAACAAGGATTAACAAAATTATTCTTCCTTAAATCGGTAACCCACACCAACTTCAGTCAAAATATATTCATGACCGATAGAGTGAGATTTAAGTTTTTTTCGTATAGAAGCCATAAATACTCGTAAAGATTGGTAATCATCTTGGGTTTGATAACCCCATATTTTTCCTTGAATAAAACTGTGAGTTAATACTTTTCCCTGATGGACAACTAGAAGCTCAAGTAATTTGAACTCTATAGGTGTCAAATGTATTTCTTGATCATCTATTTTCACCATGTGTTTATCAAAATCGATAACTAAATCTTTAAAAATAAACTTTTGATCTTCGAAAGTTTTTTCTTGAGTTCTAAGTGCAACACGTATTCTTGCCAATACTTCACTTATATTAAAAGGCTTAGTTACATAATCATTAGCTCCGCGGTCCAAAGCAAGGACTTTATCATTTTCTCTACCTCTTGCTGAGACGACGATAATAGGTGTTGTCTTTATTTTTCTAACTTCATCAATGACTTGCATCCCGTCTATATCAGGCAATCCCAAATCTAGAAGAATGAGATCGGGGTTTTGATTGAGTATTATGTTTAATCCAATAGTACCCTGCTCAGTGCCACTAACTTGATAACCATTGGTTTCTAAAGCAAGTTTGATAAATTTCAAAATCACTTTATCATCTTCAATGATTAGAATATGTTTCATATTCGTCATGATTTATTACCTCCTAATATAGGGATATTGAAAGTGAAAGTTGCTCCATGATTGTCGTTATTTTCGACACGAATCTGGCCACCATGAGCATCGACAATAGCCTTACAGATGCTTAATCCGAGGCCAATTCCTCTTAGTTTATCACCCTTTTTAAAATCGGAACTAGCAACAAAGTCTTCGAATACGTGATCTATATGTCCCTCAGGGATACCACCACCATTATCTTCTACAATAAAAGTTATATCTTTTTCTGATTTAGCATAGGAAACGATTATTTTAGAATCATCGTTTGTGTGATGAATTGCGTTGTCTATTAAGTTAGTTAAAACTTGAATTAAAAGTGGAATATCTGCATAGACTGAATCTAGTTGATTTTGTTCTTGAAATATGAGTTCGTGATGATTCAGTCGATTATTTACTCTTTGATGAAGATCATTAAAAATATCTTCAATGAGTTCATAGGTAGGATGCAAAATAAGCTGATTTGCTTGTAGCCTTGTCATACTTAAGACATTTTCTACGAACTCAGCAAGTCGACTTGTCTCATTGTTAATGTCAAGAAGAAGATTTTTCTTCATTTGGTCGTCAATGAGCTCATAACTGTCATATAGAAATGAAGAGCCGGTTTGAAGTGTTGTTAAAGGCGTTCTTAAGTCATGAGAAATACTTCTTAAAAGAATACTTTTTATGCGCTCTTTTTCCATTTCTATACGAATGTTTTCTTGTTCCTCAGAAATTTTTTCACGCTCTAAAGCTGTTAACATATGTAACAAGGCTGTTTGAATAAATTCTTTTTCACGTTTTTTTAGAATGTCTACAGTTGTATTGACAATTAATACACCAGAAACATCTTTTTTACTTACAAAAGGAAAAATAACATAAGGTAGTTCAGTAAACTTGTTCTGGTCTTTTCCACAAATGATTTGATTATCTATAGAGTAGTTGATCTCTTTTTTCATGTGATCAATTTGAATTTCTTGGTCACCATAAGTTATCATTTTTTTAGAAACACAAAAGAGTAGTTCTCGATTTAGATTCATTTTTAGGTGTTTTAATTCAATCTCAACAATTTCTTCAAGGCTATTTGCATAAAGAAGTTCCTTACTTATTTGATATAGTAAATCAATTTTTTTGGCATTATCTCGAGAAGAGTAAATCTCTTTTTGTAAAGAAGTAGTTAATGTACCTAAAATAATAATTGAAATCATGAAAATGATTAATGTAACTATATAATTTGCATCATCGATGATAAAAGTATATTTTGGTTCAGTAAAGAAAAAATTAAAGATTGTAACTAAAAGAAAAGTAGAAATGATACCAAAAACTACTTTTCTTGTTTCAACGATGATTAACATAATCGATACGATATAAATAAGAAGAATATTTTCTCTTCTCAATTCCAATTGTTCAAAAGCGAAAGCTAATAAAGTTGAGAGTATGAGCACAACTGCTAAAAATATATACTTATTAGATTCTTTTTCTAGCATCATAAAACCTTCCTTTTTGATAAGTCCATTCCGATTTTAGTCATTGCTATAATTAAAACATAAAACTCAAGTCTTCCAATAAACATCCCAACGATAGTAGTCCATAATATGATGGGGTGTGATTGATAAGATATGATGCCTATAGATAAGCCCACTGTACCTAATGCAGATGAGAATTCAAATAAAGATTCTTCGAGTGTATATCCAAACGATGAGAATATCAATGTACCAAAAACCAAAGTTAAAATATACATAATGATAAATGACTGGTTATTTTGAGCATCTTCAGCTGTTACGATGACATCTTTACCATATTTTTTTATATAATTTGTGTGAATGGTGCGTTGATGAGACATTTTGTCGCGAATATTCCAATATAAGTTTTTAACTGATAAAGCAACTCGATACTGTTTGATTCCGCCAGAAGTAGATCCTATTCCACCACCGATTATCATTAATATTATAACACAAAGATTGATAAGATAGGGTAGTCCTGAAAATTGGTCTACAGTTTGAAATCCCGTTGTTGTTACCGCACTTAAGAATTGGAAAAGTCCAACTCTCAAGTTTTGGAAAAATCCTCCATCATTTGTACTCATCATCGATGATGTAATTATTGGGATAAAGAAAATAATAAGAATAAAGAATAGTAAAACTTCAATATGATGAAAAGCTTTCTTAAATTTCGCTTTAAAAATGAAAAGATGAATGATTAGATTAGTGCTACCTAACAGCATTAAGACCATTGTAATGATTTCAATAGGGAAACTTTGATAGTGACCAATAGATTCTGCTTTGGTTGAGAATCCTCCTGTTGATAGACTTGCGATAGCATGGTTGAATGCATCAAAAATAGACATACCAAAAATACTATATAATAGTGATCCAATTACAATATATATTGCATAAATTGAAAGAATGAGTCTTGCAGAGCGAGCGAGATTAGGCAATAATTTATCATTATGACCTTCAGCATAATATAAACGCATGCCATACTTATCAGATATTGCAGAAGTAATAACAAGAACTAAACCCACACCACCAAAAAACTGCAGTAAACTTCGAAATAGTAAGAATGCTTTCGAAGCTTGTGTAACATCAACTACAGTAAGCCCAGTAGTTGTATAGCCACTTGTCGATTCAAATATAGATTGAGTAAAGTTATACTCACCACTGAACATGAATGGGAATGCTGAACAGACGATTGCTATCACCCAAACTAAAAATATGAGTAGAACATCTTGATGACGCTCCAGTTTAGATGTTTCTTTATTTCTTAATAGTTGGGTGAGTAAATATCCTATAATGATGGCTGAAACACCAGGAACAATAAAATATTTCGCTTCGGATACATTTTCTCCATAAATGAAAATAGCAAACAAAGGCAATAAAATTATAAGTCCAATCATCATCATAAAATAACCCAGATAACCAAATAGTAGTGGATATCCACTTACTATTTTCTTTTTAGGATCCATTATTAAGCTCTTTTCTTTGAATAAAGTCAATAGCATTTTGATGATGGTCTGGTGTGGTTGCTATTACTAACTTGTCATCTGGTAGAATTAAAGTGTCTCCGTTCGCAATAATGACGTCAGGCTCTCTATATATACAACTAATGTTTAAATAAGAAGGAATTTCAGCATTCTTTATAAGTTTATTAGATAATACAAACTCTTCATCAACAAGAATTTCTAATATGACTATTTTCTCGTTTTCAATGGATATAGTTTTAATGAAATCCTCAACGATAGATTCATTTTTTATACTTTCGCCAAGTAAATAAGTAGAACATATAACGCTGTCAATACCCAATACTTTAAATAAATCTACTCTTTTTGGATTTCTTACAACACTAACGACCCTTTTAATATTGAAGAGTTTTTTTGCTGTGATGCAAGCTACATAGTTGTCTATATCATTAATAGAAAGTGCAATAAAAACATCAGCATTCCAGACATCAGCATCTTCTAAAACATACGCCTTTGTTGGATCACCACATAAAACAGGGATGTGATTTGAACTACTCATATAATCTCCGAAGTTCTTATCTGAGTTTATAATTGTAATTTGATGTTTATCTTTTTTAAATTTTCTTACAATAAAATCTGCCTCATGAGTACCATTAGCGATGATTATTTTCATGATGATTTTCTCCTCTCATGCTCATAAATTGTTCAAGCGATAGAATAAAAGGATAAATAGCTTGAATTGTGGTGTTTTCGATTAGTTTCCCTTTGTCAGTGTCAGAAAAGCGAGCATAGATATTTGGCACATCATATATGTGAAAACAAAGGTGTGCGATAAAAAGATTGATATTGTCGCTATCTGTTGTGATGATTACCTCTTTAGCCTCTTTAATTAGAGCCTCATTCTCAAGTATTGATAAGTCTGTAGCATCTCCAATAACATCATAACCACTATAGGTGTCAGAGAGTTTTCGAAATGATGTACCATCCTTATCAATGATTAAAACGTCATTGCCCTCATTGGAAAGCATTGCAGCAATGCTTGCACCGAGTCTACCGGAACCAATAACGACTATTTTATTTTTCTTCATGATGATCACCTAATACTTGAATTGTTTTGATGGTGTTATAGCAAATATAAAGTGGTCCCAATGTTGTATCTACTAAAACGAATTGATCTAGTGATCGAATTACTTTACCTATAATGGTTACAAACCCAGAAATCGAATTTAACGTGATTTTTACTTTTTGTCCAATTAATTCTTCCATGATAATACCTCCTTTGTACATTCTCATCTTAGACTTTTTTGTATTAAAAAGGTATATAGGAATAGCAACGAATGTATAAAGATTGTATAAAGATTAGTAAAATATTA
>NZ_JASCXW010000023.1 GCF_030012175.1 Peloplasma aerotolerans
AAAGCGATAAATGATTATTCGCTTTAATTAGACATTCTATCATCTCAACTATTTATTTTCAACTACTTCTTCTTGTACATTTGGAAGTAATATTAGTAGTAATATAACTGTAATCATGGTGCCCGCTGCTAAAGATATGAGAAACCCCCACCAATTGGTCATCAAAAATAAAACAAGTATACCGCCATGAGGTGCAGAGAGTGTTGTTCCAAATAAAGGAATAAATGCTCCCGCTAATGCACTACCAATAATTATTGCTGGCATTACTTTTTTAGGGTTTTCTGCAGAAAAAGGAATTGCTCCTTCTGTCATAAAAGATAATCCCATCATCCAATTTTTCTTGGCTAATTGATTTTGTTCATATTTGAACTTTCTTTTATTGATTAAAGTTAATAATGCAATACTTAAAGGTGGAACCATACCGCTTGCCATAATTGATGCCATTATCATTGTCGAGCGACCTTGTGATATTGAAACGATTCCAATGAAAAATGCAATCTTATTAATAGGCCCTCCCATATCGATTGCCATCATGATTCCAAAGATCAATCCAAATAATATGGCATAAATCAAATCAAGTTGAATTAATATTTGTTCTATATCTCTAAATATTTGTGAAAAGCTCATATTGAATAATAACATGAAGAAAGCAACTAATAAAGTTGATAACAAAGGAATAATAACCATTGTTGATAATCCCTTTAGGGTATTCGGTATATTTTTAAATAAAACGAGAATATACTTAGTCAAGTATCCAGCAATAAAGCCAGCTACTAATGCACCAATCATTCCAGTTGCATAAACAGCTAAACCACCACCTACTAACCCCGGTACAATTCCCGGTTTATTTGCAATTGAATATGCAATAAAACCCGCAAACACAGGTAAAACTAAAATATACATCCATTGAGTTGCTTGATTTAAGACATTAATCATTTCATTTAACAAACTGTTTTGGATATTTAAACTGTCTAATTTCAAAAATAAAAACATAAAAATACTCGCAACAACCAATAAAGGTATAATCGGAGAAATCCCACTCATCATATGTTTATGCATTTTTTGATTCAATTTGATCATCTCAATTCTTTATGTTTATTATATTTTACCACAGTGTCAATTTAGTTTTTATTCATAAAAACCAAAATAAAATTGTTTTATACCTTTAAACGTTGTATTATATATATGAATAAAACATTGTTAGGAGACAAAATATGCATAATAAAAAAAGGAATGGTGCAGTTTTACTGTTCATCTTGTTATTTTCGTTTTGGATGATCATCGCATCTGATTTTCATTTCATGGAGATTTTCACAGGTTTACTGGCTTCTTTAATGATTGTTTTATATAATTTCGACATGGTTTTTCACAAAGATGAAGCTACATCCTTACGACCAAAATCGTTTTGGGCTTTTTTTATTTTATTTTTCATACTGTTAAAAGAAATTGTTGTCGCTAACTTTCATGTGGCTAAAATTGTGTTAAGCCCTAAAATGAATATTGAACCTGGATTTAAAAAAATTAGACAACCTTTGAAAAAAGATTTTAATCGTGCATTATTTGGAAATGCAATTACTTTAACTCCAGGGACTCTAACTGTTGATATGAATGATGAAGAAATCATTGTTCACGGTTTAGAAATAGGACATATAGAAGATTTAGAAGGTAGTGCTTTACAAAAAGCATTTATTCATCTTGAGGAGGCAAATCATGATTGATATACTCGTTATCACTTGTGCTGTTGTTTTGGTTTTAATGTCTTTTGTTGCTTTATATAGAGCATTTAAGGGTCCAACGGCTGCAGACCGTATTGTTGCGATTAATATTATTGCAACTAAAGTGACGACAATTATTGTTTTAATCGCTTTAGTTACAAAACAAAGCTCTTATGTCAACGTTGCATTAATTTATGCAATGATTGGTTTTTTGGCAACAATTGGTGTTGCTAAATATCTTTTAAAAGGAAGGTTGGATTGATATGTTAGAAATCATTCGTGATGTTTTTGTTGCAATCTTTCTTTTAGGCGGTTTATTCTTTTATTTCGTAGGTGTCGTTGGGTTGATTAGAATGCCTGATGTTTTTTGTAGAATGCACGCGACTACAAAATGCGACACAATGGGTGCAGGATTAATGTTTATCGGTATGATGATATGGCAAGGTGCTACTTTTGTTTCCTTAAACATCTTAATTATTATTGTTTTCATATGGTTAACCAATCCTACTGCTGCACATTATATTGCTAAATGTGAATACATCAACCGTCATTTGACCGTTGATGAAAACAAATAGGAGGCTAACATATGCAAATACTTAATGTTATCATCATTATATTTTTAATTGTGTGTGCAATCTCTGTTGAACGTACAAAAGATTTACTTAGTGCAGTTATTATTTTCTCTGCATATTCTTTAATGATGTCCGTATTATGGTTAATTTTAAAAACACCAGATGTCGCATTAACTGAGGCAGTAATTGGTGCTGGTGTTACATCATTATTGTTTATCGCAGTGATTAGTAAGACTGAGAGGTATGAAAAATGAAAAAGATATTAACTTATACAATGTTTACCCTCTTATTCTTAATTTTAGTCATTAATATTTTAATGATGCCTGGTGATCGGGGCGTCAACTCACCTTCATATAATGATACTGTTCATCATTACTTAAATGAATCTGTTAACGAGACTGGTGCAACCAACATTGTAGCTGCTATTCTAGCCGATTACAGAGCATTTGACACATTAGGCGAAACCATTGTTCTCTTTACTTCTATTGTTGCTGTAGCGTCAATTTTAAAGCCTGCAAAAGCAGACGATATGATCAAGGAGGAAGACAATGAATGATATTATTGTCAAGTCTATAACTAGAATTATTGTTCCCTTTGTTCAGATATATGGAATATTCATTATTATACATGGTCACGTGTCTCCAGGTGGTGGTTTTTCTGGTGGTGCATTAATCGGTTCAAGTATCGTTTTATATACTTTAGTTTTTGGATTAGAAAAAGGAAAGAAAAAGTTCTCACATCGTGCATCAGAATTTGCTGAGAGTGGTGGTATTTTCATTTATATGATGATCGGTATCATCGGAATCTTTTTAGCGGGATCTTTTTTAACAAACATTGAAGCTGGTTTTCCAATCGGTGAGCCTGGTCAACTCCTATCAGCTGGTATGATTCCTTTATTAATGATTGGTATAGGAATTAAGGTTGCTTCTACCATCATAACTTTATTCCATATTTTGATTGAGGAAGACACCTTATGAACATATTAAATTTATTATTAGACCATATTAATTACATCGGTGCAGTTGCATTATTTATTATTGGATTGCATACTGTAGTTACCCATAGAAATTTGATCAAGCGTATTCTTGGTGTCAATATCATGGGCACAAGTGTCTTTTTGTTTTTTATTGCAATTGGAAATGTTGCTTTAGGGCAACCACCAATTATTATTGAAACTGGAGAAAATGTTATTTATATTAATCCATTACCATCAGTACTAATATTAACTGGGATCGTTGTCGTGGTGTCTATGACCGTTTATTCTTTATCTTTAATCATTAGAATTTATCAAACATACGGAACCATCGATCAAGAAGAAATTGTACGCATACAAAATGAGGAGAATACCTATGATTGAACAACTACCTATTATTAATCTACTCTTATTGTTAAGTGCTGCGCTAGCAATTCCACTATTTAAAAAACGTGCATTTACCTTAACGCTTGTATTGGGGCTTATTGTATTACTTTTGGTATTCGCTTCTTCAGTAGTTTTATTAGTTCATGTCAACTCAAATGGTGCCTTTTATTATCGATTCGGTAATTACACAGGTTTTATTGGGATAGAACTTTTAATTGATTCTTTTTCTGTTTTCTTTACAACATTTATTTTGTTTTTAACAATACTGATTTACATATACTCATGTGGTGATGCAACTGATGGTATTCATGAAAAAGAATATGGAAGATATTATATCTTGCTCTTTATCCTTCTATTTTCAATGTTTGGTATTATTTATACAAACGATTTATTCAATACATATGTATTCATGGAAATTCTTGCGATTACGACATGTAGTATTATTTCAATTAAACGTAAAAAAGAAAACTATACAGCATCATTTCGTTATGTGATGCTCAATGAGATAGGATCATTATCTTATTTATTTGGTGTTGCTTTACTCTATATGATTACAGGTTATACAAATGTTGAGCTCGTCTCTACAACTTTGAAAGATATATGGCATATTTATCCATCTAATATCATAATCGCAATCGGTTTTATGGTCGTTGGTATTGGAATTAAGGCTGCCATATTTCCTTTTCATATTTGGTTACCTGATGCACACTCACATGCTCCGAGTTCATCAAGTGCGATTTTATCTGCAATCGTCGTTAAAGTTTATTTATTAATCATGGTAAAAGTTTTATTTAGAGTCTTTGGAGTTGATATATTACAAGCTCTTAACTTACCATTAATATTGATGATCATTGCTGGATTTGGTATGATTATGGGTTCTTTCTTTGCACTAGCTCAAAAAGATGTTAAGCGCATGCTTGGATATTCATCAGTTGCCCAAATTGGTTATATCGTTTTGGGTATTGGATTAATGACTTATTTAGGATTAACCGCTGCATTTTTCCATATTATTTCTCATGGACTGATGAAAGCTGCATTATTCTTATGCGTTGGGGCAATTATCTATTATAAGAAAATTAGAAATGTTGACCAATTCGATGGGATTGCTTATAAAATGCCATTAACTTTAGTGGTCTTTAGCATTGCTGCTTTAGGTATGATTGGTATACCTTTAACGAGCGGTTTTATTTCAAAGCTTAATTTAGGGGTTGCTGCATTAGCATCGGGTCAAATTGTCTTTATCGTTATTATTGTTATAAGCGGTTTACTCAATGCAATGTATTATTTACCCATAATGATTTCTGCATTCCTTAAGGGTAAAAAGGGGGAAGGGTCATCAGGCATTGAAAAGATTCCAAAAACCATGTTGTTTCCTATTTTGATTCTTGGGGCATTGATTTTGTTTTTAGGTATTTATCCAAGTATTATTGCTGGATTATTAGAAGCTGCAGCTAACACATTGATGTAGGGGAGTATGATGATGACCACAAGTGACCGTCCAATCAAAGGTAAATTCTTAGATCATTTCACATGGAAGTCTTCTGGACTTGTTTTACTCATGTTCGTAATGTTGATTGCTTTTATTGGCATAACAAGTAATTGGTTTGGAATCTATGATTGGATTTCTAGTTTCGAGCGATTTAATACTTTCTTTACTACTTTTACACACTTATCTGTTTTTCCATTAGTGATGATTTCAATTCCATTAATTGGTGGATTTATACAATTAGCTTATCGTAAAAGTGCAGGACACAAACGTGATTGGGTGGTTATATTTATGACTTTCTTAACCATTCCGTTAACGATGATGATGTATCCTGCAGCTTTAGAAGGTGGTATAGTTTTAGATATTCCATATTTTATGAGTTTGGGCATTAGCTTTGACGTAGATATGTTAGGTTTTACCATGTTAATGATTACATCCATTATTTGGTTTATCGTTATGGTTTACGCACACGAATATATGAAAAAAGAAATCCATAATAACAGGTTCTTCTTTTTCATGGCTGTAACCTATAGTTCTGTTTTAGGCACAATTATGGCAGGCGATTTATTAACGATGTTTTTATTTTTTGAAGTGATGACAATTTCTTCTTATGTATTGGTAACTCACACGCAACGAGAAGAATCGTATGCAGCTGGTTATAATTATATTTTTATGGGTCTTATTGGTGGATTTTCAATCTTAGTTGCGTTACTGTTGATGTATTTCAATATTGGTGATTTAAGTTTTAAAACAGCGATTGCTGAACTTAACCAGATAGGTTCTGTTAAATATTGGATCATGGGATTATTAGTCTTAGGCTTTGGGATTAAGGCGGGTATGGCACCGGTTCATGTTTGGTTACCAAGAGCACATCCAGTAGCACCAACTCCTGCTAGCGCACTACTTTCTGGTATTATGATTAAAGTTGGTGCATTTGGCGTTTTAAGAGTTGCTATTAGTTACTTCTTTCCAGCTAAGGATTCAGTAACGAGTTATGAGGATCCTATTTGGTTAACATCTCAAAATATCGGAGCAACGATTATCTGGTTGGGTATCATCACGATGGCTATTGGGGTTTTCCTTGCGTTGCAACAATCGAATATAAAAAAAATGTTGGCTTATCATTCGATTAGCCAAATGGGTTATATTGTGGTGGGTATTGGAGTTGCTTTATATTTAGGATATCGCGGAGCGATGGGATACTCGGGTGCTTTATACCATATTATAAATCATGCTTTATTTAAGTCTTTATTGTTTATGGTTGCCGGTGTTGTTTACTATCACACGAAAGAGCAAGATATGTATAAGCTTGGTGGCTTATGGAGAAAATTGCCATTAACCACAACCGTTTGTTTAATCGCAAGTTTAGGTATAAGTGGCATCCCTTTATTTAATGGATTCGTTTCCAAATCGATTTTGCACCATGGAATTGTTGAGGCATATCAATACGGTCATTCATCATTTTTCTATGCTGAGTTAATCTTTATAGTTGTTAGTGCTGGAACGGTTTGCTCATTTATTAAAATGAACTATTATGTGTTCTTTGGTAAAATGCCAGAACAATACAAACGTATTAAACCTGAATATAATTGTTTAGATACTTCAATGGTTGCGATTGCAATTCTTATCATTTTGATTGGATTGAATCCGAGTTATATATTGAATAAGTGGATTATGCCACAATTAAATCAAGCAACCTTCGATCCATACTTCATTAACTCTTACATTGTTGGTTTAAAATTCTTTACGGGTTCTGAGTTTTTGATGACACTTATTGTTGTGGGGTTAGGATTCTTAATTTTCATTTTTGGAACGAAATTTCATTGGTTCCATTTGAAGCTTCCGAATTGGTTAAGGATTGAATATATATTCTTCTATCCCGCAAACTTCATGATGAGAAGAGCATGTAAGTTAATGTATGGTGATCAATGCCCAATTGATCAAGGACCTTTATCTACATTAGCGCTTAAACACAATGAAAATGTTGGATTCTTAGAAAGATTTGTTACGATGACAAATGTATTTAATCGAAGATATGAGACGAGTATTATCAAAAGCGACGCATTTATTTATACAAGTTTCATTACTGCAATATTTATATTTATGATGATATTCAATTACATCTAATACAATAAGATTAAAGAAAAAACCTTCACTGAAGGTTTTTATTTATTTAATAATTGGACGATATACTTTCTAGCATCTAAGATGGTATGTCTCGTATTAGTTTCGATTATCTCTTTATTTTTAAATCTCTCTTTAGATATATAAATATCTGAAGCAATAATAACCCCAATGCTATTATCTATGTCTTGCTGTGTTAATTCATTTTCAACACCTATAGCACCATTTGTTTCTACTTTGATTTCTACATTTAATCCTTTAGCTGCTAATAGTAAAGCTTCTGCTGCCATATAAGTGTGAGCAATGCCTGTAGGACATGCTGTCACAGCAACTATTTTTTTCATGAATTAGTCCTCATCAATCGTATTTAAAATACTCATGATTTGTTCTTCGTTGCTCGATATCATTAAAGCATATCTAAAATGTTCATCCATAAGTTTTCTTGATAATTTGGCTAGAATCTTTAAATGGAGATCAGCTCCATCTTCTGGTATCGCAATCAAGAAGAATATTTGTGCTTTTCTTTGATCTAAACTTTCGAAATCAATTCCACTTTGACTTTTTCCAAAAACCAAGGCTGGTTGTTTAACATGCTTTGATTTAGCATGCGGAATGGCTATGCCATAACCGATGCCTGTCGTTATTTCTTTTTCTCTACTCATTACATCTTTTAAAAATCCATTAACATTTGATAAACGATCTTCTTGATCTAAAATATCTATAAGTTCTTTGATGACTGATTCTTTATCTTGTGAATCTAAGTCTAAACAGATTAAGTTGTTGTTAATTAACTCTTTGACTTTCATATGTTCAGCTCCTTTATCGTAGTCAGTATTAAATATTTTTCAATATCTTCTTGATTGGCCAATCCTTTTTTAAATGCTGTAGCTGTTGCTGCTGCAACTGCGTATTGATATGCTTTGTGGTCATTTATAGTTTGTAGATGTTGATAAATAAAACCTGCGACCATTGAATCTCCAGAACCGATACTACTTATAGAGATTCCTTTGATTGGATTTGCTTGATATATTTTGTCTTCAGTTATCAATAGTGATCCCTCAGCGCTAAATGATATAAGCACCTTTTTTGCACCTTTTTTGATGAGTTCCTTACCATAATGAACGATTTCATCAATTGTCTTTATTTGAGTATTGAAGTATGTACTGAGTTCATTAAGGTTAGGTTTAACTAGTATAGGTTGATAGGATAAAAACTGGTCGTAATAGACGCCTGGAGTATCCATAATAAATGAAACATTATTCTTCTGACATATTCCAGCTATTTCTTGATATGCATTGGGTATCCCTTTAGGTAAACTACCGCTGCAAATCAGTGTGTCATTTGAAGAAAGTTGTTTGATGATGTCAGTAAATGCTTTCCATTCAATGTCCGAAATGTCTGGGCCAAGTGAATTCAACTCTGTTTCATTTGAATGATCTTTGATTTTTACATTAATTCTAGTTTCTCCATTGATTTCAATGAAACGATATTGATGAATATCAATTTCACGCAGTTGTTTCTTAATAAAATCGCCTGTAAATCCTCCAATAAATCCAATAGGGATACTTTCAACACCTAAATGCTTGAGAACTAGGGAGACATTAATACCTTTGCCTCCAATTAAAAATTGAGTATGATCTGTTCGATTGAGTTTGCCTATATTTACTTTGTCAACTTCGATATGATAATCTATTGCAGGATTTAATGTACATGTATAAATCATGTCGATACCTCTTTTTTAATTTTTACTATCTTTAGGATATCATTTATTAGGTGATTTTTAAAATAATTAACAAAAAATGATCGGTTAAGATCATTTTTCGTTTTCATTATGATTCATCTTGATCTTTTAGAATTTCTTCTAATTTTTTAACGGCATCGTATCGTTCAAAGAGCACTTCTGGTTTACCTAAAGTTTGTGCTTCATAATTTCCGAAAGTACTTAATGATTCAAAACTTAAATCAGTAACACCGATTTGTTTAGCAATACGATTTGATGTATTTGGAATAAAGGGTTGTAGTAATATAGCAACAAATCTTATCGTTTCTAATAACTGATATAAAACATGGTCTAGCACTTCTTGTTTATCTTCTTTTTTAAATAGAGCCCATGGTTCAGATACATCAATATATTTATTTGCACTTCGTGCTAACTTAACAATCTCCTCTAGTGCATCACTGACTTTCAGTTCATCCATAAAATTTCTCATTTGTGGTAATGCCTCTAAAGCCTTTTCTTTAAGACTTAACTCAAATGGTTCCTCTAAAATAACTTTTTTAACGACACCTTGGCGATACTTGTGTGCCATTCCAATGGTACGATTAACAAGATTACCAATCGTATTGGCGAGGTCACTATTGTTTCTTTCAATAAGAAGTTCATAAGTAATGTTTCCGTCTTGTGCAAAAGGGATTTCATGTAGCACATAATAACGTACTGTATCAACTCCAAAATATCTAACAAGATCATCTGTATACATAACGTTACCGATTGATTTACTCATCTTTCCTTTGTTAACTAAAATCCATGGATGACCAAAAACTTGTTTTGGCAATTCTAGACCTAAAGCCATTAAGATGATAGGCCAATAGATCGTATGGAATCTTAAAATATCTTTACCAATTAAATGGACATCTGCAGGCCAGTATTTTTTAAATTCTGGTGATAGAGCTTGATCTGGATGATAATCTAGACCTGTAATATAATTACTTAAAGCATCAATCCAAACATAAACAATATGCCCTTCATCAAATTCAACAGGGATGCCCCAGTTAAATGATGTTCTAGATACTGATAAATCAGGTAATGGTTCTTTTAAGAAATTTTGAATCATTTCATTTCTTCTAGACTCAGGTTCAATAAATTCTGGGTTATCTTGGATGTGTTTGACTAAACGTTCTTGATATTTAGATAATTTTAAGAAGTATGCAGCTTCTTTAGTCCATACTGGAGTATCACCATTTGCTGTCTTTCCATCAATTATATCTTTTTCTAAAATAAACGC
Organism: Peloplasma aerotolerans; assembly: GCF_030012175.1. Taxonomy (GTDB): domain Bacteria; phylum Bacillota_I; class Bacilli_A; order Acholeplasmatales; family Acholeplasmataceae; genus Peloplasma; species Peloplasma aerotolerans. Next base: position 10,263 of record NZ_JASCXW010000023.1, read on the forward strand.
TTCTTCAGATACGGAATACCAACCTTCATACTCTCCTAAGTAAATATCACCTTGGTCATATAGTTTTTTAAAGATGGCTTGAACGGATTGAACATGTCGTTCATCGGTAGTTCTAACAAATTGATCGTAACTGATATCAACTTTGTCATAGATACGTTTGATTTCTGATGCGATATGGTCAACATAAGCTTTTGGTGATAGTTCATTATCTTTAGCTCTGCTTTCAATTTTTTGTCCGTGTTCGTCGGTTCCTGTTTGAAAGAAAACGTCATAACCTTCTAGTCTTTTAAATCTAACAATTGCGTCAGCCAAAATAGCCTCATATACGTTCCCGATGTGAGGTATAGCAGATGCATATGCAATTGCAGTTGTTAAATAATATTTTTTTTCCATAGTGAATCACTCCTTATCAAAATAAAAATCGACCTTAAAAAATTCTAAGGACGACATAATCGCGGTACCACCTTAGTTCTAGCAATGCTAGCACTCTACTCCTTAACGCGGAATACGTTTTAGCCTACATATCAGCCAAAAGGCTCGAAAATCATGTTCACCATATGAAGGGTTCATTTACACCATCCATGAACTCTCTTTTGCTCACTTCAATAGGGTTACTCTTTTTCTCATTGCCTATGATAATCTTATTATATTATAAATCAAGAAAAAATCAAGAACTTTATGAATCTATTTTGATTGCTTTATAGACTTCACTTTTTTTGATGTTGCGTTCCTGTGCGACAATTTTCATTGCATCTTTTTCTGTATGTCCTAGTTTTATGTATTCTTGTACATGCTCTTCAATCGTTAAGTCAAAGTGTGTTTGAATATTATGATTCCCTTCAATGATAATCACATATTCACCTTTGGGATTATGATCCATTGAAACGGCCTTATCAAGCGTTGTCCTGATAATTGTTTCAAACGTTTTAGTAAGTTCTCTAGAAAGAGTTATATTTCTATTTCCTAAAATACTATAGATTGTGTTGAGCGTTTTTTGAATCCGCATCGGTGATTCATAAATGATTACGGTTTCTTTTCGATTTTGATAAGATTCAATCATTTTTTTCATGTCTGATGGTTTCCGTGGAAGGAATCCTATAAAAGTAAATGGTTGAATGATTAGTCCAGATATAACAAGTGCTGCAAGAATTGCACTGGGTCCAGGAATGGAGACAGCATGAAATCCAGAATCAATAACTGCTTTTATGATTTCATAACCAGGATCACTAATACCTGGCGTTCCTGCATCGCTGATTAATGCGAGATTTTTTCCTTCATGTAGTAAATCAATGACTTTGTTTTCTTGTGCTTCTTTGTTAAATTCATGATAACTCATCATTGGTTTTTTGATTTGATAATGGTTGAGCAATACCCCTGAAGTTCTTGTATCTTCTGCAAGGATGATGTCAACATCATTCAAAACTTCAATCGCACGATAGGAAATATCTCCCAAGTTTCCGATTGGTGTTGCCACAACATATAAAGTTGGTTTATCTTCTTTAAAACTTTTTTGCATTAGTGGGTAACAATCCTTTTCGCACGTTCTCTTAAGTCTCTTTCGTTGTAAACAAGACGCATTAATTGCTTTTTCTTTATCTCGTCAATTTCAAATCTTTTTCTGATGTCTTCTAAAAAATGATGTTCTAGTGTGTTATAAAAATCATCAGACATTCCGACTTTTAATAAGTTTAGATAAACAATGTTCTTTACGGTTTTGTTTTCACTACCGAAAAAAGTTATGGTTTCTTCTAAATCTTTGCTGAGAGCAAAATGATATTCTTCTACAATACCTTCTCCAACTTCAGCAAGCATCATGTTGAGCAACCTTTTTTCTAAAGCTGTAGGCTCTCCATCTATAGAAACCATATGCATGGCTAAATCAAGAAACTTCAATTTTTCTTTTCTGTTGAGTTGACTAAGCAACATGTTATTTACCTCCGTTGATTTTATTCATTTCATCGGTGAATATATGTTTCTCCTTGTATAAAACAAGTGGTGCTTCTATAATTGACTCTGGTTGTCCATTTTTAATTGCATGAATCAAAACATGATTTGCCTTATGATCGATATATGGATGAACAAATCGAACACGTTTAATTTCAAGTTGATATTTTTGCATGATTGAAACAATTTCTGCAAATCTATTGGGTCGATGAATCATGAAAAAATGTCCAGCAAACTTGAGTGTTTTGGAAACTGTTGAGACAAGTTCTTCTAAATTTATTAAGACCTCATGTCTTGCGATTGTCTCATCATCATTATCATTAATATTTGATGTTTCGGTGACTTTGAAAAAGGGTGGATTACTAACAATGCAATCAACGTTTTTCATTTTAAGTGTCTTGATATCTTGATTTAAACAAAATAACTGGTTTTGTAAATGATTTAACTCAACGTTTTTTAACGCTTGAAGATATCGATCTTCCTGAACTTCAACACCAATAATTTTGGCTTTTGTTTTGGTTGACAGATACAACATTAACGCTCCAACTCCGGTTCCTAAATCTAAAACAGTTTTTGATTTTGCTGGAACTTTAATAAAGTCTGCTAGTAAAACAGTATCTAAGTTGAAAGCCTGATTTGATTTTTGATCAATCCACAAATCTGTCCCAAGTAATGTTCTTAACATAATTATTCTTTAACGATATCCTTTAATTTTACCCATTCGGTGAGACCATCTTCTGCATATCTTATTTTTAGTTTTTGGGCGATGATATTTAAATCAATGACATTGCCATATCCTTTTTCAGTTTGGATTTTTTCATTGATGTCAGGCATGATTTCTTTTAATTCGGTATATACATCATCTTCATATTTAATGCAGCATAATAGTTTACCGCAGACACCTGATATTTTTTGTGGGTTTAATGCGATGTTTTGATTTTTTGCCATCTTTATAGATACTGGGTCAAACTCACCTATAAAAGTTGTACAGCATAGAATTAATCCACATGGTCCAATGCCACCAATCATTTTGGCTGCATCTCTAGGTCCTATTTGTCTTAACTCAATTCTTGTATGATAAACTTCTGATAAATCTCTGACCAAATTTCTAAAATCTACTCTATTTTCAGATTCAAAATATATGAGAAGTCTTTTGCGATCTAGTGTGTATTCAGCACCTAGAACTTTTATTTCCAACTCATTTTGAATAGCAAGTTGTTTCGCTTTATCGACAACTCCGGGTTCTAGTGTTTGATTATATTCTTCTTCCTTAATATCATCTTGAGTTGCACGTCTTATAATCGGTTTTAATTCACTTGCTAAATCTGCCTCATCTATCTCTTTAAATGAGTATACTCTTCCGATTTCGATGCCTCGTGTTGTCTCAACAACCACTTGGTCCTGCTCTTCTATGGTCAATTCTCCGTAGGAGAAATAATACTTTTTACCTGCTTCTTTAAATTGTACTAAAGCAACTTTCATAAACTCACCTCTTCTTTTCTAATATGTTTGATAGCTGATCCAATGCGAGTTCCAAATTAATGTAGTAAGTTTGTTTTTCCATGATTGATTGTATTTCTTCAATAATTTCATTGATTTCATTGACTTGCATGGAATTACTTTGAACTTGAATTTGATCTCTTAAAAATTGATACGTGATTTCTTGATGCGCTTTATAGTGCACCAAATCTAGAAAATATAACAAGAGAAGTTCCAAAAAACTTTTGAAAAAATCTCTATCTTGTGTTAAAAATCCCGCTTTATTAGAGAAATAAATGGGAAATGATGTTTCTTTATCTGGCCATAGATTAACAATATCTTCAATGAATGTGACCATTTCAATGAAGTTCGGATTTTCGGATAAAGCAATTGCTTCATCGATATTTTTGGTTAAATATGGAGCTAGAATTGCAAGTTTGTCGTCTATTCCAGCTTCAATCAATTCTTTTTCTAAATCTTTTTCATCAATTGATTTCAAATGTATGACTTGACTTCTAGAAATGATTGTACGAATAACATCTTCTATACTTTCTGTTAATAGAAATCCATAAACATTATGATTAGATGGTTCTTCCATAAATTTTAATAAAGAGTTAGCTGCTCCAGTGCCAATACGTTCAATATTCTTGATAACATATATCCTGGGTCCACTAACGAGTGCAGTTTTTGAGAACTCTGCTTGAAGCATTAATATCTGTTCTTTTTTGATGGTCAATCCATCAGGTTCAATAACCATCATGTTGGAAACTTTTTTTTGTGCAATCAATTGCTTGAGGTGTGGGTTGTCTGGTTTGTTTTGATTCAGAATTAAATAAGAAACCTCATCAATTAACTGAGATTTTCCACTGCCTTTCGGACCACTTACTAAATATAAGTGTGCCAATCTATTTTTTAAAATGGTTTGTTTAAAAAAATAGTATGCACGTTTCATAAAGCTTCCTTTATTCTTTGAACAATTTGATTGGTGATGACCTCTATGGGTTGATCACCATTGATTGTAACCATACGCTCTGGATACATTTGAGCTATTTTTAAATAACCTTCTCGGACCATTTCATGAAATATAAATGTTTCTTGATCGAGACGATCATATTTTTCTCGGTTTGATATTCTTGATATCCCTACTTTTGGATCTAAATCTATATAAAATGTAAGGTTAGGCATATTTTGTGTCGCATATTTATTAATACTTAGAACAAAATCAAATCCTAAACCTCTTGCATGTGCTTGATATGCTAGAGAACTATCTAGGTATCGATCACATAATACAATTTTGTTTTGTTTTAATGCTGGAAGGATAACTTCATCTAAATGTTGAGCACGAGATGCAGCCAAAAGAAGCGCCTCTGTATAAGGTGTAACGCCTTTATACTTAGGGTTTAAGATGATATCGCGGATTGCTTCAGCAATCATGCTACCACCTGGTTCTCTCGTGGTAATAACATCATGTAGTTCGCCTAAGATAACCGCTATATCTTTAATTAAAGTTGTCTTACCAGTTCCTTCTCCACCTTCGAATGTGATAAACATGAGACCCTCTCCTCTTGCATTTATTATAGCATGTTAATAGTAGATTTTTACTAAAAATAAGCCCCTTGCTTCAGCTGTTTTGCCAGCTAAAGATCTGTTTTGTGTTTCTAGTATCTCTTTAACGATTGTTGATTCTAATTTACCTAATCCGATTTGGATGAGTGTTCCCATCATTGAGCGAACCATGTATTTTAGAAAACTGTTTCCGTGAAATGTAAAAATATAGTGTTTTTTGGTTTCCTTAAATGTAGCCTTATAAATGGTTTTGATTGTAGGCTTGTCTTTAACATATTGACAAAATCCCTTAAAATCATGTGTTCCTATAAAATGCGGTAATGCATCATTCATTGCTTCTATATTTAAGTTTGGTATATATACTTCATAATTTTTAGAAAATGCTGTGCTTGGTTTTTTTGCTAAAACATATTTATATGTCTTCGATTTTGCTGAATGTCTAGCGTGAAAGTCTGACTTGACAGGTTTTATTTTTTTAACTCTAATATCAAGAGGTAGTCTTTGATTAACTGCTCTTACCCAAGTTTGGGGTTCAATATTGAGTTTACTGTCAAAATGAAAAACTTGTCCTAAAGCATGGACACCTTTATCGGTTCTACCAGCACTATGTATTTTAATTTCAGTTTGAGTCATCAAACGAAATGCTTTTTCTATAACTTGTTGGATACCGATTGCATTTATTTGACTTTGAAAACCATGATAGTTTGTTCCATCATAGCTGACGACTGCCATATATCTCATGCAATCACCCTAGTATAAATAATAAGTGCTAAAAATGCCATTGCCATGATGAGTGTTAATACATCTGCATATCCAATATTATATTCATCGATTCTTGTTCGAGGAGCACCTATAACATATCCTCTAACCTCCATAGCATTCCCTAAGTCTTCTGCTCGTTTAAATGATATGACGAAGACAGGAATTAAGAGTGATATGATTTGAATCACTTTATCTTTAAATTTTGATTCTTTAAAGTCTACGCCTCTTGATGCTTGAGCTTTCATGATTTTCTCAGTTTCTCCAAGTAGTGTTGGAATATATCTTAGTGTAAGGGATAGCATCATTGCGATAACGTCAACCGGTACTCTAATAATTTTCAATGGTCTAAGTAGTGATTCAATACCATAATTAAGGTCAGTAGTCATGGTTGTAAATGTTAAGAGTGAAGTCATAATAATGACATTTGCTATTCTAATAAATATAAAACCAGCTCGAATAAGACCTTCATCATACACATCTAGCGTATAACTTGTAATGGAAATATAGGGTAATGATGCTTGAATGAAGAAAACCATAAATGCTGCAAAGAAGAAATACAAAATTCTAGTCTTTACATATTTTTTTGTGAAATTATAGAATAATATAAATGCGATAATGGCAAATATACTAGATACTGAGATAAACATTTCATAACTTGCAAGTAAAGTTCCTGATTTCACGTAAAAAAGTTGAATGAAAAAAGTAAATGTTAACAAAAATACAATTGGACGGAGTCCATTGATTACTTTTCTCATTGGAATTCCTGTCGATAATGTTAATAGAATAATACCGATGAATATTAAACCCATTGAAATAACTGGAACCAGGTCAGCTGAAATTGGAATAATAAATGTACCGACTAGCAAAAAGACTAAACTGAGCAGTTTAAATCTAGGATCTAGTTTATGTAACCATGAATTACCAGGAATATATTGACCTATTGTTATATTATTCATAAGATACCTCCTTCAAATATTGAAGAAGACTTTGAAAATCATATTTGGGCATATATGGTATGCCAACTTCTTTTTCTAAATGTTTTAAAATTTTTAGTGGTGTTGGTAAGTCCAAATGGAAAGATAAAAATTTAGGGTGTTCAAACAAATCTTCTTTTTTACCATCAAAAACGATTTTACCTTCATCTAATACAATAACGCGTTTTGCATATTGTGAAACAAGATCCATATCATGAGAAATCAAGATAATGGTTTTACCTTCGTTTTTATGAATGGAATTAAATATTTCCATTAAGTCTGTTCTTCCTTTTGGGTCTAGTCCTCTAGTTGGTTCGTCTAATACAAGTATTTCTGGTTCCATTGCCAAAATACCGGCAATGGCAACTCTTCTCATTTGTCCACCACTGATTCTAAACGGTGATTGACTGTATAAAGATTCTCCAATACCAACTTTTGCTGCAGCACGTTTTGCCTTCTCGGTTGCTTCTGCTTCACTGCTCTTAAAGTTTTTCGGTCCAAACATAATGTCTTTTAAAATGGTTTCTTCGAATAATTGATATTCCGGAAACTGAAAAACAAGACCAACTTTTTGACGTAAAAAATTAATCTTTTCTTTTTTCTTTGGTGGCAAATTTTGGCCAAAAACAACTACATTCCCTGAAGAAGGTAGTAAAAGTGCGTTCATATGTTGCACCAATGTCGATTTACCTGAACCAGTTTGTCCAACAATAGCAATAAACTCACCTTGTGGTTCAATTTCTAAATTGATATTTCCGATAGCGTCATAGTCGACACGTAGGCCTTTGTATGAGTAGCTTACATCTTTGAATTGAATGCCCATAATGCCTCCAATACTTTTTTACTCATCTTTTCATCTTTAAGAGCTTCATTATAAAGACTCAATTCAAATGGTAGTTCAAGATGAGACGATTTTAATAGTTCTTCTTGTGTAAATACTTCTTTTGGTGTTCCTTCTAATATAAGTTCACCATCTTTTAGCACAATTAAGTGATCGCTTTGCGCTGCAAACGATAAATCATGTGTGATGGTTATAATTGTTTTCTTTAAATCTTTATTTAAACGTTTGATTAATGCAACAATATCTCTAGTACCTTCTGGATCAAGCATTGATGTAGCTTCATCAAGGATTAAAATATCTTGTTCCATGGCTAATGCTCCAGCGATTGCGACTCGTTGTTTTTGTCCACCAGATAAATGGTGTGGTTCTTTGCTTAAATAATCTTCCATGCCTACCAGTTTAGCGTAATGGTCAATTTTCTTAACCATTTCACCATGAGGTATATTTTGATTTTCTAAACCAAATGCAATATCATGTCTAACGGTTACCCCTACAAATTGGTTATCTGGATTTTGAAATACGATACCTATCATTTTTCGAATCTTTGAAAGATTTTCATCATTTAATAGCATATCATCGATATAGATTTCCCCACTAGATGGCGATAATAAACCAACCATCAATTTTGATAGTGTAGATTTTCCAGAACCATTATGACCTAAAATAGATACCCAAGAACCTTTGGGTATCTCTAAACTTACATTTCTCAATGCTTCATCATTTGCATTATATGAAAAGCTTAAATCGCTTACTTTAATCATCGAATTCACCTACATTTCGTACTTAAACATTATATCATGTATGATATAAATTATAAAGATAAGAGAATACGATTTATGATGATATATTATATGATCATCACTAACGTGTTTAAAAAGATGAATTTTGTGAGTATAGTATACTTTTTTTATTCTTTATGTAAAAAGATGGTGTTTTTTAAATATTTTCTTTATAATAGAGATGATATCAATTTGAGGTGACAAACAATGGTAAAAGATTTTACTACTAAAAATTTTGAGACAGATGTATTAAAGAGTGATTTACCCGTACTTGTTGAATTTTGGGCAGCGTGGTGTGGACCTTGTCAAAAGGTTGCTCCTATATTAGAAGATCTTAGCAAAGATGTTAAGGGATTAGCTGTTGTCGGGAAACTAAACGTGGACAGCGAGTCAGAAATTGCAGATGATTTAGATATCATGAGCATCCCAACAATCGTTGTATTTAAAGAAGGTAAGGTGCATCAATCCATGATTGGTGTCCAATCTAAAGAAACACTAAAAAAAATGTTGGATCTATGAAAAAAATAATTATTATTGGTTATGGACCTGCAGGGGTATCTGCAGCCATATATTTGAAAAGGGTTGGAATCAATCCTTTAGTCATTGGTAAAGACTTGGGTGCACTCCAAGGATACTCAGATTTAGTTGAGAATTTTTATGGTACGGGCAAACCAATTTCTGGAACAGAATTAATCGAAAATGGTATTCAACAGGCTAAAGGATTAGGTATTGAAGTTATTTCTGAATCTGTGATCAGTTTGAAACAAGAGGATGACCATTTCGTGGTATTAACTACTAACAATAGGTATGAAGCAAAATCAGTTCTTCTAGCAACTGGAAAGACAAGACAGACTTTAAATATTCCAGGTTTTGTTAAGTATAGAGGTAAAGGCATTAGCATGTGTGCAATATGTGATGGCTATTTTTATAGAAAGAAAAAAATAGCGATTGTTGGTTGTGGTCCTTATATGTTGCATGAACTAGACTATTTAAGTAAAATTGCAAAAGACATCACTATTTTTACAAACGGAAATCCATTAGATGCTTCTGTTAGTCAACCAGTGATTCATGATAAAATAGTCAAGTTCAGTGGTGACAGTAAAATCCAACACATTGAAACAAAAAATAACCGATATGAAGTTGATGGTGTCTTTATAGCCCTTGGAATTCCAAGTTCTGTTGAGTTTGCTAGCCAGTTAGGTGTCATTGTAGAAAAAAATAATTTGGTTGTTGATGAAAACTACCAAACAAATATTGATGGATTGTTTGCAGCCGGTGACATTATCGGAGGAAAACTCCAGATTGCAAAAGCAGTTTATGATGGCATGCTTGTTGCTGATTCAATTTATAATTACTTAAATAAAAAGTGATAAAAGGCTTGGTTATGCGATAACCAAGCCTTTTTTATTATTGAATAATATAAGCTTTTGAATTTAAAATATCTAATCCTGCGTATTCCGTTCCACTAATACAATACTCACAAAAAGATTCTCTTGTATAAAAATGATCTCCTCGAATTGAAAAGAATATTCTTGAGTTTTCTTCGGTTCCTAAACTATACAATTGAATTGAAACTGGGTTGGCATAATAATCATTTGATTCACTTATAACTCCAAAAGTTCCAATCATGAAAAATACTTGTATTGCAAAATCTAGTTGTAATATCATACCACCTGAATAGGGAATGATGTATAAGAAGTTTTTACTGACGTTGACTGAATACTCTTTATAAATACTTCTATCTCTTGGTAAGGAACTAAAAGTTAAGGTTAGATTATCATCATTTTCTGTAATTAACAAACCTGAAATTCTCCCATAATTAATTTGTGTTAGTATAGTTCTAATTTCTAATAAATCTTCATACAACTCCCTAATCACATCGTAATCATAGAAATAAACTGAATATAAAAGATCATCTTCATTGTCATTCAAAAATTGGATTAAAACCTTAACATTCTGATTTCTCAGTTCCTCGACAGATAAATTCTCGTTAACTTCTATGGCCTCAAAATCATAAGGAACAGCTTCTTCATCAAAAGGTACAAATCTTCTTAACATGATAACTAAAATCGTTACACCTAAAAAAAGTAAGATAGCCAAAATTGTGTAAATGATTCTCTTGTCCATAATATCTCCCTATAACTTGAACTTATATTTTATGAATGCCCCCAGTACAACGAGACCAACCATCGCAAGACCTAACATTTCTAGGTATAGTCCTATAAAGGTAACAACAAATAGACCAATAAATAATTGGATATTAACAGCAATCGTTAATGATTGATCTAGTTTATCGTATAAAGGTTTATTAAACAACGCAATCACTTGTGTAATAAGATGATATAGCGATGATAATAAAACAATAGCTAAAAAGATATTACCAAAAATGAAATACTCATTGGTTATGATAGCTTCAAATCCTGTAATTGTAATTTTAGTTCCTTGGTCATCATAATTCATGATGTTAAAAAAGTATGATGACACAATCAATAATTGGATGCCAATTTGGGCAAATCTCATGCGCATCTTATAATTTCGTATCATCTACGCTATCGAGGTATGCTCGAATAGGTTTGACAATTTCCTTTACTGTACCTTTTATAAATGGATTTTTCAGTTTAGCAACTTCGACAAGTCCTAAGAAACTCTTTGAACCGCCAAGACGACATAAGTTTAAATAGCTCTTTAATGCTTCTTCTCTATTTTCTTGATGTTTAATCCAATATTGGAATGCACATATTTGAGCTAATGTGTAGTCAATATAGTAGAATGGTGCATGGAAAATGTGTCCTTGTCTAAACCAAAAAGTTCCCTTTTCCATAAATGCATCATCGCCATAATCTTTAAATGGCATATATTTTTTCTCTAATTTTCTCCATAATGCTTTTCTTTCATCTGGGGAAAGTTCAGGTTTTTCATAGATATGATGTTGAAACTCATCTACTAACACACCATATGGTAAGAATGAGACCGCTCCAGCTAAATGATTGAATTTATATTTTTTGGTGTCTTCTTTGAAAAATTGATCAATCCATGGCCATGCTAAAAATTCCATACTCATCGAATGAATTTCCGCAGCTTCCATGGTTGGCCAACGATACTCAGGAATTTGATCCCTACTTTGATAAACTTGGAATGCATGTCCTGCCTCATGAGTTAATACATCAACGTCATGAGATGTCCCATTAAAATTGGCAAATATAAACGGAGAACGATATTCTGGGATATATGTGCAATATCCGCCACCCTGTTTTCCTGATTTGCTGTCAAGGTCTAGCAACTCACGATCTAACATGAAATTAAAAAACTCTGAGGTTTCTGGTGACATTTCATCGTACATATTTTTAGCGATTGAGACTTGCCATTCACGATTACCTTTAGGCGTTGGATTACCTGATAGAAATGATAATGCTAAGTCATATGATTTAGGATTTTCGATATTTAAGCGTTTCGCTTTTCTTTCCGTTAGTTCAGTAACTAAAGGCACGATATCTGAATAAATTTGATCTCTATAATTTTTTACATCTTCTGCAGTATAATCAGTTCTTCCGAAACGATCATAACCGAGTTGAATAAAGTTTTCGTATCCTAGTTTTTCCGCCATTTCATGTCGTACTTTAACCATGTCATCATAAATTCTATCAAATTGAGATTCATTATCAGCAAAGAATTTAGAAACCGCTAATTGTGCTTGGTGACGCGTTTCTCTATCTTTGTCTTGGATAAATGGAGTCATTTGGCTCAGGTTGTAAGTTCCGCCTTGAAACTCGATTTTTGCTGATGCAATAAGTTTTCCGTACTCAGTTGTTAGTTTATTTTCCTTTTGCATTTCAGGGATAATTTCAGGTTTAAATGTTTTTTGAGCTAGTTCACCTCTTAAGAAAATAAGTTCACCAAATTCTTTTTCAAGTTCTTTTCTATTTTTTGAAGCAAGAATCTTTTCATTAAACTGGTGTTCATATTGTCTTAAGTGTGGTGTGTTCTCATCAAAAAACTCTTGTTCTTTTTCATAAAATTCATCTGTCGTGTCAACGCTGTTACGGATGGATACTAAGGTTCCCATAGTATTTAATTTGTCATTAATAGCAAACACTTTATGAACAGCTTGAATTTCTGTTTGTAGGTCTTGATCTGTACTAATAAGATTTAACTGTTCTTCAATCTCTTTTTTGATTTCATCAAGATTGGGTCTTTCATACTTATAATCATTAAATTTCATGTATTTATACCTTCCTTCTTTAGTGTTAATTATACACTGAATAACACTAAATCACAACCGAGATAGACAAAAAAAGAGAGTTGGTAACTCTCTTTTTTTGGTTGTTATTCAGCTTTTCTTATAAATATATAACCTATGATTATGTCTTGATTATATTGAAGTGTGTAGGATAAAATGAGTGTCGTTCTCTCTGGCTCATTTTCAAATATATTTTGGACATAACCGATACTAATTACGAGTTGACTTTGATTGATTGTGTAATCTGATGATTCAATATTATTTCCCGAAACACTTTGGATTGTGCCACCAAATAACTCAAATTGTAAAGTAATATCATCCTCAAATGAAGAATATATTTGATTATTATTAATCATATATGGATTGGTTGCGTTCGTAACATCAATTTCAACAATGTAGAATCCATCTTCTGTTAGTACTTTATATTCATGTAATCCTATTGTCAATGTTTTTAAGTATGTATTTAAAAGCTTAACTTCTTGGTTAGTATAGGTATAAACATTTGACTGCATGATTTGATTGTTATCGTTGTATATTGTAATAAACTTAAATGTTTGGAGTAATGTTAAATCAAATGTTGAGTTTGTGGAAAACTTATATTTTAGTTCACCAAGAATTTCTGCATCCTCAGTATATATAAGTTGTTCTGAATATGTTGATGAACCACTTGGATATACTGCTTTAACTTTAATGATAAGAACATCAGGAAGGTATGGTTCTAATGATAAAGTGTTTGTAGTTACTGGTATGATTGTTTGATTTAACAGTACTTCATAAGAGCTTGCTCCTTCAATGGAATCCCATGTTAAAGTGTTATTGGATATTGAAAGATTCGATGGTGTTACCAATGTATAATCGATAACAATTTCTATTGTCTCTGAGTATGGGGAATCTTTGTAGCCTTTTGCTGTTGATTTAACCTTAACTAAAAATGTGCCTTCTGATGTAATTTGATAAGATGTTTGTGTTATCTTAATTTCTTCACCATTGATATTTAGAATGTAATCAGTCGCATTTTCGACTTCATCGAAATATATTTGATCAGTAAATCTTAAGTTTTCTGGTGTTGATAATTGTTGCTTGGAGCAACCAATTAAGATAAATAATAAAAGAATAAGTAATGTTGCTTTTTTCATGGGAATGCTCCTTAGTTACTATAATTGGGGTTAAAGATTAAAGCGTAAAAATCTGGATAATCTATAAATGGATTTCTATTATTTTGATACGTATAGATAACATCATTTCTATTTTGTTCGAACTCATCAACAACATCTTGCTCATGCCATTCTATAAGGATATCAAGCATAGCCATTTGATAAGTTGTTGGTGTTCCATTGATTAATTCTAAATAATCATACATAACGGTCATGTAAAAGAGCATGCGTGCAATATCACCTTTGACTTCATCTCTTGGAGCATAAGAAAGTGTTGTTGTCGTGTTGTCAAAGTATTTATTGCCTCTACTTGAATTGGTTCCAGGATCAGCAGGCTTAAGATTATGTAGGTCTGCACCAACATGTGTGCTACTTCCTGTTGTGTTCACATCTAGTAAAGATTGTGGCCAAACATGTTCTCTATTCCAGGTACAATCATTTGAGGCTGGACAATACCAATCCCCATCTACAGAATAACCTGTATAAACTAATATGACATTATCTGGATTATTAGGATCTCGATCTGTTATGTTTAAAATGTATCTTGCAGCATCATAGTTTTGCATAGTTACATTAGTATTGATTATATATCTTAATTCTAGTAATAATTCGTTACCTGATAAACCTACTGCATCTTGATAATAGTTTGATAAAACTAATACTTTTACTAAAACTGTTTCTTCGTTATCTTGATCATCTATGGCATAGTATTGGAGTGTATATGTGTTGGGTGTGTTCATGTCAATATAACCTGAAGTTTCACTATGAACGATGTTTTCAAGACTAACATATGCTTCGCTCCCAGGATCGATAAATTCGTCCCCTACAGAGAGTGAATACACCGCAACAATCTGCGGTGTATCGTCTTCTGGGTCCTCAATAGGGGGAGTTACTCCCCCTGGTACTCAGTCCAACTGAAGTTATCAAAAGTAGCTTGTACATCTACGGCTGTGGCATAAATTCTAATTGTTACAACACCATTTAGGTTTAAATCTTCTAAAGAAAAATTATGTACCGTTGCATCTGCTCCACTACCTCCACCAAAATCTGGTATATTATAAGTTGTAGTTGTCTCATTAGCAGTCACATCTATCTTATATTTGCGAACGTTCTGCCCTGTAAATGCTTTACGATACTCGAAACCAAAGGAAAGGATTCCATTATTGAAAGTAGCTTCGAGAGCTGACCCTTCTGCCAATCTTCTTAGCATAATTCCTTTTCCATCAATGGAATAATCCCCTTCATTTCTAGCGTGAACATAATTCCAGGTAACTCCATGATTGCCTACAAAAGAACCATTCAAATATGATGCTGTTGCTGCACTATTATCAAATGTTTCAGCAAACAACCATTTCGCATACAAATCATAATTTTGATTAATTGATGTATTATCAAAATCAAATGGATTATCGAAAGTCGAATTGTCTGTGTACCATCCTCCAAATGAATAGGTACTCTTTGTTGGTGCATTGGGTTCACTAGCATAACTACCATTATTTACATATTCTGAATCGACAGATGATCCGCCATTAGAATTAAATGTAACTGTAAAGACTTCTATCCATTGTCCAATAATTGTTATATCCTCAACAATTGAATACATTTCGAAATCAAAGGGTGTCTCACTACCATCAAGATACCAGTTAACAAATGCATATCCTGAACGAGTTGGATCAGATATTGGTCTAGCAGCAAAATAATTTTCATCTATTTCTTGAACATCATATGGCTCTGTATCTCCTTCAACAGCATAGAAAGTTACTGTGAAGGTTTCTCCAGTTGCTTCAACAAACTTGGCATAAAGAGTGACTTCACCTGTTGATCCCAATTCTATGGTTGTTATAGGTTCTCCTGTAAATGATACATTGTCAAACCAACCTTGGAAAACATAACCATCTTTTGTTGCTGGTTCTAGTGTTATTGTAGATGTTTCAATAGTATAAGAATCAGGGTTTAATTCATCATTAACTCCACCATCAAGATTGTATAAAATATCATATTCTACAGGAATCCAACCTGCAAATAATGTTATATTTTCAGCAGGCATAGTTGTGAAAGTATACGGTGTTGTTAATCCAATGTCACTATACCATTTATCAAAGTCATATCCGGTTTTAGTCGGATTAGTTGGTTGTGTAACTTCAGTATTATAGTCTTGAGTTATATCAAGTACAGTTGATCCACCATTTTCTTCAAATGATATAGTATAAGAATTGATTTCCCATTTTGCAAATAACTCAATATTTTCTGAAATAACTGAACTGAAATTAAACTCTGTTTCTAAACCTTCGTCAATGTACCAACCAACTAGCGTATAACCTAATTTTGAAGGAGCTAAAGGAGTTGTTGACTCTCCATTGAAAACAGCAACATGTGTAGGTATACCATCATTATTAAAGGTAACATCATGGGTGAAAGATGCTTTTGTTTCAATCGCTTTTACATTGTCAAGAAGAATACGTGCTGTGTTTCCATTATTCTGTCCACCAGTAGCAAAGAATCTAAATATAGATCCTTCAAAATCTTCAACAACAAGTTGGTTAACAACCAAAGTTGTCTCGATTTCAGCAAGTAAATCAAGCACTAATACCCATTCTTCTTCTACAGTATCCCAAACTTCTAACACATAAGTTGTAAAATATTGTTCAGCTGAAGAATTCCAAAAATATGTTTCAAACTCTAGTTTGTTTATTACATCAATACCAAAATCCATTACTACATATGCTTCACCTGTGTTAGTTCCACCTAATCTAGGCGAAATGACAAGTGCTCTTGAAGTGGTTTGTTCAGCAATAGATACTGTATTGGCAGCAACACGGTACAAAGTTGTTGAAAATACTGAAGCATCAACTAAATTCGTAAAATCAACAGCTAACTCAGGATCTTGATAGCTTAAACCATGACCCGAAGAATAGTCGAAATGGTAGAGAATATCATCCTTTATAGCCGGTTTGTACTCACTATATACACTAATGATGTCAATACCGTCTGATACAATTAAATATCCTCTAATACTTGAAATGCTTTTCTGGACAAAACTAGTAACAAACTCATTTGTTACAGGATGACTAGTGTTTCCTATGACTACCTCAACACCTGGAGTATCTAAAGTAAGAACTTCAACTTGATCTGAAATCAAGTATCCATACTCAATTAATTCATACCCATCAGGTATACTAAATTGCCCCATATAGGTGTGATAACCATCACGAACACCTAAATCGTTTGTCATGGTTACTAATGGCTCTGCAGTCAAAGGAGTTTCCAAATAAACTGCTGTTAATTCTCTATTGCTTGCCATGGTGAACATATAAGGTTCATCATAACTAACAATAATGCCATATTCTTCCCAGTGACTGAAAGGATTTGGTGTTTCCACAAGAGCAGATACTTCTGCTAAACTATTATAAGCATAATTCCCAGCTCCGTGTCCATCATTAACAACAAGATCAAATGTATCTAAACTTGTGCTTTGATATTGCAAAACAAACACTGTATGGCTAGTAATATTAGTTAATGTTTCATTTCCAGTAATACTTTTCCACTTATTGGTAGTAGATACTTCATATCCTGGTTTATCTGGTAATGAAACTAAATCGGTTGCATCTTCTGTTGGCGCAACATATTGCACCTCGAGTTTTTTGCCGTTACTATCCATAAAGACAACAGCATATTTTACAGGATCATTAGGTGCATAGATAGCTAATAGTTCGAGTTTAGAGGTTACAGTAAATTGGTGTGTCAACTCTAAATCTTTTCTGACAATTCCATTGACAACCCAAAATACAAAATCATATCCAGAATTATCCCCTGGAGGCGTAAATCCTACTTTCGAACCATATGTTCTTAATAAATTATTAGGCCCGATTTCATTTCCTTCTTCGAATATTGTGCTTATCTTAACTGTTATATCATCTTCAGCTGCAAACACATTAGTTAATGAACTTCCTGTGAATGCCAGTATGTATAAAAATAAAAAGGCTAAAACTATCTTCTTCATAGCTTACTCCCCCCAGATTGTTTCATACCACAAAGCACCTGAACTCTCTGCGATTGATTCTTCTAATACAAATTCAATAATTTCAACATTGGGCTTTACATATTCCGACTTAACATCCATAAATTATGTCCTCCTATAGTAAAAACATATATTTTTATTGTACCATTTACTGAAGTAAATGCAATTCATTTATGAAATATTTACAAAAAAATGACATTCATCATTGAAATGTCATTTCGATTCCTTACAATCCTATTTTTTGAAAAAGTTTTTTTCTTTCTTCAACATCTGTTTTGTTGACTGATAACTTGAATAGTTTTTGGAAACTTGTCTTCGTTTTTTTAAATAGCAACTTGACTAACCTCATACCCCAAGCAAACACAATTAAAATTTTCGCTTTATGAATAAATGGATACATACCCAACATGGATTCATAGTTTGGAAAAAACAATCTAAAGATAAATTTTATCTTGCTTTGTTGTCTAAGTTCTGTACTGGCAATTCTAGATGTAAATGCATTGAAATCTTTACCTGTTCCATGAATTCCTGATTGAATAAGATATAAGGTCATTTCTCTAAAAGTATTTTCATCTAGTACTTGTTGCTGGTGTAGTGAATAATTATAATTGAAATCAAAGTATCTTCTATTTAATTCAATCATGCTTTTATAAAACAATTTCATGTTAGATTGTTCCAGATATTGATCAAGCAGCGCTTCATCAATATCCTTTTCATATGCATTTAAGTATATGCCTAAATCTAATATACTTCGAATACCTATTCCACTTGAATCCATGTGTTTTGCTAAATGATAAGTAAGGTATGCCATTTCAAATTCATGGGTGAACTTATATAAATGTTGATGAACCTTTATTGAATATTCCCATGGGTTTTCAAAAAGATTTGAATATTTATCATTAAATGCTTTATACAATATAGGATGAACTTCAAAAATGATTTTATTTGGAAACTCAAATATATCATGTTGTCTAGAGCGTGAAATATTTTTGATTTGATGTTCTTTTAAAACTTGATGTGTTTTTTCTAAATCGTGATCTTTGATTAATAAATCAATATCTCCCATTGCTCTCATATAAGATTCGGGGTATAGTTTCTTTAGTTTACTTCCTTTTAAAAAGATATGATCTATTTTATTTTCATTCAATATTTGATCAATTTCTTCTATGGCTTTAATTTGCTTTGCGTCTCTAGAAACATAGCCATAAAAGCTGTGTTCTAATTTTTGATGTAACTGCTTGGATACAACTTTTTGATCTAAAGCACTATAAACGATTCCACATAATCCATTTTCAACAGCCATGACATAAAAAACCCGATCATCAATGATAGGTTCATGGTATGCTTTTTGATTGAGTCCATACTTGACAACTTCTAGTAGTTGATCGATCCGATTGTCCATATACTCCTACTTTCTAATTAATCTTATGCCTATAGGTCTAATGATTAACCAAAGGATTACTTTAAGTTTATATAAAGTGGAATCACATAATGTTGTCTTCCTTTTATTTTCAAATTGAGTCACATAGCCAATAATGTCTTGTTTGGTGATAAACTCTTTTGATCTTAAATTATCTCCTTGTACTGTTATATGTTCACCTTTTATTTTTACGATGCGGTGTAGTCTAACTGTACTCATATAATGAAATAAAATAATATCATATTTATGATATGTTTGTTTTTTCTGAATTGTGACTTTTGATTCTTTATGTTTTAAAAATGGGTGCATGCTTGAACCAACAACCATAAAGGTTGCTTTTTGTTTTGCATTTAAGGATTCAATAATGATGGGTAGCATTTCATCAACTTTTATGGTTTGAGTGTTCATTCGATTATTTGTTTTCCTCTAAGTTTATCTACAAATGCCGTAGCATCTTTTCTTGCTGTTTCTTCATCTATTTCATATGCATCTAGCAATTTACTGACTAAATCATCAAGACTTACATCATTTCCCAATGTCTCAAACAATAGTTTCCCGCTTTCATTCAATGTAATTAAACCGCTGAAGTTAATTGCCTCTTCCCCAACTGGGACAACAATGTGTTTATTTGAAAGATTCTTTAAAACATACCCTTTTTTAATTTTCATTTTTGGTCTCCTGATTGTATATTACTTTATGAATAGCATGAACTGATGATTGATCATTGGTTGCTTCTATTGAATACATTGGTATTCTTTCAATGATTACATTCAATTGACGAATCGTTTGATTCCATATGTCTTCATCATCTGGTCTCATCATATTTTTAAATAGTTCTTTAATCTTAACTGATTCACACAAGGTTTCAACACGATTTGTAAGTCCTTGTTTAATAAAAACAATGGCTTTTAATGGGACTTTTATGTTCTGATTCAACTTCGACTTGCCTGAAAAAGGTGAACCATAAACATAGATATCTTTCTGATCAACTTTTATTAATGGTTTATCATCATTTATTAATCTAATATTATCAAATGTACTCATCCAATATCTTGCGTGTGTAGACTTACCCGTCTGAGATGGTGCGGAAAATAGAATTGCCTCTCCTTGATATTCAATTGCAGACGCATGTAAAGATATATATCCATTCTTAAGTGCAATATCCATAAAAATAAGTCCTATTAATGCATATTCCATTTCAGCTGGGTTACGGATGAATTTGGGATTCATTTTGATTTCAACATGTTTGAAATCACTATCATGAGTGATACATTCTTTGACTTCACCATTTTTGGTTAAGGCGTAAATGGTACGTTGGTGACTCTCAAGAATAACATATG
The DNA here is from genome assembly GCF_030012175.1 of Peloplasma aerotolerans. Lineage (GTDB taxonomy): Bacteria > Bacillota_I > Bacilli_A > Acholeplasmatales > Acholeplasmataceae > Peloplasma > Peloplasma aerotolerans. The sequence goes on from NZ_JASCXW010000023.1 coordinate 30,777, forward strand.
GATTTTTTGTTTGATTTGTTTTTCCAATTGGTAGGTCAATGTGATCAGACAAAACAACTTGAATGTTATGTTTTACATTAGAGGTATCATCATCCAAATATGATTCAATATTATGGTCTAGATATGTTTTATAATGATATTCGATGCCAATCGTTATATCTGCAATTTTATAAACTTTTTTCATATATACCCCTTCTATCAAAAGT
>NZ_JASCXW010000024.1 GCF_030012175.1 Peloplasma aerotolerans
TGCAATCGTAGCTATCATCACTTACTTTTTACATGTTTGGGTTGGAACATACCTCTATGAAGGGTATAATCCATTATCTCAAGCTATTAGTGACTTGACTGCTGATGATTCACCAGTCAAGACTATAGCGAGAACACTAAGCAGCATTTATGGTTTATTAAGTACAATAGTAGTTCTTGGATTTATTTATTATAGAGGAATTTTTAATCATAAAATATCTCGTCTTGGTCTACTCTTTTTTTCCACCATGATGATTGTTTCAGCAACTGGATATGCTCTATTTCCTTTATCAGCATCAGGTTATGCTGGTAGTTTCCAAGATGTCATGCACATGATTGTGACGATCATTGTAGTTAGTTTTACAATCATCTCATTGATCTTATTAGCCATTGGGTTTAAGAACAAAATATATCGGATGATAACAATAGCGAGTTTTATATTATTGATGACTTCATCAATGCTTATGTCAGTCGTTAGTCCAAACTACTTTGGAGTTATGGAACGCATCAGTGTTTATACGGTTGTATTATACTTTGGATTTCTATCAATTGTCGTTTTGCATAAAAGGGGAATTTAAAAATGAAGTACTTAAAACTAACGTCATATTTCAATATTTTTATCGGTTTTTCAATGATGATTATGTGGTTATTTTTTATCATATTTGATATGGTACCTGAGTTTGAAGAAGCACCATTTGAAATAGCAACACATTTGGTTGCTGAATTTTTAACTGCAATCACTTTAGTTGTATCAGGTGTATTTTTAATTAAAAAGCTAAATGGAGCAAACATCTTATATTATTTATCATATGGTTTGCTTTTATATGCAGTTATTAATAGTTTAGGGTACTTTTTAGATCCATTTGATATTGCTATGACCAGTTTATTTACTTTGATATTAATAATATCATCAACATTGTTCGTTCAAAATTCTAAATCTTTCAACAATAGAGCAACAAAAAAAGAATAATGAGGGTATAAAAATGAAAATAGAAATCAAAACTGTTTTAAAAAGCGAAAAAGAAATTTTGAGGAATCTATTAGAAAAGTATAGTTATGAGTTTTCTCAATATACAAAAATAGATGTAAATCCATTAGGTCTTTATGGATATACATATTTAGATTATTATTGGACAGAAAAAAGTAGATGGGCATATTTTATTATAGTAGACAATACCTTAGCAGGTTTTGTTATGGTCATTGATATGCCTGAAGTTGATGATATACCTGCTGACTTCCAAATTGCTGAGTTTTTTGTTATGCACAAGTATAGAAAACAAGGCATTGGCAAAAAAGCAGTATTTGAAGTTTTTGATAAGCATCATGGGAAATGGCAACTCAAAACTCATCCGAACAATGTTGCTTCATGTATATTTTGGACGAAAGTGATTGAAGCATATACAAATGGTAATTACGAACTCATCAAATCATATCCAAATACTGAGTATGATGATGGTACTTTAGGTAATATATATTTTTTTGATAATAGTCAAGTATAGGAATTTTGTTCTTTTCTTAACATCATTAAATAGATCTTCTAGTCATTTAGCACTGGAAGGTTTTTTATATTCAACGATAAATATATGACACATGTATGTAAATGATAACGATATAAAATATTAATATGAAAATAATGTGATATAAAATACATAATATGAAAATAAGGTATACAAAATGAAAATAAAGGTATATAATGAATGTAGCTTGAATTAAAGAGAATTTAATCTTGTTCAAGTAGAAATGGAGTTTTAAAAATGAAAACATTCAAAAAAATGATGAATACTAAGATGCTTATTTTAGCGATTTTAGTTTCAATGGTATTTTTAGTAACAGCATGTTCAGCACTTGGAGGAGAAACAGATCCAACGGTTGATCCAACAGTTCTTCCAACAGAAGATGTAGAACCAACAGGTGAAGTTATATCTGTGGTCGTAGATTTAGGTTCAGCAGATAATTATGTTGTATTAGCTGAATCAGCTATATCAACTACATCAGGCTCTGATGTAACAGGCGATCTTGCTGTCTCACCAGCAGCAGCAACTTATATTACAGGTTTTGATTTAATCATGGATTCAACAGGAACTTTTTCAACATCTAGTTTAGTTACAGGTAAACTGTTTGCTTCTGATTATACATCACCAACACCAACAGCATTAACCACTGCAATTGCAGATATGAGAACAGCATATACAGATGCTGCAGGTAGAGCTGCTAATTACACTGAGCTATATAGTGGTAATCTTAGTGGTCAAACATTAACTGCTGGCGTATACAAGTTTGGTAATTCAGTTCTTATTAATACTGACTTAACACTTGAAGGAAGTTCAACTGATGTTTGGATTTTCCAGATTGCTGGTAATTTAACAATGGCTTCTGATATGAATATCATCTTAGCGGGTGGAGCACTTGCGAAGAATATCGTATGGCAAGTTGCAGATACAGTAGCAATCGGTTCAGGATCACATTTTGAAGGAACAATTCTTGCAATGACAAATATTTCAATGGGAACGAATTCTTCAATCAATGGCAGTTTGTATGCACAAACAGATGTTTCACTAGATGCAACGACTGTAGTTAAACCATAATAAAAAAACTTAAATTAAATTAAGCAACTTCAAAGTTGCTTTTTTTAATGAATACAACTATCAATATTTGTTGACAATTTTTGAAGTTTAAGGTAGAATGATATGAGCAAATATGGCCAGTATTGAACTTATTTGATACATAGCCATTTTTTGTTTGTAAAGGAGTATATCATATGATTACAGTATCAAATTTAAGTCTTATATTTTCAGATAAAAAAATATTTGAAGATGTCAATTTACAGTTTCTTCCTGGTAATTGCTACGGTGTTATTGGAGCAAACGGTGCAGGGAAGTCGACCTTCCTAAAAGTACTATCAGGTGAAAAAGAGTCTACTGCAGGTGAAGTTATCATTGAAAAAAATAAACGACTTGCTTTTTTAAGTCAAAATCAAAATGCATTTGATGCATTTACCGCTATTGAGACCGTTATTATGGGCCATCAAGAGCTTTTTGATATTATGAAAAAGAAAGAAGTCTTATACCAAAAAGAACAGATCACCGATGAAGAAGGATACGAACTTGCAAATTTAGAAGGTCGTTTTGCTGAACTCGATGGCTGGGATGCAGAATCAGATGCTGAGAAGTTACTCAATGGATTAAATGTTCCTGCTCATGACTTTGAGACAAAAATGAGTGACATCTTACCTAAAGATAAAGTTAAAATATTACTTGCACAAGCACTTTTTGGAAATCCCGATATTATTTTACTTGATGAGCCTACCAACCACCTAGATTTTGAATCGATTGCATGGCTAGAAAACTTTTTAATTAATTATCAAAATACCGTAATTACAGTATCCCATGATCGGCATTTCTTAAATAATGTTTGTACACATATGGTTGATATTGATTATTTTCAAGCTAAAATGTATGCAGGAAATTATGATTTCTGGATGGAATCTTCTCAACTTGTTCAAAGATTAATGTCAGATAAAAATAAGAAAAAAGAAGAACGCATACAAGAACTCAAGGCTTTTATCGCAAGATTTAGTGCGAACTTATCGAAATCAGCTCAAGCAACATCTAGAAAAAAATCATTAGAAAAAATACAATTAGATGAAATTGTACCATCTACAAGAAAGTATCCATTTATAGGATTTGAAATTGAAAAGCCATTAGGAAAAGACGTATTAGAAGTTAAAAACCTAAGTGCTTCACTTGATGGTAATATATTATTTAGTAATGTATCTTTTGTGATGAATAGAGGCGATAAAGTCGCTTTATTGGGACATAATGATCTTGCTAAAACAGCGTTTCTAAAAATATTGGCTGGTGAATTAAAACCTGATTCTGGAACTGTTAAATGGGGACAAACAGTTTCTAAAGCATATTTTCCTAATGATAATGAATCTTATTTCCATAACAATGAGCAAAACTTAATTGAATGGTTACGCCAATTTTCAAAAGAACCTGCTGAATCCTATATTAGAGGATTTCTAGGACGTATGTTATTTAGTGGTGATCAACCATTGAAACAAGTTAAGTTTTTATCGGGTGGAGAAAAGATGAGATGCATGTATTCCAAGCTAATGCTTTCTAAAGCGAACACATTAATGATTGATTCACCAACGAATCACTTAGACTTAGAGTCTATTCAATCTGTTAATAACGGTTTGGTCGATTATAGTGGTGCTTTAATTGTTGCTTCACATGATCATAGATTATTGGAAACAGTTTGTAATAAAGTTATTGAAATTGGTGATTTAGGTTCCTTTATGTATGAAGGAACGCTTGATGAATATATTAGCAATCCTGAAATTAAAACAAAATCTAGTTTGCTATATCAATAAAAATACAACCGAATGTGGTTGTATTTTTTTTGTTTAAGGATTTAAATTTGATAGTTTTGCTAAATTTTTACCTTGTATTCTAAAGACAGTCCACTGATTTAATTGCTTTGCTCCCATCTTTTCATAAAACTCAATTGAGGGTGTATTCCAATCCAAACACCACCAATCAAGACGATCACAATTTCTTTCTACAGCGATTTTAGCAAGATATGATAACATTTGTTTTCCATATCCTTTATTTCTATAGGACTCATAAACAAATAAGTCTTCTAAAAATAGATTAGCTTTACCTAAAAAAGTAGAGTAGTTATGATAAAATAGTGCGAATCCTACAGGTTGACCATTTTCTTCACCGATAATCACCTCAGCCTGTTTTTTATGAAATAAAGAATCTTTAATACTTTCTATAGTAGCAACCACATCATTTTCCATTTTTTCATAAACAGCTAAAGATTTTATGAAATTTAAGATGAGTTCAGCATCATCTTCATGAGCAAAACGTATTTTAAATTGTTGATTCATATCTTTCCTCCTTTATATAAATCAATTTGAAAAATATATTGTGTTTCATTTGGTTGATCATGATAAGCATTAGGGTTTACATCTATTAAATAAGCACCATGCTTTACATAAAAATCAATAGCAGTGGGATTGTTATCTTGAGTTTCAATAATTAAATGCTTGCATTCCTTTTTTTTAGCAAATTGAATAGATGACTCTAATAATATGCTTCCAATGCCAAGTTTTTGATATTGAGGATGTACACGAATATCCCATAAGACAGCATTTTCCATATTGTTTCTAAGCATATTAACTTTAGGTGAATGTGTGACAGTAATGCATCCTCCAATCCAAAGATCATTATCTTCAATAACCATAATGCTTGTTGAATCTTCATTTAAAATCTCTATCCAATCTGATACTTTTTCCTCACTTGCCAAGTCAATCGAAAAAGGTTCAACATTTTTTACATCAAATGATTGATCAGGATTTAATACATAAATGTAAGACCCACTTTTAAACATAGGAATCTTTTGATATAGTTCAAGGTCCTCAAAAGATAAAAATTTGATAATCATCGACAACCTCCATCAAGAACATTTTTTTAATCATCAATAAAATTGTAGCATAAACATGCTAAAATATATATATTCTATAACGATACGGCATATACGAAAGGAAATTATATGAATCATTTTGATGAAGCTTTAAAATTAATGAATCTTAGTTTTGGTAAAGATATCCAATATGCGTTTGCGACAATTGATGAAGATAAACCAGTCGTAAGAATCATTGATGGGTATTTTTTAGATGGTTATATCTATATAACAACTAGCAGATTAGCCAATAAGGTAAAGCATATTGAAAACAATTCGAACGTTTCATTGACTTATAAGCTAAATAGAATCACAGGTACATGCATAAATATAGGACATCCTCTTTTACATAACAATTTGGAGATCAAAGAAAAACTAAAAAAAGTTTTCTATCTTTTTTATGACAGACATGTTGATGAAAATGATTTAAACACCTGTATTTTAAAAATAAAAGTTTCATCAGCTATATTGTTTCTAGAAAATAAAAAATATCAGTTCAACTTTGATGAACAAACTGTTAATATATCAGATTTTATAGATGATATGATTTATTTGCAATAAAAGACTTTATAAACATCTCATCATAACTGAATTACATTCTAGATTCATAAAAATCAACTTACCTTTTTCTTAATCAATGGTAAGGAATGAAAAAATGTGCTAAAATACATATAGTTATTCGTTAGAGTATACTTATTTTTTATGACATTAGTTAACCAGGAGATTATAAAACTATGATAATTAAACCATCGATTCGTTCAAATTTTTTTACAAATGCACATCCACTAGGATGTAAACAAAATGTAGTAAACCAAATTAATGAAGCGAAAAAATACCCAAAATTTAAAGGGCCAAAAAATGTATTAATTATTGGAGGTTCATCAGGTTATGGACTAGCTTCAAGAATTGCATTAGCATATGGTGCAGGCTCTAATACCATCAATGTCTCATTTGAAAACGATCCTAAAGGATCCAAAACAGGTTCTGCTGGTTGGTGGAACAACATCTATTTTCAAGAGTTTGCTAAAGAAACTGGAAATATACATAAAGACTTTGTTGGAGATGCATTTAGTCTTGATATGAAAAATGAAGTTGTTAAATTTGTTAAAGAAAACCTGGGAAATCTAGATTTAGTGATTTATTCGTTGGCATCTGGTGGAAGACTCAACTACGAGACTAACGAACTTATTAGATCGCATATTAAAGCTATTGGAGAAGAAGCTGAAGGCAAAACGATTGATATTATTGAAAGAAAAATCAGAGACCTAAAAGTAGCGACCGCTACTGAACAAGATATTGAAGACACAATATTCGTTATGGGTGGAAGTGACTGGAATGATTGGATTGATATATTAGATGATCATCAAATATTAAATCATAGATGTAAAACAATAGCTTATACATATATTGGTGGTCCGACAACTGAAAAAATATATCGTGGTGGTACCATTGGTAAAGCTAAAGAAGATTTAGAAAACCACGCAAAAGTCATGAATCAGTTATTAAAAACAAAATATGAAGGTGAAGCGCTTATTTCATCAAGTAAAGCAGTAACAACCAAAGCAAGTGTTTTCATTCCTCAAATGACAATATATGTTTCATGCTTATTCGATGTAATGGTTCGCAGAAATGTACATGAAACGATCTTAGGACATAAATATCGACTTTTTAAGGACATGATCTATGGAAGTAACCGAATAACAGATCAAGAAAATAGAATCAGATTAGATCACCTTGAAATGGACGAAGCTATTCAGGAAGAAACCATCAAGTTGATGACCTCATCGACAAACGATGAAATCTTGAGTCTTAAAGGAACAGATATGTTTTTAAAAGAGTTTTATCAAATCAATGGTTTTGAGTTTGATAACATTGATTATGAAAAAGAAGTCGATTTAGATACTTTGTCAGAGAAAAAACCTTATTAATGACTTATTAAAATACTGAAACTGTAAATATAACCCTGAAATGAGGGTTATTTTTATTTAAGAAAAATGTAAGATTTGCATAACTCAAGTCGTGCTATAATGAAAAGGGGGTTCGAATGGTTATGATGTAATCATTTTTAAAAATTCAAACAATATTGATGATAAGGTGTGATTACCTTGAAAAACAAATATTTCGAATCTTCATCTCAAGAACTTAAGGATCGTTACAATCTCGATATCTATACTGATATATTATTGGGTAGAGAAGATCGAGTTTTATTGTATGCAGACATTTCTGAAATGGAAAACCTTGAGTTTTTTGTTATTTCAGGAAGTTTAGAAATATTTAATTATGAAAACCATCCATCCATATTTTTGAAACAACTGCTTGAGTCAATTGATTACTCTTGCAAATATGCAGAAATTGGTGGGAAAAAAGAGTATTTTGATTATATTTCAAGTGAGTTATCAGATTTCACTCGGATAGTAGATGTTACTTTTCCTGTGCTTGTCAAAGCTCAAAGATTTTGGATTCGATTAACTACATTTCCATCAGTTAAAAATCCATCTGTCATTGCGATTTACATGAATGATGTTACAGATACGATGATTTTAATCGAAGAGAATTATGAAAAAGCACATAGAGACTCTTTAACTAAGTTGCTTAATAAATATACGCTTGATTATCACTATGGTCTTCGTTATCAAAGAGAAAACTTCCATGCTATTTACATGGATATTGACAATCTCAAAAAGGTTAATGATGTTGATGGACATGCAGTAGGCAATGCTTATATTAAGGCGTTTGCAGATATACTGCTAGCATACGAAACAGAATACGATCGTTTTTATCGTATTGGCGGTGATGAATTTGTCGGTCTGTTTTTTAGACCTGAGAACGAAGTTAAGCAAATGGCAGAAGAAATATTACGTAAAACAAATCTAATTCAAGTTCCTCATTCTAAAAAATCAATAACAGTATCTATTGGAATTACCCAAGCTACTATCAAAGATGATGTGATTAGAAAAGCTGATGATCTCTTATATAAAGTCAAAAAATCAGGAAAAAATGCATATTTGTATGAAATAGAAACTTAAATAAATAATAAAACTAAATCAAGCAAAACTCTAGAAATAGGGTTTTGCTTTTTATTATTTTTATATTACATTTCATGTGATAAAATGTGAAAATAATTTGAGGTTCAAAATAATTGTAAAAATGTGGTTTAATTGATATAATTCAAGAAAGAATAATAACTATGTAAACATGTCATTAAACGTGTTTATTGGTTTCATATATAAAATTTAGAAATCAAAAAGGAGATTGAACATGAAGAATCGAATTGATGTAAATAGATACACAAATATATGCAGCACATTTTCATGTGTAATTTGGAGGATGATTCAAGATGAGCAATAATCAAAAATATCCTGAAATCATTCAAGGTGGAATGGGCGTAGGTGTCTCAAGTTGGCAACTCGCTAGAACTGTTGCAATGCATGGACAACTAGGTGTTGTATCAGGAACAGCTGTTGCATTGACGTTGGCCAGAAAACTAATGGATGGAGATCCTGATGGACATGTGAATTGGGCGATTTCAGCTTTTCCGTTTCCGGAAATTGCTGAACGTGTAAGAGCGAAGTATGCTCCAAATCCAAATCAAGAGGGTAAAGATAAATATAAACAAGTTCCAATGCCTACAATTGAATATGGTAGAGATTTACTAGAACTTACTGTACTCGCTAACTTTGTAGAAGTATATTTAGCTAAAGCAGGACATTATGGTATCATCGGACTGAATTTATTAGAAAAAGTTCAAGTTCCGACATTACCATCTCTTTATGGCGCATTACTCGCAGATGTTGATTATATCTTAATGGGTGCAGGTATTCCTATTCGTATTCCAAAAGCACTTGATGAACTATCTCAAAATTTAGATATAAGTCTTCCAATTAAAATTGCTGAAGACGATAGTAAAGAACCAACACTTGCTCATTTTTCACCTAAAGAATTTGCTGGTGACCATGAACTTCCAAAACTTAAAAGACCTAAATTTTTAGCAATCGTAAGTTCAGCAACACTTGCAACACATTTATCTAGATCAACATTTGGTAGTCCTGATGGATTTGTTTTAGAAGCTCCTGTTGCTGGTGGTCATAATGCATCACCAAGAGGTAAGGTTCAACTATCAGAAACTGGGGAACCCATCTATGGTGAACGCGATATCATTGATGTTCCAGCAATTAAAGCATTAGGTCTTCCTTTTTGGATGGCTGGAGGTTATGGATCTTATGAACAAGTACAAATGGCTAAACAAATGGGTGCAGAAGGTGTACAAGTAGGTACTGCGTTTGCATTTTGTGAAGAATCAGGCATGGAAAAGAGTTTAAAACATAAAATATTAGATGCAGTTAGAAAAGGTGTTGCTAAAGTCAGAACTGACCCGCGTGCATCACCAACAGGTTTCCCTTTTAAAGTCGTTGAAGTAGAAGGCACAATGGGGATTCCAGAAGTTGCTGAAAAAAGACAACGTATCTGTGATTTAGGTTATCTTAGAGAACCATATAAAAAGGATAATGGGAAAATTGGATATCGATGTCCAGCAGAACCAGTTAAGGATTATGTTGCCAAGGGTGGTAAACTTGAAGATACTGAAGGTAGACGTTGTTTATGCAACGGTTTAGTCTCAACATTAGGGTTCGGTCAAGAACGAAGAGATGGTTCTAAAGAACTACCGATTGTAACATCAGGTGATGATTTGAAATATGTTGTTAGATTTTTCCCTAAAGGTGAAAGTGTATATCATGCGATTGACGTATTACGTGTTCTTTTAGGTGGAAAACTTACACCCTTATCATAATTTAAAGCAAATTAATTAAACCTCTAGCAATAGAGGTTTTTTACTTTTCCAGAAATTCAAAAAACTTGACATTTAAGATAAAGTAATATACAATAAAAATACCCCCCCATAAGAGGGGTAAAATAAAAGAAGAGAGAGGTAGTAAAATATGAAAACAGTAGAATACAAAGTTACAGGTATGACATGTGGTGGTTGTGCACAAAGTGTTAAACGTGTGCTTTCAAGAAATAAAGCAATCACAGATATCGAAGTAGAACAAATGGAAAATAGAGTTGTTGTCACTTATGATGAAGCACAAACTGATGATCAAACCATTATTGATACCATAAATAGAATCGGATATAAAGCAGAATTAAGAGCATGAAAACATTAAAATATAACATCATTGGGATGACATGCGCTTCATGTGCTCAAAGTATCGATCGTGTTTTAAATAAACAAGAAGGCATTATTGAAGCTAATATAAATCTTGCTACAGATACTGCAATTATAACTTTTGATGAGACCATCATTCAAAATGAAGGTATCATAGAAGCAATTGAAAGTGTTGGATATGATGCAACTCTCATTAAACAAAATATTAAATCAATAACCATGCGTGTTGAAGGTATGACTTGTGCAACTTGTGCAGGTAATGTAGATCACGCTGTCAAAGCATTAGATGGCGTTAAAGAAGTTGCAGTCAATATTGCAAACGACAAGATGACTTTAACATACGATACGGATGTCTTAAAAATAAGTCAAATTAAAAAAGCTGTTCAAGATATTGGTTATGACTTACTATTAGAAGAAGAAGTTGATCAATCAGTAGATCCAGACGTTCTTAAAATGCAAAAAGCAAAAAAGAAAATGATATGGTCTGCATCAATAGTTTCTTTAATCATGACTTTAATGATTGTTCATATGTTTATCGTTATGATTCCATTTTATACAGTGATTACTGCACTACTCGCTGCACCCATCGTGTTCTACATAGGAGCACACGTCCATAAAGCAAGTTTTAAGTCATTAAAAGCCGGAAGACCTAACATGGATGTCTTAGTATCATTAGGGTCTCTACCGCCTTATTTAATTGGTTTATTAGGACTCTTTTTTCCAATTACGACATTTATTGAAATGGCAGCAACGATTATGACATTTCATATGATTGGGAAGTATTTAGAAACAAGAGCAAAAGGTAGAGCTTCTCAAGCCATTAAGAAATTAATTGAACTTGGGGCGAAAACTGCTAAAATCATCGTTGATGGAGAAGAAATTGAAGTTTTAACGAGTGAATTATCAGTCGGAGATGTTATGGTCATTAGACCAGGAGAAAAAATACCAACTGATGGTATTATCATCGAAGGTGAGAGTTTAATTGATGAAGCGCTCGCGACAGGTGAATCAATGCCTGTTAAAAGAAAAGTTAATGATCCTGTTATAGGAGCAACCATTAATAAACAAGGATTACTCAAAGTTAAAGTTTCGAAAGTAGGTCATGATACATTTTTAGCTCAAGTCATCGAACTTGTTGAAGCATGTCAAGGTTCTAAAGTTCCAATTCAAGAATTTGCAGATCGAATTACAGGTTACTTTGTTCCTGCAATTATGGTATTAACGGTTTTAACATTTATTTCATTTAACGTTTTTTCAGGATTCCATCTGAATATATTAAATGCTGTAGAAGGTTTCCTACCTTGGGTAAACACTGATCAAACACCTCTTACGATAGCCTTTGTTACTGCGACTGCAGTATTAGTAATTGCATGTCCATGTGCTTTAGGATTAGGTACACCAACTGCTTTAATGGTTGGAAGTGGTATTGGAGCTGAAAGAGGCATTTTAATTCGTAATGGTGAAGCTGTTCAGACCTTAAAAGATATTAAAGTTATTGCCTTTGATAAAACAGGAACATTAACATACGGTAAACCAGTTGTTACAAATATCATTACATTATTAAGTAATGAAAAAGAAATACTTACGGTAGCAGCATCTATCGAAGCTGGTTCAGAACATCCATTAGCACATGCAATTATCGAAAAAGCAAAAGAAGAAAAAATAAAAATCCTTAAAGTCTCTAAGTTTGAAGCCATTACAGGTAAAGGGATTAAAGGTCAACTAGAACAAGATTTCATATTTGTAGGAAATAGAAAACTTATGGACGATGAGCAAATTGATATTACAAAAATAGAAGATCAAATGGCTGAACTAGAAAAAGAAGCGAAGACGGTTATGATTGTTGCAAAAAATAAAAAGGCAATAGGATTAATTGCTGTAGCAGATGATTTGAAACCCAATGCGAAACAAGCAATTCTTGCAATCGAAAAATTAGGCATTAAAACAGCAATGATAACTGGAGATAACAAACGTACAGCACAAGCGATTGCCACTAAAGCAGGCATCTCACATGTGATTTCAGATGTATTACCAGATGGAAAAGTTGATGAAATCAAAAACTTACAAAAGCAATATGGATTAGTTGCTATGGTAGGTGATGGTATCAATGATGCACCAGCTTTAAAACAAGCAAACGTAGGGATTGCTATCGGAACTGGTACTGATATAGCCATAGAAGCAGCTGATGTAACATTAGTTAGAGGCGATCTAGAAACCATATTATCAGCTATTAAACTTTCTAAAGCAATATTTAAGAAAATCAAAGAAAATTACTTTTGGGCATGGTTTTATAATGCAGTAGCCATCCCATTTGCAATGTTTGGTTTGTTGCACCCAATGATAGGTGCAGCAGCAATGTCAATGAGTTCACTCAATGTTATCTATAATTCCTTAAGACTAAAAAAAGTGAATTTAGGAACACAAATGGAGGTTGCTCATGAAGCATGATAATAAAGAAGCGCTTAATCTACTTAAAACAGCAAAAGGTCAAATCGAAGCTGTTATCAAGATGACCGAAGAACAACGTTATTGCGTTGATATATCTAATCAAGTGATGGCAGTTCAAGCTTTACTTAAAAAAGCAAATTTGAATATCTTAAAAAATCATATAGAGTCATGTGTCAGAGATTCATTTGAAGATGGTACACATGAAGAAAAAATGAATGAAGTCATCGATGTTTTAAAAATATATTTAAAATAAATAAAGAAAACAGTCATCATTTAAGATGATTGTTTTTTAAAGTAATGATTTAATCGATTCCATTGTATTTTGTTATAGAATCTAGTACAATAATGATGTTGTATAATTTAAGTTGTCAAATGGTGAAACGATGAAAAAAACGGTTTATCTAATCATAGTATTTTATATCATTCAAGCAACCATACATAACCTTGGTCACCCGGTTACTCCAGCATTCGTTAGAGAACTAGGCATTCAAGATTATATGTTTGGTGTCTTTTTTGCTTCGATGAGTTTTGGTTTAATGTTAGGTGGTCCGATTTGGGGTGTATTAAGTGATCAAGGTAAGAAGAAAATCTACATTGTTTTTGGTTTGTTACTCTATAGTATTGGTCAATTCTTTTTCGCCTATAGCAACAATCAATATTTGATGGTATTTTTTAGATTCTTAAGTGGATTTGGTGTTGCAAGCGCAATTACGATATTCACAAGTCATGTGATTTCAATATCAGAACCTAATGATCGAGCAAAACACTTAGCATATACAGCTGCTGCATTTACATTAGGGGCTTCGTTAGGGTATTGGATTGGTGGATTTCTTTCAACAAATTCCATCGCAACATCGATTTTGGGAACATCCGATTTTAGAATTATCTTTTTAATCCAATCTTTACTCAATACTTTATATGTTGTGCTAATCATTTTTGTCTTTAAAGAAGCAAAGAAAATTGAACCTATCCTTAAAAAAGTGACGTTCTTTAAAGCTTTAAAACAAGTGACGAAAATTGAACCAAGTTTGCTGATTTTTTTAATTTCATTAACTTTTATGACGATTGGAAGTATGAATGTCAGCAGATACATTGATGTCTATTTTAATGAATTAGGGTATAATCCACAACAATTAGGTACATTTGTGATGGCAACTGGTTTAGTATCTTTATTTGCGAGTATCTTTATTGTTCCAATTTTTTCAAAGTTTAAAAAACAACTTGTAACGATTTCTATCATTCATATACTAAGCGCATTAATTATTTTTTATGTCTTTAGAGCAAACCAATTTTTACTGGTTATGTATACAATCTTTATGGTTTACGTCATTTTTAAAGCGATCTATCAACCACTTGAACAAAGTTATATCTCTTTACAGGCTAAAGAAGAGAAATATGGGACTGTTATGGGTATTAGACAATCATTTGTCTCGATTGGGATGGTTTTAGGTCCATTGATTGGTGGATTTATTTATGAAAGATCACCATTATTACTTTTTGATTTTAGCGGTATATTCTTTATTTTAGGAGTTTTACTTTTAGGTATTGTTTATCTTTTAGAAAAAAGGAAAAAATTGATATTAGAATAATGAATAAAAATAGAGGCAACCGCCTCTATTATTTTTAGAAATTTAATTTTGTTTTTTTAATCCAAGCTTCAGGTATTTCTGATACTTGAGAGAAGATGGCTCCAATAACTAATCCTCTATCACAACTTGCTCCACCAATTAATACATTTTTGACAACAGCATCTTCAAAATCTGTTGCATGATACAGTATATGATAAATCAAAGGTATTGATTTAGGAATATGGCAATCTGTTCCTGCGTGATCGATAATAAACTTTTTGGTGTCATCGATTTCGATAGCTTTCTCAAGCTTTTCATAATAATCTTTTGGTGCATATTTGATATTTTTTTTCAGTGCTTCCTTAAGGGATCCGTTTTTAACCGCTTCAATAATATGATCAAACATGATAAAAAAGTCGTCATATTCTGTCTTGTTTGTAAAAGTATTTTTTAGTTCGATTGCTTTTTCATTTGATAGATTAAGTTCCTTGCAAACAAGATAAGGTACAATACCCACCAGCTGATCATCTGTTTGTGCAACTTTTTTAATATCTAATTTTAATATTTCTGACAATCTATTAATGACCAATTTTTTACCATACGATTCGATATATCCTTGATAATCCCCTCCGGGTTGAAACTGATTAAAAACTAATTTTTCATAATCTTCAACAGTTAATTCAGGATTATCTTTCATTGCTATATAAAGCCATTTTAAAACTTCACCTTGTACAGAAACATCACCAATTTCTGCTTTTGGATACACATAGTATGATTTTTTAGCACGCTCGTATTGTGCAGGGTCTGCTTTTTGAAACACTAGGCTTTGTTCTTTGGATAGTTTTTCTAAATATGGCATGTTATAAATCCAGTTATAACCCATGGCTGCAGCATTAGCAACCAATGCTCCTTTAATAAATTGATTCATATAATCACCTCAACTTCATTATAACCAATGATGAGTGTTATTTCATCTTTAAGACATTTTTCAATCAAAATAATGATATGTAAATCACATTTTGTGTATAATAAAAAAATAGGGAGGGCTTTTTTATGAAGGACAAGAAATTAAGAAAAATATCAATTGCTAAAAAAGTTATATTAGGACTCATTTTGATTTATATTGTTCTTTTGTTTCTTCCTAGACCTCAAAATGTTGAGGGGAGCAATCCATTTAGAATCAGTAGTGATCAAGATGTTTTACTGATTGCTCACGGTGGAGGAAATCATGAATTTCCCGATAATACGCTAGAAGCATTTTATAATGCGTTTCATATTGACCCAAACGTTATGATGGAAACAGATGTCAGTTTAACAAAAGATGGCGTGATTATTTTATCTCACGATACGACACTTGATCGTAAAACAACATTAACTAATGCATTGATTATCGAAACTAATTATAGTGATTTAGTTGAACAAGAAATTGATTTTGGATATCATAATGAAGTTGTTCCTAGATCCAATGGATTTAATGTCTCAGGGGTTTTTAATTATTATGTAAATTATTTGGGGGACTCGGTCACACCGCTAGATGTTATTTATCCTGATGATGTTCAAGCTAGACATGAAACAAAGTTTTTAGTATCGACACTTGAAGATTTAATTAAAGCTTTTCCTAATAACCCAATTAATGTAGAAATTAAGCAATATGGAGATATAGGTCTAAGGGCCTTAGATAAAGTGATTGAGCTAATGGATGCACTCGACGAAGAGTATGAAACGTTTGGTCGAATCGTTCTTGCATCATTTCATCAGGAAGTTTTTCAAAGCATGTTGAGCTACAAAAACACAACCCATCCATTTTTAATGATTTCACCAGAGCAAAATAGTGTCATAAAATTTTATGTTTTACAGTTATTAGGTTTAAGCTTCTTTTATCGAGATCCAGTTAATGTATTACAATTACCAACTGGACAGTATGGATTAAGTCTTTCTACTAAATCATTAATTAAGATGGCACATCAACATAATATTGCTGTTCATTATTGGACAATCGATGATGAAGATGAAATGAGAAGACTCATTCTTAATGGTGCAGATGGTATAATGACCAACCGTCCATCTGTTTTAAAACAAGTCATTGAAGAAATGAGACCATAAGAGGACAATAACGTAATCTGCTAGATTGCGTTATTTTTTTATAAAACTTAAAAAACAGTATATTTTTAATAGTTTTGGATTATAATACAATTATATATCCCTCGGAGGCTTAAAATGAAGAAAATTCTTGTTGTTATCTTTTTCTTATTATTTAGTGTGCAGTTGGGTTCATGTAATCAAAGTGAAGAAATCATCGAATCACAACCCATTGGTTATGGTTTACTGAGTAATGATTACATAGGAAGTTTAGAAATACTTTATGTTAGTGACATTCCTAATAATATTAATAACTTCACATTGACCCCATATTATCTGCCTCATGTTTGGGCAGAACTTGAAGTTAATGAAGAAAATGAGATAGCTGAATATATTTTGATTAATGAGAAAACATCTGGAACTAAATATTATGCTAAATACCTACTTATTGGAAGTGTTTCTTTTGTAGCGGAAATTGATTCAGGGACAGTACGATATTTAAATCAGGATCAAATCAATCTTATTGAAATATTGGAAAACGAAGATCAAGCAAAATGGTATATTGAACAAATAGAACAATATCAAATCATGATGACAAATGAACAGGGTGCAATCATTGATGAAAAGAGTGTTTATGATCTTTCACCTTTTTATCCATACCAAAGGGCTGAAGAAAATGGTCATACTTGGCTAATGAATTGGGTAGGAACATTGGAAGAGCTTCCCAGATTTCCAAGTTTGTATCCAGAACTTCAAACTGAATATGGTTTTAACACACAAAGACTAAATGACCTTATTGAGCGTGCTTATAACCAAAGAAATAATGCAGAGTATATCACAACAAGAAGAAATCGTTAATTTGCATTTGAAAAAATATTTAAAACGCGAGAAATGATCGCGTTTTTTCTTGTTTCAGGGTTGCTATAAAAGCGCTTTCATGTTAAAATGAAATTAATCTAACAACAAAAGCTTAATACTGTTTTTTTTCTTTGTAGAAACAGGAATTAAGACATAAAAATATTTAAGAATGAGGAACATCAATGCGTATAAAATCTAGTATTCTTAAACGTAGCGAAATAACTTAAATATTTAAAGAATAAGGCTCTAAAAAAGGAAAAGGAGTTATTTTTATGCCGTCAAATGTAAAGCATAACGCGATTCATCTGCCTAACATCTTACTACCAAAGAAAAACATTGATTTATCAAAGTGGGCAGTAGTTGCTTGTGACCAATTCACAAGTCAACCATCTTATTGGAAAGAACTAAAACGTTATATAGAAGATGATCCATCTACTTATAACATGATTTTACCTGAAGTTTTTTTAGAAGATATGAATGATGAAACTATCCAAAAAATTAATGACATGATGTATCAATACTTAAAAGATCAAATATTCGAAGATATTGGACCGTCGATGATGCTCGTTGAACGTACGACAACACTAAACACTGTTCGCTTAGGAATCATGATGGCAATAGATCTTGAAGCTTACGATTATCATGAAGGAACAAAACCATTAATTAGAACAACAGAAAAGACAATCGTTGAACGTATACCACCAAGAGTAAAAATAAGAAAACAAGCACCTTTAGAACTTTCTCATGTTATGCTATTAATGGATGACCATAAGTATAATATTATTGAAAATCTTTATAAAAATAAAGATCAGTTCATAAAACGCTACGATTTTGTCCTAAATATGTTAGGGGGGCACATTCGTGGTTATCAAATCAAAAATTGTGATGAAGTCATTAATCAATTTAATCAACTGATTGAAAATGAAGATGATCCAATGTTATTTGTAGTCGGTGATGGCAATCATAGTCTAGCAACAGCAAAAGCGCATTGGGAAGATATAAAAAAAGATTTAACAGAAGAAGAGCAAATCAATCATCCAGCAAGATATTCACTCGTTGAGGTTGTTAATATATATGATAAAGGTTTATCTTTTGAAGGAATACATCGTGTTTTATTCAATGTAGAAAATAATTTTTTACTTGATATGTTCCATGCGGTAGATAAAGAAGAAGAGACTTGGATCTATACCAAAGAGTCAGGAAAAGTTCCGTTTTTTATTCCAAGAAGTACGGCTGTTGCATACGAACAAATTCAGTCATATATAGACGATTATTTAATCAAACATCCAGAAGTAACAATCGACTATATCCATGGTGATGAGGAACTGATTGAAATATGTAACACACACAAAAAAAGTATTGGCATAAGAATGCCTAAACTTGAAGAAAAAGATTTATTTCCGTTTATTTTAAGCGGCAAAGTATTACCTAGAAAGTCATTTTCAATGGGTAATGCAACTGCAAAAAGATATTATTTAGAAAGCAAATTAATTCGAAGATTAGATCAAGAAACGAAGGGAGATTTATAATCATGAAACGTGTATTCAATTTTTCAGCAGGACCAGCAATATTACCAGAGGATGTCTTAAAAGATGCAGCTAATGAAATGCTAGATTATCAAAACAGTGGCATGTCAGTGATGGAGATGAGCCATCGCTCAAAAATGTATCAACAAATCATTGACGAAGCAGAAAGTGATTTAAGAAAACTACTAGATATTCCTGAAAACTATAAAGTATTATTCCTTCAAGGTGGAGGAACAATGCAATTTTCGATGGTTCCAATGAACTTAATGAAAAATGGAGTTGCTGATTATATCATCACTGGAGCATGGGCAGAAAAAGCAGCTGAAGAAGCGAAAAAGTATTTAAAAGTTAATGAGATTGCATCCTCAAAAGATAAAATGTTTTCTTATATCCCAGATTTATCAAACTTAAAAATAAGTGAAGATGCAGATTATGTTTTCATGTGTGATAACAACACGATATACGGTACAAAGTTTCATGAACTACCTGATACAAAAGGAAAAGTTTTAGTATCAGATGCTTCTTCATGTTTCTTATCTGAACCTATCGATGTTTCAAAGTATGGATTAATTTTTGCAGGAGCTCAAAAAAACGTTGGACCTGCAGGAACAGTTATTGTCATCATTAGAGAAGACTTAATCTCAAAAGAAATAGATCCGAAAACACCGATATTACTCAGATATGATATTCATGCTGAAAATGGTTCTATGTATAATACACCACCAACATATGGTATTTATTTATGTGGTAAAGTTTTCAAATGGTTACTTAATCTTGGTGGACTTAAAGCAATTGAACAAATCAATATTAAGAAAGCCAATATTTTATATGACTATTTAGACCAAAGTAAAATGTTTTATGGAACTGTAGATAAAAAATCAAGATCATTAATGAATGTATGTTTTAAATCAACCAGTGAAGAACTTGACAATCAGTTTTTAAAAGAAAGTAAAGCTGCAGGATTTGAAAACCTTAAAGGACATCGTTCAATTGGTGGTATGAGAGCATCAATTTATAATGCAATGCCAACCGAAGGTGTTCAAGCTTTAGTTGATTTTATGCAAGACTTTGAAAAAAGAAATGAAGGGTAGGTTAGTATGAAAAATATCCATTGCTTAAATAAAATTTCACAAGTTGGATTGAGTCAGCTACCTGAAACTTACCAACTTACAGAACAAATTGATCATGCAGATGCCATATTAGTTAGAAGTGCAAGTATGCATGAAATGAAACTACCTGATTCTGTTGTTGCTGTTGCAAGAGCTGGTGCAGGTGTTAATAACATTCCATTAAATGAATATGCGCAACAAGGTGTTGTTGTGTTTAACACTCCAGGAGCAAATTCAAATGCAGTCGTTGAACTCATTGTTGCCGGAATGTTACTCAGTGCAAGAAATATATATCAAGGTATGCGTTGGATTGATGAAAACAAACATGATGAGCAAATCGCTAAATCAATTGAAAAAGCTAAATCACAATTTGCTGGAACTGAAATCTTAAATAAATCGATTGGGATTATTGGTTTAGGCGCGATTGGAGCATCGCTTTCTGAAGTTTGTTCAAGTCTTGGCATGAATGTCTATGCGACAACAACTCTAAATTATGAAGAGTATGAAAAAAAGACATTACCTAAAAATATGAAACTGTTTAGGACAATGGATGCATTTTTAGATAAGTGTGATTATATCAGTATCAATATACCTTTATTGCCTGATACGAAACATATCATTAATAAAGATGTTATGAACAAGATGAAAGATGGTGTCGTTATTCTTAACTTTGCAAGAGATGGTTTAGTCAATGATGATGACATGAATCAAGCTCTTCAATCGAAAAAAGTTGGACAATATGTTACTGATTTTCCAAATTATAAAACAGCAAATATGGAAGGTGTCTTAGCAATCCCTCATCTAGGAGCTTCAACCGAAGAAGCAGAAGATAATTGCGCATTTATGGCATCAAAGCAAATCGTTGACTATATTGAAAACGGTAATATCATCAATTCTGTAAACTATCCTACAATTAACGCTGGACAGAAAGTATCTGATTATCGACTATCAATACTTTATGATGCATCAATTAAGCTTTGTGATCATATGCATGAAATTTTAGATAAAGAGAATGTAATCAGTTGTTATGATGAAAAAAACCAATCATATGGAGCTGCAATTATTGACTTAAAAACACATCTATCGAATGATCTTCTCAGTCAAATCAGTCAAATTAAAGGGATTTTAAAGGCACGTTTAATTTAAAATTAAGAAACCACGATATCTACAACATGTAAAATCGTGGTTTTTATTTTTATATATTTGTAAACATTGTATAATAGGATTAATAAAGATCCTAATTTAAAATAATCAATAATTTAAACATTGGAGGTTTGTCAAATGAAAGAAATGGTTATGGTTACTGATTCATGCTCTGATTTACCAAATCAACTCGTTAAAGAAATGGAATTACAGATTATTCCTTTATCCGTTGAATTAGAAGGAAAATCTTATTTTCATTATCCTGATGAAAGAGAATTATCAATCAAAGATTTTTATGAAAAATTAAGAAACAAAAAAGTAGCAAAAACATCATTAATTAATGTGGGAGCTTTTCTAACATTTTTTGAAGGGTTTCTAAAAGAGGGTAAAGATATTTTATATATCGCGTTTTCTTCAGCGCTTAGTGGAACCTATCAATCATCTGTGGTTGCTGCTAAAGAACTTATAGAACAATATCCTGATCAAAAAATTGTTATTGTCGATTCACTATGCGCATCAATGGGTCAAGGTTTACTCATTCATAAAGCATGGGAATTAAAAAAAGCAGGCAAATCAATTGATGAAATTGCTAAATGGGCAGAAGAAACTAAGTTAAACCTTTGTCACTTATTTACTGTTGACGATCTAGGTACTTTAAAACGTGGTGGTCGTTTAAGTGATACACAAGCCTTTTTAGGCACATTACTTCGCGTTAAACCGATTTTACATGTCAATAACGATGGTAAACTCGTCCCACTCAAAAAAGCGAGAGGTAGACAATTTGCTATAGAGTCCATGGTTGAACTAATGAATGACCGTGTTGATAGCTTAAAAGATCAAACCGTATTTATTTCACATGGTGATTGTCTTGATGAGGCGAAAATTGTTGGTGATAAAATTCAAAAACAATTTCAACCTAAAGAAATTATTTATAATACGATTGGCCCAATTATTGGTGCCCATTCAGGACCAGGTACGATTGCGATTTTCTTTTTCGGAACACACAGATAAAAATAGTATGCAATACTTTTAGTTACTTAACAAAAAATAGACCTTATCATTTAGAAGGTCTACTTTTTTTATCTGTTTATTGGTTGCTATTAAAGTCATTAATACTAACTAAACCATTCCCATACGTGCCAATACTCTAAGCTTTTAGCAATCAATGCAGAGACGATATAACTAAATACAAAGCTAATAACCATTACCCAAAAACTATATTTCAATATCAATTGATATTGTTTTTTTACATGGTAATGTCCTATTCTTATGGTTTGTTTAACGAGGTATTGTTGTGTCATAGAACGAATTAATGCAATTAAATAAATAGATAAACAAAAAAACATAATAGAAATGGCAAAGCTTGAGAAAACATATATAAAATGTACACCAAAGGGTATGTGGGGCATAAAGCCAAACGTTGAAAGTCTAAATAAATAATAGACTGCTATTCCCCATGAAGACACAGTTGCACCAAATAGTGAAATTAGCAAACCATATAACATGATTAACATTGGAATTGCTACAAAACCAACAGTTACCATATCAAACCACTTCAAACTTCTTTTTGTTGATATTTTTGAGTAGTCATTGATAATGCTTCCCACATCACCTAGAGATTGAGAAATATCAGCCTCTGATTTTCCGTTTTCGATTTGGTGGTCAAAGTGCATTCTATAATCACTCAAAATGTCTTCAATATCCTTGATTTGATGTTTTTTTAAACCGCTTTCTAGTTGAGTCATAAATTCTTGTTTGTTCATTTTCAATCCTCCAAAAAATATTGTGTTATCTTAATCAATTCTAACCATTCAATCTTTAGTTTCTCGTATTGTTTTTCACCTAGTTTTGTTAACTGGTAATATTTTCTTACGGGTCCATTTGATTCCTCTGATAAATATGTTGTTAAATATCCATCATCTTTTAGTTTCCTTAATATTGGGTATATGGTACCTGATGAAATCTGTATTTTCTCACTGATGCTTTCTGAAATATCATATCCATACTGATCACATTTTTTAAGCATGGCTAGAACAAAAAGATCCAGAACACCTTTTTTAAATTGTATATTCATGTCTATTATCCTTTCTTAAGAAAAATATGAGGTGGTTAATATAGTTAAATAGGTGTAAAGCAAATCTATATATAATTAATAACAATATGAAATATAATAAATAATCGTAACTTGTGTATGAGATTGAAGGATACAAGTAGTTTAATAAATTTCCTCCGAGTAAGAGTCGTATAAAAATATATGATTGTGGGAATTCAATAATATGGTTAATAATTACAACATAAACCACATAAAAAAGCGTGTAATTTAGGATGAGTTTATTGTCATACTTAGTATAGTGATGTTCAGACATTAAAAGAAGACTACCTATAAATAGAATACTATGATTTATAAAAGCGAAAAATGTTAAAAAAATCCCATTATTAAAAATAAATTCAGGTGCTAGAAACATAAATGAAATCAAATATCCAAATCCGGATATAAACGATGCAAAAGCTGCCAATGTCTTCATTTTGCTAAAATTAAATATGATTGTAATTGAATAAATAAAGTAAGCCATTGTTGAGTATTCAAGTGGAATCTTATAAGGCTGTAGTAATAAACCATACTGAGTATACTCAATGAGTTTGTATATTAAAATGCATAATGCTGATACAATTAAAAAAGTTTTTTGAGTATGTTTTGAACTAAACAGTAGAACAATACTCAATAGCAATACAATAGCTGACAAATAGACACCAACCATAATTAATCTCCTATTCATTGTTTACTACTATACATTATATAATAGATGACAATGTTTGTCAATATGGTTTTTAAAAAAACATCTCCTATAATAAATAGGAAATGCTTAATGTAGATTATGTTTTTTTAGTTATCCTTTTTAATTCAGTGTATGCCATAATTAATGGTCCAACACCTTTTGCATCATTTTCAACAATTGGTTCAGAAATATAATATTCGAATGAACCATCACGTCTTAAATTATTTTCAGGACCTAATCCTGATACTAAAACAATGCCACCTAGATTTAAATCACCATCTTTTTCTGTTAAGTATTTTTCACAGATGCCATTAAAGATATCAATACCGATTTGCTTATAACTATTTTCTAACAATCCTAAGCGAACACCTTTTAGAATTGCATAACTCATTAAAGCACTACCACTCGTTTCTAAATAATTACCTTTACGATCTTGTTGATCAACAACTTGATAAAACATTTTAGATGTTTCATCTTGATATTTTAAAATGCCATTGATGCTATCTCTTAGCAGTGGACTAAAAAAGTTAGTTTTTGAATCTTCATCATCCATATAATCTACAACATCTACAATTGCTACGAAAAACCATCCCATCGCACGTAACCAAAAGTTTTTAGATAAACCAGTTTCTGGATTAGCCCAAAATATTTTTTTAGTTGAATCATACCCATGATAATATAACTCTTTTTCTCTGTTAAACATTAGTTGAGAAACATTTTTGAACTGATTGATAATATCAATATAATTTTCTTTTTGATTGAGTTCGGTCTCATATCTAGCATAAAATGGTTGAGCCATAAATAACCCATCTAACCAAACTTGATTAGGATATATTTTTTTATGCCAAAAGTTTCCATCTTTGGTTCTTGGTTGATTCTTAATATGTGTATATGTGAATTCAATAGCTTTTGCATACTTTTCTTGTTTTGTATATCGGAATAAATCAAATAAGACTCGACTTTCACATATATCGTCAACATTGTAGCTTTCGATGTTATAACCTCTAATTGTGCCATCATCAAAGACATAATAATCTACAAAGTTGATAACAAAATCAAGGTATTTTTGTTCTTGTGTTTCTTGATAAAGTTCAAGTAATGATGTCATCATACAACCATCAATATAATTCCAATGAGGTTTCTTGCCAGCTTTAATGGACTCGATATTCCATATTGGACGTTCTGGTGTTGATTCAGTAATGATTTTATCTATAAATTGATCAATGAGTTGGTACATAAAATAGCCTCCTTCATACACAAGTATTATACAGGATATAAAGTTTATTTTCAATCTAATAAAAGGGATACATTGGATTTTAAAGATGGAAAGCGATATAATAAAAATATAAAATTTAAGACAGGGAGAATATTATGTTTCGGATAAAAAAATTAACACCTGAGTTGATAGATACATATACAAGTTTTTTTGATGGTTTAAGTTTTGATCATGAGCCACATTGGAAGAGTTGTTATTGCCATTTTTTTCAATCAGAAGGTACAACAGAAGCATGGATTAAGAGAACTGGAGATGATAATAAACTTTCAGCAATTAGAAATATCTATGAAGGAATGATGACTGGTTTTTTAGCATTTGAAGATGAAAAATGTATAGGTTGGGTTAATGCAAATGACGTTAAATACTATAAAAGACTTGAAGAAGAATTAAAGGATTTTATTAAAGATAAGAAGATTGCTTCAACAATTTGCTATGTCATTCATCCAGATTATAGAAATCAAGGTGTTGCTAGAAAACTTTTGGCGCATGCGATTGATTACTTTAAACATGAAGGATATCAAGGTATGATTGCATTTCCATCAGAAAGAACCATGGATAAGGAACGTCATTATCATGGAACAATGAATATGTATTTAGAGCACAATTATGAGGAAGTAGATGCATTCCATGGTGTAAAAATGTTGTATAAAAAACTCATCTAGTTGAATTTTTCCAATTACTAAATAAAACACATTCAAACAATGTGTTTTTATTTGTTTTTAAAGGTATCAAGATGGCTATGATCTTTGATCAATGATATAATGGATTTCGAGGTGTTAAGATGAGTAAATACGAAAAAAGAAAATATAGTTTAATCGAACACATACCTATTGTGTTTCGTGCAGCACTAGGATTTTTAACTTTAAAATCATTAAAAAAGAAGAAGGTTATGAATTTTAAGTTAAAAGAGAGAATCATGCTCGCAGTAACTGAGGTAAATGGGTGTGTTTTATGCTCTTATGTTCATACAAAATTGGCATTAAAGTCAGGAATGACAGATGATGAAATCAAGGCTTTATTAGCTGGAGATCTAGAAAATGTACCTAAAGAAGAAAGTTTAGCTGTATTATTTGCAAAAGATTATGCATATCAAAAAGAAAATATAGATCCAGTCTATTACAATAAAATAGAGGAAAGATATGGTGTTTATAAGGCAAAAGCAATTTTATCAGTTTGTGAAGTCATTACAATGACAAACTCAATGGGGATTGCGATCGGTTTACTAAAAGAAACATTGACATTTAAGCATGTTAAGGGAAGTAATATTTTAAATGAAATTTTAATTCCAATTTTTACAATGATTCTATTCCCTGTTTTTCTCGTTTTAAGTTTGTTTGTACTACCTTTTAGATTGATGAGACTCAAAAAGAAAGCAAAGCCTATTAAAGTGTAAAAATTAAGACTTCAAATTCAACTGAAGTCTTTTTTGTTAACAATCAATAAGATGCAATACTACCATCTGCTCGCTTTTCTGTACCACCACAATAGACACCATTTTTGGTGTTTTTAATAATAATTTGACCTCTACCGAAGGAACCTGAATTTTGTTCTATTTGAATATCATGTCCTTTATCCATTAATCCTTTAATAATTCGTTTTGGTAAATCAGGCTCTACTAGTATTTTTTTACCCTCAGTCCATTGCCATCTTGGAGCATCTAATGCTTGTTGAGGATCTAATTTGAAGTCAATCATATTCATAATAACTTGCATATGTCCTTGAGGCTGCATAAAGCCACCCATGACACCAAATGGTCCTAAGTGAGTATTATCTTTTGAAATAAATCCAGGAATAATCGTATGGAATGGTCTCTTACCGCCAGCTAAGACATTATCACTATTTTTATCTAGTGAAAAGTTATGTCCTCTATTATGAAGTGCTATCCCAGTATTTGGAACGACTAAACCAGAACCAAATCCCATGTAGTTACTTTGAATCATAGATACCATGTTACCGTCACAATCAGCAGTAGCAAGATAAACTGTACCACTACTTGATGGTTTACCTTCTGTATAAACTTTTGCCTGATCTTCAATTTCTTTAAATCTTAGTTTTGCATAAGATTTGGATATGAGTGTATCTACTGATGTTTTCATTGATGATGAATCGCTGATATATGCTAGACCATCCGCAAATGCAAGTTTTAATGATTCGATTTGTTGATGATAAGTATTCACTTTTTTCTTCGCTTCAATCTTAAAGTTTTCAACGATATTTAATGCTTCGAGTGCAACAATACCTTGTCCATTAGGTGGCAATTCCCAAATATCATAACCTTTATAATTGATCGAAACAGGGGTAACCCATTCTGGTTGGAATGCCATTAAGTCCGATTTTTTGAGATACCCACCATACTTTTTAGAATAAGCATCGATTTGGTTTGCTAGATTTCCTTGATAAAAAGATTTTCCCGCTGTCTTACCAATTTCTTCTAATGTATTTGCATGATCTTTAAGATGCCAAAAATCTCCAGCTTCAGGGACATGTAAATCTTTAGTAAAAGTATCGAACCATGACTTATACATTTCACCTTTTAAATGTTTTTGGTATATTTGATTTGCTGATTTCCAGTAATAAGCAACTGTTGGTGAAACTGCAAAACCATTTCTTGCATAAAAAATTGCAGGTTTTAACACATCAAGTAATGGTAGTTTTCCAAATTTCTTACTCAGTTCAACCCATCCAGCAACAGCACCCGGAACAGTCACAGGAACAAAACCAAATTTTGGTATTTCAGTTAATCCAGAATCTTTTAATTTCTGAATAGAAATATCCTTTGGAGCAAATCCACTGCTATTGAGCCCATATAATTGACCTTTAAATGAAACAATAGCAAAATTATCACCACCAATACCATTAGATGTTGGCTCAACAACGGTCAAACATGCAGCAACTGCAATAGCAGCATCCACTGCATTCCCACCTTGTTTTAAAATATCTAATCCAGCTTGTGCAGCCAAAGGTTGAGAGGTTGCGACCATCCCATTTTTAGCATAAACAACATTTCGTGTGGAATTGTAATGATGACTTGATTTCATAAGACACCTCTTTTGGTTTTTGTCATAATCCTATTTTACGCTAAAGACAAAAAAAATCAAAGCAAAAAAAAAATACAGCAAGCTGTAATTTTTATCCAGACTGTTGAAAAAAGCTAGTTTTGAAACTTCAGTGTATGGCTGATCATCAAAAACAGCTTTTTTTTATTAAAGTAGTGTGAAATTTTTGAACATAACTCATTTAAATAAGAAATGGTAGACTTTTTTGGCTCAAACTCAGATAATCTTAATGCCATTTTTTTCATGTTCATGCATGAAAAAGCGAGCGATATATGATCGCTTACCTTTTTAAGTCCTCGATAATGTGTATATCTTCCACCATGTCGTTCCTTGAAGTCACCAAAATCCCTTTCTATGGTTTCTTTCCTAAGTGCATATTTTTCTTTGCCATAAGGTGAATTCTTAATCTCTTCAGCGAATTCAAAGTATGGCTTGTAGATAGATACTCTTAAGACCTTATATGTTGCTTTTGCACTTAAACAGGATTTCTTTAATGGACAGGATTTACATGTGTCTTCATCACTATGATATTCCTTATAACCTTGTCTTGTTGTTTTTTGATAGTATAATGTCTCATAATTCGGACAAGTATAACTGTTTTCTTCTTCATCATAGATAAAGCCGCTGTTACCAAAGGTTCCTTTTTTTGCGTTCGTTCTTTTATAGGGAAGAAGTGGTAAGATCTGTTCATCTGCGATCCTTTTGATAATCGGACCCGTTTTGTATCCGGCATCTAAACCCATAGCTTCAATCGATTCATAACGCTCTGTGATGTGTTCAAATAGTGGTGTAAACATCTGAGAGTCATGGACGTTAGAAGGCTTTGTCATTTGTTTTAAGATAAAGCCATGATGATCACAGACTGTATGTGCATTGTAGGCGAAGGTGTGTTCTTTCTCACCCTTACTAAGCCATCCAGAGTCTTTGTCTGTCTTGCTTTCTTTTTTCTTCTTTTCTTTATGATTATCTTTTGTGGGTGGCAGTGGCTTTTCATCGTTTTCCTCTCTGATCTCGTTGATGTATGTGAGCATTTCTGCCTCAAATATACTTTTTTCTGCCTCCACATAGGTGCTCACATACTGACGCTTATTCGCGGATGCCTTCACATGCGTGCTGTCCATAAACACATAGGTTGTATCAAGGAGCTTTGCTTTGATGACTTGCTCAATAATGTTTTCAAACACCTTTTCATAAACATCAGTCTTGTAGAATCTTGTCGTGTAGGCTTTTGAATATGTTGAATGGTCTGGTGTGCTTTCGCTAAAGGGGATACCTAAAAAATAACGATATGCGATGTTGACTTTGATTTCTTCACACGTGCGTCTAATACTTGGTATACCAAAAAGCGATTTTAAGATGGCAATTTTAAAGAGGATAACTGGATCATATCCAGGTCTGCCTAAGTCACTATAATAGGGTTTTGTTAACGCTCGTATAAAATCAAATTTGACATACTTAATAATTTTTCTGACAAGATGATCTTCTGGTACCAGTTCTTCCATTGTGGACATAATAAACTCATCTTTTGGATTGTTGATTTGATAACTCATGGCTTGCACCTACCTTTATCCTTATTTTATAAAATAGATTAAGCATTGATAAGATTTATGGGAAAATTCTCACAACTTTGTGGATAACTTTTGAATCATAAACAAAAAAAGCACCTTTCTCAATGAAAAGTACTTTTTCAACAGTCTGAAAAAAAATACAGCAAGCTGTAATTTTTATCTTTTATTTCTTCGATAAGCTCTTGTCAAAATAACAAGGAATGTCACAATAACACTTGTGACAAAAAAGAACATACCGAAGATCATGTGAACTACTCCACCACTTAATGAAAACCATTTGAAGTGAGGGCTTCTTGGGTAAAACAGACCCGTGTCTATTAATTTACCAAGCTATTACGTCTGTTCCATACGCTTTTGT
>NZ_JASCXW010000025.1 GCF_030012175.1 Peloplasma aerotolerans
CATGATTAAATCTTTAACTACTTTTATTTTACCATAACTGAGACTGGTTACTTCAACTCTATTTCTTTTGTTTTTCGTTTCTTTTGTTTTAATGCTTGAACAGCAAAGCTTGCAACATCATATGCATATTTTTTAGATCCAAACCCTGCATCATATCCAAGTTCTTTGGCTAATCCATGATGTATTCTTGGCCCTCCAATAATGACAATGAATTGATCTCTTCTATTTTCAGCTTCTAAAAGCTCAATAAAGTGCGTTAGATTTTGGATGTGCACATCTTTTTGAGTTACTGTTTGACTAATTAAGATAACATCTGCTTGATATTCGATAGCTTTTTCTAATAAGGTCTCATTATCAACTTGACCTCCTAGATTTATTGCTTGAATACCTTTGTATCTTTCTAAACCATAATTTCCGTTGTAACCTTTCATATTCATAATAGCATCGATACCTACAGTGTGTGCATCTGTACCTGTTGATGCCCCAATGAAAACAAGTGGTTCGTTGAAATGTTGTTCAATATAAACTTCAACTTCTTCTTTGCTCATCGATAGTGATTCAACTTGAACAACATTTAAAATACTAATGTCAATTTGTTGTTCTGCTGTTCCGTATACAATATAAAAGCTGAATTGATCTCCTAATGACGCACCATGAACAACTTGAGGATCATGAATACCCATTTGCAATGCAAGTCTTTTTGCAGCTTCTTCACCTATGGCATCAAAAGGTATTGGCAGTGTAAAACTTAACTGCACTTTTCCATCATTTAATGTATCACCATAAGGACGAACCCAATCTGATTTCTTAGACATTGTTTTCCTCCTTTAGTGATTTAATCAATATATCGAATACAGGATTTTGGTAATCTTTATCTTTAACGAATACACCTTCTAAACCTTTACCTTGATTTTCAAATCTTTTGATATCAGCAAACTTCCCTTTTTCTAGTGTTTTAAACAAACCATCTTGTTTAATTTCATCAAGTAAAACCACTGCTTTATTTAAAACATCATTTGCTCTTTTTACAATAATACCGTTTGGCTGATAAGTGATTTCGTTACCAAAATCTTTAAAGGCTTTTTCAATATATGCTGCATTATCTAAAGCTAATGCTCTATCACTGATAAATGGAGTATGGATTGCTTCTGTTAACATACCTAATAAATGGATTGACTGTTTGGATGTCACAGCAGCAATATTAAATAAAGCATTTTGCACAGTTCCCTTAAAAATATCTCCAGTCATATGCTTAGTTGGTGGCATATATTTAAGAGGTGCATTTGGAAATATTTCTCGAGACATTTCGGCTTGAGAAAGTTCATATAGAAAACTATTTTCTATCTCAGGATCAATTTCATATGCATGTCCTAACCCCATTAATGATTCTTTCATATAAGCGTTTTTAGCAAATTGCTCATTGATAAACTGTGATGCTAGAACCGTATGTGCATGATCAAATGCATCAGAAGTTGTTAAATAATTATCTTCTCCTGTATTGATAATGATTGATGCATATGCACTTAGCACTCTAGAAAAATATTGATCAATGAATGTTCGTTTCATATTGATATCTCTAAAAATAATGCCATATAAAGAATCGTTTAGCATCATGTCTAATCTCTCGATCGCTCCCATCGCGACGATTTCTGGCATACATAAACCTGATGCATAATTAACAAGTTTGATATATCTTTTTTCCTCAATGGAAACTTCATCTAAAGCTTGACGCATGAGTCTAAAGTTTTCTTGTGTCGCATACGTTCCACCAAAACCCTCTATGGTTGCTCCATAAGGAACATAGTCTAAAAGCGATTGCCCAGTGCTTCTTATGACTGCAATAATATCCGCACCTTTTTTCGCTGCTGATACAGCTTGTTTAATATCTTCATAAATGTTGCCTGTAGCAACGATGACATATTTACTTGGTGTTGATTTTGTTATTGATGTTTTCAACATTTCATTTCGCTTTTTTGTCATCGCTTGGATTCGGTTTAATGTGAGATTAATATATGGTGTTAAATGGCTTATATATGCGCTTTTCTTGTTTTCTTTATATATTGCCAGACTTAATTCTGATGAAGCAATTTTCTGTGCGATTTCTTGTGGGGATAACCTTGTTTCATGAACTGCGTATGACATATAATGACATATACCCTTTGACAAATCAGCGTGCTTAACAACATGATCAACAACAACATTGACAAGAGGCACATCAAAATCGTTGACTCCATCAGTACCAAGTAATCTTAATAGTGACCTCTCAACGGAAACTGTTGTATGTTTGTCAATGTATCTTTGAACTTCGTTAGCGATTTGTTTTGCATCATTTCTACATTGCTTTATTGTTTCTACATTTAAGTTTAATTTAGACATTGTTAAACTCCTTTTCAACATTATAGACTGGAATCTTTATAACTTTTTTTAGTTCAGATAAAAATAGATCAGCATCATAATGTTTTCCAACTGGACTGAATGGATTGATTGTAACAAACATCAATGGACACTGATGAATGACTTCAATCTTAATATTTAGATTTTCGATGTATTGATAATATACATCTGAAAATAGTAGTTTCGTTGGATCATCACAGATTAAAACAAAATCTTTTACTGAGTATTCTATTAAATAATCAATGACTCTTTGTGTGATTGCTCCTTTTATATAAACATACTTTAAACTTTTGTTTACATGTTGTATCACATGATGAATTGTCGTTAGCTTTTTATCATAAAAGTTATAGTCTTGTTGATCTGTTTGAATAATCAATGATTGTTTTGGCACTTCATTTATCCAATTGGTTTTTGGATAATTAAAGGATTCAACAATTCTTCTCGTTTTTTCGATGGTATGCATCATGCTCGGACTAACTGATGCTCCAGTAGATAAACATATAGCATCTATATTTTTAATATTCGCAAATGTCATCCGATTAAACGCTCCATCAACAAATACTTTATCAACATATTTTTTCATAAGTTCGATTAATATGTGCAATTCTTGATTTGTCGTAGGACCTGCAATCACCATTGTTCCATCTTGTAAAACTTCAATAATTTTGACTTTACCTAAAGCTGTCATTAATTCTGTTTTTTCTAGTATTTCAAAATGAATATCAGATGCTTCTAAGCAAGCGCATGCTGTAGCAACTATCATGCCTTTTTTTACATGTATTTTTGGCTTTGGTAAAAAATTGACCTGATCTAAATCTTCTCCATCTAGACCTATACTGGTCAAGCCTATTTTATATTTGTCATATAGTTTTAGCATCGCATTTAAAGTTGTTGTCTTGCCTGTGTTTTTCGCTAAACCAATAATCCCTAAAGTTTGAACATCATCAATACTTTTTATCACGTATGATCCGCTCTTTTCGTTTTAATATTTCAGGTTCTAATGAAATACGATCTCCATTAAGTAATCCACTGATGCCATCTAATTTACTGTGTTTACATTCCTCACAGTCACACTCAGTTTCATAATGGTCAGGTTCACTATAAGTTGTAATGACCCCCTCAAAGTTTCTTAAAATAACTTTATGTGGTCCTTGTGAAACAATATAATTTGGCATTACAGGAATTTTTCCTCCACCACCTGGCGCATCAACAACAAATGTTGGGACTGCAAATCCTGAAATATGTCCCCTTAGTCCTTCTATTATTTCAATACCTTTACTGACTGATGTTCTAAAATGTTCAATGCCTACAGATAAATCACATTGATATAGATAATATGGTCTTACACGTATTGCTATTAAACCTTTAACTAATCTTCTCATAATATGTACACAATCGTTTACACCTCTTAATAATACACTTTGATTGCCCACTGGTATACCTGCATCTACAAGTTTATCGATTGCTTGTTTGCTTTCTAAAGTGATTTCATTAGGATGGTTATAATGTACATTCACCCAAATTGGATGATATTTCTTTAAGATACCTACCAATTGATCAGTAACACGTTGTGGCATAACAACTGGTGTTCTTGTTCCAAAACGGATAACTTCTACATGTTTAATTTCTCTAAGTTTTTTCAAGATATATTCAATGCGTTCATCACTTGCCATAAATGCATCACCACCAGAAAGTAGTACATCACTAATTTCTGGATGATTTTTAATATATTCAATAGCTTTATCAATTTGCTCTATCTTTAATTCTGCATCTTTTTGACCAGCAAAGCGACGTCTTGTGCAGTGTCTACAATAGGTACTGCACATATCAGTAATTAAAAATAAAACACGATCCGGATAACGATGTGTTAATCCAGGAACTGGTGAATCATGGTCCTCAGCTAATGGATCATATAAATCGTTTTTACCATTAATCAATTCACTACCAAAAGGTATCGCTTGTAAACGAATCGGGCATTTTGGGTTGTTGGGATCAATGAGTGACAAATAGTATGGTGTAATCGCCATTCTTAAATGTCCTAAAACTTTTTCGATTGTAGATTCTTCTTCTTTGGTTAATTGAATATATTTCATTAGATCAGCAGCTGAGCGAATTCTATGCGAAGTTTGCCATTTCCAATTATTCCAATCATTATCACTAACATCTTTGAAATATTTGTGTCTTCTTTCTAAATATGCGGTATTTAAATTCATATGAATCACACTCCTAAACGTATTTTTGAACTAATAAATGATAAATCTCTTTACTTTCTCTTAGTATATTTAAAGTTATTTCTGCATGATTCTTTGTATACCCATTACCAATCATCATCGTAACATCTTTTCCGATGCCTTCTGCACCTAATGCTGCTTTAGTAAATGAAGTTGCCATACTGAAGAAATAGACTATACCTTGATCTTTCGTACTTAATATTGATGTCATTTCAGTGTTTTCTACATTCACAACATTAATCGTTAAATCAGCTAACTTACCCTCTGTTAATTTCATCATTTTCTCATAGGTTTCAAGGCTGTTTAGCGCATCACCTACAAAGACTTCATCGCAAAGTTGATTTGCTATCATCATTTCTTTTTGTTGTTCATTTTGAACTAGACCAATAACTCTACCATTTTTACCAACTTGTTTTTTAGCTTCATAAGAACAAAGCATACCGCTTTTTCCTGCTGCACCAATGATGAAAACAATATCATTTTTTTTAGCTAGTTTTTGAACTTGTGCGGGTGCACCTGCTACATCTAGTGCAGCTAGTGCTAGTTTTTCGTTCATATCACTTGGTATGACTGCATATATTCCGGAATCGAATAATATTGCTTTTCCTTTAATATTGACTTGTTCATTGGTTAAGTTGATTGAGCTAATTTCTTCAATGAATAATGGGGTTAAAGATAAAGATACCAAAGTAGCAATTTTATCACCTTTATTGAGTGACTGGTTGTGAAAAGCAGAACCCACCTTATGAACAGTTCCAATCAACATCCCACCGCTTTTCGTTACTGGGTTTTGCATCTTTCCCTGTGTGTTTACGATATCTAATATCATCATCTTCATTTTTATTTCATCATGATTGCATACATCTTTAATTTGGTGAAAAGATGCAGAATCAATATTTAATGTATCTACATCGATTAACAACTCATTATCATAACAAATAGGTGTTGAGTCGATTTTATAAGCTGCTTGAGGTAGCACACCTAAAGGCTCAATAACACGATGCGTTCCGTATTTACAATATGTTTTCATGATTAAACTCCTTGAGTTTCAATATTTGTCTTGCTTCGCTAGGAGTCGCTATTTCTCTGTTATATTTCTTTGCAATCTCACACACTTTTTTAACAAGTTCTTGATTCCCTTTAGCAAGCACACCTTTTTCTATGTATAGATTATCTTCTAGTCCAACTCTAACATGTCCGCCATTTTGAATCGCAAGTTCTGCTAAAGGAAACTCAAATCTACCGATTCCAGCAACACTATATGTGCAAGATTTAGGAATGCTTTCCTTTAAAAAATGAAAATCTCTCGCTTCTCCTGTCATTCCTCCATTAACACCTAAAACAAAGCTAAAATGCATTGGATCATAAATAAAACCTTTTTTATGTAATCTTAAGACCAAGTCGATATGCCCTTTTTCAAAACATTCTAATTCAGGTAGAATCGATTTCTCATGCATCACCTTAGCAAAATGCTTAATGTCATTTTCTGTATTAACAAAAATATCGTCTCCACCAAAATTGAGTGTCCCACAATCTAAAGTTGCCATTTCAATATTAAGTTCTGTGGGTTGCAATCTTTCATCTCTTTGCATGCCAACAGCACCACCTGTTGATGGTTGAATAATGACATCATTGCATTTTTCTCTTATTCTTTTGATAATTGCTTCATATCTCGATTTGCTTTGAGTTGGTGTACCATCGTCTTCTCTAACATGTAAATGGATAATTGAAGCTCCTGCAAGATAGGCTTGATATGCTTGTTCTACTGTTTCTTCAATTGTATATGGTACATAAGGATTATCTTGTTTTGTAACTTCTGCACCAGAAATTGCACAAGTTATAATCAAGTTATCCATGGTTAACTCTCTGCTTTTCTTTTGGAACAATACAAGTCCCAATTGCTTGTGTTGTTAACACTCTTTTATCCAATGTATCAGCTGCAGATGGACTGATATCTGGTCTAGCTTCAATGACTTTGTAACAAGCAAATTTCATTTGTCTTGATGTGTTTCCAACTTTGATGATTTTTGCTTCAACTTCAATAAAATCTCCAGCATATAAAGGTGCTAGAAAATCAATAGACTCATATGCTCTAAATAACCCTTCATCCCCATCATGCTTAATTAGTAATTCTGTCGCTACATCACCAAAAAGAGCGATAACTTTAGCTCCATCAACTAAATTTCCTCCATAATGTGCATCTTGTTGACTTAATCTTAAACGATGAACTGCTTTTTCCATACTAAACCTCCATGACTTTTACTTTGTCATATTTTAAAGTTGCTTCCGTAGACTGAATAATTTCTTCAATTGAAACATCTGGATGTCTTTCTATTAAATATAAACCATCATCCCTGACTTCCATTACTGCCATTTCTGTAACAATTAAATCAACCTTTTTATAACCAGTTAACGGTAATGAACATTTTTTCTTTATTTTCGTTTGATCTTTGTTCATATGCGTTGTTGCTATAATCACTTTTTTTGAACCCGTAACTAAGTCCATTGATCCTCCCATTCCTGGTACCAATTTATTTGGTATAATCCAAGAAGCTAAAGAACCTTCCTCATCAACTTCAAGAGTACCTAAAACTGTAACATCAATATGACCTCCTCGAATCATCATAAAAGATGTTGCAGTATCAAAAAACATTCCGTATTCTTTAATCGTAGCGTATTGTCCACTGGGATTCGTTAAATCTAAATCTATATTTGATTCATCTGCATTAGGACCTAAACCTATAATTCCATTTTCACTTTGTAAAAATACTTCAATACCTTCTGGTATATAATTCGCTACTAATGCGGGTATACCTATGCCTAAATTGACATAATCACCATCTTTTAACTCTTTTGCTACTCTTTTAGCAATAACTTCTTTTGCATTAATCATATCAAGTCACCTCCACAAACGTAATCAACAAATATATGTGGTGTAATGACTGATTCAGGATCTATATGTTCTACCTTATGTGCTGCTAAAGCAATAACTTGTTTTGCTGCAGTAGCAATAATAGGATTAAAATTTCTAGCTGTTTTAGCGTAAGTCAAATTACCTAATACATCTGCATAATAGGCAGAGACTAAAGCAATATCTGCACCTAAAGCTTCCTCTAATAAATATGTTTTTCCTTGTATCTCTATTTTTTGTTTTCCATTTTCAACAACTGTATGAACACCTGTAGGGGTTAAAATACCACCTAATCCCGCCCCATACGCTCTAATTTGCTCAATGAGTGTGCCCTGTGGAATTAAATCAACTTTTAGCAGTCCTTCACTCATCAACTTACCTGCATAAGGATTTGTTCCTATATGTGTGGCAATCAAATGTTTAACTTGGTTATTGGCAATCAACTTACCGACACCTTTATCTGGATACCCTGCGTCGTTACCAATTAGTGTTAAATCCTTTACGTTTGTCTCAACAATCCAATCAATAAATTTCTCTGGAGTTCCGCATGTTAAAAATCCACCGAACATAATCCTTTGTCCATCTTTAATAAGCGATTGAAATGTTTTTTTATCAATCCATTTATTCATCAAATTGCTCCTTTCTAGGCATCAAAGCTGCTTCACCTGTTAATACACAGTTTTTGTTTTCATCAAATATTTCTGTCGTAAAAATAACTCTATTCTTTTCTAATATGATTTCTTTTACGGTTGCTACAACAGTAATAATCGTATTGGGATAGACTGGTTTTAGAAACTTAATGGATTGTGAACAATATATTGTTCCTTCACCTGGATAATCTAAGCCAAATATCCGACTAAATAAAGAACCGATAAGCATCCCATGAACTATAGGTTTCTTGAAAACAGTTCCTGCAGCATATGCTTCATCAAAATGTGTTTTATTCATATCACCAGTTAACTCACCAAACTTCTTAACGTCTTCAGTTGTGATCATTCTTTCATAAATTCTTTGATCACCAATTTCCATTTTTCTTATCATTTTTTTCATTTCCTTTCAAAAAATAAAAAGAGACCTGTTTATAAAAACAGCTCTCCATTTTTGTTCAAATGGCAATGAAGGAGGTGTACCCTCAATCATCAAGTTTAACGCAAGGATTTCATTAAACTTTCGGCGATGTGCTCCTTCTTTAAACCACCAGAATACCTTTAATTCTCATTGTAGTCTAAATACCCGACAAATCGCTCCTCTGTATCGTATCTGCATTCATTATAAACGAAAAATGAAAGCGCTGTCAATGGGTTTTGAAAAGAAAATGAATTTTATATAAATAAATGCAATAATAATCGTATTTTGTTAATTAAGCAAATTAGTATTAAATATGAAAATAGTGTATAATAAGAGTATATTAATATATATAAGGAGGAATTTAGATGAAAAGTTTTGTTAGTGCAATGGACGGATTGCCATGGATACTGAAACTGATTTTAGCATTTCCTGGCCTTGATATTGTTTGGGGTATCTACCGTATTGTAAAAGGATTGAATAAAAATGATATGGTTATGGTATTTGCAGGTATTATTTGGATTTTAGTAGGATGGGCAATTTTCTGGATTATCGACATTATAACAGTCATTGTAAGCGGAAGACCTACTGTATTCGCATAATTAAAGTATAAAAAATAAAGCGGTTCATCCAATTTGGATCAACCGTTTTTTTTATGCAATCGCGTCATATCTAATACGATGCATGACTAATATTTTTTTAATCGGTTCATATAACCATAAGATGGTTAAGAAATTACTGATAGCCATCATGAATTCAAATGGTAAATCCATCATCAAATATGCAACAAAAGGAATGTCTAAGATAAAGACTGATACGGGTATAAATATCCATCCATAAACAAAACCAAAGATAAATCCAAAGATTGCAAGTTTATATGCTGATTCTAACTTTTTAAATACTGTTGATAATAAAATCGGTATCAACATCCAGGCAACAAACATGGATGGAATATAGACTGGAATCATTGGACCAAATGGTGATAATAGATTAACAACAATGACATGGACAATAATAATCATTGTTGTTCTTTTAAAACCAAATACCTTCGCGTAAACAACAATGAGTAAAGTTGAAAACTGAATATTGGGTAGGAAAGATAATGCTAGTTGTTGAACAAATAGTATTGCAGCACATATTGAGACTAATGTTATGTCCTTAATCGCTTGGTTGGATTTACTCATTGGTTAACCTCCCCATGGATCTTGAACAGATATTCTAATCTTATCACCATCATTAAACGGTAGGTGACTGGGTCCAGATGTCGATATATAATATGTTTCTCCATTATGTTGTTCAAACGCTAAAAATGAGGTGTACCAATCTGTAATAATTGTGAAATGATCACTAGATATACCTAAAATAGCTTTTCCTTGATATCCAAATCCTTGAAAGGTATATAAACATTCAGGATCGGGTTGATAACTTGCGTTTGCACAAGTCAAATCAAATGAACGACTTAAAATATCAAAAAATGTTTCACCTTCAAAAAATTCAATATCATCTTCGAAAACAGTTATACCACTTCCATCAACGATGGTAAGATGAACAAACCCATCATCATCGGCTTCATGATTATTTGATAGCAATCGAATTGCGACAAAAACAATAGCTATACTAACAATACTAACGATTGCTTTGATTGCGAGTTTTTTCATTTGATATAACTCCTTTCTATAAAGTATTTATACTATGTTTACTATCCAATATTAAATATGTTAACAGCTGGATTGCCGTAAACATCTCTATATAATTTATAAGCGACTAAAGCTGTAAATGCTTGCGGTGTAGAAAATGCCATATCTGCTTGATCAGAAGATAATTGTAGTTTATAGGCACCATTGAGTTCAAAACCTAAAAGTGATTCAATTAAATCTACGCCATCAACTGTATATGCTTCGCTTCTTGGGTTAACACCTTGAGCAACTAACCCAATAATAACCGATGCTGTTGAAGCTGAATTAGGTCCTCCCCATCCATCAATACCTTCTGATGTTTGATTTTCCTGTATATAAACATACATATCATTTATAAATGATTGAACATCAACATCTCCGCTATATGGAGCTAATGTAGAAATCACCATACCTGCATAATCTGCATCCATATACATCGGTAATGACATCAGTTGAATCACTAAATCCTCAATTAAATCTGTATCACCATTTGTAATATATAAACCCGTGAGTAAAGACATTGCATCATAATGATTATTTGCTTCAAAATCTTCAAGAGCTGTTTTTGTATCTTCGGTAGGTAACCCAAATAATGTCTCAAATATTGAGGTTTTAAATGTATTTGCAATCGTATCTCTTTGAATACCACTTACATTTTCAATCAGACTATTTAGTTGAGGAACTTGATAATTTCTAGCATTTAAATGTGCGATTGCTAAAGCAACATAATGATGTATTTGCTCATCATTAATATAAGTTTCTAAATGATTATCAATAAATTTTTGAATAAGTTCGTCTACTTTGAGATCTACATCATCTAACATACTTATTTCCTTGAAGGTAACTTTCATACCATCATTTAAAACAATGTTTTCAATGCCTGATGTTATGGGTTCATCATTAAGATATAAACCAAAATAATAGTTATATGTCACATTGTATTCAGTTGGATAATACTCACCAACACCATTGACAAATACACCTATATCATAAACATCATAATCTAAACCGACAACCTCATCAATGATGTAAACAATGTTTCTATCTGTTCCTATTTCATAAAATATTGATTCACTTAATAAAACAGTTCCATCAATATCAACAACCTCTACCTCAAATGAGTGTAGCTCAACATCTGGTGTTGATTCTTGACATCCAGCAAGAACGACCAGTCCAAGAAAAATTAAAACTGTAAACCAAATTTTTTTCATGCTTTCTTTCTCCTTTTCAAAATAAAAATCCATACCTCTGGCGGTATGGAAATAGACAAAAAAGGACTTTTGCCCGTCTCAACCCCAGAAGATGACTAGATTTCGACTTATTCGGTAGGTCTCCCGGCTTAACATCATCCTACTTTGCACCTTCCCGCTTGTCGCAGTGGTTATTGCATTTCGTCCGTTTCACGGTTGCTGGGACAGCTCAAGAATTTAACTTGATTCCCTGTTATGTTATCTAACACCGAATGGTCTTATTTAGTTACTCTAATTATATGATAGTATAACCTTTTAATCAATAGAAAAGAAGAAAAAAATTAGTTTATTTTTTTCTTAAGTAATGATAAACGGTTTCTAATAGTTCATCTCTGATTTCATGAGCTTTTTTAATCATATCATTTGCTTGATTTTCATATTGTTGTACTGCGATTGAATCCTCTAATCCAGGTAAATTAATAAAGACATTCATACAAGCACCTTCAATACCGCTTGCAAGCATTAAAGTTGCTACACCAATATCTGAAACTGTTTGTTTATTACCATGTTTCAAAATATATGGTAATTGATGCAGTGCACTTAAAGAAAGGCTTGCTACTTTAACAGGAACGCGAATAGCTTCATGTGTTGCTTCTTGTATTTTTTCATTTCTAGTTTTTATTTGTTCTTCTGTTTCTTTTGGAAGTTTGAATGCTTCCATAATCATATTAAACGAGTTTGTATCTTCATCGATAAGAAGTTCAAGTTGATCTTTCATCATGATTAACGAATCATGAACTGTTTTAAATTCAAGTTGTGTTTCTGCTGGAAGTGCTAAAAACTTCTTTTTACCCACAGTTAAATGACCTACCATACGTGTTAAAGCAACTCCGAGTGTTGAGCTTAGAGCAGCAACAGATCCACCGCCTGGAGCAGGTGATTTAGAGTCGACTTCGCTTATAAAACCACTTACTTTATAATCTACTAATTTCATAATTACCTCACAATCTGTCGATTAAGCACGACTGGCTTTCCCTTTATATATACATCACTTGCATGATTAATTCCATAATGATACAAAATATATGTTAAATTGGGTGCATCTAGAATAACAAAATCTGCTGACTTACCAACCTCAAGTGAACCTTTTTCTTGATGTAAGCCTAAATGAAATGCAG
Organism: Peloplasma aerotolerans; assembly: GCF_030012175.1. Taxonomy (GTDB): domain Bacteria; phylum Bacillota_I; class Bacilli_A; order Acholeplasmatales; family Acholeplasmataceae; genus Peloplasma; species Peloplasma aerotolerans. The sequence continues at coordinate 12,646 of NZ_JASCXW010000025.1, forward strand.
GATTAATAGTTACTGCATTCAATACTTCTTCTGGCATCATTTGTAGTTGGTTTGATGCAAGTTGCATAATGAACTGAAAATTTTCTGTTGGACAACTTCCAGGATTGTAGTCTCCTGAGATTGCAACTGCTACTTGATGATCAATCATTTTTCTAGCATTTGCATATTTTTTTCTAAGATAAAACGAAGTTCCAGGTAACAAATTAGCTATAGTATTGCTATGCGCTAACTTCTCAATATCTTGATCAGAGATAGCCATAAGATGATCAACACTAGTTGCTCCAAGCTCTACACCAAGACCTGCGCCACCTAAAGGATGAATTTCATCAGCATGTAACTTAATCTTAAAACCTAAGGCTTTTGCATGACTTAGAATTCTCTTCGTATCTTTTACTGAAAAAACTCCAGACTCACAAAATACATCAACAGCTTCAGCAAGATTCTCTGATTTAATAATATCCATATCTAGAAGCATTTGATCGATATACAAATCTTTGTCATCTTTAAACTCTTTTGGGATTGCGTGTGCTCCCATGTATGTTGATACAATATGTACTGGATGTACTTGATTGAGTTTCTTGTTTACTTTAAGTTGCTTAATTTCATGATCTAGATTTAACCCATAACCACTTTTAGACTCTATTGTTGTTACACCATAAAGCATCATTTCATCTAATGACTTCTTTGCTTTTTCAAATAAATCATTAAAAGATGCTTTTCTTGTCATTTCAACTGTACCTAAAATGCCACCACCTTCAGCAAGTATTTGCAAATATGGTGTTCCTGCGATTAATCTTTTATACTCAGATTCTCTTGATCCGCCATGTACCAAGTGTGTATGTGAGTCTATTAACCCTGGAATCACTATTTTTTGATTAGCATCATGAATGATTGTATTCGGACCCGTATGTTTATGATAGTTTCCAGATCCAATAGCAATAATGACTCCATCTTTAATTGCCATATATGCATGATGAATTTCATGAATTGACATCATATCACGACCATGAACAGGTGGCTTTTTGTATGGTGTATAGATTGTGCTAATATTTGTTATGATTAAATCTGCAGACATTTGAATTCCCCCTTATAGGTTTGCTTCTATAATTTTTAATACATCAAAATCTCTTAACCCTATATATTCTTGTGCATATTTAACAACATCATTAAATGACATGTCTTTATCGAAATCTATCTGGTTCACAGCTTGATAATACTTGATTGTATCCATAAGTGTTTCCATAGGAATAAGACCTACAACCTCAGAACCTGTGACTTCAACATGATACCTTCTACATTCCATTTTAACAGTTTCAAATACTCTATAAATCGGATTTTTCTTAAAATCTAAAATGTTCATGGTTACTTGAGTATGTTTTCTTTCCTCAAGATAAGCAGGCCCTGCTTGAACATATTGAAATCCTCCTGAAGATTGCCTGATTGATTTTGCAATTGCACGAGCTGTTTTCTCGTTATCTGTAGATAAGTCAATATTATAGGCAATTAAAGGTATTCTTGCACCTATTGCAGTTACCCCAAATGTTGGATGAACTTCAGCTTGACCATAATCAGGTTTCCAGAGAGAATCTTTTAGTTTCTCTTTCATTCCTTCATATTCACCTTTGCGAATATGTGGTAACTGTACTCTTGATTCATCTTGTGCTGCTAATGCATATAAAAACACTGGAATATTATGTGTGCTTGATACTTTTTCAGCCAGTATTTTCGCATACTCGATACATGCTTCAACTTTTATATCAGCAATCGGAATAAACGGGCAGACATCAACAGCTCCCATTCTAGGGTGCTCACCTTTGTGTTCATTCATATTGATTTTTTCTAATGCTCTTCCATAAAATTCTACTAGGGGTTCAATCATTTTTTCAGGATCACCTAATAAAGTAATAACACTTCTATTATAATCTTTATCGGGTTCTACACTTATACATTTAAATCCCTCTTTATTTTTAAGTGGTTCAGTAATGTATTCAATTTTAGCTAAATCTATTCCTTCTGAAATATTGGGTACACATTGAACGATTTTATTCACGACTTAACCTCTTTTCTTTTATACTTTAAAATGCTTTTTTTTATCATTTCATCGTCAGCTATATAAGGAATTGTTATTGTTGAATTGTTATCTAATTCATTATAAAGTTTTGATGTTTCAATCGCATGCTCATTTCTAGCCCATGATCTTCGTGATACGCCAGCCATAACATCATATAACATGGCTTGTTTTAAGATGTCATCGACTCGTGGTGATCCATCTAGAACCATACCATAACCCCCATTGATTGCCTTACCTATTCCGACACCTCCACCATTATGAAGTGCAACTAAGCTCATACCCCTTGAAGCGTTACCTAAAGCGACGTGGGTAGCCATATCTGCCATAATATTTGAACCATCCTTAATATTGGATGTTTCTCTAAATGGACTGTCTGTTCCACCTGTGTCATGATGATCTCTACCTAGCATGATTGGTCCTATTTCTTTATTCCTTACCATTTCGTTAAACTTTAATGCGATCTTTAGTCTACCATAAGCATCTTGATACAAAATTCTAGCTTGCGTGCCTACGACCAAATGATTTTTCTTAGCATTTTTTATCCAGTAATAATTATCTAAGTCTTGAAACCTTCTGTTTTGATCAATCATATCCATTGCTGCTTGATCGGTTTTATCAAGGTCACTTTCTTTTCCTGAAAGACAAACCCAACGGAAAGGTCCATAACCATAATCAAATAAAACAGGACCCATAATATCTTCTACATATGATGGATAAATAAATCCATCTAAATCATTTTCTTTATTTTTGCATACATGTTTAACTCCGGCATCATAAACTGCTTTTAGAAAACTGTTGCCGTAATCAAAGAAATATGTTCCTTGATCAACTAATTTTTCAACTGCGTTAATGTGTTGGATTAAACTTTGATTGACACGTAGAATAAACTCATCTTTATCTTTATTAAGTAGTTCTGTTCTTTCATCAAAGGTAATGCCTTGTGGACAGTAACCTCCATCGTATACTGCATGACAACTTGTTTGATCGCTTAAAAGATCTATGTGTATGTTTTTCTCAATCGCATACTCGAGTAAATCTACAATATTGCCGTAGAACGCAATCGCACATGATTCACCTTTTTCCATAGATGCTTGTGCATGTGAAAAAGCATCACCAGGCGATTTCGCAACTTTATCAATCCAGCCTTGTTTAAACCTTGTAGATATTCGTGAAGCATCAACCTCAGCTATAATACCAACACCACCAGCGATGGTTGTAGCTTTTCCTTGAGCACCACTCATACCACCTAAACCAGATGAAACAAAGAGTTTACCTTTGAGATTATCTTTCTTTCCGATACCTAATTTAATTCTTCCTGCATTAAGCAGTGTTGAATAAGTTCCATGAACAATACCTTGTGGTCCAATGTACATCCAACCACCAGCTGTCATCTGTCCATAGTTAGCAACACCTAATGCTGCTGCACGATTAAATGACTCTAGGTTATCATATGCACCAATCATTAAACCATTAGTAATGATAACTCTTGGTGCTTGAGGATTTGATAAATATAGTCCTAATGGGTGCCCCGATAAAACAACTAAGGTTTGTGAATCATTCATCATCTCGAGGTATTTTTTGATGATATGATATTGCATCCAGTTTTGAACGACTTGTCCTGTTTCACCATAAGTCACTAACTCATAAGGATAAAGAGCAACTTCAAAATCTAGATTGTTATCTATCATGACTTGAAATGCTTTGCCTTCTAATGTATTTGCTTGATAATCATCTATTGGTTTCCCATAGATTCTTCCCTTAGGTCTAAATCGATATCCATAAATTCTACCTTTTGTCATAAGTTCTTCTGTAAACTCTAACGATAAAATTTCATGCCATTCTTCAGGAATATATCTTAATGCATTTTTTACAGCTAAAACGATTTCATCATCTGTTAAAGTTAGTTCTCTTTTAGGTGCTCTTCGAATGGATTGATTGAATTCAGGATAATCAGGAAGTTCTTTAAATATTGATTTTAAATTGATTCCAATCAAAGATCATCAGTCCCTTCGAATATGTTATGAATAAAGGATTCATCACTGATTATTTTTTCGATTTGATGCATATATGGATATAGAGGTTCATCATGTTCAATAAACGGAATAAAATGACGAATAAATTGATATGCTTTTTGAGTTCTTATACCTAATTTTTTTTGTTCTCTAAAATCAAGAGCTTGTGCAGCAGTCAACAATTCAATCGCAATCACTTTTCTTGTGTTTTCTAAAATGGATTTAGCTTTTCTTGCAGATATTGCACCCATAGAAACATGATCTTCTTGGTTTGCTGATGAGGGAATTGAATCGACAGATGCAGGATGTGATAAGACCTTGTTTTCACTGACTAATGATGCTGCAGTGTATTGGACAATCATAAATCCTGAATTCAATCCTGAGTGTTTTGCCAAGAATGGTGGAAGTCCACATGAAAGATGTGGATTAACCATGCGTTCAATGCGTCTTTCACTAATATTAGCAAGTTCTGAAAGTGCAATTGCCATATAATCAAATGCTAATGCAAGTGGTTGACCATGAAAGTTTCCAGCACTAACAGCTATATTTTCGTCTAATAACAAGATAGGATTATCGGTTACTGCATTCATTTCTCTTTCAACAATGTCAAATATATGACGAAATGCATCAAGAGACGCACCGTGCACTTGAGGTGCACAACGAAGGCTATATGCATCTTGTACACGCATTTCATTTTGTTTAGTAACATGCTGACTGCCTTTTAAGTTTTCAACCACTTCTTTTGCTACATCTATTTGTCCGTTTTGATTACGAATTTGATGCACTACTGGGTGATAAGCGTCCATAACACCACCTAACGCTTCCATGGTTAATGATAGTGATAAGTTTGCTATTTTTAATAAGTTCATCGCATCATATAAAACAAGTCCTCCAATGGCACTCATACCTTGTGTACCATTGATTAAACTTAATCCCTCTTTTGCTTTTAATTTAGGTAGTGGTTTTATATTTGCTTTTTCTAATGCTTTCATTGTATCTAGGCGTTCGTTTTGATAATAAACTTCACCTAAACCAACAAGTGGTAAACTCATATGAGATAGCAAAGCTAAGTCTCCACTTGCACCAAGACTACCTTTTTCAAAAACTACAGGAATAATATTCTCATTTAAGTATTCAGCAAGTTTAAGTATCGTTTCTAGGGTTATACCACTATAACCTTTGATTAAAGCATTAATTCTTAGAGTCATCATTGCTCGAACAACTTCTATTGGTAAAGGTTCTCCTACACCACAAGCATGGCTTTTTAGAAGGTTAATTTGTAATTCCTCAACTTGGTTTTTATTAATTTTTACGTGTGCTAAATGCCCAAAACCTGTATTAATACCATAAACTGCTTGATCGTGCTTAACAACATCTTCAACAAAAAGACTCGCTTGTTGAATGAGCTTTTTACTTTTCTCATCTATAGATATTTTTTCATGATGTCTTGCTATTTGAACTAAGTCTTTTAATGTTAAAGCATTACCATCTAATTGAATCATGATTCCACCTCGTCTACTTATCTTGATTGTTTAATAACAAATATGTGTGACAAATATTATAATCCATCAGCAACTAATGCTGCTAAAGCAATGGAATAAAATTTAGATTCTCTCGAATCTGCTCTACTTGTTAATACAATAGGCTTTTTAGCCCCCGCGATAATACTTGCACTCTTTGCATTACCCAAAAACATCATGCTCTTATAGAATATATTTCCTGATTCAATTTGTGGCATCAATAAAAAATCAACATTCCCAGCCATTGGATCTTCAATTTCCTTAATTTGTGCAGCTTCCTTATTAATAGCGTTATCCATCGCAAATGGTCCGCCTATGGTGCACCCTTTAATTCGGTCATTTTGATTTCTTATAATAAGCTCTTGTGCATCTAGTGTTGCTTGCATCTTAGGATTTACTTTTTCAACAGCTGCAATGCATCCTACTAAAGGATGTTTTATTCCCATTGCATGAGCAATCAAAACACCATTTTCAATAATTTCTTGTTTAACATCAACATCTGGGTTAATGTTCATAGCCCCATCACTCATTAATAAAATTTTATGGTAACTTGGGATTTCCATAACACTCACATGAGATAATCTGTTAGGTGTTCTTAAACCAAAATCTCGATCTAGTGCTGCTCTTAAAATAATGGATGAATCCACAAACCCCTTCATTAAAATATCTGCTTTTCCACCACTTACAAGTTTAACTGCTTCTTGAGATGCTAATGCGGGATCAGAAATATCGATAATTTTATAGCCTTGTTGACTTATCTTTAGTTCTTTAAGCATTTTTTCGATTTCTTTTTTATCTCCAACAAGTATAGGATCAACCAGTTTAGCCTCTTTTGCCATATGAACAGCTTCTAAAACATGATAGTCGTTTGCTGCTGCAACAGCAATTCTTTTAGGTTCAAGTAATTGTGCTTTTTTTATAATGTCTTGCATTGATTTAATCATCGTTTCACCTACCTATTTATATTCTTTTGCAGTGTCTTCACCTTTTAGAACCCGAAGAGCACCTAATGCTAATGCTTCCATTTCATCTTCACCAGGGTAAATAAGAATTGGCGCGATGAATTTAACTCGATCTGAAATCTCTTGAATTGCAATCTCATCATAAGCTAACCCACCTGTTAATATGATTGCATCTATTTCCCCTTTTAATACTGTGCTGCAACTACCAATTTCTTTTGCGATTTGATAGCACATAACTTCAAATATAAACTTTGCTTTTTCATCACCATTAACAATTCTTTCATGGATTTCGCGTCCATCATTAGTTCCTAAATACGCAACTAATCCACCTTGTCCATAATTTTTTCTTTGAATTTCTTTTAGTGTGTACTTTCCAGAAAAAACCATTTTATATAATGGACCCATTGGGACTGTACCGCTACGTTCAGGTGACATAGGTCCATCACCATCTAGTGCGTTATTCACATCAACAACTTTACCCTTTTTATGAACACCAACACTGATACCGCCACCTAAATGAGCGATAATCAAGTTAAGTTCCTTATATGGTTTACCCAAATCTTTAGCAGCCTTCATAGCAACTGCCTTTTGATTTAATGCGTGGAATAAACTATCTCTTTTAATTTCAGGCATTCCAGTATATCTAGCGATATCTTCCATTTCATCAACAGCTACTGGGTCTACGATAAAACTCGGTATGCCATATTGGCTTGCAATATGATGTGCAATGATACATCCTAAATTTGATGCATGCTCACCACGAACAGCTTTTTTAATATATTCCATCATTGCATCGTTGACATAATATGTTCCACCTGGAATAGGCTTTAACATACCACCTCTTCCAACAACTGCATCTAATGATGATATATCAATCTTTTCTTTTTCAAGACTTTGTGTTATTGCATGCATTCTAAAATCATATTGGTCGATAATATGTTCAAACTTTAATATTTCGGTTGAATCATGTTTAATATTGATATTATAAACACTTTTTTCATCTTCAAAAATAGATAACTTAGTACTCGTTGATCCTGGGTTTATTGCTAATATTTTAAATGGCATATGATGCCCTCCTTATTTTATAATGAATCAATCGGTTTAAAAACCGCTGTAAAATGTCTTAGTATAGGTGGTTCATAAACAAAAGCTAAACCTTTAAGCTCACTTCTATGTTCAAAAACATGAATTACTGCATCTGCAACAACATCTAAATGTCTATATGTATAAACTCTTCTAGGAATTGTTAATCTCATCAGTTCCATTTCACTTTGGATATTTTCATGTGTATCTGGATCCCTACCTAACAGTAAAGAGCCAATCTCTACAGCTCTAACGCCTGCTTCTATATAAATCGCATTCGTTACACTTTGTGCTGGAAATTGATCATATGGAATATGTGGTGCAATTGATTTGCAATCAACAAAAACTGCATGACCACCAATTGGATACTGAACAGGTACCCCAGCTTCTCTTAATCGATCTCCTAAGTATCTTACTTGATCAATGCGATGTCTTAAATAGTTTTCATCAAGAGCTTCCATAAGTCCAACCGCAAGAGCATCCATGTCTCGTCCATTCATACCACCATAAGTTGGAAAACCTTCCATTGGAACTATGTATGTTCTACATTTATTATAAAGCTCTTCATGATCTTTAATTGCAATAAAGCCCCCCATATTCACAAGTCCATCCTTTTTAGCACTCATTAAAAGGACATCTGCATAACTAAATGCTTCTCTAGCAATATCAATGATATCCATATCTTGATATCCTTCTTCTCTTTCTTTTATAAAGAATGCATTTTCTGCATAACGTGCACCATCAATGATTGTTGTGATACCATATTTTTTAGCCATTTCACTAACTTGTCGCATGTTTTCCATACTTACAGGTTGACCACCAGCTGAATTATTCGTAATGGTCATAATGATACCTGCAATATTTTCCTTGCCTTTATCAAGAATCGTTTTTTCCAGTTTATTTAAACAAAAATTACCTTTAAAGGGATGGTATGTCTGCAAATCAAAACAATCATCAATCACACAATCGATTGCTCTTGCACCAGCAAGTTCGACATGAGACCTTGTTGTATCAAAATGGATATTAGATATATAGTACATGCCCTTTTTAGTAACAAGCTGTGGTAAAAAGACCTGCTCTGCACCTCGCCCTTGATGTGCAGGTATAAAATATTGATAGTTAGTTATATTTTTCACAACACTTTCAAGTCTATAAAAGCTTCTACTACCTGCATAAGCTTCATCACCAATCATCAAAGCTGACCATTGTTCTTGACTCATTGCACTTGTTCCAGAATCAGTCAACAAATCGATATAGACATCTTCACTTCTCAAAGAAAAAGGGTTATACCCAGCGTTTTTTAAAATCTTAATGCGTTCTTCTTTCGTCGTTTGACGAATGTGTTCGATTACTTTTATACGATATGGTTCTGCAGCATATTTCTTTTTCATGTATTGTCTCCTTTTGTCTGATACTCTTATTATACATAATAAGTCATAAAAAATAAACCCCAAATGTAAGCGCTTTTAATGTTTTACTAAATTTTCCATTCATTTGCACAAAGAATACCCTTTAATCTCATTTTTTAACATTTTTATTAAATAAAACATGTTAAAATATAATCAACGTACATACATAAAGGAGTTATTATGAACTATAAAGAAGAGTCGATTAAATTACATAGAAAAATGCAAGGCAAAATTGAAATGATCTCTCGAGTAAAGATCAGGAATAAAGACGATTTATCTATCGTTTATTCACCAGGTGTAGCAGAACCTTCTTTAGAGATCTTTAAAGACAATAAACTAAGTTATTTATATACTAGAAAACATAATACAGTTGCTGTCATAACAGATGGTTCCGCTGTTTTAGGATTAGGAAACATCGGTGCACAAGCAAGTATGCCTGTTATGGAAGGTAAGGCTGTATTATTCAAGTTACTTGGTGATGTTGATGCAATCCCATTGTGTCTAGATACACAAGATACGAATGAAATTATTAAGACGATTACAATACTATCTAAAAGCTTTGGTGGAATCAATTTAGAAGATATATCCGCTCCAAGATGCTTTGAGATTGAAAATGCTTTGAAAAAGTCTTGTGATATACCAATATTCCATGATGATCAGCATGGTACTGCTATTGTTGTTGGTGCTGCATTATTAAACGCATTAAAGCTTGCTGAAAAAAAGATTACCCATGTTAAGATTGTCATTAATGGTGCTGGTTCTGCAGGCACAGCTATCGCGAATTTTCTAATATCCATTGGAGCACAACATATTATCGTCTGTGATAAATTCGGAATACTATCAAAATCAGATCCTACACTATCAAAAGCTCATAGAATATTATCTGAAAAAACAAACCAAGAGCAATTAACAGGAAAGTTGGGAGTAGCAATGAAAGATGCTGATGTTTTTATTGGTGTATCAGTTGCTGGTTGTGTGAGTAAAGATATGATTTCATCTATGAATCATAAATCTATTGTGTTTGCTATGGCAAACCCAATACCTGAAATACTTCCTGAAGATGCATACGATGCTGGAGCTTATATTGTTGGAACTGGAAGCTCGAAGTATAGTAACCAAATCAATAATGTTTTGGCCTTCCCTGGCATTTTTAGAGGTGCTTTAGATGCTCATGCAAAAGAAATAACTTACGATATGATGAAGGCAGCATCCCTTGCAATCGCTAACTCCATTCAGCAAAAAGATTTAAGAACTGATTATATTATTCCTGACCCCTTGGATAAACAGGTTCATCAAAGTATCGCTAAAGCTGTGCACGATTCAGCTCTTATAACAAAAGTAGAAAAAACACATTAAATTAAAAGCCTCCAAAAATGGAGGCTTCACTTTTTTATCAATATTCTTCCTGTACTTCGTTAACAACTGGATTATGTTTTAAATAAATTTCTTCATAATAAAGTGTTCTTGCTGTTGAATGCTTTGGAATAACCCATAACCAATAAATACCGAATGTAAATATACCTAGAATATAGTGTAGCAAATAACTTAGGTCTAATATGAATAAATCCATTTTATGTCCTCTTGTATATTCTTTTGATAATGTAATTGTATCAGCTGCATTAACTTCTGGTCTTAAATGCAATAAATAATATGTCATAGAATATGCATAGGCTTTAACAATACCTGGAATTATTAACAAGAGTGTCCACAACATAATATATAGTCCCATCAAAAATGAAGTCACGAACAACTTGACTGGGTTTGTTTTGAAACCAATTGCTAAAGCTTCTTCAATCACAGGCTTCTCATTTCTTGCTAATTGAATATAGACTCTCGCTGAAGCGTATAAGATAATTGCCCCAACTAAAGCTGCTAATAGCGAAAATAATAAGTTCAATACTGGGTTTCCTTCTCTAGTCATTATGAATGTCATTGTTTCCAAATCTAATGAATATTTTGTTGTAAATTGATCTCTAACAGTACCAACAGCACCTTGCACAACCATAAATATCAATAAAATTGGTATAACAACCCCATACTTCCCCTTCATGTTTTGCTTTGCTTTTTCTTTAATCTCGATTCTATTACTAATCATTTTTATGCCTTCTTTCTATTTTTTTGTGCTTAGCACATATTTCCCCAAATCGAAAACCATATAATAGCATTATACTACAATAAATATGAATATTCTATAACTTACACTACATAATTGGATAAAAAAACCAATCTTATCGCTTTCCTTCTAGATCATACAACTTTTTAGATTGCATCTATCAGGTTTTCACTAAGATTGGTTTTAAGGAGGATTGGATGATTGGCTTTTTGTACCACCAGGATCACGATTGATTTTCTCACAATCTCCCAGTGCCATACTTGTTAATTCTAATAGTTTTTCATTCTCTCTATATCACCTGGACCACAATCGGTTTCACTCGATCTCCTAGTGCCATATAGTCTAACATTTTAAATCTTTTCTTTGACTTTGTACCACCAAGACCACAATGACATTTTTATTCATTTCTTAGTGCCATACATCTTCTAACCTTTTATTTAAACCTACTATATCACCTGGACCACAATCAATTTCACTCGATCTCCTAGTGCCCTACAGTTCATTTAAACCTTTTAATCAATTTAATACTTTACTAACACCGGCTTGCCACCTGGACCACAATCGGTTTCACTCGATCTCCTAGTGCCGCAACCTTTTTTTGATTGATATTCTGAACCACCTGGACCATAATTGTTTTTTTACAATCTCCTAGTGCCATTCTGATCATCATTCATTTTGAATCTCATTTTACTAACTACACCCAGACCACAATCATATTTCCCATGATTTCTTAGTGCCTAGCTTTCGAAATGAACTTTCAAACTTTCTACTTTCATTTAAACCCTTTGTATCGTATGTTAATCTTTATTTGATAATGGGTAGAATGAAACTGCAACTTGTGAATTTACGTTAATGGAAACTGTTCCAGAAGCGTGATCACCAACAACTTTGATTTTATATTGTCCTTCGACTGTTTCTACTCTTGTAGTTTCTCTTAACTCTCTAATGTTGTTATATGGATCAATTAGGACAATTTTGAATCTACCATCTGTAACATATTCATAAACTGTGATTGTTACTGTTTGACTTCCTGAGAAGACGAAGAGTGTGTCAATTCCATCGTATGCTTTAAAGCTAATGTATGCATTGTTTTCTTCAACTCCACCTTCTAATGCTTCGTATGTTTTATAATCATCAAGCTTCAATATCTTATTTTGATTATCATAAATGTTTTGGTTTTGTTGTATTGTACAAGCTGTCAATAATACTAGGAAGACGAGCATTGAGAACATAATAGTTAATGTCTTTTTCATTTTTAAATCCTTTCCTTGGATTAACCCAATTCTTTTTTTATATTAACGATTCCTATTTTGATTTTTTTAATTATTTTTGTGAAATCATTAATTTTTTTAACTTACACCTTAATTATATTCATTTAAATATCGTTTGTCAAGTATTTTTATGAACTTTTATTGATTTTATTGATTTTTATATTGATTTTATTGATTTTTATTGATTTTTACTTAATTTTGGCAATATTTCTATTGATTTTTTGCAAATAAAAAACCCAAATCCTGGTTTTCACAGTCTTTAGGTTTAAATTTTTCTTTTGTTTTTTTAAGAAAAAGGATCGAAAAATACGTTTTCTTGTCTAATTTTATGCTTCTCTAAAACTTTAATACATGCGTGAATCATACCTGGTGATCCACATAAATATGCTTCTGATTCAGTCAAGTCAGCTGTATGTCTATCAACAACTTCGGTAATCAATCCAACTTCTCCATCCCAATCATCATTTGGATCGGGTGCGGATAACGCCGGAATATATTCAAAGTTTGGAAATTCTTTTGAAAGTTCTTTAAACTCTTCAGTATAATATAAATCTTTTTTAGTTACAGCTCCGAAAAAATATCTTACTTTTCTTGGCATTCCTTGATCTCTTAAAAAATACAGGATAGAACGAATCGGTGCTTTTCCAGATCCGCCGGCAATACAGATCATTTCTCTTTCTGACTCTTCTTGCAAATAGAAATCTCCATAAGGTCCTGTTAAAATGATTTTATCTCCGACTTCAAGTGCTTTATGGACGAAAGTCGTTGCCAGCCCCTTAGGTACTTGTCGTATGATGAGTTCAATCTGACTTGTTTCTTTTGGATGTGATGCAATAGAATATGCTCGAATAATATCTAGCCCTGGAACTTTAAGTTGTGCATATTGTCCCGGTTTAAATATCATTTCGTTTGGTTCAATCAGTTGAAATCTAACAAGTTTGATATCGTGGGTTAAATCTTCAATATGGATAACTTTTGTTTTATATTCCTTTGCATTCAACAATTCTTTAGGTATTTCAATTTTCATATTGTCACTAACCTTGACCTGACAAGATAAGCGAATACCATCTTTTAATTCTTGTTTGCTTAAAAATGGCAACTCTGTAGGTTTTGGTTCACCACCATCGATGAGCTTAAACTTACACAATCCACAAGTTGCCTTTCCACCACATGCAGAAGGAATAAATATTTTGTGTTCTGATAATGTGTTCAATACAGTATTATTTCCGGTAACTGGAATAATTTTATCATCATTGAGTTTTATTATTTTTTCTCCTCCACTACCGATTAGTTTCTCAGCAAGAATGAGTAGAAATGAAATAATTAACAATACGCCAATTAATATAACTGGAACTAAAAAATTCATATAGTACCTCCCATTAGATGTTTGCTAATCCAGAAAATCCAATAAATGCTAGTGCGACAATTCCTAATATAATAAAGACAATACCTTTTCCAGCAAGTCCTCTAGGAACATCACTGTTTCTTGACATTTTTTCTCTAATTCCAGCAAGTAAAACAATAGCAACTAACCACCCAACTGCAGAACCAAAAGCGAATGCTGTTGTTTCTACGAAATTATAATCTCTATTCACAAAGAATAATGATATGGCTAATACTGCACAGTTAACTGTGATGAGTGGTAAGTAAATACCGAATGCATTATATAGTTTAGGGAAGAATTTTTCTAAAATCATTTCTAAAAATTGAACGGTTGCAGCGATTGTAATAATGAAGATTAATAAGTTTAAGTTTGCAGTACCTGTTGTTTGTAGCAATTGATAAATAGGCCAGTTAATCATAGCAGTAATTGTAACGACAAACACAACAGCCATCCCCATACCTTTAGCATTCTTCACATTTGTAGAGATTGCAATAAGTGGACACATACCAAGGATGTAAACCAATGCGATATTGTGACTAAGAATTGAAGCTATAATAAGTTCTAGTAAATTGTTCATGGTTTATCTCCTCCTATTCTTCCATCTCGTAATAATGTGTCATTTCTCTAATCAACCAGATAAATAGTCCTAAAACGAAGAATCCTCCTGGTGCCATAGCCATAACGACCCAATTATTCCAATTAGCAGGCATGATACGATAATCTAGCAATGTACCAAATGCAAGCAACTCTCTAACAACAGCAACAGCAATAAGTACATATGTGTAACCCATACCGCTTGCGAATCCATCAACTAATGTATATTTTACTGGGTTTTTAGCTGCGAATGCTTCGGCTCTACCCATAACAATACAGTTTGTTATAATTAACCCAACATACGCACCAAGTGCACTTGCGATACTCGGGAAGTAAGCTTGAAGAAACATTTGAACTAATATAACGAATGATGAAATGATAACCATATAAGTAACCATTCTAACTTTTGATGGGATAAAGTTTCTAACAAGAGATACAGTAGCTGAACTTGCCATAATAACAAATGTAACACCTAAGCCCATAGCAATTGCATTTTCAACTCTATTTGTTACAGCAAGTGCTGAACAAATACCAAGAACTGCAATGACGATTGGATTGTTTCTTGATAAACCATCTTTTAAAATATTATATGGTTTTGTATATAATAATCGAATGAGTCTCATGAGTTCTCCTTTCAGTCGTTGCGGCTATTCCAAGCATCAAGATGCAAGGCATATGCGTTATTCAATATATTTCTAAATGCATTAGATGTTCTGGTTGCTCCAACGATTGCGTCAACTTCGTTATCAGCATCTGGATCAACTGTTTTAGTAATAATGAGTTCAGGAACCATTTTGACACCAACAAATTTAGCCAAATATTGACTTTCAGCAACAACTCCACCTAAACCAGGTGTTTCTTCTTGTTGTAGAACAGCAACTGCTTTTATGGTTTCAAAATCGGATTCTAAAGTAATAATACCAGTAATTGGTCCCCATACCCCTCCACCATCGAAGTGAAAGCTAATCGCTCCAGAGTTCTCTTCTAAATAAAAGATTAATCCATCAATTTCTATAATTTGAACATGATCATCAAATACATCGTGGATGTTCGCGTATGTGAATTCAATATCATATGCCTTAAGAAGTGTCGCTTTAATCTCGGCTTCCTCATTTGCAATAATGCGTTCTCTAGTTAAATGATCCATACCAAGTAATAACAAAGATGTCACAGATCCTAAAACGACAACAAATAGTATTAATTTTAAATGTTGTATCATTCTGTAACCTCCTCAACTTCATTTAATTTATCTTTTAAAGTCATATTATCAATAAGTGGTGCAATAGCATTCATAATGATGATTGCAAAAATAACACCTTCTTGAAATGCACCAAAGACTCTAATAACGACTGTTATAAAACCAAGACCAAATCCATAAATAACTCGACCCCATGATGTTAGTGGCGCAGTTACAGGATCGGTAGCAACAAAAAATGCTCCAAATAGTAACCCTCCAACAATTAAGGATAACAATGGATCTCCAAATGTATCAGGATCAACTAAGTTACCAATACCCATTAGAACAAATACTGTAGCAATATATGATAACGGGATACGCCAATCGGCAACTTTGAGTAATAAGAGTAGCACACCTAATACTAAAATACCAAGTCTGAATGTTTCACCTACAGAACCAGGAACATTTCCCATGAAAAAATCCATTATCTCATGATTAAATGGAAGACCTCTATTGAATAAATTCAAAGGAGTAGCTCCACCAACGATATCACCTGACTTGGGATCTATCCATCCTGTAATCATTTGTGCAGGAAAAGAAATGAGTAGGAATAGTGCGCCAACAATTGACGGATTAAAAATATTCTTCCCACTTCCTCCAAATAAGCTTTTTGCAAAAAATGTACCAAATATAGCACCAACAGCAACCATCCATAAAGGTAGCGTTGAAGGGAGTAATAAAGTAAAAATTAATGGCGTAACAAATATCGTTACATCAAGTTTTTTCTTTCTAACTTTCGCAAATAATACTTCTACTGAAATTGAACTTACAAAAGCGACAGCAGCCATTGCAAGTACAATCCAACCAAAAATTACACTCCCTGATAACAATAAAATTGCAAGTGATACAATTAAAATCAGGTTGTTTTTCTTAGACAATGTTTCATTTCGAACAGACGAAATCGTTTGTGTCATGTTGTCACCACTTTCTTCATATCATCATCAAAAGATGATTTTACTTGATGGAGTTGGTCAAACCATCGTAAATTTTAATTTTATTATAGCATTTCATATCTATAATAACAAACAGCAAGCACTCAAAATCAGAGTTTTTTGAATCATTGGTTTATATGATTTAGAATTCTTTCTTAA
>NZ_JASCXW010000026.1 GCF_030012175.1 Peloplasma aerotolerans
GTGTCCTTAAGGTATATATGATAAAATAGAAATATGAAAATGATTATGAAAGTTACAAGGTGAAGGTCATGAAAAAAATATTGATCATCTTGAATCTATGCTTAATATCAATACCCCTTTTTTTCATATCATTACAGCAAGTTTATGCTGTTGATGAGCCAAATGTCTTATCACAACATAATCTAAATCCAACATTCTCACATCAAAGCGGTTTCTACGATGAAGCATTTTATTTAGAAATTTATCCTAAACCAAATACAATAGTATTTTATACACTAGATTCTTCAACACCCGATTTCAATTCAACACAATATGTTGAGCCTATATTGATTGAAGAACAGTGGATAGAAGCAACCGGAGATGAAGTGCTTATTCAAAGGGAAATTGATGGCCCTTCAGTCATCCCTGTTCCTCAATATCCCATTTCAATGATTAGAACTGGGTCACAAAGATGGATATCACCAAGAGAAGATATATTTAAAGCAACAGTCATTAAGGTGATAGCATATGATTATGAACAAAATGAAAGCAGTGTTCTAACGAACTCTTATTTTGTTACGAATAATGCAAGTGAAAAATATTCATTTCCAGTCATCTCAATATCAACAGATATTCATCATTTATTTGATTATGAGACAGGAATTCATATTCCAGGTATCCATTATGATCCTACCATTTCTGAAGTCGATAATAGTAATCGTACAGGAAATTACTATCAGACCGGCCAAGAATGGGAAAAACCTGTCTTTATTGAATATTTTGACGAAAATGGATCACTTCAGTTTTCACAAAATGCAGGGTTAAGGATCCATGGTAGTTTAAGTCGAAAATACCCATTAAAATCTTATCGGTTATACGCAAGAAATGAATATGATGATCAAGGGATGTTTAACTATCAGTTTTTTGATACTAAAGAACTTAACACATTTAAGAGAATTATATTAAGAAATGGTGGTCAAACCTATCAATATTCATTTTTTGGAGAAGCGGCTGCTCAAGCTTTACTAGAGCCACTTTCACTAGACATTCAATACAGCAAACCAGTTATTTTATTTCTAAATGGTGAGTATTTCGGTATTAGAAACTTAAGAGATCGTTATGACGACTGGTATTTAGAAACGCATTACGGAGTTGATCGCGATGATGTTACGATTCTAACAGGACATGCTGTTGTCCAAGATGGCAGTTCAAAAGGTAGTGTACATTATCAAAGCATGTATTCATATGCAACAAGAAGAGATATGTCAATACATAACAATTATGAATATATCAAAACCCAAATGGATGTCGATAACTTTATAGATTATTATATTGCAGAACTCTATTTTGGAAATGTCGATTGGCCTCAGAACAACGTCATGTATTGGCGTAAGAACGTCGCATATAATCAAGATGCTCCCTATGGTCATGATGGAAGATGGCGTTGGTTAGTTGTCGATATAGATGCAGGCTTTGGTGCGTCATGGGGCGGATATTATCCAGAAATCAATAGCTTTGAAAGAATTACAGGTGATTCTTGGAAGACTGGAAAATTATTTACTTCACTTTTAGAAAATAATCAGTTTAAAGCGAAATTCATTTACCGATTTATCGACTTATTAAGTACAACATTTAGCGCAGAAGTTGCTGCTGAGTTAGTACAAGATATGATCAATTTATATGCTCCTGAAATGCAAGACCATATTGATAGATGGGGTTATCCAACATCTTATAATACATGGATGATCTATGCGAATCGTGTCTTAACATTTGCACAAAATAGACCTGAAAATGTTTATCAACATCTATTAGAACATTATGACTTAGATCAAACGTATCAATTAACCATCGATGTTGATGAAACATTTGGTCATATTCAAGTTAACTCACTAGTTATTCCAGAAACAAGCTTTCCTTATCAGACATCCGTATTCGATGGTCTTCCAGTAACCTTAAAAGCATTACCAAAACCAGGATACCGATTTGTAGGCTGGTTTAATCATGATCAACATATTATGTCTAGCCGGAAAGAAATCATTTTACCTCTTTATGAAGACTTAAATCTTGTTGCTGCCTTTGAAGAGGGAGAAGAAATTGATGAAGGAACTCAACCACTCATGTACACTAATTTCATCATTTATAGTTCAATATTTACTTTAGGTTCTGTTTCAATATTAGTGTATTTGTTATATGATACAAAAAAACGAAAATTGTTTCCTTTTCATAGAAGTTAGTTTAGAAAGCGGTGGTATAGATGAAAGTAAAAGAACGCATAGCGAAAGCAAAAAGTACAATTAGTATTAGAATTTACAAAAGACCATTGATATATATTATCGTATTAATGGTTTTAATCAATTTATTCGTTTTAATCGTTGCCGCATTCATAGCATTAATGATTGATAGTAGTTACTCATCTTTTATTGATGCATTTGCAAATGGAAGTGTTAAGTGGATGTTATCTCCTAATGCTATTTTAACGATTGAAAACCCACAAACATTAGCTTTAGCAGTAGGCGTATTAATTACAGGTCTTATCTTGTTTTCAGGTACCATCATAGCCTTAACAACAAATGCAATTAAAGATTATGTGCAAAAGAAGAACTCTGGATCAGGTAAAATTAACTTAGATTATCATGTCGTTATTTTAAATTGGAACTCAAAAGTTCCTGAATTAGTGTCAGATTTACTATTTGTTGAATCTTCTGACGTGACAGTCATTATTCTAGCTGATATTGATAAAGATTATGCGGAAAAACAAATTGTTAATGCGATAGAGAAAACAAATCACCAAAAAAACATTAAACGGATTAATGTTTTAGTAAAATCTGGAGATCCATTATTAAGAACAAATCTTGAAGATATATCAATTGAAAATGCGAAAGCTATTTTAATTATGAATCCAGATCAGCATGAATCTGTAATCAAAGATATGACGAAAAGTGATTTGTTTGTTATTAAAAATGTTTTATCATTAGGACCCATTGAGTTTGTGAATAAACCACCCATTGTTGTTGAAATAAAACATATCGAAACGAAAGAAAAAATAGTGACTTTAGGAAAAGTCGTCAAGACATTACATGAGCATGATATCATGCCTATTTGCTTTGATAGAAGATTAGGACAAATTATTGCACAAACACTGATTGAAAATCATATTGAAGATGTTTATTTATCTTTATTTTCATTTAAGGGATCAGAGGTTTATGCTTTGAAAAATGTATCATTTGATGAGTGTCTTAAAGAACATTCACATGCGATTCCACTAGCAGAAATTGATGGGAAACTATTTGTTTTATCGCCTAACAATGCAATTAAGAATAAGAGATCTTCCCATCAATTCAAACCATTAAAACTTAAAACGTCGAAGCTAAATGAAAAAACAGATTTATCTATTTATATTATTGGGAAAAACAATAAACTCCAGTTTATCTTAGATTCATTTAAACAATATGAACTGATCCATGGTAGTCGTTTTCATGCTACATGGATTGATGAAAATGAGTTAGAAAAGTTAGTGAATCAACTGAATCAAACTCAGGAAAAATCGACGATATTACTACTAAGTCATGAGGATCAAGTTGAAGATTCACTAGATGCAAATGTGATACATAACCTAATATTTATTGAGGGTAAGTTGACAAATAAAAACACGCATATCATTGTTGAACTTCTTAACCCGAAAAATGATATAATCGTTAAAGGTTTTAGTATTAATAACACGATTATTTCAAATAAAATCATTTCTCTTTTATTAAGCAAATTGGCATTATTTGAAGAGACTGCTCCATTTTATGAAGAACTATTGACAATAGCTCCAAATGAAAATAATCAAGATAATCAATCGATTACCATCCATGAAGCCAAAACTTGTATTAAAGAAAAATTTCCAATCGTTTTCGAATCAAGAAAGCAATTGGCAGAATCTATTTATCAATCTTTTAATAAGCAATATATGATTATTGGATATTTTAGAAATCAAAGTCTCATCATTCTTGAAGGTGACCTACATATGAAGGAAATATGTGAATTACATGAAGACGATTTGTTAGTTATGATAAAGCTATAATATTTGTTATACTATAGTTGAATTGATAAGGAGATGATATCATGTCAATATACGATTACAAAGTGAGAACAGCAGAGCATAATGAGATTTCTATGAGTGATTATAAGGGCAAAGTGTTACTTATTGTTAATACAGCAACTAAGTGTGGGTTTACACCACAATACGAAGGTTTAGAAAAACTTTATGAAAAATATAATGATAAAGGTTTTGAAATCTTAGATTTTCCATCGAATCAGTTTATGAACCAAGCTCCTGGAACAGATCAAGAGCTTAAAGAATTTTGTCAATTGAACTTTGGAACCAAATTTCAAACATTTTCCAAGATTGAAGTTAATGGGAAAAATGCACATCCACTTTATAAGTTTTTAAGAGGGCAAATCAAAAATGATATGGTTGAAGAAGGATCAACAAGTTTTTTATCTAAAGTTTCAAAATCAGATAAAATCAAATGGAATTTTACTAA
Source organism: Peloplasma aerotolerans (assembly GCF_030012175.1). Taxonomy (GTDB): domain Bacteria; phylum Bacillota_I; class Bacilli_A; order Acholeplasmatales; family Acholeplasmataceae; genus Peloplasma; species Peloplasma aerotolerans. The sequence continues at coordinate 4,509 of NZ_JASCXW010000026.1, forward strand.
GTTTTTAGTGGACAAAGATGGAAAAGTTGTTCAAAGATTCTCCCCATCTTTTAGACCTGTAGACCTTGAAAATTACATTGAAGAACTCTTATAACCAAAGAAGAATTATCAACATAAGAGAGTGAAATCATTCGCTCTTTTTTGTTTTAATTTGAAAACTTTATAGACAATAGAAAAAAGAATCATTTCATGTAAGCGTTTTTCTCATCAGTCTTTCATATCACATAAATATGTGATAAAATAGATACAACAAATTAAAAGAAGACAAAGGGATTAAACATGAGAATAAAAAAACATCCGATTTTAACATTTCCCGAAAGGGAAGAAATTAGCTTTATTTTTGAAGGTAAAAACGTTATAGGATATCAAGGTGACACCATTGCATCAGCACTTCATGATCTGGATATAAAGACCTTGAGTTATAGCATAAAATTAAACCGTCCTCGTGGTTTTTATTGTGCTATAGGTAACTGTGCATCTTGTAATATGGTTGTCAATGGGAAACCTAATGTTAGAACATGTATAACACCTTTAAAAGAAAATATGACCGTAGAAAGACAAAAAAATAAGGGGGTCTTGAAATGATACATAAAGATCTCATTATCATTGGTGGAGGACCATCAGGTTTATGTGCAGCAAAGACTGCACTAGAAGCAGGTGTGAAAGTTTTAATTATTGATCGTAGTCCTGAATTAGGAGGTCAGTTGGTTAAACAAACACACAAGTTTTTTGGTTCGAAAAGTCAATATGCTAAAACACGAGGTTTTGATATTGCAAAAAAACTGATCAAGGATTTAGAAAATCAACCCAATCTAGAAATATTAAAAAATACGACAGTTGTCGGATTGTATCCAAATAACGTTGTTACTGTATATGATGATCACAATTATGTTAGATATCAGAGTCGTGCAGTGATTGTTGCTACAGGAGCAAGTGAAAAATTCTTAGCCTTTGAAAACAATGATTTACCAGGGATATACGGTGCTGGTGCTATTCAAACTTTAATGAACAACTATGGAGTTTTACCAGGTTGTGAAGTTGTTATGGTAGGTAGTGGTAATATTGGATTAATAGTTTCATATCAACTGTTACAAGCAGGTGTTAAAGTTAAGGCAATCGTAGAAGCAGCACCAACGATTGGTGGATATAAAGTTCACGCTTCTAAAATTAGAAGATTAGGTATTCCAATTTTAACATCAACAACAGTTAAGAAAGCTATCGGAAAAGATGCAATTGAAGCTATCGAAACAGTTAAATTAGATGAGAAATGGCAAGAAATACCGAATACGAGTGAGATGATAACTGTGGATGCATTGTGTATATCAGTTGGCTTGTCACCAATGCACCAACTCATTTCAATGATTAATGCGAAAACAAAGTTTATTCCTGAATTAGGTGGTTTTGTTCCAGTAATTGACCACCACCATAGAACATCTGTACCATCGGTTTTTGTTTGTGGAGACGCTGTTGGCATTGAAGAAGCGAGTTCTGCAATGATGGAAGGTTATTTGACTGGACTCTATGTTGCTCAAGACCTTGGTCTTCAGCATCCGAATGAAAAAGAACTGATAACCTTATATGAAGAACAACTTAATATGTTAAGAGATGGTCCATTTGGTATTAAGACCAAAATAGGATTAGCGAAGTTGAGGGAGGATGAAACATATGCTGAATAAGACAGGCATTCCGTCAAACGAACAGGTTTTATCAAGATTTCCAGAAAATAAAGCATTGCTGAAACCAAAAGCAATTTTAGAATGTTATGAAGATATCCCTTGTAATCCATGTAGCACAAGTTGTCCATTTGATGCAATTGAAATTGGACCTAATATCAATGTACAACCAAAACTTGTTGTAGAATCATGTACAGGTTGTGGTTTATGTGTTCCAAGTTGCCCTGGTCTAGCAATCGTTATTGCTCAAATCAGAGGAAATGAAGCAGTATTTAAAGTCCCTTATGAATTCTTACCACATCCAACCAAAGGTGATGTATGGTATGGCGTAAATCGCAGTGGTGATGTTATCTGTGATGCACAAGTAGAACATGTATTGCTAACGAAAAATCAAGATCATACTGCAGTAATTACAGTTTCTGTTCCTGTAGAGTATTTACATGATTTTGTAACAATTAGAGGTAAAGATGAATAAAAAAGATATTATTATTTGCCGTTGTGAAGACATCACCTTACAACAAATTCATGATTTTTTAGATCAAGGATATACAACTTTTGAAGATATGAAAAGATTACTTAGAGTTGGAATGGGACCTTGTCAAGCAAATACATGTGGACATTTGGTACAAAGAGAAATTAGTAGACATTTAAATATACCTATAAAAGATGTTCCTATTCATAAAGTTAGACCAATGATTACAGGTGTTCCACTTGGTAAAATAGCTGAGGATCAAGAAGATGAAAACTAATCTATTAATTATCGGAGCTGGCATCAGCGGAGTCAGTATTGCTTATAATCTTGCAAAAAAAGGTTTTAAAGGTATCCATGTTGTTGATCAAGGTTATTTTACTAATGGTGCTACAGGACGTTGTGGTGCTGGAGTTAGACAACAATGGGGAACCAAAATGAATTGTATTTTGGCAAAGAAAAGTATGGAGTTTTTTGCCAAAGCTGAAGAAATATTAGAATATGATGGGAATCTTGAGTTCAAGCAAGAAGGATACTTAATGCTTGCTACAACGAAGGAAGAACATGATCAGTTTAGTCAAAATGTAAAATTACAAAATGAATTAGGCATTCCTTCAAAACAATTAACAAAAGAAGAAGCATTAAAGATCGTTCCACACTTAAACCCTGATGCATTTATTAGTGCAACCTTTTGTCAAACAGATGGTCATTTGAATCCTTTTAAAATGACTGAAGCTTATTATTTGGCTGCTAAAAAATTAGGAGTTACCTTTTCATTTTTTGAAAAAGTGATTGATATCATCACAGAAAATAAAAAAATTAAACAAGTTATCACTGACAAAAATGTATATGATACATCAAAAGTAGTGAATGCTGCTGGTGGTTATTCAAAAGAAATAGGAGATATGGCTGGTGTTGAAATACCAGTATACTCAGAAAATCATGAAATACTAGCAACTGAACCGATTGAAAAAATCCAAGGACCTATGGTGATGTCATTTTCAAAAAATATCTATTGCCAACAAGTTCCTCATGGAGCATTTTTAATGGGAAGAAGTCATCCAAATGTAGAAAAAGGACATAGTACTGAATCAACATGGGAGTTTTTAGACCACATGTCTAAGACCGTTGTTGATATTATGCCTATTATCGGCAATTTAAGAGTAGTTAGACAATGGGGGGGTTCATATAACATGTCCCCAGATCGTCAACCTATTATTAGTGACACCGACCAACTAGAAGGGTTTTACATGGCTTGTGGATTTAGTGGACATGGCTTTATGTTCGCTCCAATGACAGGTTTATTACTTAGTGAGATGATTTTGAATGAAAAAACTACGATTGACATGGCACCATTAAAAATTGATCGCTTTAAAAATGCAGATCAATTTCACGTCGAAAAGTCAGTCGTCTAAAAAAAGGAGAGATATTATGGCTATATATACGTATAAAACAGAACCGCTTACAGATTTTAATCAACCCGAGAATATTAAAAAATATGAACAAGGGTTGAAAATAGTTTCAAATTACTTAGGTAAAACATATGATTTAATTATTGGAGGAAAAAGAATTAAGACAGATAAACAAGTCAAATCGATTAATCCATCAAATCATAGAGAAGTTATTGGAACCATCTCACAAGCATCTCTTGAAGATGCAGACAAAGCAATTCAAGTAGCACTTGATACATTTGAGACATGGAAAGATGTTAAGGCAGAAGTTAGAGCTGATGTTTTGTTTAAAGCTGCAGCGATTATCAGAAGAAGAAAATTCGAGTTTAGTGCTTTAATGACAAAAGAAGCAGGCAAACCTTGGGGTGAAGCTGATGCTGATGTTGCTGAAGCAATTGACTTCTTAGAATATTATGGCAGACAAATGCTTGAATTAGAAACTATTGACCGTGTTGTTTTAAGCAGAAGAAACCTTGAAAGAAATGAGTATAAGTATATTCCTTTAGGTGTTGGTGTCGTTATTGCTCCATGGAACTTCCCACTTGCTATATTAGTTGGTATGACAACTGCAGCAGTCGTGACTGGGAATACTGTTTTATTAAAACCAGCAAGTACGACTCAAGTTATTGCATATAAGTTTATGGAAGTACTAGAAGATGCTGGATTGCCCCATGGCGTTGTTAATTTCGTTCCTGGAAGTGGATCTAAAGTCGGTAATCACATGGTAAATCATCCAAAAGTTAGATTTATATCCTTTACAGGCAGTAAAGGTGTGGGTATACAAATTTATGAAAAAGCAGCTAAAGTTCAACCAGGACAAATTTGGTTAAAACGTGTAATTGCTGAAATGGGTGGAAAAGATGCGATTATTGTTGATCAAGAAGCTGATCTTGATTTAGCAGCAGAATCTATTGTTAAATCAGCTTTCGGTTTTAGTGGACAAAAATGTAGTGCATGTTCAAGAGCAATCATTCATCAAGATGTCTACGATGTTGTTTTAGAAAAAATGATTAAGTTGACAAAAGAATTGACTGTTGGCAATCCGGAACTAAGTCAAACATTTGTCGGACCCGTAAATGACCATTTAGCTTTTGGGAAGATCACTTCATATTTTGAGGTTGGAGCAAAAGAAGGCAGATTAGTTGCTGGTGGTAAAGCAGATCAATCTACTGGATATTTTATTGAACCAACAATTTATGCTGATGTTAAACCAGATGCCAGACTGATGCAAGAAGAAATTTTTGGACCGATATTAGCAGTTTGCAAAGTGAAATCATTTGATGAAGCACTTGAAGTTGCTAACAATACGGAATATGGCTTAACAGGAGCAGTTATTTCTAAGAATCGTATGAATCTAGAAAGAGCAAGAAAGGAATTCCATGTTGGAAATCTTTATTTAAATCGTAAATGTACAGGAGCTATTGTTGGTTACCAACCATTTGGAGGTTTTAATATGAGTGGAACCGATTCTAAGGCTGGTGGACCTGATTATTTAGTCTTACACATGCAAGGTAAGACAGTTTCAGAAACCTTTTAAATAACACTATATAAAGAAAAGGTGAGCACTTGATTGAAGTGCTCACCTTTTTTTACTAGAAGTATCGATGTCTTAAACTGTTTAGAAATACGGTTGCTACAAGTAAATCTGCAGAACCACCAAAACTTAAATTTCGCTTAATTGCATATTGTGTAAATTGTCTGACTTGAGAAAGATTGCTAACATCAAGGGAAGCGAACATATGCTTAATTTTTTCATATTCACTTAATGACTTAGCTCTTTTTAAGAGTACAGTATCTTGAGTGTTGATAATCAAATGTTTTAATGCGTTCCTTAACACTTTAGGATCTGCTATATCTTGCTCGCCAATTAATTCAAGTGTTGATCGAATCGATGGAAATCCCGAATAAGCTTCGCCACGAACACCTGTGATTTTATACTCTTGATATGCTTCTTTACCAAAGGTTACCAAGTTCATGTCATTGAACTCGCCAAGTAATCCAAAAGACATGGATCGAATATTATCAAAAATCTTATCAAAACTTTGATGTCTAGCGAGTGCATAACCTGTTGCTAGCAAGGTTAATCCCATAACAAAGATTAAACCTTTATAACAGTTAACACCTTTCGTGACTTGAAGCATTTCATCTTCAGCTGCAATCCCTATGTATCTTGAAGCATCAAGCAAACTAACCAGTTCTTCAGCCTCGTATCCAATATTAAAAATTTGGATAAAATAAGGCATAATAACGTTTTTAGCTTTAACCATTAAATCGTAGTCCATGTCTTGATGAGAACCACTAGATGTTTTCGTAACTAATCCAAATTTTTCGTCTAGTTCAAGTTCAGCTAAAATGGCATAATTAAGAGTTCTTTTTATTTCTTCTACGATATAGAAGTTAAGGTTTAATTTGATATGTTGAATAAGTTTAGGAATCGAGTGTGTCATATTTCTTGAACATATATGAGCATCTTTTCCACAAATAAAACATTTACGATTTGCTTTTTTTAAATCAAATCTTGACAAAGAGACTTGCTCAGAAATATATAAATCTAAATCTATGTATCTCCCTAATGGATGTTTATCTTCGATACTGACTAACTCTTTTTTTATTTCTAGACCATCATCACCTTTTACAGAAAATAAAACATAAGGGCCATCCGCACTTTTCATATAAATAATCTCTTGGCTTTCAAGTTCGCCACGAAGCTCGTTTAAGAACAAGCGCACCAGTAGATGCGCTGCATTTATGTTTTTATTTGGCCCAGGAATGTTCGCTTTAATTGTAATAACAAACGATTGATTACGTCTAATCATTTGTCGAACATACAAGACTCTATACTCACGTGCTCTTAAAATTTCATTCATTCAAAAATAGTGCCTTCCCTTTTGCAGATTTTAAAAACTTATAAGTCGGTTGAGGAACATACTGTTTTAACTCCTCGAATTTTTTTTCTTTTGCAAGTTTACGAATGAGTGAGGCACTTATTATTTTATCATCTTTTTCATATCTCTCTACCTTTATAAGTCTATCTTTTAAAAGACGTTCCATCGTTTCGTTATATGTGTTCGTTGTTTCATCAAAAGGTTCTGTACCCACATAACGATAATTGATTCCGAATATTTCCATAAAATATGTTTGAAAAATATGAATATCTAGATCCATATATATCCTAGATGCATCGCTTAACTCCTTTAAAAAGTAGGTAGGAAAAGTAGCAGAAGAGATGATATATGGTGTCGAAGGAACAATACTAACATTCTTAAGATGTCTTGTAGATGCTTTAAGAAGATTATATCTTGTTTTAAAAGGAAAAATAGATAAATCTTCTTCAACAAGAAAAATTATGACTTGATCATTTTCTTTAGCGCATGTTTCAATTAAGTATAGATGCCCGAGCGTGACAGGATTGCAATTCATAACAATTGATGCTGTTCTGCCGGGTCTTAAGTTTAATCTCGATTTAATACTGTGAAGCTTTTCATCAATAGGTTCAAAACTGTTTTCTAGCATGACTATATCTTGATTTTCATAGATGAATGAAAAATGATAATTTAAAAAATACAATTTACTTTGAGGTGTTGTAAATAAAAAATATTTATTAATCTTTTTCTCACTTAGAATTTGAATCAAATGCGTCATAATAATATCAGTAAGATTACTGCTTTTATATGATGAATCAACAGCAATCATTTTGATGACATTTTTGTATAATGAACCTGTTGCAACCATTTTGTGTTCATCATAAATACCGATGGTTGTATCGACATAATCATCAACAGATAATCCATTTTCTAGAAGTAGTGTTTTCGCATCATTTTTTTCATGCTCTAAAAGACACTCTACGAATTTATAATTCATGTGATTGTCCTCGCACTTGGTAAATACTATCAATGATTGATCCATCACGATATCTTACAAGACCAATGACTCGTTTTTCAAGTTCTATGTTCTTAGGGACTCCAGTGATGCGCATTGCTTGTTGGTAAAGTTGTTCAATAGATACAATTTTTAATTTTGAATACTTTAATTTAGCCATCAAATCTTGACGTTTTGGATTGATTGCAATACCTCGTTCAGTGACTAGACAATCAATCGACTCACCAGGAGTCGTCACTGTCGTCACTATTTCTTTAACCATGGATGTTCTTGATTTAATTAAATTTGTTGTAATAACAGTAAGTTTAGCTCCATAGGCAGTATCTGAGTGGCCACCACTACCACCAATAATATTTCCATGTGAATCTGTTGTCACATTGACGTTAAAATCTAAATCAATTTCGGTTGCTCCTAAAATAACAACGTCTAATTGGTTAACAATAGGATTGTCTTCATAAGGGTTTCCGTACTCTGATGCAGTCATAAAGTGATGATTTTTATTGTTTTTATAAGATTCAACAGCTTCTAAATCAAAGCATTGAACATCGTATAGTTTTTTAAATAAACCGATTTGATGCATTTCTACAAGAAAACTTGTGATACCTCCAGAAGCAAAACTCCCTTGTATCTTTTTTATTAACATTTTCTTTTTAACTTCTTGAGCAACCGCTAGACTTGTACCCCCAGCCCCGGTTTGAAAAGTCATATTATCTTTAATATAACCAAGTTCTTCAATAAGTTGTGCGGTATCTTTAGCTATTTTTAGTTGCACTGGATCTTTTGTTGGTTTCGTTGTTCCTGAGACAATGCCTTCAGCTTCACCAATTTGATCAACTTGTATGACATAGTCTACATATTTTCCATCAATATCATTTTGAGTGACTTGATGAACTAAATGATCAGTCACGACAACTTTTTGCTTAGCATAGTGTAAATCAGAAATCGCATACCCTAAAGTTCCACAAGCACTCTTTCCTTCTATTCCATTACCATTACCATCTTTGTCAGAAGTAGGTACTGCAATAAATGCCACATCAATAACTAATTCTCCAGATTCAATTGCTCTTGGTCGTCCTCCATGTGAGTCCATCACACATAAATCTTTTAAATACCCTTGACTAATTGCATCTGCGACAGGTCCATTTAAGTAGTTGGTATAAATTTTAACGATGTTACCACGTTTAATTAAATCTACCATAGGCTGATGAATAGGAAAAATAGAACTTGGTGCTAAAATCATATCCTTTAAGTCTCTTTTTTTGATTTCTTCTAAAACCATATTTAAAACATCATCACCATTACGCAAATGATGATGAAAAGATAAAGTCATTCCATTTTTAATACTTAGTTTATCAAAGAGAACTGAAAGATTTGAAATAAGTTTATCTTTGTTTTTTGATAAAGTTTTTGGAATTGTTTTTCTTTGATTTGATTTAATGATGGTGTCTGCACCTTGATAAGGAGTGTAACCATCAGGGACTAATCGATTTAAACTGTTTTTCATAATGCTCCTATAACAAGTTCCACTTTTCAGCTTTCTCAAGCAATTTCTTTGCTCGATAAATAATCGGTTTATCAATCATTTTTCCATCAACTGAAAAAGCACCTTTGTTTTCTTTAATGGCTTGGACTTCAGCTTTTAAAACTTTTTGTGCATACAAAATTTCTTCACGACCTGGCGAAAAGACTTCATTGACAATATCAATTTGTAAAGGGTGAATGCAAGCTTTTGCATTCATGCCTAAAGATTTTGCAAGTAATGAATCTTCTTTCAGTGCTATTTCATCATCTACATGAGTAAATGGTGTATCAATTGCATCTATTTGATTTGCTTTAGCAACTAAAATGACAAGGCTACGTGCTAAAAATATTTCTTGTCCACTTTGAGTTCTTTCAACCTCAAGATCAGTTGCTAAATCTTCAGCACCTAATAAAAGTCCATTGACTCGATCTATTTTCGCAATTTCACTTGCTTCAAGCACAGAAGAAGCTGATTCAATAATCGGTATAATACCTATTTTTTTATTCAATTTTTTCTTACGTTCCATTCTTTTTAAGAAATGTGATAAAGTTAATGTCGTTTTTACATTTGCCTTTGGAAGCATGATGGTATCAATACGGTTATCTATCATAAATTCTAAGTCTCTAAAACCTAGTTTAGTATCTAACCCATTGATTCTTATAATGACTTCTAAGGTATTAAAGTGAGTTGTATTCAAATATTGGTCTAAAAGATGTAATGCTGCATCTTTTTCTGATAGAGTTACAGCATCTTCAAGATCAAAGATAACTCCATCAGATGCAAAAATATCAGCATTTTGTAACATTGCTGGTGAATTTGCTGGAATAAATAAAAGACTTCTACGCATGGTCTTCCTCCATTCTTTCAATCGCAGTGATTAATCTAGCCCTAATCGTATAGTCAAGAGCACCTTTATCTTGGATATGAACATGCACATTATGCATCTTCATCTCTTTTAAAGTATCTTGAATGACTTTTTCGATTTGGTCTTTAAATTGATCATAGACGATACTTTCAATATCAATTTTGGTTTCATGATTTTTTTTGATTGTAATAAGACAATCATTAGATTCAATTGTACCGCAAGATGCAATTTTCATTTGACCACCTATTTTCTTGAGTTAATTAAGGCAATAACTCTTTCCATCATATTTTTTACAATCATAAATCCACCATCAACATCCATACCAGGTTTAGCAAGGCAAAGATCGGCATGACATGCCATTGCTACACTTGTTGTAGCTTCAGCTGATATGTTGGTTTCATTACACGTACCACCGCAATATGCTCCAACACCAGCATTTTTGCAATATAGTATTGCTTCAGCGATGTTGTTTAATCCACCTAAGTCTGGTGTTTTAATTTGTAAAACATGTCCAGCTTTTTGATCTGCGAAGTATTTAATATCTTCTAATGTGTTACACCATTCATCAGCAACAATTTCAACCCCAATGTTCTCATCATCTAATCTTTTAGTGATTTCTTTTAACGCTAGCATCGTACCTTCACGGTCACCTGTATCAATAGGACCTTCTAATCTTATTTTAAACGGAAAAGCTGTTTTTTCCAAATCTTTACAGTAATCAATGATTCTATCAATATTTTGGTTAAATGCAATACCAATTGTTCCATAGACATCGACGTGAAGAATTGGCGCATAATCTTCTTTTAATCTTTTGCTGATGATTCGGTTTCTAATCCATGAAATATACTCGAGTAGTATTTCTCCATTATAACCTAACTTTTCTTTTACATTATTAATTAAAGCATGAGGCATAGAGTCAACTTCTTTTAAAATCATTTTATCAACATTCGTAAAACGATCATCTCCAGTTTGAGCAAATATAGGAACACGTTCGATTGTTTGATAAGAAGCATTGTATTCATCTCTAATAATTTCAACCATTGTTTTTTTATTCGCAACTGCTACTGCATTTAACAATGCTTGAGTAATACCATAACGGATAGCAGTATGTGTTCTATGACCATCAATTTCGAATTGATCGTATTTTTCTGCTAAAGGTTTAAAGGTAGATAAATCCTCACCAATCAAATGAGGAATCATATATTTTTGAATTTTAGGTATATAATCGTCAGCAAGAAAAAGTGGATCTCTACCTCCAGCACCTGAATATTGAACTGCTGCACAATCACCAACAGCTACACTGTCATCATCTAAAATAATTTGAACAGAAATAGCTTCACCAGGTACTCTAATTTGAGTAAATCCATCTGTTAATGCTTCTCCATCATACATAAAACCATCATGTGCAGCATCTTTTTTAATTGCACGTTGATCATCAAAATAAAAACCAGTATAAGACTTTGTTAAAATGACATTTTTTATTTTCATATTAATGATTACTTCCTATTTTTGGTCTGCCAATCAATTGTCCGTTGCTAACTGCATAAATATCGTCGACAGTCATTTGGAATGTTATTGGTCTTCCCTCAGCTTTCGCCCTTTCATCTAGTTTTGATTTATGAAATTCTTTGATATCTTGTGTCATGCCTAAGTTGCCGAATTCAAGAATACGAACGCAGCCCTCATTATCTCTTGCTGGAAGTATTTTATTCATGTTTTGTTTACTTGGTGCAAAAGGAACGTCAATAACGCCTAACTCAAATGCTTTGATAGCGCCAACAGCAACATCTCCTTGTCCAAGTTCAAAGACCATCTTCATTAAACATTCAACTTCTTTTCTAATTTGTTTTTTCTCAAGTTTTAATGGAGTTGAAGTTTTCATTTTTTGGTCTTTTAATAAATTAACAACCATTTTAGAAGCTTTAATACCAACAGCATTAATTTCTTTTGTTGGAACACCTATTGATTCATAAGGTGTCTTCGTAATCATTTTGTTTGCACCTGCAAGTGCAGCAACAGTAGAAGCCATAGCAATTAATCCAGTAGCTGCAGATTCATCAGCAGGGAATCCTCCCATCCATTGATGGAAAACTGTTGTGACGACGACATCTTTATAATCTTGATCTTTTAAATACTCTTCACAAAGTTCTAATGCCATATGGATTGCAGCAACGTCTTGGATGACATTACCACATTGTCCATAACCAATGGTTATATTTTTAACACCTTGTTCAGCAGCAAGTAGTGCTTCGATGATACCAATGGTAATTGCAATTGATGGTGGAACTAATGTTCCAGTTAAAGGACCAAATGGCTCACGGTTTATATGAATACCATGATCTTCATAATATCCAACTAAACGATCACAATATTGCCAGTAATAAATAGAGTCAGCTAAAGATATATTTTTGGCATAAGGTAAGTTATAAGAAATACCGCCACCTTCATTTGAAGTCCAACCAGCAGCATGAATAATTTCTGCTAATAATCTTCCATCAGGTGTCCCATGTCTTGCTTGAAGTGGAACGTTAACTGCATCCAAAACATCTTTACATGCTTGAACCCCATGATTGACAATTGGAAATCCATTTAACAATGAACGCCCTTCTTTTTCACTAACTTTAATACCTTCTTCAGCTTCCTGATAACGATTATGTCTTGTATATGAATCAACTGTTGCAGGCAAAAAATCAGCACCAGCTGCATCTAAGTGGCGCATTAAATCAATATGTTCTTTTAATCGAGCAACTCCTGCTCTTGGTTGAATATAAGTTCTACCTTGATTTTTCGCTTCAATCAATTTTAAAGCAAAGTTTTTGTGTGGTGGAACTTTTTTTAGATTTTCGACAGCAACATCTAAATCTAATAATGGATCATTACCTGTTGGCCAAGATGATAGAACTTCTTTACGAACTTCTAGAAATTTTTCTAATGACCATTTTTTGTTTACAACTTGCATGATTTTTCTCCTAGATTTTTACAATATGTTTTTTCATGATTTTTAACGCTATTTCAGGGAAGTCCACCGAAAGAAGACCCATAGCAGATAAAATATAATCCTTATCTAATAAGTAATCTGGGTTACCCGGTCTAAGTTCCATGGGTTTAGATTCCGTTTTTGAAGCACGTTGTAATATTTTGATTGGATCTCTACTACTGATAATAACGCCACCAGTTCCAATAAAGTATTTAACACCTGTTAAGTCTTTACCCACTTGGTAGTACATAATCCCCATTGGTGTATAAACCCCTTTTAAAGTACCGATATGTCTTGATGTAGCAGTATCAACACATTTAGCTGCAATAATATCATCAACGATATAGTCATGATCAGATTCGGATATAAATTCAATATCTTCAAATCTTTTGGTTGCTTCCATGACGATGTCGATACCTTCTTTATTCCAGTGACTAATTTCTGCTGCACTCATTGATTGTAATACACCTAATGCTGAATAACGCATACCTAAATCACCTTCAACAGTTCGTTTAGCAAAAGGTTCTTCAAGCCCACTTAATAATGCATTCATTTGTGTGGGTAGGCCATCAGCCATTGAATAGATGTCTGTTGTTGCTCCACCTAAGTCAGCAATCATTAAATCTCCTAAGCCTTCTTCATCATCAAAACCTTTAGATAAAAGTTCTGCAGCCATTAAAACTGCATTTGGAGTTGGTAGAATAACACGGTCGATAATTTTTTCAACTTTTTTAATGCCTTTAGCCTCAATTATATTTTTAACAAAGACTTCTTTAATTTGATCTCTTGCACTATTAATGTTAAGAACGTTTAATCTTGGCATCACATTTTCGCATATATAAAAATCTTTTTTTGCAGCAGAAAGAATTTCAATAATCTCATCAGATGCATCCTTATTTCCAGCAAAAACGATGGGTGCTTTCACTTCGGATTTTGCAAGTTGTTTAGCGTTATGAATCACACACTCCTTGTTTCCTCCGTTCGCCCCACCGGCCAGTAATACGATATCGATTTTTTTATCTAATATGCTTTGTACTTCAGCATTGTTTATATTGTGTGATAAAACAAGTTCAACCTTTGCGCCAGCGCCTAGGCAAACTCGTGTTGCAGCTTCTGTTGTTAATTCCTCTACTAGTCCAATCGCAACCATTTTTAAACCGCCAGCAGCAGAAGAACAAGCAATCACTTTTTCAAATTCTATTTTCTCACCAATTTTTTGATATAAACGTTTTAATGCTTTATCATAGCCATCAATAATATTGGTGTCGACTGTAGTAATTGCTTTTGATGTTGCAATAATATCTTCTTTATCCAAATCAACGGCAGTTAATTTAGTGAAAGTTGAACCAAAATCTACCAATAAGTAGTTTCTCATGATGCGTCTCCTAAATCCAGTTTTATGGTATCGATTACATCATCGATCGTGATCCCAGGAGGGTAGACTCTGTTAAAACCCATATCTTTAAAGCGTTTCTCAACTTCTTTAAAATCTTGTTTTCCAACAACAATATTTCCCCCGACATATAATAATACATCATCTAAACCAGCTTCATTACACTTATCTCTCATTCCTCTACAGTCAAGTTCACCATGACCATATAAAGAAGAAACTAAAATTAAACGAGCTGATGTCTCAATCGCTGCGTTGATAAAATCTTCTTGAGACGATAACACTCCAACATTGACGACATTATATCCTTCACGTGTTAACGTATATTCGATGATTCGATTACCAACAGCATGAACATCAGCTCCAATAACTCCAATAACAATTGATTTCATTTTTTCCTCCGGTAGACACTCAAATTAGCGCATTTTTTGCAAAAAAAAGTAAAACGCTTACATACACTTGTATTTTAATACAATTAGAACAAAATTACAACAGTAAAAACTCGTTTTCTAAAGGTTTTGTGTTAAAGAATTTTAATGATATAATGAGATTGGGTGAAAACTATGCGAAATGTAGATGTAAGTCTTATAACTGATACAGTAAAAGAGTTAGCTTTAGATGCAAATTGCGATATCGGTGAATCGTTTATAGATAAGTTGAGAGAAGCTATAAAAAACGAGAAATCTGATATTGGGAAAAATGTTATGGAGCAAATAATTGAGAATGATGAGATTGCTTCTAAGACAAAAGAACCGATGTGCCAGGACACTGGTATGGTCGTTGTTTTTATGGAAATCGGATATGATGTCCATTTAAATGGTGATCTATATGATGCTGTTAATGAAGGTGTTAGACAAGCATATCATGAAGGGTTACTTCGTAAGTCAATTGTTAAACATCCTATTACACGTGGAAACACAAACGATAATACACCAGCAATCATTCATGTTAAGCTTGTATCTGGTGACAAAATAAAAATAACGCTAGCTCCAAAAGGAGCAGGTAGTGAAAATATGAGTTTAGTTAAAATGCTTATTCCATCAGATGGTGTTGAGGGTATTAAAAAACTTGTTTTGCACACAATCTTTTATGCTGGAGGAAAACCTTGCCCACCGCTTATTGTTGGTGTTGGGTTAGGTGGGAATTTAGAAAAGTCAGCATTATTGGCGAAAGAAGCAATTATGCGCGACTTAAACGATGTGAATCCTGACCCTGTTTTAGCAAAGTTGGAAAACGAATTATTAGAAGAAATTAATAAGTTAGGTGTAGGACCTATGGGATTTGGTGGATCAACAACAGCATTAGCTGTTAAAATTGCCTCTTATCCATGTCACATTGCCTCATTACCTGTCGCAGTAAATCTTCAATGTCATGCATCAAGACATAAAGAAAAAACGATTTAGGAGGCTATATATGAAATTAACAACACCAATTTTGGCAAAAGATATAGAAAATTTAAGGGCTGGAGATATTGTTTATATTTCTGGTACGGTTTATACAGGTAGAGATGCTGCACATAAAAGATTAGTAGAAACGATAGAACAAGGTAAGTCTTTACCTATAGATTTTTTAGGACAAGTTATTTATTATGTGGGACCAACACCAGCTAAAGAAAATCGACCAATTGGCTCATGTGGACCCACATCGAGTTATCGAATGGATGCTTATGCACTACCTTTAATGCAAAAAGGATTAAAGGTGATGATCGGTAAAGGCGATCGTAGTGATGAATTTATCATGCAAATGATTGATCAAAAAGGAGTTTATCTTCAAGCTATAGGTGGAACTGGAACTTTGTTATCTAGAAAAGTTAAAAAAAGTGAAGTTGTTTTATATCAAGACTTAGGACCAGAAGCCATACACAAATTAGAGGTTGAAGATTTTCCAGCGATTGTTACCTATGATATTTATGGGGGCAATTTAGTAAAAGATGAAGTTAAGAAGTATCAAACTATAGATATAGAATAAACCAATCCATTAATGTAAGGGGAAAATGCATGAAAATTGTAAAATTGATTATTAAGCTTTTCATAGGCGTTTTTTGTATTGTTGGACTTTTTATTGCTGTTTTAACGATTTTTGAATACCGACCTGATGATATTGAAGATGTGGATATCTTAAACAATAAAACACAAACTGTTTCATTAAACGAATCTTTAACTTTTATGACTTTTAATATTGGTTATGCAGGTCTTGGAAAAGATGAAGATTTTGTGATGGATGGTGGAAAAAGTGGAAGACCAGATAGTAAAGAGACTGTGTTAGAATATCTAGAAGGTATTCAGTCTATTTTGTCTGAGTATCAAGCAGATTTTTATTTACTTCAAGAAGTTGATCAAAAAGCTAGAAGAAGTTATTCTATTCAACAAGTTGAAAGCATTGCTGGACATTTAGGCGATGATTATAGTACACAGTTCGCTTACAATTTTAATGTTATGTTTGTTCCATTTCCAGTATCTTTTTCAGAACATATTGGTTATGTGAAAAGTGGACTAGCAACTTATGTCAATTTTGCAGTAGAGTCAAGTGAGCGACTTCAGTTTCCAGGTGCTTTTAGTTGGCCACTTCGGGTTGCTAACTTAAAAAGAGCGATGATGGTTTCATATCTAGATATCACTGATTCAGATAAACAGTTAGTTATCGTCAACCTTCATATGTCAGCATATGATGGTGACGGTTCATTAAGAGCACAAGAAATGGATTTCTTAAAAGCATTTATGGAAGCTGAATATGAAAAAGGAAATTATGTAATCGTTGGTGGAGATTTTAATCAAACATTTCCTGAAGCTGTCGGAGTTTATGAAGTCATTCAAGACTATTATGTTGCTTACCCAATTGAAGACAATTTCTTACCCAATGGGTTTTCATTTCAAGTTGATGTTACAACACCAAGTTGTAGATTACTAAATCAACCGTATGATCCTAATCATGAAAATACTCAATATTATATAATTGATGGATTTATCGTTTCAGATAATATAACTGTCGAAAAATACTTTGAGTCACAAGATACGAATCAAGCCGTTACACTTGATTTAGGTTTTGAGCATTCAGATCATAATCCTGTTGTAATGAAGATTAGATTGCTCCCATAGGAAAGAGGATATGATGATAGAGAAAAAGAAGTCAAGTCAAAAAATTTACGAATGTTCATTTTTAGAGTTATACGAAGACGAGGTCATCTTGTCAAATGAAAAAATAACACAAAGAGTCTATATTAAGCATCCTGGTGGCGCTGCTGTTTTGCCTATTAGAGAAGATGGGAAAATCATCTTAACAAAGCAATTCCGTTATCCTGTTGGACACATAACCATTGAAATTCCTGCTGGTAAAAAAGATGATAAAAATGAAAATGGTTTAACATGTGCAAAAAGAGAGTTGGAAGAAGAAACTGGTTATGTTTCTTCAAACTTTAAACATCTTTACACCCTTCATCCTTGTTTAGGTTATAGTGATGAGGCATTAGAAATCTTTATTGCATTTGATTGTATAAAAAAAGACAATCCAAGAGTTTCAGATGAAGATGAATTTATTGAAATATTATACTTAGATAAAGATGAGGTATCTACATTATTAAAAAGTCAATCCATCACTGATGGAAAGACATTAATAGCTTTGCAGCATTATCTTTTAAGCTACGAATAGGAATCACTTATGAAGAAACGTAGAATTGATCGTCAACAAGATATTTTATTATCTATATTAAGACCATTTGTGTATTTATGGATGCGTATGGATACAAAAAGAAAAACACATCTAGGTCCTGGAATTAGTTTTAAACGCAAAGAACCTTTTATTATGCTTGCTAATCATACATTTATGTTTGATGTAATTCACGTTCCCTTACGTTTTAAAAACGTTCCTTTTATTGTTGCCAGTCATACATTATTCAAAAAGAATGCGACAAAATTCCTAGTAACTCAAGTAGCACATGTGATTGCTAAATCAAAGGGTCAAAGTGATACATCAACAGTTAGAGATTTAATTGGAGCAGTTAAAAGAGGTTATCCTATTTTAATTTTCCCTGAAGGTGATACAACTTTCTATGGAGAAACTGGATATATAGAGCCATCAACAATGAAATTGATTAAGAAATTAAATCTTGATGTTGTTGTGTGCAAAGTAAAAGGTGGCTATTTATCTAAACCTAGATGGGCTACAGGTAAAAGAAAGAATCGCAGAGCATCATTTCATTATGAAATTCTGATTCCAAAAGAAAAAGTAAAAGAGTTATCACTTGAAGAAATTGCAAAGATTGTTAAGTCAGCTTTATATCATAATGACTATAATTATCAAAGAGAAGTTATGATACCTCATCCAGGTAAAAAGCTTGCTGAGGGTTTAGAAAATGTAGTTTATGTATGTCCAATGTGTGAAGGTATTCATACTTTAGAGACAAAAAGCAATCAAATCAAATGTAGAAAGTGTAACCATGAAGGATATATCGATCAATATGGATTTATTCAAAACTTTAAGTATGATAACTTAATTGATTGGGATAACTATCAAAAAGGCTTTACTAAAGCTTTAAGAGATTCAGTTTTGGAAACAGAAGGTGAGTTGTATCATCTACACGAGGAAGATAACTCACTTGATGAATTGGGTAGAATCAAGCTAAAATATGAGCATAAAACATTTTTTATTTCAGGCAATTATGAGGAAACCATCCCGCTAGAAAAAGTCCAAAATGCGACCATTACTTTAAGAAGAGATTTCGGTTTTATATATCAAGAAAAAAACTATTTAATTAAACTCGACCAGTATGGTGCAGCATTTTTAAGGATTGCGCAAGATAAATACTAAAAATCAAAATTGCTCTAGATATTAATGTCTTGCTGGGTATATAATAGAAGTAAAGATACGATCAATTCAATAAGGAGAACTTAAACATGGATATGACTGTCGTTATTAAAGAAAAAAGAGAACCTGGATTTAAGATTACTAGAAAAAAGATTCCAAATGAACTAAAATCGAATGAGGTTTTGATTAAAGTATTAGCAACCTCGATTTGTGGTACAGATGTTCATATTTATAAATGGGATCGTTGGAGCCAAGGCAGAATTAAGCCTCCACTAACTGTGGGGCATGAGTTTTGTGGTGAAGTTATAGAAGTTGGTAGCGAAGTGAGAAAAGTAAAAGTTGGAGATGTGGTATCAGCAGAAACACACATTGTATGCGGTGAGTGTGAGTTTTGCAGAAGAGGGGAGTATCACATTTGCAAAAACACACAGATTATTGGTGTTGATACTGATGGTTGTTTTGCGGAATATGCAAAAATGCCTGCAGATAACTTAATTATTAACAGTAAAGATATAGACCCTAAATACTTATCGATTCAAGAACCATTAGGGAATGCAGTTCATACAATGTTACATTTTGATATTATAGGTAAAACAGTAGCAGTTGTCGGATGTGGTCCTATTGGATTAATGGGTGTCAACGTAGCAAAAGCTGTTGGAGCAAGCAAAGTGATTGCCATTGAAGTTAATGATTATAGAATTAATTTAGCAAAAGAATTAGGTGCAGATGTCGTTATTAATCCATTAAAAGAAAATGTTATCGAACGCGTACTAGAAGAAACAAATGGTATGGGTGTTGATGTAGTTGGTGAATTCTCGGGTAATAAAACTGCTATTGAACAAGCATTTAAGTATGTTAAAGCTGGTGGTAAAATGTCAATGTTAGGTATCGTTGATTCTAATATTGATATTGATTTATCAAACGATATAGTCTTTAAGGGGATTACCATTTATGGTGTTGTGGGACGTATTATGTTTGATACATGGCATCAAGTAACAGGGTTGGTACAAAGCGGGAAACTCGATTTAGAAAAAATTGTTACACATACATTTAAGTTGACAGATATTGAAGAAGGTATGAAAGTGATGATGTCAGGAAATAGCGGAAAAGTTGTCTTAATACCTTAAAGGAGGAAGTTATGTCTTATTTAGATTTGAAGATTCAAGAGTTAAAAGATAGTGGTGTTTATCGTGAACTTCCTATTAACGAAGGTCCTTGTGAAGCTGTTATCCGTTTAAATGGAAAAGATGTTATTAACTTATCATCGAATAATTATTTAGGCTTTGCAAACCATCCAAGACTTAAAAAAGCTGCAATTGATGCAATTGAAAAATATGGTGTTGGTGCAGGAGCTGTGCGTACAATTGTCGGTAATATGGATATTCATGAAACATTAGATCAAGTGATTGCAAATTTTAAACATGAAGAAGCAGCAACCGTTTTTCAGTCCGGTTTTGCGTGCAATGCTGGTGTCATTCAAGCAATTACATCAGAAAAGGATTTAATCATTTCAGATGAGTTAAATCACGCTTCTATTATTGATGGTGTTCGTTTATCAAAGGCAAGTCGTGCAGTTTATAAACATTCGGATATGGAAGCTTTAGAAAGTATTTTAAAAGAAAAAAGAGATCAATTTGAACAAGTCTTAATCATTACAGATGGTGTTTTTTCAATGGATGGCGATATTGCAAAACTCCCAGAAATTGTTCAATTAGCTAAAAAATATAATGCATTAACATATGTCGATGATGCACACGGTTCAGGTGTCTTAGGAAATTCTGGGCGTGGAACTGTTGACCACTTTGGTTTACATGGACAAGTCGATTTTATTATTGGAACTTTATCTAAAGCGATTGGTGTTGTCGGTGGTTATGTTGCTGGTTCAAAAGCAAGCAGAGCATGGTTATTACATCGAGGAAGACCATTACTGTTTTCTACAGCATTAATGCCAGGTGCTGCAGCAGCAATTATTGAAGCCTTTAAAATGCTAGAAGAATCTACTGAGTATACAGATAAGTTATGGGACAATGCAAGATATTTTAAAAACAAACTCGTATCATATGGATTTGATATCGGGCATAGTGAAACCCCAATTACACCTATTATGATTGGTGAAGAGAGTAAAACAATGGCTTTTTCAAAGGAATTACTTAAACGTGGTGTTTATGTATCAGGAATCGTCTTTCCGACAGTACAAAAAGGTATGGGACGCATTCGTTGCATGGTATCAGCACTTCACACAAAAGCACAACTTGATCAAGCTGTAGATATTATCTACAAAACAGCGAAGGATTTAAGTATTATTTAATTTTAAAAATCAATTAAAATATTGAAATCATGATATGATGAATATATAAATCTAACCCATAGATTGGATTCATCATTGATGCGTATATCCAAAAAGGTCCTAGATTTAGGATCTTTTGTTTTGTCATCACATACACTAAAAAATAGGAGACATACACTTTATGGATCAAGTCAAACGTTTTGATTTAGATAAAAAGCCAGTCAAAGAAAAGTTTTTTCTTACACCTCTTGCTTATTTATTAAGTTTTCCTACGGTATGGAAAAGAAAGTTAATAGTCAATAAAGTCAATATGAAGGGGCTGAAGCCTCCATATATTCTTTTAGCAACTCATCATGCATTTATAGATTTTAAAGTCACAACAGCTGCAATATTTCCTAGAAGAGCTAACTACATCGTTGCTATTGATGGCTTTATAGGTAGAGAATGGTTACTCCGTAATGTTGGTGCGATTTGTAAAAGAAAGTTTACGAATGATTTGAAATTGTTTAAGCAAATTAAGTATTCATTAGAAGAGTTGAAAAACATTGTTGCGATATACCCTGAAGCAAGATATACACTTGTAGGAACGACAGCTATATTACCTGACTCATTAGCTAAGATGGTTAAAGTTTTAAAACAGCCAGTTGCAGTTTTGAATATGCATGGTAACTATTTGACACAACCACAATGGAATTTAGCAATGCGTAAAGTTCCACTTGCAGCCGATTTGACACAAATTATTACTAAAGATGAGATCAAAGTATTATCGGTTGATGAAATCAATAGACGTATCCATGATGCCTTTGTTTATGATGAATATCAGTGGCAAAAAGATCATCAAATTAAAATTGATTTTGCAAATCGAGCAAAAGGATTGCATCAAGTGTTATATCAGTGTCCGAGCTGTTTAGCTGAATCCCAGATGGATTCAGATAAAGATCAATTGTGGTGCAATGCATGTGGGAAATCATATACAATGGATGTTTATGGACAATTGAAAGCAAACCAAGGTGTCACTGAGTTTTCACATATTCCTGATTGGTATGAGTTTGAAAGAAGTCAAGTTAGCAAACAAATAGAAGAGAAAACCTATGCTATTGAAGATGAAGTGAGGATTGAAGCGTTGCCTAATGCTAAAGGATATATGCCATTAGGTAAGGGGAAACTGATACATGATTTAAATGGTTTTAGAGTTGAAGGTGATGAATTAGGAAAACCTTTATTGATTGTTAAAGAACCTCTTGCTATGTATAGTTTACATATTGAGTATGACTATTTAGGCAAAGGGGATTGTATTGATATTTCGACGTTAGATAATTCTTATTATATTTATCCTTTGAATCATAAAAATATAGTTACTAAAATGCATTTTGCAACTGAAGAACTGTACAAAATAGAAAAAGAAAAACTACAAAATAGTTAATGAAAACCATTAAGGGCACTTCATAAAACATATGTCCTTTTTGTTTTTAATGTTATAATTAATAGTAGAGGAAACTAATGGAAATCAAATGTTTGAAAATAAACGATTTAACAGAATCTGTATGTGAAAACCAATTCAAGGTAAGATATTTATTACCAGGTGAAACTGCAACATTTGTTAATCGGAAAAATAGAATCATATTACCTGAAGATGTTATTGAAGCATCGATCCATCGCGCAAAAGTCATTTGTCCGATTTTTTACGAGTGTGGAGGTTGCGATTTTCTACATATCAAATACGATGAGCAAGTTAGAATGAAAGAATCGTTTATTAAAACATTATATTTCAAAAACAATATAAAAACTCAGATCAATGATTTAATTAAAACTGAAAAACCTTTGCATTATCGACATAAAGTAGTTGCAACAGCAACGACTGTCAAAAGCAAAGTTCGCTTAGGACTATATCAAGAACAAAGTAAAAAAGTATTACCATTTCTAGATTGTTATATCCAAGATAAACAAGCAAATCGTGTCCTAAAAACAGTAGAAGCAACTTTTAATCAATATAAAATGTCAGCCTATAACATTGATAAAAATGTAGGTATTATCAAACATGTCTTAATTAGGAAGTCTTATCATACATCAAAGATGTTGCTTGTCATTGTAACAAATGGTAACTTATTACCTAATGCTAAAAAAATGGCTCAAGATATCATAAAAAAACATCCAGAAGTATCAACTGTTATTCAAAATATTCATCATAGAAAAACAAATCTTGTTTTAGTCGATGATGAAAAAATCATTTATGGCTCAGGTTACATCGATGATGAAATTGATGGTATTAAGTTTAGATTGTCATCTAAATCCTTTTATCAAATCAATCCAGTTCAGATGATGAAACTATACCATAAAGCACTTGAATATGCAGAAATAAAGGCAGATGATATTGTGATGGATACTTATTCAGGGATTGGGACAATATCGCTTCTAGCAGCCAAAAAAGCTCAATCAGTGATTGCGATTGAATCCAATCATAGTTCACATAAAGATGCACTATTTAACATGAAGTTAAATGGTATCAATAATGCTTACTTTCATCATGATGATGTTGAGCACTTTATTCAAAGCTATGAAGGTCATATCGACGTTTTAATTATGGATCCTACAAGAGATGGAGCGACTGAAATCTTTATCAAAGCAGTATTGAAGGTTAAACCTAAAAAGATCGTTTATATTTCTTGTGAACCAATCACACAAATTAGAGATATCCATATCTTAAAAGAGCAATATGATGTTGTTGAGGTACAACCTGTTGATATGTTTATTAACACACAACACTTAGAAAGTATTGTTTATATGAAACTGAAATCATAATTAAAGGTAAATCATATGTATAAAAAATTATTTGCAGAATATCAACCAAAAAATGAGCAAGAATCAAAAGACCTACAACTCATCTTAAATTTTATAAAGAGAAATGATGATGCATTATATAGAACTAACTTGGCAGGGCATATTACATCTTCGGCTTTCGTTTTAAATCAAAAGATGACAAAGATTCTATTTGCATATCATCATATCTATGATTCATGGGCATGGGTTGGTGGACATAATGATGGGAATCCCAATTTATTAGAAGTAGCCATTAAAGAAGCAAAAGAAGAAACAGGTGTGAAACATGTAGTGCCTTATAGTGATCAGATTTTTACAGTTGATGTTATCTATGTCAAAAATCATATAAAAAATGGTTTGTATGTTCCAGATCATCTTCATTTAAATGCAACATTCTTATTGATTGCTGATGAAAATGATCCATTATTGATTAATCATGCTGAAAATAGTGGTGTAAAATGGTTTTTAATTAGTGAAGTGATTGATTATGTCAGTGAAGCACGAATGAAGCCTGTTTATTTAAAAGCATTTCACGAAATAGAAAAGATTAGAAAGCAGCAAAAGTAAGTTGTTAATAAATATCAAAAATCTAATTAATTGATGAAATCAATGTTTCGTGTATAATTATATATAGAATAAGTAA
>NZ_JASCXW010000027.1 GCF_030012175.1 Peloplasma aerotolerans
ATTTTCCAGAGTGGCTTTTTTGTTATCAAGGCTGAAACTAATCTATTTCGTTACAGCCTCATATATTCTACATACTTTTTTGACATGATTCACAGTATCCATAAACTGTCATATCATGATGTGTGATTTTAAAATGATGGTCTTTTGCTACATGGTCTGCTATATGGTCTAGGTGACAGTCTATTTCATACATTTTTTGACATCCTAAACATATCATGTAATGATGATGGTCTTTTTTGTTAATGTAATAATAAGCTGTATTTTTCATTGTACTTTTGGATATAAGACCTTGTGCAAAAAAGGTATCTAATGTCCGGTAAACTGTAGATAAGTTCATTGTTTCATCAGGTAGTTCTAGTAGAATCATTTCAGCACTTTTTGGTTGATTCGATTGATTCAATAATTTTAATATTGATTTCCTTTGCTTGGTCATTCTCATCGTATCATCTCCTAAATAAAGGTTTAAATACTAACAGTCCTAAGAGTAGTATAGCATATAAAACAACGATTGTAGAGCCAACAGGTATTTCTAATGGATGTGCAATAAAAATACCTAACAATATAATAACGAGTGAAGATATAATGCCTAAGATAATAGTGTTCTTAAAGCTTTTGGTCAACTGACTCGCAATGACTGATGGGAAGATAACAAGTGCTGAAATCAAGAGTGTACCAATGGTTCTAACGCCTACAACAATGAAAAATGCAGTTAATCCAGCAAGTAAGTATCCTAATAGCTGGACATTGATTTTAGAGAACTTTGCATAATCTTGATCATACGTCATTAAGAATAGTTTTCTATAAAAGATCAATATGAAAGTAACAATTAATATTGTAACTACAATTGATAAAATCATATCGACAGATGTTGCAGTGAATATATTACCAACAAGCATACTTTCAATCGATATATTAAATCCTTGACCCTTTTTAACTAAAATCAAACCGATAGCAAAAGCAACTGCAGAAACTAAACCGATTGCTGCATCACCGTTAATCGTTTTTGTTGTCGATAAATATTTAATCATTAATGATGCAAGCATCACAAAGGGTATTGCTACAATTAACGGTTCACCAGATAATAATATCCCTAAAATAAGACCAGCAAAACTAACATGTGCTAAACCATCAGCAATCATAGCTTGCTGATTTAAGACCAAATATGGACTTAATAAAGCAGCAGACAATGCAAGTGCTAAACCGATAATAATCGCATTTTGGATGAATTCATATTGCAATAGTTCAATCATGTGAATGCCCCCTATGCTCAAATTCGTGATAATCTCTATAAGGTCCAAAGAACTTAATGGTTTGATCTACATACATCGTTAGACAATCATCTTTAACTGCATCGGTTAAGTCATGTGTGACATGGATAATTGTCATGTTTTTCTTTTGTTGAAGTTCATAAAGTAGTTGATAAAACTTTTCTCTAAAGGATGGATCTAAAGCAGAAGTAGGTTCATCAAGTATTAATAATTCAGGTTCAGCAATTAAAGCACGAATCAAAAAGACGCGTTGTTGTTGTCCACCAGATAGATGCATCATGCTTTCGTTAAAGAGTTGTGGAATCTCCATTTTCTCTAACCAAAACCTAATGAGTTCACATTCGGTTGAACTAGGTATAAGTTTTTGTTTCTTAAAACCACTATAGATAACTTCTCTAACCATCATCGGTAGGTTTGCTTTCGTGTTTAACTTTTGTGGCAAGTATCCCATGGTTACATTTTTTAAACTAATTACACCTTCAGTCGGCTTTAATAAGCCAACCAATAGTTTGACAAGTGTTGTTTTACCTGATCCGTTTGGACCAACGATATGTAAAAAATCACCTGGTTTAATTTCAAAGTTTACATCATGAAGTGCATTAAATTTTCCAAATGAAACTGCAACATCTTGATATTTAATCATCACTATTCTGTTGGTGCACCTAATGCAATTTTTAAATTTTCAAAGTTTCTTGAAAGTAATTCCAAATAGGTGACGCCATCCTCCATATCAGCCTTAGTTACGTTATGGTAACCATGTAACTCTAATAGAATTAATGTATAGTTTTCTTTTGCCAACTCTTCTTGAATGGCTTTAGCTGCTCTTGGTTCTACAAGTTCTTCAATAAACAAGTATTGTGTACCTGATTGTTTAACTTCATTGACAAATCGGATGCGATCAGCACTTGTTAACTGTGCATCAGGTTTAAAATCAGGAAATAAAGATACTATATGAATGTGATATCTGTCAGCAAAAGATTCCATCGCATTATGACCTGCAAAGAAGATGTGTGCATCATGATATGCTTCTTGTTCAAAGAATTCATCAATCTCATGGTGCAACTCCTCTAATTCATGAATATAATCATAAGCATTCGCTTCATAGAAACTAGCATTTTCAGGATCAATCAATATTATCTTTTCTAATATAGCTTCAATTAACTGAATCGCTGTTGTTGGATCTGTCCAAAAATGGATGTCTTCTTCATGGTCGTGATCATCGGTATCTAGCGTTGTTATATTTTGATGATTAAGATGATTGTCGTCATCTTCATGTTCATCATCAGCTAAAGTATATGACTCAGATAAGTTTAAAACAACGGTGTTTTCACCACCAAATGAGCTAATATCTTTAATCCATGTATCAATTTCTAAACTTGTAAAAATAAATAGTTTAGCTTCATTAATCGCAACCATATCTTTACTTGTAGCTTCATAATCATGGATTTCAGCTCCAGGTGGAATTAATATACTAACCGTCATTTTATCACGGACAATTTGTTTAGCAAAATCGTATTGCGGAAACATTGTTGTCACAATTTCGGCACGCTTATCATCTGTACAAGCTGAAACAGAAATTAAAACAAATAATAAAATCATAATAGATGCAAATTTTTTCATATATAAACATTCTCCTTTTGCAAATCATTCGCATTTAAAGTATAGCATATTAATTCCTATTTGCAAATCATTCGCAATAAAAAAATAAAATATCAGCTTATAGCCCAAAAAATCGCTTAAATAAATTGAAATAAAAGATAAACAATGATATAATACATTAGAATATATGTCTAAACAGAGTGGGATGATGATTTCCACTCATTTTATTGAGGTAAACATGAATCTAGAAAAATTAAAAGAAAAGTTAATACCCATCCTTAAAAAGTATAACCTTGAAATCTATAGCATACGCACCAAAAGAGAGTTTGGAGAAAAGATTGTTGAAATTCTATTAGATACAGAAACAATGGATATCAATGAACTTGAAAAAATTCACTTAGCCTATGTCGATACACTAACAGATGAAGATCTAGACCCTTCATATTTCTTAGAACTTTCATCACTTGGTGCTGAACGACCTTTGAAGACAAAAGAAGAGTTGAAAAAAGCTGTTTCAAGATATATCTATTTGGAATCGTCTAAATATAAAGGTAATGGTACACTGTTATCTTTTGAAGATGATATAATATTATTAGAGATAAACCTAAAAGGTCAGTTTAGAAAAATAGAAATCAAATTTGGCGACGCAAGAAAAATGCGCACAGCTGTCAAGTTTTAGGAGGATACACATGATAAGCAAAGAATTTTTTAAAAACATTGAAGCAGTAGCTGAAGAAAAAGAACTAACACATGAGCAAGTGCTTGAAGCATTCGTTCAAGGGATGATTGCTGGTTGTAAAAAAGCACATGACGTTCGTTCTTGTCGTGTGGAGATTAAAGAAGAGAAAAGCGAAATCTTAGTTTATAAACAACATTTAGTTGTTGAAGAATATAGTATTGATGCTGATAAAAATTATACTCAAATGCTCTTAGGTGAAGCAAAACAAGTAAACTCACGTGCAAAAGTTGGAGATATACTCGAACAAAAAATAGATCCAAAAGATTTTGGGCATTTTGCTGTTCGTGACTTTAAGAGCAGATTGAACGAAACATTAATCAGTATGCAAAAAGAAAACCTATACAAACACTTTAAAGCATTTGAACATGAAATGATTTCAGCAAGAGTTATTGATATAGCAGATGATCACTACCGCCTTGATATTGGTAAAGACTTAACAACACTTCTACCGAAGAAAGAAGCATTGCCTAAAGATAACTTCCATGTAGGAGATTATGTTAGAGTTTATGTATCAGATGTGGAAATGAAGACCAAATGGCCAAAAGTGTTTGTGTCTCGTTCACATCCATCATTAATCATTAGATTACTTGAAAGCTTTATTCCAGAAATTAAAGATGGTGTTATTGAAATTATGGGTATATCTCGTGATCCAGGTGACCGTTCTAAGATTGGTGTGAAATCAAATGATCCTAAAGTGGATCCAATTGGTGCATGCGTTGGTGAGGGTGGATCACGTATTCGTGAAATCGTTAAGTCTTTAAGTGATGAAAAAATAGATTTATTCCGTTGGAGTGATAACGAAAAAGAGTTAATCGCAAATGCTTTACAACCAGCAGAAGTCATAGCAGTTACACGCGTCAATCCTAAAGATAAAAATGCACTTGCAATTGTACCGGATAACCAATTATCTTTAGCTATTGGTAAACTTGGACAAAATGTTAAGTTGGCCGTTCAAGCTTGTGGATGGAGTATTGACATCAAGTCAGAAACCATGGCGCAAGGTGAAGGCATCTTATATTAAGATTTAATCAAGAGGTGATTCAATGGCAAAAGTCAAAAAAACTCCACTTAGAACATGTGTTGTCACTAAAGAAGTGTTACCTAAGCAATCCTTAGTGCGCATCGCAGCAACTAAAGAAGGTGTTGTATCCATCGACCTAAAAGGAAAAGCTCCTGGTCGTGGTGCATACTTAAAACTAAGTAAGGAAGTTATTATGTTAGCTAGAAAAAACAAAGCATTAGATCGAAAACTAGAAGTTGCTGTACCAGAAGAAATCTATGAAGAATTGTTAAAAATCGCAAATGATTAACAACATCGGACTTGCGTATCGCGCCAGAAAAGTGACAGTCGGAACTGAAATCACAATTTCTGAGCTACGCAACAAAAAAGTATTTCTTATCTTTTTAGCGACGGATGCTTCAGACCCAACAAAGAAAAAAGTTTATGGTAAAGCAAAAACTTATCAAGTTGAAGTGATCGAAGCATTTCAATCGAATGAATTATCTAATGCAATAGGTAAAAAAGACATCAAAGTTATTGGTATAACCGACAGGGGGTTTAGTCAATTATTGATGAATCAAAGAAGGAAGTGATTGTATGCCTGCAAACAAAAAGTTTGTCAAGAAAAAGCCACAACAAAACAATAATCAAAGACACGAGCATAGAAAACCAAATGCTCCAAAGAAAGTTGTTAAAGATGTTGGCGAAAAAATATTTACATATAAACCTGATATGAACGTTGCTGCTGTTGCTGAAGGTTTAGGCCTAAGTAATGCTGCAATGGTAAAAAAATTAATGCAATTAGGATTAATGGCAAGTATTAATCAAATCATTGATCGTGATACTATAGAAGTCATCGCTTTAGATGAAGGTTATGAAGTCAAAGACGAAGTCGTCACTGATGTCACGAGATATGATGAATTTCAAATTGTTGATGATCCAAAAGATATGGTGAAAAGACCTCCAATTGTTACAGTTATGGGTCACGTTGACCACGGGAAAACAACATTACTTGATTCCATTAGAAAATCTAGAGTTGTCGAAGGCGAAGCAGGAGGCATTACCCAACATATTGGTGCATATCAAGTCATCAAAAATGGGGATCCAATTACTTTTATTGATACACCAGGCCATGCTGCATTTACAGAAATGCGTGCACGTGGAGCAAAAGTTACAGATATCGTTATTTTAGTTGTTGCTGCTGATGATGGCGTCATGCCACAAACCATCGAAGCACTTGACCATGCGAAAGCTGCGAAAGTACCAATTGTTGTTGCAGTTAACAAAATGGATAAGGCATCTGCAAATCCAGAGCGTGTGATGAATGAGTTATCTGAAAAAGGGTTAATACCTGAAGCATGGGGTGGAAACACACCATTTGTCAATGTATCAGCACTAAAAAATCAAGGTATCGATCAGTTATTAGATGTATTACAATTAATAAGTGAAATTGAAGAATTTAAAGCAAATCCAAATCGTTTAGCAAAAGGTACAGTTATTGAAGCAAGCTTAGATAAAGGTAGAGGACCAGTAGCAACCCTAATCGTGGAAACTGGAACACTACGTGTCGGAGACTTCATTGTCATCGGTAATACATATGGTAAAGTACGTACGATGCAAGATGATTTAAAGAAACGTTATAATGAAGCACTTCCATCACAACCTATTGAAGTAACAGGATTAAATGAAGTTCCTCAAGCTGGTGATATTTTCATGGCATTTGATGATGAAAAAGTGACTAGACAAATTGCAGATGAACGCCAATCAAGAAATAAAGAAGGCGAACTTAAAGCAGTTAAAAAAACATCACTTGATTCGATGTTCGATCAAATCGAAAGTGTTGGAAAAGAACTTAATATCATTATTAAAGGTGATGTTCAAGGCTCTATTGAGGCCTTAAAAAATATGCTTGAAAAAATTGATATTGATGGTTTCCATGTTAATGTTGTACGTTCAAGTGTTGGTGCAATCACAGAAAATGATGTAACCTTAGCAAGCGCATCAAACGCAGTTGTCATCGGATTTAACGTAAGACCAACTGCAGCCGTAAAACAAGTTGCAGACTCCGAAGGTGTTGAAATCAGATTATACAAAATTATTTATCGCGTCGCTGAAGACATTGAAGCAGCACTTAAAGGTATGCTTGAACCAACATTTGAAGAAATCGTAACTGGCCAAGCAGAAGTTAGAGATATCTTTAAAGTCTCAAGAATCGGAACCATTGCTGGATGTTATGTAACTGATGGCATTATTAAAAGAGATGCTCTTGTTAGAGTATTAAGAGATGGTATCGTTGTTTATGAAGGTAAATTAGCATCATTAAAGAGATTTAAAGATGATGCAAAAGAAGTTAGACAAGGATATGAATGTGGACTTTCAATCGAAAACTTTAATGATATCAAAGTTGGAGATGTCGTTGAAGCTTCACAAATGAAAGAAGTAGAGGTGAATTGACATGTCAGTAACGACAGACCGTTTAGCAAGTTTGATTCAAAGAGAACTTGCATCAATCGTTAATACAGAAGTTAAAGATAAGAGTTTTGGGTATATTAATTTAACCGAAGTTAAAGTTACAAAAGATGTATCCTATGCAACCGTTTATTACACGATTTTGAGTGATGAACCTGAAATCATCGATAAAGCAAAAGAAGCTATCGATAAGAGTAAACAAACTATTAGAATGGAACTTGCAAAAAAAATTAGAAACATTAGAAAGATTCCTGATTTGATTTTTAAGTATGATGAAGCATTAGCATATGGGAATAACATTGATAAAATTCTAAAAACAATAAAGTAACCTCGGTTACTTTTTTTGTCTTTTATGTGTATAATAAGAGTAGGTGAAAACATGTATGCGAAGGTTATAATTGATATTAAACATGAAGATGTTAATCGTTTTTTTGATTATATCATTCCTCAAAAATATGAGGATTTTTTAGAACGTGGTATGCGTGTTTTAGTCCCTTTTGGCAAACAAACAAGAATGGGTTATGTCACTGAAATAATAACTGAAAGTTTGGATGCAACCAAAGAGATTCTCGAAGTATTAGATGTCATTCCATCCATTAACGAAGAACTCTTTAGTCTTATGAATTATATAAAAAATCATGTTCCAGCACTTTATAGTTCTATTTTTTCAACAGTTATTCCATCAGAATTAGCTGTTAATTATACAAAAGTTGTTGAAATGGTGAAGCCAGAACTAGTACCAGATGACTTAAAGCCTTATTTTAATAAAAAAGGTATTTGGAGATTGAAAAGAAAAGATCAAGTTTATTATCCTAGATTAAAAAAACTAAGGGATTCTAAGGATCAAGAAATAATAAAGATTAAAACTGTTATTAAAGAAAAAGGAACGACGAAAACCGATAAAACGTATACATATAACCAAAATCATCATTATAAACGTATTTATCATTATGAAATAGTTATTGATTTATTTAATATGAAAAAAGAGTATACAAGAAAAGAGTTGACCGATCAGGGATTAACCGCTAGTAACATCAATACACTCGTTAAAAATCAAGTCCTTTTCGAGCAAGAAAAAGATGTTTTTAGAGAAATAGAACATCAATTTGATCTAAGTGATAAAAAAGTTGTTTTAACAGATGAACAACAAAATGTAGTCAATCAAATTGTAAATAGTTTAGACAAACAAGAAACATTTTTATTAAAAGGGATTACTGGTTCAGGTAAAACCGAAGTATATTTAGAAGTTATTTCAAAAGTTATCGAACAAAACAAGCAAGTCTTAGTTTTAGTGCCTGAAATTACTTTAGTAGCTCAAATGGCAAAAAGACTTAAATCAAGATTTGATGATGTTGCTATTTACCATAGTGCGTTATCATCAGGTGAACGTTTTGACCAATACAAAAAAATTCAATCTGGTAAAGCATCAATTGTTTTAGGAACAAGAAGTGCTGTATTTTTACCCATGGAAGACTTAGGTTTAGTCATTATTGATGAAGAGCATGATGATTCCTATATCCAGAAAGAACAAGTCATTTATGATGCTGTAGAAATCGCATTAGAGCGCGCAAAACATCATCAAATTCCCGTTCTATTAGGAAGTGCAACACCAAGCATTACTTCAATGTATGAAGCGATGAATAATCGATTTACATTATTAGAGTTAACAAAAAGACCATTGAATCTTGAGATACCAACGATTCAATATGTTGATATGAGACTTGAGTTAGAAAAAAACAATACATCAATCTTTTCTAAAACATTATTGGATGCAATGAAAAAAAGAATTGAAATGAAGGAACAAACGATTCTTTTATTTAATCGTAAAGGATATGCACCATTTGTTTTATGTCGCGCATGTGGTGATGTTCCTCAATGTCCGCATTGTGACATTTCATTAACTTACTACAAAGAAAAAAAATCATTGAAATGTCATTATTGTGGTTATGAAAAACCATTTGATAATACTTGTTCAGTCTGTAACGCATCAAAGGTTAAAGAAGTAGGCACTGGTATAGAATATGTCGAGCAAGTTCTAAAAAAACAAATGCCAAAAGCTAGAGTTCTTCGTATGGATAAAAATGCGACAAGAATCAAGGGTAGTCATGAAATCATTTGGAACAATTTTTTAAATGAAGAGGCGGATATTTTATTAGGTACACAAATGATTGCTAAAGGATTAGATTTTCCAAAAGTGACTTTAGTAGGTGTCTTAATGGCTGATTTATTGCTAAAAGTTCCATCATATAAATCAACTGAAAATGCATATATGCTTTTAGCACAAGTCACTGGTAGATCAGGTAGATTCTATCCAGGAGAAGCGATTATACAAGGGTATGACATCGGTCATTTCGCAATAAAGAGCGTTAATCAAACCTATGAAACATTTTACCAAGAGGCATTATATAACAGAAAATTAATGAATTATCCACCATTTAAAAACACATCACAAATCTTAATTTCAGGAGAAAGCTACTTAAAAACTTATCAACGTGCTTTTATGCTTAAAAAAGCATTATCAAGCTTATCATGTGATGTTTTAGGACCATCACAAGCTTTGATTACTAAAATTAAAGACTATTACCGATTTACAATTACACTAAAATATGAAACAATAGAGAAACAAGAACTCTTCGACCTTTTAGAAGCTCACGAGTTTGATGATATAAAAATAAGATATTTTCCATATTTAGATATTGTGTAGGTGAAGATATGAAAATAGTATTTATGGGAACTCCAGAATTTGCAGTACCAATATTAGAGATGCTCAATATTAAGCATGATGTTTTGCTCGTTGTTACACAACCCGATAAACCAGTGGGGCGTAAAAAAACGATGACACAATCTCCTGTTAAAAACAAAGCAATTGAGCTAAGTTTACCGTTATTTCAACCTGAAAAATTGACAGAAGATTACCAACCTATTCTTGATTTAAAGCCTGATTATATCATTACAGCTGCATACGGACAAATGCTACCTCAAGTTTTACTTAATCAAATTGAAGCCATCAATGTTCATGGTTCGTTACTACCTAAATATCGAGGTGGGGCACCAATTCAATACGCTTTATTTGATGGTTTAAATGAAACTGGCGTAACGATTATGTATATGGCATTCAAAATGGATAGTGGTGATATTATCGATCAAGAAGCTGTTGAAATCCTAGATGATGATAACTATCAAACCTTAAGTATCAAATTAAGTCATGTAGGTACACGATTATTAGATAAGGTATTATCTGATCTTGCAGTTGGTAAAAATGATCGAATACCTCAAAATATTGATGAAGTAACATTTGCTTTTACACTAAAGAGAGAAGATGAATATTTATCATTTCATCAAACAACAAAACAAGTCATCAATCGGATTCGTGGTTTATCTCCAGAACCTGGAGCACATGCAAAAATAAATGGTCACATCATCAAGTTCTATCAAGCTCAAAAAAGTGATATAATAGACAGTAAGGCAACGCCTGGCACAGTGCTAAACACAAAGAAAAAGCTCATTATTAAAACACTTGATGGGGCAGTTGAAATGATTTATGTCCAATCTCCAGGTAAAAAACAGATGCATGCAAAGGATTTTCTCAATGGTCAAACCATCATGAATCAAGGTGATGTGTTCATAGAAGGGAATGAATAGGATGGCAGAAAAAAAGGCAAAAAAACTATTGTTTACAAGACAAGAAATGTTTGAGCTTAACAAAAAAGTATTATTAAAACGTGGCGTATCGATTGAAGCAATCGCTGAAATCAGTTTTCAACAGCAATCAAAATACACCGATAATATCACAAGAGAATTATGCCAAGAATCAGTAGAAAAGATCTTATCACTACGTGATGTTTTCCATCATGTTCAGCTAGCAGCTGAAATAGATCGATTGGCAGAACAAAGAATGTTTCAAGGACCTATTCAAGATATTATTTTAGAAGATTTAGGGTTGTTTGGAATTGATGAAACGATGGGTTTAGATGTTGCTGGTTTATATGGAACCATTGGACAAACTAATTTTGGTGATATCGATGTGAATAAGCATGGTATTGTTAAAAGATTAAATGATGCAGGTAAAGAAGATGATATTTGTCACACTTTTTTAGATGATATTGTTGGAGCAATCGCAGCAGCAGCATCAACAAGAGTTGCACAAGTGACGAATGAAGAAATAGCACATGAAGATGTTGGAGTAAAACGATTTAGCATATTTGACTTATAAAAAGGATGATGGTTCGTGGCAAACAACAAAAAACCTGGCATTTGGAATATAAAAGTACTTGGTAGAAATATTTTTGCTAAGTTTTTTGGTTTTGAACAGGGTGTAGATATTACCAATGATGTTGCCGTGTTATACCGAAGAAATGTCGTTATTAAAAATATTGTATTTGTCTCGAATATCATGTACTCAATCATTTTATTTATTCTTTCACTTTCAACAGAAGGTGAAGTCTCTGATTGGGTTGTTGCATTTATTGCATTTCCATTAACTTATGTGATTAATAAGTTTCTAAAAAAATTAATCAACATGGATCCAAATGATAAAACCAAGCAATCGGTTGCAATGTATGTTTCAGCATTTTATATCTTTTTCTCATCAATCTTAATTTATGCAAGATTGTACCAAAAAGAGTATTTTGAAACTGGTGCATATATTCTAATGTATTATGCGGTTGTTGTTATTTCTTTATACCAAGAAAAGAAGTTAATGAGTTCGAGTTTTCAAGGCTTACTCGCATTATTAACAGTCATTCATTTTATATGGACATATAATGTTCAACAACTTGTTGGTGGTGAAACGATTATTGAGTTTTTACCACGATTTGTTAGATTACCGGAATTTAGTGATATTTTATTAAGAACACTATTATTTATATTATTCTATTTTGTTGTTTATGCCATCGTCTCGATGGGTCAGTACATGCAAGAAGAACGAAAGTTAGAGCTGATTAAAAGAAGACAAGTTCAACGTGATTTTTCTCACATCGTTGGTGACCTCTTTTCCGTTGTTTTCTCTAGTTCTTATACATTAATGGATAAAAGACATGCGTATCAGGTGCAACAAATGGCGGAAAAACTGGGTAACTATTATGGTTTATCTCAAGGAAAAATTACAGAAATGAATCAATACGCAATGATTCATCTACAATATCAAGAAATTAAAAACATGCTAAACGATAAAAACAGCTTTGATGAAAAAGAGTATGATATCTTAAAAGAAAAAACAGAGCTTGGATCACAAATCGCTAAGCGTCTTCAACTTGCACAAAAATGCGAAGACATTGCTAGAGCTCATATTGAAGATACTGCAAACGAAAAGTTCTTAAAAGAAATGTTAATTATTCAACCAGAAATTGAGGCACAAATCATTTTATTAGCAGACCTATATATCACAATGCGTGGTCCTAAATCATATAAAAGACCAATGGCTCATGGTATTGTTTTAAAATCTTTTCAATCAGAATTAGTCAATTATTTTGATTATGATCTAAAAGAAAGGTTTTTAAAGTTCCATGATGAGTTTGCAGAGATGTACAACAATTTCTAAAAATAACATGAAAACGAACATATATCTGTTGACTTTTTATGTATAATCCTGTAATATAAATTGGAAATACAAAAAATAATAAGTTTCACTTATTCAGAGCTATGGAGGCCAGTGACCGAAGAAGTAGCAGCAACCTATTCAATTAGGTGCTTATCACGAGGGGTAAAAACCCATCAATAAGGAAGAAAGTCAAATAGGCGCTATTCCTTAGGAATGCGCATTTTTTTATCTAATATGTTTCAGAAAACTCCCTCTTCAAAGCGTTAAGTGGGAGATGAATAAAACTCACATTTTTTCTTTAAATTATCTATAAATAACATGCCCTCGTATATCATTACATGATGTAATATAAGTATAGATTATCGATGTAAAAGGAGGTGGGTAACGTGAATGAAACCATGAAAGGTTATGTCTATAGACTTAAACCTACAACCAAACAAATCAATCTCATCAACCAAACATTTGGATGTGTCAGAAAAATGTGGAATCTACTCCTTTTAGAACGAAAGTCCATCTATGAACTTTATGGAAAGTATCCAGAACTACTAAACAGTCATGACTATCTGAATCCTAAACGTATCAAAGAAGAATTTCCATATATGTATGATGTCAACTCCCAAAGTTTGACTACTGCATGGCTACATTTGAAACAAGCCTATCGTAACTTCTTTAACAAATCTCATGATGAACCAAGATATAAATCTAGACATCACCCTATACAGTCTTATACAACCCATACCACCAATGATAACATCCGTATTGAAGGTACTTATCTTAAACTTCCTAAACTAGGACTGGTTAAGATTAAACTGCATAGAGAGTTACCTCAAGGTTCTATGGTTAATCAGCAACCATCAAGAAAGATGGAAAGCATTACTATGTATCTTTAAGAGTTGAATATGAACCATTATCACAACCAGAGAAAACATTAGAAAAAGCAATTGGTCTAGATTATACACTTCAAGGTCTCTATATGGATAGCAAAGGACACAAAGCATCTAGATGTTTAGCAAATACCTATGATACATCATTTGGCACATTCACAAGATATCTTGAGTATAAAGCAAAGGATTTAGGAAAGACCTTGATCAAGATTGATCAATATTATCCATCAACAAAGACCTGCAGTCAGTGTGGCGAAGAGCAAGATATAAAACTCTTTGAACGCACATACTCTTGTGTAT
This sequence comes from Peloplasma aerotolerans, assembly GCF_030012175.1. Lineage (GTDB taxonomy): Bacteria > Bacillota_I > Bacilli_A > Acholeplasmatales > Acholeplasmataceae > Peloplasma > Peloplasma aerotolerans. The sequence continues at coordinate 13,799 of NZ_JASCXW010000027.1, forward strand.
GTGGACAAAAGATGGATAGAGACCTAAATGCAGCGATTAACATCGGTGTTCAAGGTCTAATAGCATATGTAACAAAAGCGTATGGAACAGACGCAATAGCTTGGTAAATTAATAGATATTGATCTGTTTTACCCAAGAAGCCCCCACTTCTAATGATGTTCATTAAGTGGTGGGAGTAGTTCACGAAAGGAAGATAAAAAATGAGAAAATTATTTAGTAGTGAGTCCGTAACAGAAGGACACCCAGATAAAGTAGCAGACTTTATTTCAGATTCTGTTTTAGATGCCGCATTGGCACAAGATCCAAATTCAAGAGTTGCTTGTGAAACAGCAGTAACCACACATTATGCATTATTGCTTGGTGAAATAACAACCAATGCAAAAATTGATTATAAAAAAATCATTAAAGATGCAATCCGTTATATTGGTTATGATAAACCTGAATATGGTTTTAACACACATGAAGTCGAAATTGATGTTCGCTTAAATCGTCAATCTCCAGATATCGCTTTAGGTGTCGACGAAAGTGACAGTAAAGAACAAGGTGCTGGTGATCAAGGTTTAACTTTTGGCTATGCAACCAATGAAACAAGTACGTTAATGCCACTACCAATTCATTTGGCACATCGTTTGGCTGAACGCTTAACATTTGTGAGAAAAAACAACATCATTAAAGGTCTTAGACCAGATGGTAAGACTCAAGTGACTGTTGAATATAATGAAAAAAACCAACCAGAAAGTATTCACACAGTTGTTCTATCGACACAACATGAACCAACTTGGATATTAGAAGATCTTAAAAAAGAAATACATGAACATGTGCTAAAACCTATTTTAAAATCTTATGATACATCAAACACAATCTATCAAATCAATCCTACAGGAAGATTTGTTATCGGTGGACCAGATGGAGATGCTGGACTAACGGGAAGAAAGATTATTGTTGATACATATGGTGGATATGCGCGACATGGTGGTGGAGCATTCTCAGGAAAAGATGCATCAAAAGTTGACCGCAGTGCAGCATATATGGCTAGATATATTGCCAAAAATGTTGTTGCTTCAGGTGTTGCTGACCAATGTGAAATTCAAATAGCTTATGCAATTGGTGTTTCGAAACCAGTAAGTGTTTTGGTTGATACGTTTGGCACAGAACGTGTACCAGTAGATAAAATCTATGAAGTTATCAATAAGCATTTTGACCTAAGACCAAAAGCGATTATTGAAGCCCTTGATCTTAAAAAACCAATCTATGCTCAAACAGCGGCATATGGTCATTTTGGGCGAAATGAAGATACTTTTACATGGGAAAGAACTGATAAGATTGCATTCTTTAGAGAACTGTTATAAAATAGTATCGGTGATGATATGAAAGAATTGGTTAAACTAGAAGAAAAAAGACAAAAAATACTAGCTGATTATCGAAAAGAGCAAAAAGTTGCAATCATTTTAATGCTCGCAGCAATCGCTTTTGGAGCACTAGCATACTTCTTTGAAACATTCTTTTTTATATTTACAGCTTTTGCAGCAATCATAGCATTTGTTTTTTTTGGTAAAGCAGTTGTTCATTTGAACTCTTTTAAGAAACTTGTTAAAGAAGAACTTATCATGATGTTATTAAAACAACAGTTTGAAGATGTCTACTATAATCATAAAGACTACATTCCCAGTTCAAGAATTGTTCAAACCGGAATGGTCAAAAGACCAGACAGGTTTCATGGAGAAGATTATATTAAAGGATCTTATAAAGGTGTTAAGTTTGAAGTTGCTGATGTCGACTTAAAAGAACGTGTTGAAAGAAGAGACTCTAAAGGTAACGTTTCTGTTTCATATCAAACCTATTTCAAAGGACGTTGGTATATTTACCAATTTGGAAGAACATTTAAAGAAGTCTTAAAAATTGTTGAGGGTAGAGGTTATCAAGTCAACACGAGAGGACTCGTTAAGGTTGATACTGAAAGTATAGAATTTAATAAAAAGTTCTCTATATATGCATCAACACAAGAATATGGATTTTATCACATTACATCAAGTATGATTGAGAAATTTCTTGAACTTGAAAAATTGCATCGTGGATCAATTCTATACTATTTTTCAGGAAATGAACTCCACATTGGTGTAAATGATCGTAAGGATTATATGGAGCTTTCACTAAAAACTCCAATTAATGAAGAGTCACTCAAATCCTTTATTTCTGATATTGATCTAATTCCCGCAATCATTAATGAGTTGCGGTTAGATAGTTCTAAATTCAAAAGTTCGCTCTAGAAAGGAGAAATAATTATGTTAGAACCTTATCAAATTGCTTTAATTGTAGTAGGTATATTATTACTTCTTATTGTAGGATGGCTCATTAGTACCATCAATGCATTTAGAAGAATGTTAATCAAAATCGATGAATCAGAATCAAGTATCGATGTTGCTTTAACAAAACGCTTTGATTTATTGTCAAAAATGTTTTCTGCAGCTAAGGGCTATATGAAACATGAGCAAGAAACATTAACAAAGGTTGTTGCAATGAGACAACCAGCACATGCTGCACCAATGGCAGAAAAACAAGAATTTGCAAACGAGGTTGCTAAAGGGTTATCTGCAATCAACGTCGTGGTTGAACAGTATCCAGACCTAAAAGCATCACAAAACATTCTTAAACTTCAAGATGCTTCTATGGAAGTCGAAGAAAACCTTCAAGCAGCAAGAAGAGTTTATAACTCAAATGTTTCATATTATAATCAAAAGGTTGTTGTTTTTCCTAGCAATATGGTTGCGAACTGGAAAAAATTCGAGAAACGTGCATTCTTTGAAGCAGAACCATTAAAAAGAGAAGACGTTAAGTTTGATTTCTAATAGGACGCTAAAGCGTTCTATTTTTTTACATTTTCATCATGCTAACAAACAAAGTAAAAATGATTTATTTCTACACATAAATCATTTCTATTTTTTTGCTGTATTTAAAAATTATGTTAAAATCCCATAAACAGGGAAATCTCTTGTAAAAACAGCCCTATTATAGTAATATAATAAAGAACGTAAAGGATGTGTATCTATGCTAAAAAAGTGGTTTGATCCAAGTAAAAAAGAACTGAAAGAAGCCAAAAAAATAGCTGATGTTGTTTTTTCCTTAGAGGAAGAAATGACAGCAAAAACAGATGAAGAATTAAAAAACAAAGCTAATGAGTTTAAAGAACGTTATGCAAACGGTGAAACTTTAGATTCTATGATGGCAGAAGCATTTGCTGTCGTAAGAGAAGCTTCTCGTCGTGTAACTAAACTTTTTCCATATTATGTACAAGTATTAGGCGCAGTAGCAATCTTCCACGGGAACATTGCAGAAATGAAAACTGGTGAAGGTAAAACACTAACTGCAGTTATGCCTGCTTATTTAAGTGCAATTAATGGCGAAGGTGTTCATATTGTTACCGTGAACGAATATTTGGCAAAACGTGAGGCGGAAGGAGAGATCGGAGATCTTTTCCGTTTTTTAGGTTTAACTGTAGGGCTTAACTTAAGAGACATCACAAGAGAACAGAAAAAAGAAGCATATGATTGTGATGTGCTTTATTCTACAAATAGTGAATTAGGATTTGACTATTTGCGTGACCACATGGTTTTATATGCTAAAGACATGGTTGCTCAACGTGGTTTAAATTTTGCAATCATTGATGAGGTTGACTCGATTTTAATTGATGAGGCAAGAACACCACTGATTATTTCTGGTGGATCTAAAAATAATCACAATCTTTATCAAGCAGCAGATCGATTTTCTAAATCACTTCGTGATGAAGATTTTGAAATCGACCTAGAGTCAAGAAGTATTGCTTTAACACCATCAGGAATTAGAAAAGCAGAACAAATTTTCCAACTTGAAAACTTATATGACTTAAAACATGTAACGTTAGTTCATCATATTAACAACGCACTTCGTGCTGTACATATTATGGCTAGAGATAAAGAATATATGGTCGACAATGATGAAGTCTTAATCGTCGACCAGTTTACCGGTCGTGTTCTAAGAGGACGTCAGTTTTCTGAAGGTCTTCATCAAGCACTAGAAGCTAAAGAAGGCGTTAAAGTAAAAAAAGAAACCGTAACGGTTGCTACAATTACTTATCAAAACTTCTTTAGAATGTATAAAAAGTTATCAGGGATGACAGGTACTGCAAAGACTGAAGAAGAAGAATTCCGCGATATTTATAATATGGATGTTATCGAAATTCCAACGAATGCACCAGTTATTAGAGATGACGCACCAGATTTTATTTACGCAAATCTAAAAGATAAATTTAATGCTTTAGTTGACGAAGTTGAAAAAAGATATCAAAATGGTCAACCTGTCCTTGTAGGTACGGTTGCTGTTGAAACTTCAGAAGATATTTCAAGAATGCTAAAAGCAAGACGTATACCTCATGAAGTTTTAAATGCGAAAAACCATGAACGTGAAGCTGAAATTGTTGCAAAAGCAGGTTTACAAGGATCTATTACGATTGCAACCAATATGGCTGGTCGTGGTACCGATATTAAACTTGGTCAAGGTGTTGTTGCATTAGGCGGTTTAGCTGTCATCGGTAGTGAACGCCATGAATCAAGACGTATTGATAATCAGTTAAGAGGTCGTAGTGGACGTCAAGGTGACCCAGGATACTCTAGATTCTATTTATCAGCTGAAGATGAGCTCATGTTAAGATTTGGCGGGGAAAGCTTTAAACGACGCATAGAAATGCTAGAAAGACTTAATACTTCAGGTGAACCATTATCATCTAAACTGTTTTCTAGGTTTGTTACTGGAGCACAAAAAAGAATTGAAGGGAATAACTACGATTCACGTAAAAACGTCTTAAAATATGATGATGTACTTCGTAAACAAAGAGAAATTATTTATAAAGAACGTCGTGATGTCTTAGTTTTAGAATCTATTGAAGACCAAGTTAGAACTACGATTACAAATAGTATTCATTCAACGGTTCAACAATTTGTTCATCAAGTTGGAAAAAACCAATTTGAAATTGACGATGATAACATTATCGCGACTTTCAACGGAAATATTTTCCAACCAGAAACATTAGTTAAAGAAACCATTGAAAAAATGGATGAAAAAGAATTACTAGATTATATCTTAAACATAGCAAATCAAGAAATAGATCGTAAAAAAGAACAAGTTCCTCCAGAAATTTTTAATGAATTTTTAAAGGTTGTTATGTTACGTGTCATCGATACATACTGGATGCGTCATATTGATGCAATGAGTGAACTTAGACAAGGTGTATCACTTCAAGCGTACGCACAACAAAGTCCACTTGTTATCTATCAAAAAGAAGGATTGAGAATGTTTAATGACATGATTAGAAACATTTCTAATGATGTCACAAGATATGCAATACGTGCTCAAATCCAATATAACGTAGAAAGAGAAGCTGTTGTTAAAAACACTTCAACCAATCAAGGAACAACAGATCAAAGACCGAAAAAACCTAAAGTAAGAAAAAATAGAGGACAACGCAATTTGCCTTGGCGATAAGGAGGGATTTTTGTGGAAACTTATGATGTAAACAAGTTCATATCGAACATGAATGAAAGCATTGAAGATTTAAAAAAAGCTTTGAATCCACAAAAATTAGAAAGTCAATATCGCGAGTTAAATGATTTGATGCAGCAACCTAATTTTTGGTCAGATACAAATCAAGCAAAAAAAATAACTAAACAAGCTACAGAAATTCGTCAAAAACTTGACGAATTTTCTGACTTAGAAAAACAACATAAAAATCTAGTAGATTGGTTTGAAATCAGTGAAGAAGGAACTGAAGAATGGGACGTTCTTGAAACAGATTTAGAAACGCTACAAAAAAAACTTAAAGCTTTTGAAATTAAAACACTATTAAATGAACCTTATGATGCAAATAATACGATTATAGAACTTCATCCAGGAGCAGGTGGAACAGAGTCTCAAGACTGGTGTGATATGTTATATAGAATGTATACCAGATATGCTCAAAAGAAAAACTTTAAAGTAGAACTTCTAGATTATCAAGCTGGAGAAGAAGCTGGTATTAAAAGTGTGACGCTATTGATTAAAGGTGCATACGCATATGGATATTTAAAAGCTGAACGAGGTGTTCATAGACTTGTTCGTATCTCGCCATTTGATTCCAATGCAAGAAGACATACTTCATTTGCATCTGTAGATGTCTTGCCAGAAATCATCGATGAAGTTGATGTTGAAATTAAAGATGAAGATTTAAAAATTGATGTTTATCGCAGTGGTGGTGCAGGTGGACAATCAGTCAATACAACCGATTCAGCAGTAAGAATTACGCATTTACCAACAAACATAGTCGTCACATGTCAAAATGAACGAAGTCAACTAAAAAATAAAGAAGCAGCAATGAGCGTATTAAAATCAAAATTAGCACAAGAAGAAATAAAAAAACAAGAAGCTATCTTAAAAGATATCAAAGGTGAACAAAAAGATATTGCTTGGGGTTCACAAATCAGATCTTATGTCTTCCATCCTTATCAAATGGTAAAAGATCATCGAACCAACTATGAAGTTGGTAATGTTGATCTCGTCATGGATGGAGAACTCGATGGTTTTATCAATGCTTATTTAAAAGCAGGTGACACAGATGAATAAAGCAAAACGCAGAGAAATATTAGAAATCACAGTTGGTATCATCCTTCTGTCCTTAGGTTTCTATTTTTTCTTATTACCGCTTAGTTTAGTGATTGGTGGTGTAATGGGGGTTGCAGTCTTGGTTCAAGATGTGATTTCTGTTAGTTTATTTATGTATGTTGTTAATATTATCTTATTAATCATTGGAGCTTTAGTCTTAGGCAAAGTGTTTTTTTATAAAACAGTTTACGCAACCCTTTTATCTCCTACAATTATATGGGTTTTAGAATTAACGATTGATAAAAACTTCTTTATGCAACATATGACAGAAAGTCCTTTACTTGTAGCATCAGTATTTGGTGGCTTATTTGTAGGAGTTGGTTTAGGTATCGTCCTTAGAAATAACGCAACAACAGGTGGGATTGATGTCATTCAAAGAATTATGAATAAATACCTGAACATCCCTTTTTCAACAGCAATCTATCTAACAGATGGAGCGATTATTTTTACAGCAATGATTATTAATTTCCAACTAGGATTATATGCACTTGGCGCGATGCTCATGAGTGGATTAATTGTTGATAGACTAGCGATTGAAGGAAAATCAGGGTACACAGTCTTTATTGTTACAGATCATTGTGAAATGATGAAAGTACAAATTTATAAAAAATTAGAACGTGGTATAACAAAAATAAAAGTTGTTGGTGGATATTCAAATCTAGATAAAGATATGATGATTTGCACTGTCGATCGACAACAACTCTATCATTTTAAAAAGATTATTAAAGAAACTGATCCTACAGCATTTACATTTGTTACAAAAACAAAAGAAGCTTTAGGTCAAGGATTTAGTAGGGAGGAAGCCAAATGGTAAGTAGAAAACTAGGTATTTTATTTCTAATCAGTGTTGTCTTAGCTTTTTTTGCTGGTTATTACTCATCTAATGTCATTAATGAACCCGCACCAAATAATCGAAGTGATCTATTTAGTTATGTAACACGTTTAATGGATGAATACTACTATTATGATATTGATAGTCTTGATGAGCAACAAGCACTCATAGCATCCATTGAGGCTGCGATTAGAAGTTACGCGATAGCGAACAATGATCCATATACAAGATTAGTTTCCACACCACTTAATGTAACACCTAGAAGTGATGAGAAATTCGTTGGTATCGGTATTAACGTATCAACAGAAGGAAATCTTTATCGCGTTCAATATGTTTATCCAAATAGTGCTGCAGAAAATAATTTATATCCTAATGATCTAATCATAGGTGTATTAGAAGATGAAGCCATCTATTTTGAAGATTTGAGTTCTAGTCTTGAATCATCTACATATTTAGTTGGAGATGTTGATGATGAAAAAACATTAATTGTTGAAGATCCAGATGGCGTTATATCTCATGTCACGATTATCTATAAAGAAATTGAAACACCAACAGTTTTTGCAAAAGACTTACTAGAAGATAATATTGCATACTTAAGAATTACTCAGTTTTCAGGATATCAAGAAGGTATTACAGCAGGAACTGATCGAGTGTTTTTTGATCGCTTGGCTGAGTTAGAATCAACAATCTTGAACCAAAGTCCTGAAAATAAAACACTAATTCTTGATTTAAGAGATAATCCAGGTGGTGCATTGACTGCTCTACATAATCAAAAAAATACAAGTTCAACACTATTTCAAGGTATTACTCAACAACTCTTAAGAAGAGACCTTGATCAACCTCTATTTGAGATGATTCCAAAAAGTGGTGAAGGTAATATATTTTTTGGAGGACAAACAACTGCGAAACCATACGATATCAAAGTTCTTGTTAATGAAAATTCCGCATCTGCTGCTGAAGTATTAGCTGCAGCGTTAAATACGCGTGGTGGATACACACTTTATGGTTCACAAACCTATGGTAAAGGCGTTTACCAAAACTATATTTATTTAACCGATATTGGAGGCATAAGATATTCACTTGCTTTTACTGAAGGTGAATGGTTTTATGATGATGGTAAAAATGTATCAACAGATCCATTAGCGATTGAAACCATAGAACAAACCGGAATTCAAGCAATAGACATGCCTGTCTATGGCGGTGAAGTAGCATTTAATCAAATTTCACTTGCTTTAGTCAATTACCAAAATTTCTTAAACTATTTTTTTGACTTCTCTGGTGATGATCTTTTAAGGACTGATGGATACTTTGATTTGGCTACAGAAAATGCAATCATAGCCTTTAATACATTATATGACATCGAAAATGAATCGATTTTAAGTAAAAAAACTGCGATTCACATTCATCAGATATATATGAATGACATGTTTGATATCCATAAAGATGTTCAATTACAGAGTTTGATTGATATCATTAAAAATACATAAAGATTATGAAAACAATTACTGGAATAACAAAAAAATCTAAAAACTATGAAGTCTTCTTTAATGGAGAACTTTTAGTCGTTGAACCAGAAGTTTTTTTGAAGTATCGATTAAGTCCAGGAAAAGAGTTAGAGTTAAAAACATATAACGAGTTCGTCAAAGAAAATGAATATACTTTCTTTTATAAACTCGGGATTATTAAATTAAAAAGAATGTTAACCAGAAAAGAAATTAAGGATTTTCTCATCACAAAGGGAGCTTCGGAACCGATTGTTAAACAAGTTGTTCAAAAGTATATTGAAAGAAAGTATGTTGATGACTTTGTTTATGCAAAAGATTATATTGCACAAAAGAAGTATAGTGATGGACCTTTAGTTATTGAACACAAGCTAAGAGAAAAAGGTATAGATCCAGCCGTTATAGAAGATTTACTACGTCAAAACGATGAAACAGAAATACTTTTAGAGCTTATGCCTAAAAAAATGCGTTCAATGAGCAAAAAATCTAAAAAACAAGCACTACAAACGGTTAAAGGATTTTTTATTAGAAAAGGATTTCATATGGAAGCAGTTGATACAGCATTAAAAAATGCTTTAGAGTTTTATACAGGCAATGAATTAAGTCTAATTGAAAAAGATTATCAAAAACTAGTAAGAAGATATCAAACTAAACCAGATCATCAAAACATGCAATATGAAATCATTCAAAAACTATATGCAAAAGGTTATAAGATGGAAGATATTAAAAAGGTTGTTAAATCATAACGTTTTAAGATGTGTGGTAAAATCAAGCTAAAGTTAATCATTCAGGGGTGAAAAAATGAAACTATGGACAAATGGATTTTTCCATTCAATGGAAGATGAAACGACGGTCTATTTACAAATGGCGACACAAGATGGTGTGATTATCGGATTTGATGAGGACATCAAAGATTTAGCATTTGATGAAATCATCGATATGAATCAAGGTCATGTCTATCCTGGATTTGTTGATGCACATCTTCACTTATTAGGATATGGACAAAAACGAACAAGACCTAACTTTTATCATTTAAAGAAAAAAAATCAAGTTATAGAAGAACTTAAGAAAATCTTTCATGAAGAACCTTTGTTTGTAGAAGGTTATTTTGAATCTGGTGTAAATAAAGATGATTTAAATGCTATTTCAGTTACACAACCTATTTTATTAAGACATAATGATTATCACAGTTTAACAGTTAATAACGTCGTTTTAGCAAATGCAAAAATCAAATCTTCTACAGGTGTTTTAACAGAAGATGAAGCACAAAAAGCAATCGACAGTTTTCCAAAATACACAAAAGAAAAGCTTCAAGAACTTTTAATTGAGTCCATCCAAAGTCTACATCAATATGGCATTACTGGTGGACATAGTGATGATTTATATTACTTTAATGGCTTTGAGGAAACAGTATTTGTTTTTGAAAAAACATTAGATAAATTACCTTTTAGAGCACACTTATTAATGCATCATTTAACACTAGATGATTTTCTTAAATCAAAAAGACCTTTTCTTGATCAAAACAAATATCTTCAACTTGGTGCAGTTAAAATGTTTTATGATGGAACTCTATCCTCAAAAACTGCTTTGATGAAAAAACCTTATAAAAACACAAATACATTTGGGTTAAAGGTCCAATCCGACCAACAGTTTGAAAAGATGATAAAAAAAGCAAGAAAGCATCATTTACCGGTTGCTGTTCACGTTATTGGAGATCAGGCTACAGAAGATGTCTGCAATCTGTTAAAAAAACATCCCGTTGATGAAGGTCTTCATGATCGTTTAATTCATACACCATGGCTTGCAAAATCAACGATTGAGTTAATGAAAGAATTACCGATATCACTTGATATCCAACCACAATTTCTTTCTAGCGATCTACCGTGGGCGCTCGAGTTTTTAAGCGAAACACCAGAACTTTGTTTTCCTTGGAAGACATTAAAAGAAAATGGTATCAATCAAGCAGGTAGTAGTGATGCTCCTGTAGAAATACCGAACCCTTTGTTAGGCATTTATGCAGCGATTGAAAGAAAATCAGATCAAGACGCTAAAGTCTATTTTGAATCAGAGAAATTAAACAGGTTTGATGCAATCTCTTTATACACCATACAAGCAAATTTTTCTACACAACATCATAATAGAGGATACCTGAAAAATGGATATATTGCAGACTTATCAGTCTTTACCTATGATCTATTAACGACAGATATTGAAAACTATAAAAAAGATATCGTTGAAATGACTGTCGTTGACGAACAAATCGTCTATAGAAAGCAATTTGTCTAGGCGTAACATTTGATTTTAAGGCTAATATATTGCTAAAATAACAGCGTAAGATTGTCATGAGGGATGGAGTGTCAATGAAACTTGAATTTTGGTTAGACTATTTAAATCCGCTATGCTATAAGCAACATCAAAGCATCGAATTACTATTCAAAAAATATAAATTTAATGACCTTGAATTGCTCTATCGAAGTTATGAAATGATCCCTATGTTTGAACCAGAAGAAGGGTGCAGTTTTTATGATATCTTAGCGAAACATCATGTCATTTCACTAGAAGAAGCAAAAGATTTCTTTCCAGACCTATATGAATCATTAAAACCAGTCAAAGTAACTGATGTGCATCGACTTTCTCATTTAGCTAAAAAAAGTGATAAAGCTTTTGAATTCAATCAAAAAATTTTTAAATCTTATTATGAAGATAAACTTGACATTAGTCAAAAAAATATTTTAATGGATATTGCATTATCTATAGGACTAGATCAAAACCAAGTTGAGCAAGTTTTATCATCAACTATGTTTGAAGAAACAGTTAATTTAAATCGCGAGAATGCAATTCTAAAAGGTATTTTCGAATTACCACATATCCGTATTGATGGAAAAATACGCCTTAGTGGATACCACGATGATTCACAATTATTAGAAGCATTAATGAAGTCTTCTGCGCAGTTTAACAAGACGGATTACTGTGAAGGTGAAAATTGTGAAAGAAAGAAGACTCGCTGAGTCTTTTTTTAATGATATTATAGTATTTTTACAATTTATATGGTATAGTGTATAAGGTTTAAAGAATTGAGGAAAAAAATGAATATTTTATTTAATGAATTAGAAATTTTACAAGAAACGAAACAAGCGATTGAACATTTAGGATTAGTTGAGACAACATCCATTCAACATCATGCAATTCCAAAGATGTTAGAAGGAAGAGATCTAATTGGTCAAGCGCAAACAGGTACTGGGAAAACATTTGCTTTTGCCATACCTATTTTAGAACAAATCAATGTCAATGAAAAAACAGTTCAAGCATTAGTGATTTGTCCTACGAGAGAGCTAACGCTTCAGGTTTATAAAGAGTTTATCAAACTCATCAAGTTTAATAAGGATGTAAGAATTACATCTATTTATGGTGGAGAGTCTTATAATAAGCAGTTTAAAGCATTATCAGAACACCCACATATTGTTGTTGCTACTCCAGGTAGAACGATTGATCATTTACAACGTAAAACCATCGATTTTAGTTCACTTAAAGTACTAGTCATGGATGAAGCAGATGAAATGCTTAAAATGGGTTTCCAAGAAGACTTAGAAACCATTTTAAAAGATACACCAAAAGAAAGACAAACAGCATTATTCTCAGCTACGATCCCACCTTTTATTAGAAAAGTTGCACAACGCTATCAAAAAAATCCAGAAATCATTAAGATTGAAACACCGACCTTGACAGTATCAAAGACAGATCAACTTTATTACAACGTGAAAAAGTCAGATCGTGATCAACTTTTAGTCCGTATTTTGGATTTATATGATCCTGCATCAGCAATTATTTTCGCGAATACTAAAAAAGATGTTGATACATTATCTGCATATTTACAAAAACACAATTATGAAGCAGATGCACTACATGGTGATTTAAAACAGAGTCAAAGAGACTATGTCATGGGTCGCTTTAGATCAAAAAGATTGAAGTTCTTAATTGCTACTGATGTTGCAGCAAGAGGCTTAGATATTTCACATGTCGATATGGTTATCAACTATGAACTACCATTTGAAGATGAAATATATGTCCATAGAATCGGACGTACTGGTCGTGCTGGAGCTTCAGGTGTCTCCATTTCACTTGTCTATCCAAGTATGCGTGGAAAGCTTGCGATGATTGAACGTTTTATCAAAATCAAAATGGTTGAAAAAGAAATACCATCTGAAGAAGAAATTAACGTTAGAAGAGAGCAAAGAAATTATACGAAAATCATGGAAATGGTTTCAAATAATGAAGCAAACTATGATGAAGTCATTTCACAACTACACAAAGATGGTTTTGAAGATCAACAAATCATTTCTGCATTACTTTCAAAAGTGATGGACGAAAAGAAATCATATGATTCAGTTATTGTCCCTGTAAAGAGAAAAGCAGAAGATGATAATCGTAGAGAAAAAACAAATGATGGTAAGAGAAGAAAAACTGGTGCTTACAAAAATGCACTCATCAACTTGGGTAAAGAAGATGGTATTCGCCCAGTAACTTTACTCGATTATTTTAAGAAACATGTCGATTTATATCCTAAAAATATAGGTGATATTGTTATCTATCCAAAAGAAACAGAGTTTCAAATTCACCCAGCAGCGATAAAACGGCTTGATGAATTGAACAACAAAATGTACAACAACAAAAAAATAAAGATTATTATTCTTAGAAACAAATAATCAAAAAACATAGAAAATATGTCTAATTCATGTTACAATAAATATGAAATTCATATTTTTTATTTTTTTA
>NZ_JASCXW010000028.1 GCF_030012175.1 Peloplasma aerotolerans
TCAAAAGTTCTATTCTATTATAACATATCCAAAATAAAAAAAATGACCATAATAAACAATATTAGATATGAAAAACATGTTAAAATATAAACAAGTGAGGAATAGCATATGCAAAAGAATTCTACAAAACTTTTTATCTCTAAAAATATGGTGGGTCTTAAGGGTCCTATCATTTTGTTGTCATGTTTAAGTCTTATCTTAAGCTTGACTGCAATCCTTTTTGCCTATTTCTCAAAACAAACAATTGATGCAGCAATTGATGGACAACAATCGCTTTTTATAACAAGTGCAATTATTATTTCTTCAATTTTATTAATACAGATCATAACTACCGGCATCAACCAATACTTAAGAACTTATTATTTAGGTCAAACAAATGTAAAAATAAAAAAATCATTGTTCTCAAAGATACTTGGCGCACGTTTAAAGGATACTGCTAAACATCATTCTGGTGTGTTGATGAATTACTTAAATAGTGATGTAGAAACTGTAAGCGATGGCATGATCGATGTTATACCTAAGCTTATATTCTATATTGCAAGATTTACTGGTGCATTTGCTCTTTTATATCTATTGGATCAGGTATTTGCATTAATGTTTGCAGGGTTTGGATTAATACTCTTTTTATTCAGTCGAATTATTAGTTTTGAAATGAAGAAAAGACATCATGCACTTCAAAATGCAGAAGCTAATTTAAGAAGCCTTATGCAAGAATCATTAGAAAATGTCCCAGTAATTAAATCATTCGAAGCAGAACATCTAATAACTGAAAAGCTCTTTAATCTTCAAAAACTACATTTTAAAGCTTTAAGAAAAAAACAAATCTTAAATATTTTTACATCAAGTGGTATGCATATATTTTTCGCATTTGGATATGCTTTTGCAATAATTTTTGGTGCGATTAGATTACAAGAAAATATCATCAGTTTTGGTACACTAACCGCAATGATTCAACTTGTCCAACATATCCAATCACCATTTAGTGGTTTATCACAACTCGTTCCTAAATATCATGCAATGACTGCTTCTGCTGAACGATTGATGATGATTGATCGATTTGAGCCCGAGGAATTCCATACAATCAATGAACAGACTGAGTTTGAATCATTAGTCATCGAAGATTTAAGTTTCAAATATGAACAACAATATATTATTAAGAAATTCACATGCCGAATTAACAAGGGTAGTTTTGTCCATATACATGGAGAAAGCGGAAAAGGTAAAACAACATTGTTTAAATTGTTATTAGGTTTATATCAACCTCAAGAAGGGTTTATTTTCTTTACTAAAGGTAAGGATACATATCTATGTGATGCAACAACAAGACATTTGTTCAGCTATGTTCCTCAAGGTAATCTAATGCTTTCGGGAACGATTAGAGAAAACTTAGAACTCTATCAAAAGTCTACCGAAGAAAATCTTATTCAAGCCTGTAAAATTGCTTGCATCTATGATGTGATTAAGGACTTACCTCAAGGATTTGATACCTTGTTAGGTGAAAAGGGATTAGGCTTTTCTGAAGGTCAAATACAACGTTTGGCAATAGCTAGAGCATTGCTGAAGAATACGCCAATACTATTGCTTGATGAAATCACATCAGCTTTAGACCCGGAAACAGAAAACAAAATATTTAGTTCCATCAAATCATTAACGAACAAAACATGCTTTATTATTTCGCATCGGAATTTACCAAAGGATTTAATTGATCAATCAATTGATTTATAAAAAATTCAAAATAAAGAGGTGTCGATTATGATGATCATTAAAAACGTTTCAAAAAGCTATGATGGGATCAAGAAAGCTTGTGATTCCATAGATTTGACAATTGAAAAAGGTGATATTTTTGGGTTTGTTGGACACAATGGTGCTGGTAAAACAACATTACTTAAATCTATTGCAGGAATCATTGATTTTGATTCTGGTGATATATTGGTTGACGGCCACTCAATCAAAACAGAACCACTAGAAGTCAAAAAAATTATTTCGTATATACCTGACAATCCAGATATTTATGAATCTTTGACTGGAATACAATATTTAGAGTTCATATCTGATGTCTTTAAGATTGATTTGGATCAAAGAAAGCGTGAAATAGATAAGTATGCAACGTTGTTTGAAATCATTGATGTTTTAAATAATCCAATCTCATCGTATTCACATGGTATGAAACAAAAATTAGTTATTATTAGTGCACTTATTCATAAGCCAAAACTATTTTTACTTGATGAACCATTCGTCGGTCTTGATCCAAAAGCAAGTTATCAGTTAAAACAAATTTTTACAGAGATGTGTAATCAAGGTGTATCAATATTCTTTTCTACACATGTTCTAGAAGTTGTTGAAAAATTATGTAATAAGGTTGCTATTATCAAGCAAGGAAAAATCGTTGCTCAAGGGAATACTCAAGAAATTATAGCTAATCAGTCGCTTGAAAATATTTTCATGGAGTTGGCTAAAGAATCATGATGTATAAATCACTTGTAAAACTATTTTTCAAAGAGAATTTTTCCCTCAAGCGACTGATGGGTTTTGATATAAAAAAATCAAAAGTTAAAGCAGCTTTAATAGGACTTGCTATTATATATGCAATTGCAGTTTTTGTTGGCGCATTCGGGTATATGTTCTTTGATTTGGGTAGAATACTAAATGATATGGGGCAACCTAAAATACTGTTAAGTTTTTTAACCATTTATTCCTTAGGTTTAGCAATCATTATTGTATTGCTTAGAGCGAGTGGATCTTTATTCTATTATAAGGACTATGATATTTTATCACCATTACCAATTCATCCGAGAACCATCCTTATGGCTAAGATTACAGTTCTATTAACTATGTTGTATGTTTCTAGTTTTATCTTTACATTGCCAATTGCTTTTTCATATTTTTATTGGACAGGATTTTCTATATTGAGCATTATCTATTACTTAATTGGTTTTGTCTTTGTTCCTCTTGTACCATTTATTGTCATGACATTAATTTCATTGCTCATTGCGATTGTAACATCTCGTTTTAGAAAAAATAAAATCATAAATATCATCATTATGTTCGCTGTATTCATAGGTATTTTCATGTTTACTTTTTCAATCAATGATGTTGATGTGAATCCATTAACTGGGCAAATAGAGTTATTCGCTGGTATTACAAACGCATATCCCCCTTTTAAATGGTTCATGAACTCAATTCATGATCATAATGTTATTGACTTAATACTCCTTGTTAGTTCACATGGATTATTGTTTGGAATATTTGTTTATTTTGTTCAAGGTATTGTTCATCAAACCAATCAAAAGGGCATCAGATCGGACACTAGAAAAAACGGAAGTGTTATTAAATACCAACAACGATCTGTGATGATGGCATTAGTACAAAAAGAGTTTAAAAAATTCTTCAGTATTACACTTTATGCGGTTAATGCTGGTCTTGGACCTGTCATTATGATTGTCTTATCTATTGCTAGTCTTTTTTATAAGACTCAAATAGAAGCATATTTAGGTGAAATTATAGGTGTCGGACTAGATATTGAGATTATGATCATGATATTAATTGGTTTTAGTATATCAATGACATATACACCAGCAATTAGTCTATCTTTAGAAGGTAAAAACTATTGGATTGTAAAAAGTTTACCTATTGAATCCGAGACAATTGTTTTATCAAAGATTTTATTTAATATATTGTTAGCATTACCGGTTGCAATCATTAGTATGCTGATATTTGGATATACACTAGGCATTTCAATTGTCAATCAACTTCTTTTAATTGTTCTATTTTCAATATTTACTTTAACTATATCATCAATGGATGCAATCATTAATTTACATATGCCTAAGTTTGATTTTGTAAATGAGGTAGAAGTCATTAAGCAAAGTGCTGGTGCTTTACTAGGGGTGTTTGGTGGTTTTGCTGCTATGATTTTGAATGGTGTTATATATTATTTGCTTAATGATTTGTTTAATTTAAGCATTATTGTTATATTTATGATTATCTTGAATATTTTGTTATCATTATTTTTCATCTATTATATCCGAAAGAATTCATCAAGTTTATTATCAAAAATGAAAGCGTAAAAAAGAGGGATAGCTTCCCTCTTTTTTTGTCTATCTACCATAAATAATGTACTGGATTTTTTATATACTCATCATATATTTTTTGAACAGATTTCATTTGTTCTTCCGTTAATATTGATAATTCTGAAGCTTTGATATTCTCAGTAACTTGTTCTGGTCTACTCGCTCCTGGAATAATTGTACTTACTGCATCAAACATTAATATCCATTTTAATGCATATGGAACAAGATTATCAGTTTTAAAAGCCTTCTTCAACTTTTCTACAGCTTTTAGTCCTTGATGATAATCTACTCCAGAAAATGTTTCACCTTTATCAAACATTTCACCATTACGATTAAATGTTCTATGATCGTGTTCTCCAAATGTTGTTCGTTCATGATATTTACCTGTGAGTAAACCACTTGCTAGTGGAACACGAACAATAATACCAACATTTTTTTCTTTTGCTTTTTTAAAGAATGTTTCAATTGGTCTTAATCTAAACATATTGAAGATTATCTCAATAGCATCAACACCATCATAGTCTAGTGCTTTAAGACCTTCTTCGATTCTTTCAACGCTTACTCCATAATGTTTAATTAACCCTTCTTTTTTAAACTTATCCATATATTCAAAAACCTCAGGAGTATAATAAACATCTGTCGGAGGACAATGTAGTAAGGCCATGTCCAAAGCTTCGACGTTCATGTTTTTTCTACTATCGTTAATATATGCCCTAATACTTTGTTCTGTGTAAAGTTCTTTTGCCTGCTCAGGCAACTTTCTACCAACTTTTGTTATGACGAATGGTTTAACTGCTAAATCTTTAATATGTTCACCAATAATTTTTTCGCTTAGACCACCTTGGTAAACATCAGCTGTATCAAAACAATTAATACCATTTTGAATAGCTGTTTCTAATGTTAAGTGTGCTTTTTCATGATCAACTGGATCTCCCCATTTTGATCCTAATTGCCATGTTCCTAATGAAATTTCTGAAACTTTGATTCCTGTTTTTCCAAAAGTTCTATACTTCATTTTATCGCCCCTTACATCATATATTTTTCTTTTCTATTCCCCGTGTATTCAACAATGTATACATCAATTATAATTGCAGATGCTATTTGTGTAAAGTCTAGTGTGATTGTTTCACCTGAGCTCAATGTGATTGTTCCCCATATTTTTTCTACAAGTTCAGGATGATCTATAAATGGATTTCTGTTATTTTGATAATTAAAAATAATCTCATTTCTGTTTTGTTCGAATGAGTCAACTGGGTCCTCTAAGTGCCATTGTAGCAATGTATCTAATTTCCCCATTTGATATACTGTCGGATTCCCATTAACTAATGTCAAGTAATCATACTTAACTGTCATATAAAACAACATTCTTGCTACATCACCTTTGACTTCATCTCTTGGTTTATATGAGACAGTGGTGGTGGTATAATCAAAAAATTTGTTCCCTCTACTTGAGTTTTCACTAGGGTTTGCTGGCTTAAGATTGTGCAAATCTGCACCAACATGTGTACTGCTATTGTTCGTACTAACATTCAATAAGGATTGTGGCCAAACATGTTCTCTATTCCATGTAATACCACCGTCCCAAACACCAGATACCGAGGTTCCGCGATAAACTAATATAACATTATTATGATTATTTGGGTCTCTATCTGTAATATTTAAAATATAGCGTGCATCTCCATATGTTTGCATGGTTACACCTTCATTGACTATATTTCTAAGTTCATGAACTAAGTCATTCCCGTATAAACCACTTACAGATTCATAATATCCTTCATATGTAAAATCATCTATCATTACCCATTTGGCGTATAAAATCTTACTTTGAGTTATTGGGTTCCCAAAATCATATAAAGTATTTCCATTGTTAATCAGTGTCCAACCAACAAAATCATATCCATCTTTTTCTGGATCATCGATTGGAGCAATAAGAGATTCATATCTTAATTGTTCTGAATATATTTCTATGCCATCACTTATAAATGTGATTGAATAAACTTCTCGATCAAAATATACTTCTAATAGCAATGCATCATCTATAGTTACAACACCTGATAACTGACTTAATTCATCATTGATGATAAACCCAGTCATCGATGGTGTGATTGTTACTGTTTCACCTACAATGTCTAGATAGACATTTGTGCTTAGCGGGGCATATAAATCGTCTTCAATATTTTGGTAGTATACTGAAATTGTATAATCAGCTGTAATTACTTCTTCCTCAAATAAAGCAATTAAAGTGATATTCGTTGTAATTGGGGTGTTAAATATGAATGGATGCTCTAAATTATCTTGTAAAAACCATCCAATAAAATCATAACTCGATTTAACTGGATCATCTGGTTTTGTGACAAATTCTCCCTCAACAACTTCAACGATGAACAATTCTTCTTGGTCCTCAGTTTCAAATGTTACTGTATAATATGTGTAAATTCCTATTACAGTTATTTCAAAATTTTTAGTTCGGCTCTCAGAACCCATATTCACGTGTAGTGTTAAAGTGACTATGGTATCAGTGTTTGTGGGTTGTGTAACAACGCCTTGATTCGAAATAACGTCAGGGTTTGAACTAACCCAAACGATTTGTACAATATGAACTAAATTTGAACTTGTTGGAAGTGCGATATTGGATTCTACATTTATTGCAGACTCACCATCCGCATACTCAATTTCAAGTGATTGTACCACTTGATCTATTGTATACGTTTCTGTTTCTTCGCAACCAAAAAGTGCTAATGTAATAATTATGATTCCTAGTGCTATTAATAATCTTTTCATGTCATTCCTCTATTCGTATATTAAAGTGCATATCTATTTTAATATGCTTTATTGTAAATAACAAGTTATTTATGTTATTGTTTGTTTTTATTATAATAATTTGTTCATACTATTTAAAAACTGTTCAATATAGTGTAAAATGGTAACAATTAAGCACGACACCAAGATAACTTAATAATATAAAGGAGAGATAGCATGAGATTACCAAAATTTGTAGTTTTGGCGTTGTTCATTTTTGTTTTTTTATTGTCAAGTTGCGTAGATGATGGGGCAATTGATGTCACACCAACTGATGAGCCTATTGTATCCACTCCAGTTGAAACACCACAAATTGTCATATTGGATCATATTGAAATCTATGTGCAGCCAGCAAAAATAGTTTATGATATTGATGAACCATTAGACATATCAGGTATGAAAATTAGAGCTACTTACTCAGATGAAACAGTTGAGATTGTTGATATTATACCTTCAATGTTAAGTAATTTTGACTTTTCAACAACTGGGGAAAAAGCGATAACTGTTAGTTACACTTTTAACGATGTAATAAAAACGACTACTTTTGTCGTGACAGTCAGCGAGGAAGTCGTACTAGATGGTCCAGGTTATAAAGGAGAGATTGTGTCTCTTAAGGATACTTTGATTGAAGGCATGTTTGGAGGTTTGATTATTTATCAAATAAATCACCAAAGAAACTTTATGGGTGGGGGGACACGTCTTGTTGTAGATTTAAAATTCCCAGAACCTTACCTTTTTGGTGCTGATTACTATACATTAGAGTATTACGATTTAACACTAGACACTTGGCATACCTATATGCAAAATGATGAACCAGTTACTTCTGATTATGATAATTTTTCATTATCTTTTTCCGAACCTATGACATTAAGACTAAAAACATCTGGTGTTGATGGTGGAGAACTTACTTCTAATGTTGTTGAAACGGATATTACATTTATTGAAACTAGTTTTTCTGGTTGGTCTCTAGATCAATCCTCATATATCAGTGGAGTTATGTCTCCTTATGTTGGTTATGGATTGACTTTTGATATAACGGTTTATGACATTAGCGATACTGAATCTATATTAGTTGAAGGTGGTTATTCTTTTGAGTGGTATCGTCTAAATCCATATACATATGAAATGACTAGAATAGATGGTGCTGATGAAGACACCTATATAACCACTACAAGTGATATTGGACATTACATTGTTTCCAAAGCTGTTGGAGATGAGATTAATGTTGGTGGATATCTTCAAGTACTTTCAATGGAAACTGTTCAAGTCCAAACAGAAGCTGTGATTGTTGAAGTTGGTGATAATGGCTTTACGATAGGATTTGACTATCTAATTGATATCGAGAATTCTGACACTCTAACAGTTTATACAGATCAGGGAAATACTGAACTTGAAATAACTTCTATAACACAAGGTTCCAACGCTGCTATATATGTAGTTGAAGTTGATTTAACTGGACTAACAGAAATTACTATTTATGCATTTGGTGACTCTTGGGTATTGGTCTCTCCATTTATGGATATGCATATGCAGTGGGGCATGCAAGTTGATTTAACAGAGTAGAACAATAAAAAATAACTAAAATAAAAAGCCGAAATCTGTTTTATAGATTAAGGCTTTTTTAGTTTTAATTATACAAATTCAATAATTGCCATTGGCGCAGCATCGCCGCGTCTTGGAACTGTTTTGATGATTCTAGTGTAGCCACCTTTTCTGTCTTGGTAGCGAGGTCCTAGTTCAGAAAAAAGTTTTTGAAGAGCATTTTGTCCTTCTTTAACTTCTTCAAAGCGTACTGTTTCAGCAGCTTGTCTTCTTGAGCTTAAAGAACCTTCTTTTGCTAAAGTAACCATCTTATCAGCTAATTTCTTCAATTCTTTCGCTTTTGCTTCTGTTGTAACGATACGTTCATTAATAATGATGTCTGTTACAAGATCACGAAGTAAAGCTTTTCTTTGATTGCTGTTGCGTCTTAGTCTACTATAAGCCATGATTTACTCCTTCTCTTCATCGTCTAAATGAAATTTTGATTCTTTGGTTGAAGTGTTATCAAATTCAAGACCATGCTCAGATAGTTTTTCTTTTAACTCTTTAAAAGATTTTCTACCTAAACTTCTAAATCTCATAACATCTTCTTCGGTTAAACGAATGATTTGAGCAACCGTATAAATACCTGAGCGTTTCAAACTATTGAAAAGGCGCACGGATAAATCTAATTGTTCAATCTTCATTTCAAGTTTTTTATTTACCGGTTCTTCTTCTTGTTCAAAAATAAAGTCAGCTGAAGCTGCTTGTTCACTAATCTCAACAATAACGTTTAGATAGTCAATTAACATCTTAGATGCTAAAGCTAGTGCTTCTTTTGCAGCGATTGCTCCGTTTGTTTCAATGTCTAACATCAACTCATCAGCATCTCCTCTTGTTTTTTCAACATGATAAGACACTCGTGAAACTGGTGTATAGATTGAATCTATTGGGATAATACTTTTTTCATTTTTACTAAAAACTTTATTTTTTTCTGCATTGACATAACCTACACCACGACGGATTGTAACTTCCATAGAAAGTCTTCCGGTATCGGATAAATTAGCAATCACTTGATCTGGGTTAACAATTTCAACACCATCAACATGATTAAAATCTGCAGCAGTTACTTTTCCTGATCCAACAGCGTATAGTTCTAGTTTTTGTTCGAAATCTGGTTCTTTTGATTCAACCGAAAAAATTACTTTCTTCAAGTTTAATACAATCCCCATAACATCTTCAAAAACACCTTCCATTGTTGAAAACTCGTGTTCTACGCCGTCAATTTTGATATTAACGATTGCGGCTCCAGGTAAAGATGATAATAAAACTCTTCTCAATGCATTACCTAGGGTAATTCCGTATCCGCGTTCTAATGGTTTAATAACAAATCTACCTTTATTACCGTCTACTGATATTTCATCAACTGCAGTTGGTTTTTCAAATTTTAAATCTTTCACAAGTTACCCTCCTTAGAATTATCCACGTGGACGTTTAGGCGGTCTACATCCATTGTGTGGTACTGGTGTTACGTCTCTAATCGCAGTGATTTCTAAACCAGCTGCTTGAAGTGAACGAATTGCAGCCTCACGTCCTGGACCAGGTCCTTTGACAGAAACTTCAACTTTAATCATTCCATTATCCATTGCAGTTTTTGCAACTGATTCTGCTGTTAATTGTGCAGCAAATGGAGTTGATTTTCTACTTCCCTTGTAACCTAGTGCACCCGCACTGCTCCAAGCAATTGCGTTTCCATCAACATCGGTAATTGTTACGATTGTATTATTGAAAGTTGTGTGAATGTGTGCAATACCAAGAGGGATATTTTTTCTAGCTTTACGCTTCGTTGTTTTTTTACGTGCCATGATTTATTATTCCTCCCTACTTCTTCTTACCGGCAATCGCCTTTGGTTTACCTTTTCTTGTACGGGCATTGTTTCTTGTGTTTTGACCACGTACAGGTAATCCTTTACGATGACGGATACCACGATATGAACCGATTTCCATTAAACGTTTGATGTTTAATGTAACTTCACGGCGTAAATCACCTTCGGTGATATACTTGCCTATTTCAGTACGAATACGGTTTAGTTCGTCTTCTGATAATGCTTTTACGCGAGCTTCTTCACTTACGTCAGCATCTTTTAAAATTTGCTTGGCAGTAGATAATCCAATGCCATATACATAAGTCAACGAGACCACGACGCGTTTGTCGCGTGGAATGTCAACGCCTGCTATTCTTGCCATAGTTCCTCCTCATTAACCTTGTCTTTGGTTATGTCTTTTATTTTTTTTATTAATTACGTAAACTTTTCCTTTACGTTTCACAATGATGTCGTCTTCACTTCTTTTTTTAACTGATGCTCTAACCTTCATATGCGGTTCCTCCTTATTTGCGGCGGTACGTGATACGGCCGCGTGATAAATCATATGGTGACAATTCTACTGTTACTTTATCACCAGGTAAAATGCGTATGTTGTGCATGCGGATTTTACCAGAAACATGAGCCAATACAATATGGCCGTTTTGTATAAGTTCAACTTTGAACTTCGTATTTGGTAATACTTCGATTACTCTTGCTTCTACTTCTATTAAATCTTCTCTTGCCATAGATTCACTCCTTCTTTAATTTAGTCAAAATGTCATACCCAGACTCCGTAATAACAATCATGTGTTCAAAATGAGCACTTGGTTTCTTATCAACTGTGACTGTCGTCCAATTATCGGTTAGCACTTTAACACGTTTTGTACCTAGATTAATCATAGGTTCTACACAAAATGTCATTCCTGGTTTTAATATCGGACCCTCGTTTGGTTTTCCAAAATTGGGAACATACGGTTCTTCATGAAGTTCTCTACCAATGCCATGACCAGTAAATTCTTCTACGATACCATAACCATAAGGTTTAACAAAACTTTCGATTGCGTGTGATATATCTGAAACTCTATTCCCCGGTTTAGCTTGTTCAAGTCCTACATAGAGCGCTTCTTCAGTGATTTTAAGAAGTTTTTCTATTTCGGGTTTGATTGTTCCAACTGGATATGTTGTTGCAGAATCTGCATGATACCCTTTATAATTGACGCCAAAATCTAATGTAATAATGTCTCCTTCTTTAAGAACTTTTTTCTTAGAAGGAATACCGTGAACAACAACTTCATTAATTGAAGTACAGATGGATCCTGGAAAGCCATGATAACCTTTAAATGATGGTGTGGCTCCAAGACTGGTAATATAGTTTTCAGCGAGTTGGTCGAGATGATGCGTATTGATGCCTGGTTTGATATGCTCTTGGAGCATATTTCTTGTCATATCTAAGATGCGTCCTGCTTCACGCATCAACTCTATTTCGCGTTGTGATTTGATTTGTATCAATCTACCTCACCTAAAACTTTCATAATTCTTGAGTTTGTCTCTTCAATCGTACCTGAACCGTCGATTGTGAATAAAAACCCTGAATTTTCATAATAACCTATAACAGGAGCTGTTTGTTCATTATAAATACGTAAACGTCTTTGAACGGTTGCTTCCATATCGTCAGTTCTTTGAATAAGCTTGCCACCATCTTTATCACATATACCTGGTTTTTCAGGTTTTTTGTATTTGATATGGTAGACAGCGCCACATACTTCGCAAACTCTGCGCCCACTAATTCTATCTACTAACAAACTTTCATCAATTGCAATATTAATAACTGCATCCATTGTCCATCCCTTTTGGTCTAAATAATGGTCGAATGATTTAGCTTGTTCGATGTTTCTTGGGTATCCGTCAAAGAGGAATCCCTTTTCTGCATCTGATTTCGATAGTCTTTGGCGAACTATTTCATTTGTTATATCGTCTGGAACAAGTTCGCCACGATCAATATACTCTTTTGCAATTTTACCGACTGTAGTTTTATCTTTATACAGTTCTCTGAAAATATTGCCGGTTGAAATGTGCGGAATTTGATAATGCTTAGATAGAAGCTGAGCTTCTGTTCCCTTACCTACTCCAGGAGGGCCCATTAAAATAATTCGCATTGTCACTATCCTTTACTATTTAAATATGCCGCTATATTCTGCTTGACTTGCGTCTGTTTCAACTTGTTGTGTTGTTTCTATAGCTACACCAACAATAATCAATAAGCTTGTACCACCTAAAGTGATCGCTTGTGCTTCTTGTCCTTGGAATCCAAAAATAATGGATGTTAACACTGGTAAAACTGCTAATACAACAAGATATACGGTACCAATGACTGTAATTTTGAATAATAATTTTGCAACAAAATCTTGGGTTTCTTGTCCTGGACGAACACCTGGAATGTATGCGTTTGATTTAGATAAGTTATCTGATATCTTCTCTGGGTTGATGGTTAAGAATGAATAGAAGAATGAGAATACTACAATCAATAATACATAAAGGATAAATCCAATTGGTTGTTGATAGTTAAATATTGTATTTAACCAACCTGTGAAACCTGTAGTTGATGATGCTGTAAAACCAACAATTGATAATGGAATACTTAATATTGTTTGTGCAAAGATGACTGGGATTACACCAGCACTGTTAATCTTCATCGGAATATTTGAATCTGACTTGCCTTGACGGTTCGCATATTGAACAGGTATTTTACGTGTAGCAATTTGCATATAAACAACGCCAAGTAGGATTCCAAAGTATAGCAACATAATAAATACGAAGATTACAATGTCCCATCCGCCAGTACCTTGTGAAATGTATTTTGTCCACAGTGTGGTCCACATCGTAGGCAAACTCGTTACAATTCCGGCAACAATCAGCATTGATGTACCGTTTCCAACACCTTTTTTTGTAATAAGATCAGCAAGCCAAATAGCTAATGCTGTACCGCCCATCATGACGATTGCCATGTAGATGTAATAGAAATATCTATATCTTTCAACATCTGCAGCTTCCAAACTTGGAATTAAAACACTACCATTAATACTGATACCAATAATAAGTGCTAAACCTTGAATGAATGCTAAAGCAATTGCTAAATAACGTGTGATTTGATTTAACTTAGCTTTTCCAGATTCACCTTGTTCGCTCATTTCCTTAAAGGAAGGAACAACCATTTGTAATAATTGAATAGCAATAGATGCAGTAATGTAAGGTGATATCCCTAGTGACATGATAGAAAATCTTTCAAGTGCTTGTCCACTAAAGTTGTTTAAGATTGCGACGAAACTACCGCTTGATTCCATAAATTGGACGATAGCTCTTGTGTCAAAGAGTGGAACCGTAATATGACTTGCAAGTCTAACAATGAGTAAGATGAACAAAGTAAATGCTAATCTCATCATAACTGTTTTATTACTTAGAATTCGCTTAATACGTATCCACACTTTAAATCACCTCTACTGTTCCACCGGCTTTTGTTATTGCTGCTTCAGCAGCTTTTGAGAATACGTTTGCTTTTACAGTCAACTTTTTCTCGAGAGTTCCATTTGCCAGTACTTTAACGCCTGATTTAAGTTTTTTCAAAACATTTCTAGCAACTAATACTTCTGGTGTAACTACTTCGCCATCATTAAATAGATTTAAATCTGATAAATTAACAACAGCATATTCTTTACGGTTGACGTTCTTAAATCCTCTTTTAGGTATACTTTGGAAGAAAGGAAGTTGTCCTCCTTCAAAACCTGGACGTGGACCGCCACCTGAGCGAGCAAGTTGACCTTTGTCACCTTTACCAGAGGTCATACCAGTACCACTACCGGGTCCTCTACCTAAACGTTTACGCTTTTTTCGTGCACCTTCTACAGGTCTTAATTCGTTTAACATTGGTATTTCCTCCTACTCTACTTCTTGAACTTCAATCAAATGTCCAATAGTTTTCACCATACCCATAAGGGCATCGTTAGGCTCTATTACAACAATTTGATTAATCTTTTTTAATCCTAATGCATGTGCTGTTTTAACTTGATTTGGCTTGCGGCCAATCAAACTTTTCTTTAGTTTAATTTGTAATTTCATTATGACAACTCCGATATATCTACACCACGAAGTGCAGCAACTTTTTCAGCTGTTCTTAGTTCTTTGAGTCCAGCAAATGTTGCACGCACCATGTTAATTGGTGTGCTTGTGCCAATAGATTTAGATAAAATATCATTAACGCCAGCAAGTTCGAATACAGCACGAACCGCACCCCCAGCGATGATACCAGTACCTTCTGAAGCTGGTTTCATAAATACTTTACCTGCTCCAAAGTTTCCAGTGACTTGATGTGGAATTGAAGTTCCTACAATAGGAACATTAATTAAATTAGTTTTTGCATCTTCAATAGCTTTCTTAATTGCATCTGGCACTTCTGATGCTTTACCAGTACCAAAACCAACTTGACCTTGTTTGTTACCGATTACAACTAAGGCAGCAAAACGGAAACGACGACCACCCTTAACAACTTTAGTTACGCGGTTGATCGAAACAACACGTTCTTCGAATTGGTTATCTTGTTGTTCTTCTTTATTGTATCTATCTCTAGCCATGTATGTTTCCTCCTTAGAATTGTAATCCTGCTTCACGTGCTGCTTCAGCTAATGCTTTGATTCGTCCGTGATATAAATAACCACTTCTATCAAACACAACTGATTTAACACCTTTAGCAAGCGCCTTTTCGGCGATTAATTTCCCAACTGCCTTAGCAGATTCAATATTTGAACCTTTAAGACCCGTTTCTTGACTACGAGCACTGATAAGTGTTGTTTGTTTAACATCATCAATTATTTGTACATAAATTGCAGTGTTAGAACGATAAACATTCAGTCTTGGACGTTCAGCAGTTCCTTCAACAATTTTTCTGATACGAATATGACGTTTTTGTCTGTTGACATTCTTTGATATTTTCTTAATCATCGTGATGTCCTCCCTTACTTAGCAGTCTTTCCAGCTTTACGCGGAACATACTCATCAACATAACGAATACCCTTACCAAGATATGGTTCTGGTTTTCTAACACTTCTAATCTTAGCTGCAAATTCGCCAACGACTTGTTTGTCGGCGCCTTCAATGATGATATCAGTGTTTTTTGGAATAGTGACAGTAACTCCTGCTGGAATCTCTAGTTCAACTGGGTGTGAATAACCCATACTTAAATTCACGACGTTACCTTGTAGATTTGCTCTATAACCAACTCCGCGAATTTCTAATTGCTTTTTAAATCCTGTTGATACACCATTAACCATATTTGCTAATAAGGCGCGTGTTGTACCATGGATCTTTTTCGTAAACATTTCTTCGTTTGGACGTGTGACTTTAATCTCACTTCCATCTATTTCAATACCTAAACTTTGGTTGAATTGGAATTCAAGTTGACCTTTTGGTCCTTTAACTACAGCGTAGTTTTCTGGGCTTACCGTGACGGTAACACCAGCAGGAACTTGAATCACTTTATTACCTATACGTGACATAATTTCCTCCTTATTACCATACGTAAGCGAGCACTTCGCCACCAACTTGAGCTAAACGCGCTTCACGATCAGTCATGATACCTTTTGATGTTGAGACTAGAGCAATTCCTAATCCGTTTAACACTTTAGGTAAATCATCTACTGAAGCATAAACACGAAGTCCTGGTTTCGATATCCGCTTTAAACCTTTAATTACACGTTCTTTTGTTGATGTGTATTTTAAGGTAACTACAATCTTGCCTTGTGGTCCATCTTTGAGCACTAGGTAATCAACGATGAATCCTTCCTTTTTAAGTACTGCTAAAATATCAGACTTTAAACGGGAAGCAGGCATTTCTACTTTCTCATGACGCATTCTATTTGCGTTACGAATACGTGTTAGCATATCCGCGATTGGATCAGTCATAACCATGTTTCTTCCTCCTAATTACCAGCTTGCTTTTTTAACACCAGGGAGTTCACCCTTGTGTGCTAATTCACGAAACTTAAGACGTGACAAGCCAAACTTGCGCATATAGCCGCGTGGACGACCATCGAGTGAATCGCGATTTCTTAATCGTGTTGCAGATGCATTTCTAGGAAGTTTTTGAAGTGCTTGATAGTCACCTTTTTCCTTCAATTCTGCATTTTTTTCACGATAGCGTTCAACAATTTCACGACGTTTTGCATCTTTTACGATCTTTGATTTTTTTGCCATAATACGCCTCCTTACTTCTTAAACGGCATGCCAAGTTGACTTAATAATGCGCGTCCTTCTTGGTCAGTTTTAGCCGTTGTTACAATTACAATGTCCATACCACGAACTTTTTTTACTTTATCCAAACTAATTTCTGGGAAAATGATTTGCTCTCTTATGCCTACCGTATAGTTTCCGCGACCATCAAATGAATTTGATGAGATACCTCTAAAGTCACGAACACGTGGTAAAGCAATTGAAATTAATTTATCTAGGAAATAGTACATTCTATCTCCACGTAGTGTTACTTTAGTACCAATAGCCATTCCTTCTCTAAGTTTGAAGTTAGAAATTGAATTTTTAGCTTTTGTTACAACTGGTTTTTGACCGGTGATTGCTCTTAGTTCTTCTACAGCATCATCCAATACTTTCGGATTGAATACTGCATCACCGACACCCATGTTAACAACAATTTTTTCAATTCTAGGTACTTGCATAACAGATGTATAGTTGAATGCCTTAATTAGTTCGGGTTTGACAACATTTTCGTACTTTTCTTTAATTAAACTCATTGTTCAAACTCCTTATTTATCAAGGCTTTCGCCTGATTTTTTCGCATAACGTACTTTTTTACCATCTACTTCGCGATAGCCAACACGTGTTGGTTTGCTTGTTTTTGGATCAATAATTGCTACGTTAGAAACATGTATTGGTGCTTCTTTTTCTATAATGCCGCCTTTATCATTTGCCTGTGTTGGACGTTGGTGTTTTTTGATTATATTGACACCTTCAACTAACACACGGTCAGTTTTTGTATAAACTTTTAAGACGCGACCTGTCTTGCGAGTTTTATTTCCTTTTTTATCAGTTACAAATTGGTCGCGTCCAGCGATAACTGCAACTGTGTCTCCAGCTTTTATGTACATAGACGAAACCTCCTTATAATACTTCTGGAGCTAGGGATACGATCTTCATAAAGTTCTTATCTCTTAACTCTCTTGCCACTGGACCAAAAATACGGGTTCCACGTGGGTTCATGTCATCTTTAATAATTACAGCTGCATTTTCATCAAACTTGATGTATGAGCCGTCAGCGCGACGAAGGCCAGAAACCGTACGTACAATAACTGCTTTTAAAACTTCACCTTTTTTAACCATACCTGCAGGTGTAGCTTTTTTTACTGTTACAACAACGACATCACCGATATTAGCATAACGACGACGGGTTCCCCCTAAAACCTTTATCACAAGTACTTCTTTGGCACCGCTGTTATCAGCAACAACCATTCTGCTTTCTTGTTGAATCATGTTTTTATCCTCCCTATACTAAATCGGATTTAGCAACAACTTCTAAAAGACGGAATCTCTTAGTTTTTGATAATGGTCTTGTTTCCATAATGGTAACAGTATCTCCAATACCTGCTAAACCTTCTTCATCATGCACATGAAATTTTTTAGATACCTTTACACTTTTTCTGTATAAAGGAGATTTTTTGTATGTGTCAACAACCACGGTAATCGTTTTATCCATTTTGTCAGATACAACTTTTCCCGTATATACTTTTCTTTGATTACGTTCCATAGTATCCTCCTTATTCAGCACGTTCACTGATGATTGTCTTCATTTGTGCAATCGTTTTTTTAACTTGACTAATTCGAGCTGTATTCTCAAGTTGTCCTACTGCAAGTTGAAAGCGTAAATTAAATAATTCAGCCTTTAGCTCATCAATTCTTTTTTGTAAATCGTTTGTATTGATTTTTCTGATTTCAGCTGCTTTCACGCTTGCTCACCTCTTTTAACAATTTTTGTCTTAATAGGTAACTTGTGTGATGCTAATCTAAGTGCTTCTCTTGCTATTTCTTCAGAAACACCGTTAATTTCAAACATTATTTTACCTTCTTTGACAACCGCTACCCAATGATCTGGAGCACCTTTACCGGAACCCATACGCACTTCTAGTGGTTTCTTAGTCTTTGCTAAGTGTGGGAAGATATTTATCCATACTTTCCCTAATCTTTTCATATGTCTTGTCATCGCAATTCTGGCTGCTTCGATTTGACGATTTGTTATCCAAGCGCCTTCTTGTGCTACTAATGCAAAGTCCCCGTTAAGAATTTCATTTCTTCCTTTAACAGCGCCTTCATAGCTCACACGGTGTGGACGACGAAATTTAGTTCTTTTAGGCATTAACATAATTATTTGCCCCCTTGTCTGCGATTACGTCTATTATCTTGACGTGGTGCTCTCTCATCTTGTTTTTTAAGGTTTTCTTCTCTTGTTTGACCAGGAAGAACTTCCCCATTATAAATCCAAACTTTCACACCAAGAATTCCATAAGTTGTATTTGCTTCTGCAGTTGCATAATCAATGTCAGCGCGTAAAGTATGCAGAGGTACTTGACCTTCTGAATATCCTTCACTACGTGCCATTTCAGCACCACCTAAACGACCTGATACAAGTGTTTTAACACCTTTAGCTCCAGCTTTTAATGCACGTTGCATAGCTATTTTTTGTACACGTCTGAATGATGCACGGTTTTCTAGTTGTTCTGCAATACTTTGTGCAACAAGTGTCGCTACGCGTTCTGGACGCTTGACTTCGACAACGTTAAATACAATTTCTTTGTCGGTAAGTTTTTCTAATTTAGTTACAGCTTTCTTCTTTGTCTCAGCATCTCTACCAATAACAATACCTGGCTTAGCTGTGTGTAATGTAATTTTTACACGATCTTTTCCGCCCTTACCTTTTACGCGTTCAATTTCAACGTGAGAAACAGCGGCTTTTTTGTAAAAATTATTTAGGTATTTACGAATTTCTGCATCTTCTTTGACTAGTCCTGGAACTGCAGTTTTAGCTGCATACCATTTTGAATCCCAGCCACGGATGATACCAAGACGCATACCTATTGGATTAACTTTTTGACCCATGTCTCTTCACCTCTACTCTTTTTCTGCCACAACTACTGTGATGTGGCTAGTTCTCTTTTGAATGATATCGCCTTGACCTTTAGCTCTTGGCAAAAGTCTCTTAAGACGAACTCCTTCATTAACATAAACCTCTTTTACAAAAAGGTTTTCAACGTTAGCATTGTTATTGTGTTCAGCGTTAGCGACTGCGCTGTTTAACACTTTCAAAATAACTGGTGAGGCGCCACGTGGTGTAAACATTAAAATTGCTTGAGCTTCTTTAATGCCTTTACCGCGGATTAAGTCAACGACTAATCTTACCTTACGTGGAGCAATGCGAACGGTTTTAGCTATAGCTTTAGTTTCCATCATATTCTCCTCCAATTACTTCTTCTTAGCTTTCTTATCATCTTTACCATGTCCGTGATATGTGCGTGTTGGTGCAAATTCGCCAAATTTATGTCCAACCATATCTTCAGTAATGTAAACAGGTACATGTGATTTACCATTGTAAACGGCAACCGTGTGTCCAACAAAATCAGGGAAAACTGTTGAACGACGTGACCATGTTTGAATTACTTTCTTTTCATTTACTTCATTTTGTTTTTTTACTTTATTTAATAAGTGATTGTCACAAAATGGTCCTTTTTTTAATGAACGTCCCATAAATTTCCTCCTACTTCGTACGACGACGAACGATTAAGTCGTTTGACGCTTTTTTATTGTCGCGTGTAATAACACCGCGAGCCTTCTTACCCCAAGGGGTCATTGGTGATTTTCTACCGATTGGTGTTCTACCTTCACCACCACCATGTGGGTGATCGTTAGGGTTCATCGCAGATCCCCGTACAGTAGGACGAGTCCCCATGTGACGAGTTCTACCTGCTTTACCAATATTTACAAGCTCCCATGATTCATTTCCTACAACACCAATTGTTGCACGACATGTTCCTAAGATCTTACGAACTTCGCCAGATTGTAAACGAACGAGAACATATTTATCTTCGCGTCCTAAAATCTGAGCAGATGCTCCTGCACTTCTTGCAATTTGTCCACCTTTTCCTGGGCTCAATTCAATATTGTGAATTGTTGTACCTACAGGAATATTCATAATTGGTAATGAATTACCAGTTTTGATATCTACTTGTTCTCCAGAAACTATTTCATTCCCAACTTCTAATCCTTTAGGTGCAAGAATGTATCTTTTTTCACCATCTAGATAATGAATCAATGCGATATTAGCACTACGGTTAGGATCATATTCAATCGTTGCCACCTTACCAATCACATCAAATTTATTACGTTTAAAGTCAATTACACGATATTTTCTTTTTGCACCGCCACCAATGTGACGAACGGTTATCTTGCCTTGGTTGTTACGTCCGCCTGTGCGAGAAAATGGTTCTAGTAGTGATTTTTCAGGAGTAGATGTTGTTATTTCTTCGTATGTTAACACACTCATGTTACGACGACCATTGGTTGTCGGTTTGTATTTTTTAACCGGCATTTGGTTAAACCTCCTCTAATTTTTCACTTAAACTGTGAAGGCATCAATTTTTTGACCTTCAGCTAATTTAACTACTGCTTTTTTATAAGCATTCTTATAACCTTCATATTTACCCATTCTTTTGAATTTAGGTAATACGTTAATTGTATTTACAGATAATACATTTACATTAAATATTATTTCTACAGCTTTCTTGATTTCTACTTTATTTGCTTTTCTATCAACTTTGAAAGTGTATTTATTTTGACTCTCAATTAGTTGAGTTGTTCTCTCAGTAATTATAGGAGCCTTGATTATATCGTAATATTTAGTCATTTCCCAATACCTCCTCTAATGCTTCAACTGCGTCTTTTGTTAAGACCAAGTTTTTGCAATTAAGAATGTCATACACGCTGACGTGACTAACTTGAGAGAATGCTACTGTAGGAATATTTCTAGCTGCTAACATTTCATTGTCAGTAAATGTTTTAGATACAAATAAAACTTTTCCTTCGATACCCAACCCTGCTAATAATTCTTGGAATTTTTTTGTTTTAGGTGCATCAATATTCAATGACTCAATTACCTTTAATTGATTATTTGCTGCATGATATGAAAGTGCAGATCTTAAAGCTAATTGACGAACTTTTTGATTCATCTTAACTGCATAACTTCTTGGAGTTGGTCCAAAGACTACTCCACCTGTACGCCATTGTGGTGATCTAGTTGACCCTTGACGAGCACGACCAGTTCCTTTTTGACGCCATGGTTTTCTACCACCACCTGATACTTCACCACGGTTTTTAACATCGTGAGTACCATGTCTCATTGCTGCTCTTTGAGCGTTCACTACATCATACAATGCTTGTTGATGTGGTTCAATACCGAATACGTAATCGGATAAGGTTAAGTCAGCAACTTTTTTACCTGTTTGATTTAATAAGTTTACTTTTGGCATATTAACCCTCCTTATTTACTACTTTTAACAGCAGATTTAACGATAACTAGTCCCTTGTTTGGTCCTGGAACGCTTCCACTTATTAATAGCAATTGATTTTCAACATCTACACCGGTAACTACAAGGTTTTGAATTGTAACTTGTTCGTTACCCATGTGTCCTGGTAAGTTTTTACCTTTTAGTTTGCCTTTTACAGCACCCATAGAACCTGGTCCGCGATGGTATCTTGAACCATGCGTCATTGGTCCGCGGGATTGATTATGTCTTTTAATACTTCCGGCAAATCCTTTACCCTTAGATGTACCAGTTACATCTACCTCTTCACCAACTTTAAATAAATCCGTCTTTACAAGTTCACCGACCGTTATGTTTACTAACTCATTATTAAGCTCTTCTTTAAAGCGGATTTCTCTAATGAAGCGCTTAGGTGCTGTGTCAGCTTTTTTCACGTGCCCTTGTTCAGGCTTGTTACTTAATTTGTCCCGTTTAGTTTCGAAACCAACTTGAGTTGCCACATAACCATCTGTTTCAACAGTTTTTTGTTGTAGCACTACATTGTCAGCCACATCAATAACGGTTACTGGAACTAACACACCATTTTCATCGAAAATTTGTGTCATTCCAAGTTTTCTACCTAAGATTCCTTTGGCCATAATTTTACCTCTTTCTTAATTTGCTTTATGCTTTATTTTTTTAATACGATATCAATACCTGATGGTAAATCAATATCCATCAATGCACTAATAGTTTTTGGGTTTGGATCTATAATTTGAATTAATCTTTTGTGCGTTCTACGTTCAAATTGTTCACGTGAATCTTTGTTTACGTGAGGTGAACGCAAGACTGTAAATATTTCCTTTTCTGTTGGAAGAGGAATTGGTCCTTGAACTGTTGCTCCAGTTCTAAGTGCGCTTTCTACAATCTTTTTAGCAGCTTGATCAATCAATCTGTGATCGTAAGCCTTCAAACGAATTTTAATTACATCTTTTGCCATTTCTAATAGCTCCTTTCGCCTATAATCCTGTATAGACTTGCTCCACAGAAAAACCTAACACGTAGACAACGGCTATCCGTGTGTCAGCAACCTTCCATTTCACAGCCTGCTCGCATACACACGAGCGTTATCATTATATAAGAAAAAGAGAGGAAAAGCAACACTTATATCATATTTCATCTCTTTTTTTTATGATTTTTAGTAATTCTTCATTATATATCGATTACTTGACTAAAAATACTGTAATTAGTCGATTTTGTATTTTTTCTTGCGTTCTTCAATCAATTTTAGTTCTTCTTCCTTTTTCTCTTCTTCCTCTAGTTTTTCTCGTTCTTTCTCTTTTTCCATTTCATCTCTAATTTGTTTTTGAATTACCCTTTCAGCAGCAACCCCTTTGAATGTTCCTCTTGTACTAGCGAAAAACTTGACTACTTCTCCAGCTTTCGGCATACAATCTACTGGTATGGAAAACTCTTTAAATCCTAACCTCATTAACTTCAATAATATATCTGGATTATTTAAACAATACCCACTTACTATGTGTCTTATACGCTTTGAATATGATCTATAATATTGATGCAAGTCTCGTAAATCATTCTTTAACTCAAACATAAAATCCTTATAAATAATCTTACTATATCTGTTTTGATTATCTATCATTTCTTCAATTAAATTGTCCAATCCTATGACCACAAAATCATATAATTCAAAATCTTCAAAGTATTCAAGAGTTGTTTCGGTTTCAACCATCATACCTAACAATGGTTGTTGGGCATTAGACTTTTTAAATGCAACTCTAATATAATCTACCCAAGAACTCATTTCATTACTTAACCTAATCATAGGTACAACCATATTGACGACTTTATTCGTTATACGACTAGCCTCTGCAATAGCTAAAACATTTGTTGTGAACACAGGATGTAATCTTAAGAAAGTGCTAAAATCTGTATATTCATCTCCCATAATATCAACAGGTTTATCGGGACGAAAATCGGGAATATTAATATAAACTTCTTTATCTCCTGCTGTTTTAAGTAATTTTATATAAAGTTTTGTTTGCTCTTCAAGTGTAGGTATTGTCCCTTTTGCTCCATAGAAAAACTCACTCTTGAATGTGCATACTCCACTAAACCATTCTGAACTTATGATCTCTTTGATATTTCTTAAATCATTTGTAGAAGTGAACAGGGTAATAGGGTCTAAACTCATACCCGGTCCTTTAATAATATACTTCATACTACTCATCATTTGATTTTGATACATAGCAATTAAATCTTCGTCTGGATTCAATATTATTTCTTCCTTTAAGGAATCAATAATTACCATATCATCCTCAAAAAAAGCATGATCGGATATCGCTATGGTAAGCTGATATTCATTTGCATAAAGTCTTGCCAAATTATAATTTTCATCCTTTCTACAAATAAACCCCTTAACATATTTAGGCATATTATAGAAATACTCTTTTTTAAATCTATTTACAACAATGATTGAATTTTCTTTTATTTCTCTGATTTTATATCTGTATATTATGCTTTCTAGTCGCAACAATAATCGTTGTCTCAAATATTCTAGCGTTCTAAGTTTCTCTTCTGTGGATGGATAGAATGGATCTGTCTTACCAAATTCAAGATATGCATCTAAAGCCATGTTGAATGCCTTCAAAAAGTTCATCCTATCTTCAAAAACATATTTTTTAAACATTTCTAATAAGATCGTGGAATCAAAAAAACCCAAAAGTTCAAAAAACTCTCTCTCTGTCCAATAAAAACTTTCTTTGTACCCCTCTTCAATAATCCTCAAGTTTAAAAATTCATCTGCTTGATCTTGGTAAAATTTCTTAAAAATAAATTCTAAATCTTTTTCTGAATAGTGATTAGAGTCGGATAGGTGATCAAATAGAACAATCCTACCCACTGCATTTTTCTTATGGGTAGCTTTACACAAAATCTTTTTACCTTTATCTAATGTATACAAGATGTTCTCCTTTTTATTTTTTATATTTATATCTAGCGTTTTTACTAGTTATATTTACAGCCAATAGGCGACATCTGCATGAATAATTATCGGTAGGGGGGGAATAAATAAACACACAAAACCATTATAATATAAATGTTAAGTAGATGAAAGCGTTTTTTTGTTTTT
>NZ_JASCXW010000029.1 GCF_030012175.1 Peloplasma aerotolerans
AAAGATATTAAACTCTTTGAACGCACATACTCTTGTGTATGTGGACAAAAGATGGATAGAGACCTAAATGCAGCGATTAACATCGGCGTTCAAGGTCTAATAGCATATGTAACAAAAGCGTATGGAACAGACGCAATAGCTTGGTAAATTAATAGACACTGGTCTGTTTTACCCAAGAAGCCCCCACTTCTAATGATGTTCATTAAGTGGTGGGAGTAGTTCACTACTTTTTACTGGTTATTTTGATGTTATCGTCTTCACATTAATTGCAGTTACGTTTGGTATATTTGACACCGTATATCAGCTTGCATTTATGAGTATGTTTCCAGAGGTTATTGAAAAAGGACAACATTCTAGAGCTTACTCTTCATCAAGTCTGATATGGCCAGTTTCTGCAGCTGTCATGGCTCCTGTAGCAGCATTTATGATTGAAAATTATGAGTTTGGAGTTGCCATGTTAATGGCATTTAATGCAGCAACATTTTTAGTAGCTGCACTGATGGAAACGACGATTCGGCTTGAAGAAGTATTGAATAAAAAGCATATGAAAGGTTTTCAATTTATTGAAGACTTGAAAGAAGGATTCAGATATTATAAAGTTGAAAAAGGAATTTTGGGGATTGGAATTTTGTTTGCTGCATTCTCGTTCGTGTAAATGGCACATGATTTACTGAGGATGCCATACTTTATTAGAAGTGAACTTTATACACTTCAAGATTTTTCATTTTTAATTACTGCTGGTTCAGTCGGTAGAATCATTGGTGGATTCATCCATTATTTGTTTAAGTACCCTCCAAAAAAGAGATATATTATTGCTGTGACAGTTTATTTGACAGTAGAATTATTTAGTGCAACGATGCTTTATATGCCGTATTTTGTTATGATTACTTTAAGCTTTTTAGTTGGGTTATTATCTGTTACGTCATACAATATTAGAATGACTGCAACACAATTATATATACCTGCACATATGCGTGGGCGAATCAACTCAACACAAGGATTATTATGGAATATTGGCGCAATTCTTGGTGCGTTAATCATAGGTTTTATCGCAGAATATACAACATACGATTATCGCCTTATTATGCTATTATCCGCAAGTAAATCTGTTGTTGCTATTTTCTTAATTCCAATTAGAATGAAATCAGAATTTGTTAAAATATATAACGCTGACATATAAAAAAAAACAGAAGTTATTTTTCTGGTTTTTTTCTTATTTAACACGTAATACTACACATTTTAGATACAAGGATTCATCAGAACCAAGTAGTGCAGGATGATCCTTACCCTGGATTCTAAACTCAACCAATTGAGTGATACGTTTTGCATCATAAGCTGCATCCATCAACATTTCTAGGAATAGAGATGGTGACATATAATGTGAGCAAGAGCATGTCATTAAATATCCGTCTGGATTTATTATTTTCAATGCAGACAAGTTGATATCTTTATATCCCTTGTATGCTTTTTTTATGTCATCATTTTTCTTAGCAAACGCTGGAGGGTCTAAAATGACAACATCAAATGTCTCTTTGTTTGTGTCGTATAATCTTAGTTGTTCGAATACGTTTGCTTTGCTTGCTTTGACTTGATCAAGCTGATTGAGTCTAGCATTTTTCTCTATTTGAGTTACAGCATGCTCAGATATATCAAGGCAGGTCACAAGCTTTGCTCCATAATAAGCAGCATGTAAACCGAATCCTCCTATATGTGAAAAACAATCTAATACAGTCTTGTTTTTAACATAGGGTTTCAATGCTTTGTGGTTGTCTTGTTGATCCAAAAATGAACCTGTTTTTTGTCCATTGATTATGTCGATTTCCATGTTTAATTCATTTTCTTTAATGATAACAGACGATGGAACATCACCGTAAATTACACCTTTAAATAATTCTAAACCTTCTTTTTTTCTAACCGATACATCACTGCGTTCATAGATGCCTTTTGGATTAAAAATATCGACTAGAATTTTGATAAACATATCTTTTCTTTGGTCGATCCCTAATGACAATATCTGAACTGATAAATAGTCTCCATACTTATCAATAATTAGACCTGGAATACCATCTGATTCTCCAAATAAAACGCGATAACTGTTCGAATATCCCAGACTTTTTCTTGAATTATTTGATGTTTCAACAAGGTTTTTAAAGAAAGATTCATCAATAATTTCATCTAAATTTCGTGATAAAATTCTAACAAAAATTTTGGAAGATGTGTTTAAAAAACCTTTGCCAACAAACTCGTTTTTACTGCTAAAAACAGAAGCTAATTCACCACTTTTTATAGTCCCTTCAATCCTGTCAATTTCATTATTAAAAACCCATGGATGTCCCTGGTTTATTCTTATCTCTTCAGTAGGTTTTAAGTATATTTTGCATGTGTCCATATTTGTCATCACTCCTCAGCCCATTATAGCATGTTGTTTGTAAAATCTTAGTTTTTATTATATAAAAGGAGCAGGTAGTGCTGCTCCTTATTCATTGTTTGAGTTGTTTTTATAATAGTTTAGGACGAAATCTTGGAAGTGTATTTTGAAATCTTCTTCAATCAATTTCGTAAACTTTTCAATTTTCTTATCGTTGCCTTCAAAGTGTAAGACATTAAAGCATTTAACAATCATTTTACTATAATTCTCAAGATCGCCTTTGCGGTAGTAACCTAGGGCATTATAGTAGTAAAAATAATCCATTAAATAATACGATTTGAGTGCAAAATTACGCTCTATTCCCATGTCACAAAACTTTATAACTTTGTCATATTCATCATGCATTCCAAAATATTTTGAAATTTTTGCTAATGTGAATGTAAAAATTTTCTCATTTGCACCACTAATAACGATAGATGAATCGTTAATATAATCATTTATTTTTTCTAATATCTTCGTGTGCTGATTATTATCAAGTAAATCTAACAGTGAACTCAAAATCAACATTTCTACTGAAGTAATAATCTGCTGATTGAGTAATTTTGGATAATTTATTAATTTTGAATTTTCTTCAGCTGCATGTATCTTGGAAATTTTATTTGAGTACAAATTATCCATGATGATACTGTGTTTATACATCAACTGATTTGCTTTCTCGATAATATGATCCAACGGAATATTTTTTGACTGCTCTAAAAAGGCAGTATGTTCGAAGTTAACAGCTAAATTGTATAAATTATTGATTAATTGAGTTTCCTCTATTTTTGCAATCTCAAACTCACGTAATAAATTATCGGTTTTTACACCGATTTTGGATGTTAATCTGTCGATTACTTGAAATGGTAAATCAGATTCACCATTTAAATATCTACGATACTGTCTCAAAGAAACGACACCATTTGTAAATTCATCTTGAGATATGTTTCTAGCAGATCTTAGACGTTCTAGGTAGATGCAAAGCTCTTTTGATTTCATTTTTCCACCATTTTTCCGAATTTTGTTTGAATTTTTGTACGAATAGGACATATACGCCCTATTATTTTATCCTAATTGATTATACAATTAGGTAAAAGGGAGGCATTAGCCATGAAAAAATTAGTAGTTGTCGCAACAGTTTTAGCATTCGTTTTTGCAGTAAAAGTAGGATTAGAGTATTCAACAATGGATTTCCACAATTCAGGTAATCCAGAATATGAAGAGTTAGACTTTCACAATTCAGGTAATCCAGAATATGAAGAATTAGATTTCCACAATTCAGGTAATCCAGAATATGAAGAGTTAGATTTCCACAATTCAGGTAATCCAGAATATGAAGAATTAGATTTCCACAATTCAGGTAATCCAGAATATGAAGAGTTAGACTTTCACAATTCAGGTAATCCAGAATATGAAGAATTAGATTTCCACAATTCAGGTAATCCAGAATATGAAGAATTAGATTTCCACAATTCAGGCAATCCAGAATATGAAGAACTAGACTTCAGTAACTCAGGGCTTCCAAACGGTTTTGATCTTTAATCACAAAAATTATAGCTAAACTGAATTCATACTCATTATAGCACATATTGATGTCAGTGAAACGGTTAAATGTGCTGATAAATTACTTTCATGAGTGGTTTTTAGAACAATAGGTTTAGCAAAAATCAAAACTAAACATTCAGTATCCTTACTGAATGACCTAGAAAATTTAATCATCAAAACATCGGAGTTGATAA
Source organism: Peloplasma aerotolerans (assembly GCF_030012175.1). Classification (GTDB taxonomy): domain Bacteria; phylum Bacillota_I; class Bacilli_A; order Acholeplasmatales; family Acholeplasmataceae; genus Peloplasma; species Peloplasma aerotolerans. Next base: position 4,144 of record NZ_JASCXW010000029.1, read on the forward strand.
AGTGATATACGCCATCATGATATGGATTATAGCAACCTTTTCAATCGTCTGGATAATGCATCGTGGTTATATGCAGCATAAAATGATATTATCTCATAGCCAAGATGACTCGAATTTCGAGAAACTTCAGAATAATATGAAAAGTAGTATAGCACAAACTGCATTGGTAATCATTTTAGTGTGGTGGATTTCTTTCATGTTGCTCGAAGTATTAAAAAATAGCATTTTTGACTATCAAACTACATATAATTATCAATGGATTGCTATTTTGACAATTGGATTCACTCTTGTTGTCATACACTTTGTCAATAACAGATTTATAAGCAAAAAATACAATGTTCGTATATATGATAAAATAGTTTCTTTTGAGCGTACATTATGTATAATCATTAGCCTAATTTACGCATTAATAGCAAGCTATGCAGCTGAAGCTATTATCATATTTGCAACTTAAATTTATAGATAGTATTGATTCATTAGGGTATCATAAATCACATTTGTGGCTTACTGAAAGGATATGATCGAATATGAAAAATTTAATCAAATTTACACTCATTTTGGGAATATTTGCATCTGTTTATTTTGTTGGTGATCAATTAATAGGCATCTTTATTCCTAATCATGAAACAATAACCAATACATCATTGTTGTTTTTGTATGGTGGTATTACAGGTTATGTATTGTTTATCGTCTTTGTAGTACTACTACAAGAAGAAGGATTTCGCAAAATTAGAGGATACAAACCTAAACTAAGTAAAACAATACATCAATTGTATATTTTTATCGCTGCAGTATTTATACTGATTGCTTTTATTAATTTTGAGCTACAACTATTAATTCTATTGGCTTTAGTCTTTATGCTGATAACAGCATCTCTTGATTCGATTCGCGACAAAATCATTCAAGAGAAAGAAGGCAATGTGTTACATCCCAAAAAAATTATATAATATTTTTAAATCTCATGGCTAAGTACTGGCTATTATTGATTTGCGACAACTTCAATAATTGACAGTTATACAGTATTGTTTCCCTACAATATTTAGGTTTTATAAAATATTAATTTTTTCACCTTTGCAGGTAAAAGGCGTCTCTCCTTTTACCTTTTTCCCTGTAAAAAGACTAACAATTGTAATTTCATATTGTATAGAGTATGATTAAGATAAAGGAGATGATATGATGTCCGTTAAAGAAATCATAAGAAAAAGGGTCAGTCAATCCAATTTTACTGATCAAAAAATCGATTTAGACGTATTAACTCGATTACTCGATGACTCAGTTCATGCACCAAATCACAAAATGAGACAACCTTGGAGATTTATAATTCTTGAGGGTGATGGTAAGGAAAACTTTAGAACAAAATATTTAAATGAGTTAAATGATAAAACAAAGAATTTATTTGAAATGAAACTTAATAAAGTATTTAGTGCACCTGTAATTGTCGCTTTTTTAATGAAGAAAAACGATAATATCCATGATGATCTTGAAGATATGCAAGCAGTAGCAGCACTCATTCAAAATTTTTTACTTTTGTTAACAGAACTAAATATTGGTAGCCATTGGAAGACACCACCATATATTGAGACAGATACTTTTAAAGATATTTTAGGTGTTGATACTAACGAAATCATTGTTGCATTGGTTATGGTCGGTTATCCAGGAAAAGAAACTCCCCTTAAACCGAGAAAAAGCGCAAATTCATTAACAACATTTTATCGTTGATTTTGTTGAGATAACTAAATAAAAATTGTCAGCAGGTTTTATCTGCTGACAATTTTCACTATTATAGTTCTAAATAAACTTTTCCATTCTCAATTAATGTTTTAAAGATTACAGGTTTTTTGGTTGGTAACTTTATAAAACCAACCTGTGCTTTCTTTACAATTGTTCCTGTTTGAATATTGAATTTTGCTCCGTGTTTCTTACATTGAACGACATTACTATCCAAAGATCCTTCTGCCAAAGATGCTCCCATATGTGGACACTTATCCTGTATTGCATAGATTTTTTCATCTAAGAAAATAACCAAAACAGGCAATTCATCAATGACTACCCTCTTTTTAAACTCTTTCCTCAATACTTCATAGTCTGCAACAAAATGCAACACTCTACCACCTCTTTCAATTTTATTTTACTTTGAAATGTCTAGTTGCGGATACTGCTGTTTGCCATCCTTGAATATATTTTTTTCTCAAACTTGCTTCCATGTGAGGTTTAAAAAGTTTCTCTAATTTCCATGAGGATTTAATTTCGTCAAATGATTTCCAATAATCAGTAGACAAACCAGCCAAATAAGCTGCTCCAAGAGCAGTTGTTTCTTGAATGATAGGTCGTTCAACTTCAAGATTCAATATATCTGCCTGAAATTGCATTAAAAAATTATTGACTGCAGCTCCGCCATCAACTTTAAACGATTGAATTGGCAACTTGGTGTCTTCCTCCATAGCTCTTAATACATCCATGGACTGATAACAAATCGACTCTAAAATTGCCCGTGTAAGATGTTCTTTAGTTGTTCCTCGTGTTAATCCAAATATAGCACCTTTAGCATCTGCATCCCAATATGGAGTACCTAAACCAACAAAAGCAGGAACAATATACACTCCATCGTTATCAGGTAATGCTGTTGCTAAGTTTTCAGTTTCTGATGCTGTGTGAATAAGATTAATTCCATCTCTTAACCATTGAACAGAGGAACCAGCAACGAACACACTACCTTCTAATGCATATGTAATTTTTCCTTGAATTCCCCAAGCAATTGTTGTTAATAACCCATGATCTGATTGAACAGGAGTTTCTCCTGTATTCATTAACATAAAACAACCAGTGCCGTATGTGTTTTTAACCATACCTTTATCAAAACAGGTTTGACCAAACAGTGCAGCTTGCTGATCACCAGCCATTCCACTGATAGGTATTTTTTGACCAAAAAAGTGATGTTGAACAGTGTGAGCATAAACTTCAGAAGAAGACCTGACATCAGGCAACATTTTCATTGGTATATCTAGTATTGAACAAAGTTCTTTATCCCATTTGAGCTCATGAATATTATAAATCAATGTTCGACTGGCATTTGTATAGTCTGTAATATGCTTTCCACCACTTAGTTTATATACAATCCATGAGTCAATCGTTCCAAATAGAAGTTCACCTTTAGTTGCTCTATCTCTTGATCCAGGCACATGGTCTAAAATCCATTTAATTTTAGTTCCAGAAAAATAAGCATCGATAAGTAATCCAGTTTTATCTCTAAATAATTGATTATATCCTTTTTCAATTAACTGTTCACATATCTCATTAGTTTGCCTTGATTGCCAAACGACTGCATTATAAATTGGCTGACCTGTTTTCTTATCCCAAACCACTGTAGTCTCACGCTGATTAGTTATCCCTATTGCATGAATTTGATTAGCTTTAATATTTGCTTCTAAAAGAGATCTTGCCATTACGGCTAAAACACTAACCCAAATTTGGTTTGCGTTATGTTCGACCCAACCTGGTTTTGGATATTCTTGTTTGATCTCTTCACTAGCAACAGCAATGATATTACTATTGTGATCAAAGATGATTGCTCTTGTGCTGGTCGTTCCTTGATCGATTGCTAAAATGTATTTTTTCATATCTTTCTCCCAGAAAGTTTTAGAGTTTATATATCTTATATTTTAACATGTTTATGTAACAAGTACACAAGGAACCTCGCGTGCGCGCGTTTCCTTATTTATATGTATCATAATAATGCCGTTGAAGTATTTGTTATGAGCAAGTATAGATGACGGCCTATTTAAGCAATTTTAAAGTAATTTGATCTTAGAACTTTTTTGGAAAAATGATAGTATCTAGTCGCTTGTTCAATTAAAGATAAATTCGTAGCATGGCGGTCAGCTAAATGTAAATAAGTGGTACCATCAAATACTGCATAGTCTTTAAATAATACAATACTACCTGGGGTGCCAAATATATCATTCCCAACGTATTTTGTATAATCTCCACCTAAATCAAACATGTTATTAAGTATAGGTAGGATATCAAAAGATGTCGATAATTGATGAATCGTTGTTGGTGTTATATCACTAGACCAGATGTATAAATTACCTCGATGCCTCATGAAATCAATCTCAATATTTGCATAGTCCGTATAAACATCTTGATCTAATGTGTAAGGATAATGATCGCTTGAAAAAACGATAACAGTATCTTCTAAAATATCTTTTGCCTGTAAATCATTAAGTAAAAGTCCAAGCATTAAATCCAATTCTATTTGTGTCGCTATATAATATTTAATCGAATCATGAAGTTCAGATTCATAGTGTTGCTCAACAAGGTCAATGTGAACTTGGGCAACGTCATGATTGGCTGAGTATGGAGAATGTCCAGCAAAAGATATTACAAAGCTATAAAATGGGTTGTCATCAGGAAGTATCAAATGTGATGATTGTTCGTAAAAAATAGTGTCAAACTTTTTTTCCACATCTGATAATCCTATTTCATCTTGACCATAAAATGCATGATATCCATAACCCATGTATGTAATATGTCTCCTATAGAATTCTTTGTAATTTCCATGGAAGGCACGAGTTGTATATTGATTTGCAGCAAACAATGAAGCAAGAGATGTACGATAACTATTATTTGTGAAAGTTGAAGTCGTAGGACCATCTTCAATAGATGGAACTAAACTTGTATTAAAAATAAATTCTGTATCACTTGTCGTTCTTTGGAAAACAGGTGTAAAGTGATTTTGGAAGTCTATACCTCCTGTTTTCAATTTATAAATGTTAGGTGTGAGTGTTTCAGACAATGCAATCTCATCAAATGATTCTGCCAATATGAAAATCAAATTTTTGTCTTTAAAAATACCACTGTATGCATTTACTTCATGGCTTTTCATATTTGTATCTAAATAATCCTCGATATATGAGACATCCCTTTTTGAAGGAAACGTCGGAATTAAACTATCAATAAAATCTCTTAAGAGGAGTTGACTAACACCAAATCTTGACGCAAACCGAGTTCGATTGAAAACAGTTTGATATAAATAATGATCGCTAGTATAAGGTCTATCTTTTTGAACACTATAGTCAACATTTAATTGAATCAAAACAAATAATAATGAAGGTATCATTAACAGCCTTAAAACCAATTTTCTATTGATTTCTAGATGAGATACTTTTGTGTATTTACTATATAAGTATATGGCAGCCGCTATCAAAATAATGATGAAGACATAAAGCCAATTTGCTTTATACATACCTTCTCCAGACTCAATGCCTTCTCTAAGTGTTGTTGCTTCTTTGAAACTAAAAAAGTCGTTGAAAATACGATAATATGTGTCTTGGCCGATTGTGTAAATACCATAAATAATGAGTATAAAAAAATCAAAGAATTTGCTCAGTTTAACAGGTAACAATAGGCTTATTAAAGCAGTAAACGATAAAATAAGCAAAATTGAGAAAAGATAAACTCGAGAAAATGGTAATTGATTTTTTATCAAAAAAACACTTTCGATTACAAAAATTGTTATAAAGATAATGAGCTTATCTTTATGCATGCTATTATAAAATTTAATGCTAAATTTATTGATATAGACAAGGTAAATCAAAAGACCAACAGATGATAAAAAAATCATCCAATTGATTATTGATACGAAGATACTATCTGTTTTATGTGCTTCAAATAATACAAGTTTTACAACAAGTAAAACACTTAGTGCAATTAAGATGGTTAATGTTTTAATTAATCTAGTTCTGTACATTCTATCCCTACCTGTATTAACAGTGTTCTTTATATTGATTATACAACAAAAAGACCGGTTAAGTGCACCAGTCTTCAAAATGTGGAATCTATTTGTATAATATCTTCTGCATTGATTTTCTCAAAACTTGACAAAACGATTATTTTTTGAATCCAATCTATTTTTCTAATTTTTCCAAAGGTCGTTTTTAAATAGCCGTCTCGATAGAATTCTATTTCAATTTCAAAATCTTGATGATAAGCAAGCTGAAGTTTACGATTGAGTTCTTCATACTGGTCATCACTTAACGAAGGGCGATCCTTTTTGCCAAGACGATACTTTAAATCGTTAAGCATTGAATGGTATCCAACGAGTGCATCAAAAGGTGCCCACTTAATGATACCTCGGTCAACATAGGGTTCGTTATGCATGGTGACCTCCAATCATTTTGTTTCTAGCTTTAATCGTAGATGATTTGAATTCACTTGATGCTCTATTGACACTATTTTTTCCGAATTTATACTTAATCTCGTCAACGGACGCATAAAGATTATGTTCTTTAATTAACTGATCAACATCTTCAAATAGTGAAAACTGATAAATGTTGTTTTGTTTTAAGTTTGTCACGCTGACATGAACACGACGAATGGGTTCATCTTCATAATATGTTTTAAAAAGAGATAGACAAGCTTCATATATAGTAGATGTGCTAGAACTTGGTTGATCAAGTGTTATCTGTCTAGAAAAACCGCCACCTACGGCTTTACTGTAACCAATACCAAAGCTTACAGTTCGACAAACTTTTTTGTTTAAGCGAAGACGTCTTGTGACATCATCAACCATCTCCATAATAATCTGAAAGATATCTGGCACATAGTAATCAGAAAATAGAGTTTGTCCGATACCATAACTTTTTCCAACACTTCTTATATTTTTCTTGTTTTGAATTAGGCTCATATCGATACCATGTGTATGATAATAAAGCTCTTCACCTAATATTCCAAAGTTTTTCTTTAGTGTTGTTATATCATAGTGTGCAATATCTCCGATGGTCTTTAGACCGAAACGTCCTAAATTTCGTTCCATATTCCTCCCTATGCCCCACATTTCGCTTAAAGGAGTAACGGGCCATAATTTTGTTGGAATGTCATCATACGTCCATTTAGCAATGAAATCAGGTGCTTTTTTAGACTCGATATCTAAAGCAAGTTTTGACATAAGCATATTTTCACCAATGCCACAGGTTGCGAATAATTTTGTCTCATCGTAGATTGTTTTTAAAATTGTTTTGGCTAATTCAAGATCAGTTTTATTATAATAGGTTAGATATTCAGTAATATCTAGAAAAGCTTCATCAACGGAATAGACATATAAATCTTCTTCAGAAATAAATCTTAAGTAGATTTCAATAATTTTAGTAGAATATTCTAAATATAGTTCCATACGAGGTTTTTGAAAAATAATAGGCATATCTGTAGGTAATTCATGAATGCGACAACGACTTGGCATGCCTTTGCTTTTAAGGTATGGCGATACAGCTAAAACGATAGAACCACCACCGCGAGATTTATCAGCTACAACTAAAGGTGTTTGAAACGGATCCAAACCTAAAACTGCACATTCGACAGATGCATAAAAACTCTTTAGATCGATGCATAAAATCTTTCGATGTAATTTGTATGATTCCATATTCCCACCTCACTTGTGTCATCATTATATCAATTATTTTTGAAAAGAAAAGAGGAAAGAGACAAGTTTTTTTATGAAAATGTTATCAGAAAAAAATTGCATTTATATTCATTTTAAAAATAGATTTTTGGTAACCATAGGCAAATCGCCTTACCAAGTGATATGCCATCATTTGATAAAAAAAGACAGCTGATTTAGCTGTCATTTTGATGTTTGTCTTCCTAATAATTCAAAGAGTTCATCTTTTTCGTTTTGAGATAGATAGCGGTATTCACCGACTGGAATATCTAGTTTAATGTTCATGATTCTAACACGTTTAAGAGAAGTAACTGTATAACCGAAGTATTCAGCCATTCTACGAATTTGTCGATTCAAACCTTCGGTAAGAATAATTTTGAATCGCTTAGGTCCCAATTGTTTAACAACACATGGTTTTGTGATGGTATTCAAGATTGGAACGCCATTCGACATTTTGGTTGCAAAATCTTGAGATAAAACACGGTCAACTTCGACAATATATTCTTTTTCGTGTGCGTTTTCTGCACGTAAGATTTGATTGACGATGTCACCGTGGTTTGTTAATAGAATTAAGCCTTCGCTGTCTTTATCGAGTCTACCAATATGAAAAATGCGTGAGGGATAATTGATAAAGTCAATCATATTTCCTTTGATAGATTGGTCTGTAGTTGATACGATACCAACAGGCTTGTTAAGCGCTATATAAACATGTTGTTCTCTTGGCTTTAAAGCTTTTCCTTCAAACGTGACAACGTCATTTTCTAATACCTGATCTCCAATCACTGCTTGTCGTCCATTTATTTTCACGAGGCCTTGCTCAATATAACGATCAGCTTGACGCCTTGAGCAAAATCCAACTTCACTTAAATATTTGTTAATGCGTGTAGACATGTTAAACTGCCGCTTTATAACAAACAGGTTTAGGGTATGATTTTCCTTTTAGGTCAACCGTTATAGATTCGATGATGATATCATCATAAGGTTGATCATGATAGTCTCTTGATTGAGAAACGATTTTATCGACAACTTCAATGCCTTCAACGACTCCACCGAATCCTGCATATGAACCATCAAGATGTGGAGAATTTTTATGCATAATGAAAAACTGAGACGTTTGTGAGTTTGGGTCATTTGTTCTTGCCATTGATATGACACCTCTTGTGTGTTTCAATGGGTTGTCATGGCCATTGAGGGTGAACTCACCTTTGATTGGACAAGGTGTATCATTTTTGCTTCGGCCACCTTGAATCATAAATTCAGGAATAATACGATGGAAAATTAAACCATCATAAAAATTTTCTTGAACAAGCTTTATAAAGTTGCTAACCGTGTTTGGAGCAACACTTGGAAAAAGTTCTAACTGAATGACACCGAAATCTTTGATTTTCATTGTCACTTTTGGGTTTTCTTTGTTTAAATATTCATCGTAACTCATATTTGACCTCCTTTATGATTACGTCCGTATTATATCAATCTTTGATTGAAAAAGCACGACATATAATTTATAGATAAAAATCATTTATTTTAAAACACTTTTTTGTTTTGCGAATCGATGATTTCTATATTTTGAAAAACTGACAGTCCCATAAACACCAGTTACAATCATCAAACTACCTATAAAGTGATAGTAGTAGAGCTGTTCGTTCAATAATGTTGCACCAGCAATGACAGCAACAATCGTTGATAAGTTAGCATATATGCTTGTAATATGAGCTGGAGCTTTGCTAAGCGCATAATTGACAAGAAAAAATCCACCAATCGATGCGACAATACCCAAATAGATAATCGGTATAACAAGTTCTATGTGGTATAGATTATAGATATAATCAATCATACGATTTTCTGATCCTAATTTAATTAAATACATAAAATTAAATGTAAATGCTCCAAAAAGCATCATAAAATAGGTGAGCTCATAAGGTTTTAATGATTTTGATGCATTTCTAGATGCGATATTGAAAAATGCAGCAGCTAATACTGCGCCTAAAAGAAGTAGGAATCCAAGTGCTTCAAACTGTAAACCATCATTGGTTTTCATTAATTGGATAAACAGTACACCTGTAACACTTAAGATGATAAAAAAGAATTGGATCAATCTAGGTTTTTCCTTGAGGAAAACAGCACTTAATAGGGTAACAAAGATTGGAATCAACGCAATCATCATACCTGCTTCACCACTTGTTGTTCGTTGAAGACCAAATGTTTCTAATAAAAAGTATAAGACGGGTTGAAATAAAGCAACCAAAATTAAATGTTTGATTTGTTCTTTTTTAAATCTAATTTTAATGACTTTAAACAGCCTTAGAATTTCAAATGCTAAAAAAGCAATCAAAAATCGATAGGCAATTAATCCTATTGGACTTACAAAATCTAGAGCAATTTTAGAAAACATAAATGAAAAGCCAAATATCGTTGCTAATAGTATTCCTGCGATGTGTACGCTTTTTTGCATGTTATAACCATAACCAATGTCATCATAAATAACTTGGTCAATCCCTTTTTTGTGTGATTTGAATCCATCCACTTCTTATCATAACAGGTTTATTTGAAAATGAATTAAAAAAAACATAGTTTATTTAATATATATATTAAGACAGCAAAAATACACTTATTTCAAAAAAATTAATATTAATGTATTGACAATAGTGTATGACATACAGTATAATGAGAACAAGGAGTGATTGAGATGGATCAAACAGTACTAAATAACATGATTGTAGAACTTCGGCGTGGCACGCAAATCATTTCAGTTTTAAGTCAACTGAAAAAAACTCAATATGGATACTCATTACTTCAAACACTAGAAGAAAAAGGCGTAGCAATGGAAGCAGGCACCTTATATCCTCTATTAAGAAGGTTGGAATCACAAGGTTTGCTTAAGAGTGAATGGGATACATCAGAGTCAAGACCTAGAAAGTATTATTTATTAAGTGATGATGGACTTGTGGTATATCATCAATTAATCAAAGAGTGGAAACAAATAAATCATGAAATAAAACTACTCATAGAGGAGGAAGTGTAAATGAAGAATATCATTGATCGTTATATTTATGCAGTAACAAAAAGATTACCGGAAGACATGAGAAATAGCGTTACAGAAGAGCTAAAAGCAAACATTATGGACATGCTACCTGAAAACGCTAAGGATGAGGAAATTGAGAAAGTGCTTTATGAACTTGGGCATCCTAGAACGCTAGCGAACAATTACCGAGGAAAAGAGCGATATCTAATTTCTCCGTTATATTTTGATGACTATATCAATGTATTGAAAATTGTAGGTATTATTGTATTGATCGTTACTTTGGTTTTTGGAACTATAGATGCATCACTAAATTATGAAGCAACAACGATTCTTGGAGCAATAGCAGAAATAACAGCAAAAATAATTGCTACAGTCATAAGTGGTTTATTCACAGCTTTTGCTTGGGTAACAATTATATTTGCTTTAATTGACTATCATACAAAAACGACTGAGAAAACTGATTGGAAGTTAGTTGATTTACCTGATTTACCAAAAGAAAACAGTGCAAAAATATCACGCACTGGTACAATTATTGAAATGATATTAGGTGTCACTTTTTCAGTTATTTTCATTTCGATTCTACTGAATTACTTAAATGTGATTGCAATATACGATAATGGAGTTATTGTTACACATATCTTTAATACAGATGTTGCTCAAAGCTTTATTCCATTTTTTATAGTATCACTAATCGTTTTGGTTGTAGTCAGTTTAGCTAAACTATATTACAAGAGTTGGAATGTTCATCTTGCTATTATGTATACAGCATATCAAATATTATCAGTAGTCATCCTAATTCTTTTTGTTAATCATTCAATGCTTATTCAGCCACAAGTGTTTGAAGTGATTTCAAACTATTTGGAACATACAACAACAGAAGTGATTACAGGATTCAACAAAGGTATGATAGCCTTCTCGGTTGTAATAACAATCTTAGTAACTATTGATTTAATAAGTATTTGGTACAAGACATTAAAAAAGAAACCAGTTAAGTAAACATAAAAAAAAGTTGCAAATAATTTTTTGCAACTTTTATTATTAATGATTTGCATTAATTAACGTAAGGTCTTTTTTCTTCAGGATCCTCAATACGTTTTTTAGGTGCTTCTTTATCAATATTAATTCCTTTATCAGCTTCTTTATCTTTTCCGACTTGTTTTCCTGCATTAATTGATGCTGAATATTCGCGATATTTAGAATATCCACCAAAACCATCATATCCAAGATATGCTGCACCAACCAATGAGATGATTAAGAAGAATAATGCAACTGACTCATATCCGAAATCTGGTAGAACTGCAATAATAGCACCCATTGATAGAATAACAATGTGAGCCCAAAATTTAGGTACTTCAGTTTTTTCTTCAAAAAATGCAATCGAATTAAAAAATACTAATCCTCTAGCATAGAAGAAGAAAGCTAATGAATATTGGTAAACTGTACTCCATATAGGTTCGTCAGTCAAAGTTGATCCTTTAGTAATTCCAATATAAACCAAAAGAATACCAATAAGGGTATCGAATATGATTTCTACTAAATTAATCGTTCGAAGAACCTCTTTGTGTAATGACTTTAACAAAGGATAAATTCTAAAAACTGAGAAAATAAGAATGGTAACACCTGTGATTGTATAAACAAAATCTGGTGAAAAGAACATAAAAAAGCCAACACCAAGCAGTAAAGCAGCTAAAACCCATTTTAATACCCACCCATAACCGTATTTCGCTTTACTCATAAAAAAGACCTCCTATGATTATTTCTTAATTGCATTATATAGCATTTATATAATTTATGCAATAAATGAGAAAAGAAAGCGATAAAACTGCATAAATATGTATGATAACATTAAATCTATGAATTTTATAAGTGAAGAATAGATTATTTTGCATTAAATGTTATAATTAAAGTAACAAAAATGAAGGAGTATAGATATGAAAAATAGAATTTTAGCAGTAATGCCTTTAGTTAGTGTTTTATTTTTTCTCGTTGCAGGATTATATTGGGGACAATGGGTGTTAGGTTTAACAGCATTTTTATTGATACCATTAAGTTGGATCATACTTACAGGTAAACCATTAAAAAGATTAAGTGAAATCATGCCTTTTATCTGTCTTGTTCTATTCTTATGGTTAGGATTTGGATTGAACTTATGGCATCCAGGATGGATGGTATTCTTTTTAATTCCATTAGTGAACATTATTGTTGAGCGTAGAATCAACGCTAGAAAAATTGTTGGTATTATTGTTACTGGTGCATATATAGGCATCGGTTTAGCAACTGGACAATGGCATCCTACATGGATTATGTTCTTATTGATTCCAATTATTAATACAATTTTCTTTCCTCAAAGACATGCATATATTAATTTAAATAAAGACATGTTTAGAGCAAAGTTTAAAGATATTATTATTGAACATGAACAACGTAAACCAAAAGATGATGATGATTTTTAATAAAATTTTATAGACGAAAACAACCTTCATATGATTGAAGGTTTTTTTTTATATTTCTTTAATCATCTAATTAGATAATAACTTGATATTCAAAGTAACTTGTGTTATTCTAAATCAAATGTTTATAAAAACTTAATCTATATAAAAGGAGAACAATATGGAATTCTGGAATAATAGTTATTGGTCTAGTATAAATCAAATTGCTTTTTTAGCTGTAGTTTTAATGATATCAAATGTCATTCGTCGAAAAGTAGGATTTTTAAGAAAGTCATTACTTCCAACTGCAGTATTAGCTGGATTTATTGTCTTATTCATTAAAGTAAGTAATATTTTACCTGAAGGTTTTTTTCAAGTATCATTTATGGAAGTTATCACATTTCACACATTAGCAATCGGTTTTATTGCATTAGCACTTAAGTCATTATCAAATCAAAAGAAAGCGTCAAAAATGGTGGCAGTTGAAAGTGGATTGGTAATTGTCGGAACGTATGTTATTCAAGCAGTTGTGGGTCTAATTATTACCATTACGCTTACTTTGACATTTTTCCCTAATTTAATCACGGGAGCTGGAATGCTTTTACCAATGGGTTTTGGACAAGGCCCTGGACCTGCAGCGAATATGGGAAGTGTTTATGAGACAAATGTTATAAATCCTTTTATTGGTGGTAAAGCATTTGGATTAAGTATTGCATCCTTAGGATTTGTGTGGGCATGTGTTGGTGGTGTTCTTTATTTAAATTATCTTGTTAAGAAGAAAAAGCTTGAAGTTGAAGATGAACTAGTCGTTACTGAAGTTGTCACTTCACATGTTGTTGAAGAAGCAGATGAAATTCCTTTATCAGAAGCGATTGACAAGTTTACAGTTCAAATATGTTTGGTATTAATTGTTTATTTTACGACGTTCTTTTTTATGAAGGGCTTTGATTATATAATTTTGACTGGAGCATTTGGTGATTTTGGTATAGAATCCATGCGTCCGTTAATCTGGGGATTTAATTTTATTTGGGCAACACTCTTCGCTTTATTGTTTAAACGTATTTTTGCTAAGCTAAGAGATATGAATATTATGCAACGACGTTATCCTAATGATTATATGCTTAACCGAATTGCAGGCACTGTATTTGACTTTATGATAATTGCAAGTATATCAGCAATCAATATTGCAGACTTAGAAAGACTTTGGATTCCATTTATTATTCTTACAACTGTAGGTGGTGTGGTTACATTTATCTACATTCGCTTTATATGTAAAAGAGTATATCCAGATTATGAACTTGAAGCTACTATTTCAATGTTTGGTATGCTAACAGGAACTGCATCGACAGGTGTTGCACTATTAAGAGAAGTTGATCCACATTTTAAAACTCCAGCTGCTAATAATTTAGTTTTAGGAGCAAGTAGTGCGATAGCATTTGGATTTCCATTATTAATGCTTGTTGGATTAGCATATAGAAGTGATCAGCTTGCATTTATTACACTTGGAATTGTTATCGTAGCATTTTTTGTGATTAATATTTTCTTGTTAAGAAAAAGAATTTTCAAAAGAGCTGTAGTAACAACTTAAAACTTTTGTTAAATAAGTTAAGAGAATAAAAAAAAATACAACCCCAAATTAAAAAAACTAAAGGTTGTATTTTTCTTTATCTTTTTTTAAATAACGAGTAGTTGATGTAAATCAATAAGGTATCCTAAGTAAATATGAAGAATGAGTGAAAGCCAATTGACAAAATGAAACATAAAATGTTTTGTTTTATGTCTTTTGAAATGCATTGCCAGTATGCCACCTAATGCACCAAATAAAATACTTAACATAAATAACGATTTTTCACTTATTCTTTGTTTGTTTTGAATCGATTTCTTTTTATCTATTGCATATGCAAAATAAGTAATCACGGACATAATTAGAATTATTGTAACATAAATAATCATATAGACTCCAATCAAGATTTTATATCTTATTGTACCATATGCATCAACTTCTTTTATTATAAATAAAAAAGTACAAAAAAATGTTTGAATAGACAAATTCATAGTATAATATATACGTCTCAATAAAATAAACAAAAAGGGGATTTAATTATGAGGATAGAAAGTGATCAAAAATTAGACTTCAGCGATGTATTAATACGTCCTAAACGTTCAACATTATCAAGTAGAAAAGATGTTGATTTAGACCGAGAATATACGTTTAGACATAGTCAAAAAAAGTGGAAAGGTATTCCAATAATGGCAGCAAACATGGATGGTGTAGGAACCATCAATATGGCACTTGCACTTCAAGAACACCATATGTTTACATGTTTGGTAAAATCATATACACCACAAACACTTGAAAAACATCAAAATCAATTGAATCCACAATACTGTGCAGTCAGTACAGGAACAAATGCACAAGACTTTAAAAAGCTTGTAGATATATTAAATAAATTTCCTAAAATCCAATATATTTGTATAGATGTTGCTAACGGATATTCAGAACATTTTGGAGATTTTGTTGAAAAAGTTAGAAAAACTTATCCCGAACATATTATTATAGCAGGTAATGTTGTAACTGCAGATATGACTCAAGAATTGATTTTAAGAGGAGCAGATATCGTTAAAGTAGGCATTGGACCTGGTAGTGTTTGTACAACACGAATTCAAACAGGTGTTGGATATCCACAATTAAGTGCAATTATTGAGTGTGCTGATGCAGCACACGGATTAGGAGCACATATCATTAGTGATGGTGGATGTACATGTCCTGGTGATGTAGCAAAGGCTTTTGGTGCTGGAGCAGATTTCGTTATGTTAGGTGGTATGTTAGCTGGACATGATGAAGGTGGTGGTCAAGTCATCACTGAGCATCATTTCACTAATCAAAGAGATCCTGAAACTTTAGAAGATATTTATGAAGAGAAAAGATTTGTTAAGTTTTATGGCATGAGTTCAGAAACTGCAATGAAGAAGAATTATGGTGAAGTTGCAGATTATAGAAGTTCAGAAGGTAAAACAGTTAAGATTCCATATCGCCAAAATGTTGATGTTACAGTAAAAGATATTTTAGGTGGTTTAAGATCAACTTGCACTTATGTTGGAGCACCAACTTTGAAACAATTATCTAAATGTACAACATTTGTAAGAGTAGCAAAGCAATTTAATTCAGTATTTGGCAACGGAACAAAATAAAGATTTGTATTCATGAGCTAACTTGGTTATTCAAGTTGGCTTTTATTTTTGACATCATTTATACGAAGTAACATAAAAATATCCGGATATTTTGTTTGTTTATCTGTATCAAATAACTTATAATAACAATACATGTTGCAAATATATAGAGATTGGAATGAGGGATTCGATGAACAATAAAAGCAAAAATAATAAAGCAATGGAAAAAGCAATCATTTTAGCAAGAAAAACGATGTTTGATGATGAAGGAGGACCATTTGGAGCTGCTGTGTTAGATCCACATGGAAAAATAATTGGGCTTGCTTCAAATTCAGTATTAGCAGAACAAGATCCGACAGCACATGCTGAAATTAATGCAATTCGAAAAGCCTGTCAAGTTTTAGGGACACATGATCTGACTGGATGTACACTTGTTACTACATGTTATCCATGTCCAATGTGTCTTGGAGCAATTATTTGGGCGAATATCAAAGATGTTGTTTATGGTTGCCGAACAGAAGATGCGGAAGCAATCGGTTTTAGAGATGACTTCATATATAAATTTATTAAAGATGGAAACCAAGATAAAGAAATACTTATATTGAGTGAAGAATCAAGAGAACAATGCTTAGAACTATTCAATGAATATAAGGAAAGCGATAAGACGATATACTAGGAAAAAGATTTCACATACTGGAATCTTTTTTTATAGCAGTGAAACATAAATTTATGCAAAATTGCTTTTATTTTGCAAAAACGCTTTTTTGATGTATAATGAAAGTGTATTCCCCATATATAGATTTTTAGTGTATCATTAGATTAAAGAGTATAGTATTGGGATTTACAGTTTCAATCGCTCGTTTAGGGCAGTGATTTACGTAATACGATTAATATAATTTAGTAATTGCATTTCTTGTATTTATCTATATGGGGAATACCTACTTATTAAATTTTTAAGATGAACCTTAACAGGTTCTTTTTTTTGTTAAGAAAGAGTATCGAAGTATATCGTGCTGTATAATCAAATTACAAAAAAAGTTAAGAACATATTAAAATTTAAGTATTGTTTGCAATGACAATTTAGAATATAATAAAATTAAACAATAAAATACATTTAATGATTTTTAATCATGTGTCTATTTATACTGATGAATGAACCAATATGATAATAAATGAGGTTTGAATATGGGGAATCATTTATTTAAAAACTATTATAAATCCATTTTTGATCATAGTCTAGATGCTATTCTTTTGACAAGTCCAGATGGCAGAATTCATCGAGCTAATCAAGCAGCGTGTGATATGTTTCAAAGAACAGAAGAGGAAATATGCACCTTAGGACGTGAAGGTATCGTTGATGTAGATGATCCAAAACTAAACGAAGCACTCAAGATAAGAGAACAAATGGGTCAAGCAAGAACTGAACTATCATTTAGAAGAAAAGATGGATCAAAGTTTATTGGTGATATAACGTCATCAATTATTAAACGAAATCACCAATTATGGACAGTTATTATTATAAGAGATATAACTTACTTTAAAGAAACTGAATTTGCATTAAGGAAAGCACAAAAGGAATCTCAATTTTTGTCGAATCATGATTATTTAACAGGATTGTTAGATCGACGAGGGTTTGTAGAAAAGCTCGAAAATGAGATTCAATTGATTAGCGAAAATAATTCAACAATGTGTTTAATATTTATAGATTTAGACAATTTCAAGAGAATCAATGATAAAAATGGGCATATTATTGGTGATAACGTTTTGAAGAAATTAAGCAAGGCAATTATAAAAAATGTTAGACCATATGATGTTGTTGGAAGATATGGTGGTGATGAGTTCATCATATGTTGCCCTGAAACTGAAATTAAAGAAGCAATTAACATCGCCGAAAGAATTAGAGTAGACATTGAATGTTTAGAAGTCATCCATGGAGCAAAAACAATAAAGACAACAGCAAGCATTGGCATTGCTAAATATGACGCCTCATTCAAAGACGATGTTGATGCATTTATAAAAATTGCTGATGATAACATGTATCAAGCAAAAACGAAAAGAAATTATGTGTATGTGGTTAAATAACATCTATAAATATTAATGAATAATATCTACCACCAGGTAGGTATTTTTTTAACAAAAAAAGCCTAGATAGGCTTTATTGTTGATTTGTCTGTGTTGATGATTTCATTTTTAATACATATCTATTTCTTGGATGATCCCGACATTCTTTTGAACAAGATCCTAAAAATTTACGTTCATTTTCTTCACTACAAATGATTTGTTTGTTACACTCTGGGTTTGCACAATTGATATATCGTTCACAGGGGTCTCCAGTAAAATAGTCCTTACCTACGATAATATGATCTACCTGATTAATCGGCACACTTATACGTTGATCAAAGACATAGCAATTACCTTCCCATAATTGTCCTTTGGTTTCTGGATGTTTTCCATATGTGATAATACCACCATGAAGTTGACCTACATCTTTGAATCCCTCTTTTTTAAGCCATCCTGAGAACTTTTCACAACGAACTCCTCCTGTACAATAAGTTAATATTCGTTTGCCTTTTAATAAGTGTTTATTTTCTCTAATCCAATTGGGAAGTTCTCTAAATCTTTTTATTTCTGGTTTTAGTGCTCCTTTGAAGTGACCTAAGTCATACTCATAATCATTTCTTGCATCTATAACTAATGTGTTAGGATCATTTAAACCATCATAAAATTCTTTAGGTTCAACATATTTACCTGTAATTTCTAATGGATTAATATCATCTTCGAGACTAAAATTAACAAGTTCATTTTTGACTCTAACATGCATTTTTTTAAAGGCATGTTCAACAGCCTCATCTATTTTAAAAA
>NZ_JASCXW010000003.1 GCF_030012175.1 Peloplasma aerotolerans
AAGATGGAAACGTTAGAAAAAAAAGAAATATTAAATCAACTTTTTGATTTTTATAAGCCTCTATTAACAGAGAAGCAAATCCATTATTTTGACCTCTATTATCATGAAGATTATTCACTTCAAGAAATATCAGAACTCAATCATGTCAGTAGAAATGCTGTGTTTGATCAACTTAAAAAAGTTGAAGAACATTTATTTTCTTATGAAGAAAAATTGAAGTTATATTATTTACAAACTGAAAGAGAAAAATTGATAGAAAAAATACTAAAAACAAATGATTTGAAATTATTGGAACAATTAAGAAAGTTGGATGAGTAATGGCAGAAAATAGTTTAAGTTCACGTCTTCAGATGGCGATGCGTCGCCTCACCGGAAAAGGCTATCTAAATGAAAACGATATTGATGAAATGATGCGCGAAGTGCGTCTTTCTTTATTAGAAGCAGACGTAAACTTTAAGGTTGTTAAAACTTTCATAGCAAACATCAAAGAACAAGCTGTAGGAGAAAAGATCTTAAAAGGATTAAACCCAGGTCAACAAGTCGTAAAAATCGTCCACGATGAACTAAAAAGAGTTATGGGGCAAGATGCTGAAGGTATTCGATATAATATCAACGGTATCACAACGATTATGACAATCGGTCTACAAGGATCTGGTAAAACAACAGCCATCGGTAAATTAGGTGCGTATATTCGGAAAGCAGAAAAGAAAAAAGTCATGTTCATTGCTGCAGACGTTTATCGTCCAGCTGCGATAGAACAATTGAATACGATAGGTAAACAAATCGATATAGAGGTTTTTGAGCAAGGATTGATTGATGCTAGAGATATCGTTAAAAACGGCTTAAAATACGCAAGAGAAAACGATTATGACGTTGTTATCATCGATACTGCAGGACGTTTACATATTGACGAAAAAATGATGCAAGAACTTATTGATGTTAAGCAAATTGCACAACCTAATGAAATTCTTTTAACAGTTGATGCAATGACTGGACAAGATGCAGCAAACATTGCAAAAAGTTTTCATGAACAGTTAAATGCGACTGGTGCTATTCTTACGAAACTCGATGGAGATACTCGTGGTGGTGCAGCATTATCGATTAAAGAAGTATCAGGTATTCCAATTAAGTTCGCATCAAGTGGCGAAAAAATGGATAGTTTTGAAATGTTTCATCCAGAGAGAATGGCTTCTCGTATACTTGGTATGGGTGATGTGTTAACTCTCATTGAAAAAGCTACTGAATCGATAGATGAAGATGAAGCAAAAAACATGATGGAAAAGTTAATGTCTAACACATTTAACTATAACGATTTACTCAAGCAGTTTAAAATGATTAAAAAAATGGGATCAATGAGTAAAATCCTGGGATTTATCCCAGGTATGGGACAACTCAAAAATGCTGCTTCTCAAGTAGATGATAAACAGTTTGAGCAAATGGGTGTATTAATCCATAGCATGACTGAAGCAGAGCGTAAAGATCCAACTCTAATCGACAAAAGTAGTCGAAGAAGAGAACGGATTGCTAAAGGGTCTGGTATGAAGGTAGCAGACTTAAATAAACTAAGACAAGCTTTAGAAACACAAAAGAAAATGATGAAGCAAATGATGAATATGGATGAAAGACAACTAGAGAGTTTATCAAAAAATCCATCTCAGATGATGCAGAACACAAAAACTAAAAAAGGTAAAGGCAAAGGAAAGGGTCAATTTAGGATTCGTTGACCCTTTTTTTCTCCACAAAAGTTGTGGAAAATTAATCTATGTATCTATGATACAATGAAGGAAAAGGGGAGACACTATGAAGAAAATGATACTTATTGATGGGAACTCCATTATGTTTAGAGCCTATTACGCAACTGCTTATCCAGGCGCTAAACTCATGCAAACAGGACAAGGCATTTATACGAATGCTCTTTTTGCATTTGTTGGTATGTTCGAAAAAATCATAACTGAAGACACAACAAACGCACTTGTTGCTTTTGATACTAAAGAACCAACAAAGAGACACGAAGTATATAAAGAATACAAAGCAGGACGCATCAAAATGCCAGAAGAGTTAGCGATGCAGATTCCTTTAATCAATCAATATATTGAGTTAACTGGTGTCCCAATCTATAGCAAAGCAGGCTATGAAGCAGATGACATTATCGGAACAATGGCCAAACGCTGTGCTAAAGATGGATATCATGTAGAAATATATTCAAGTGATCGTGATTTGCTTCAGCTTGTTGATGATCGCATTACTGTGAACTTACTCAAAAAAGGTATGAGAGAAGTTGCAAGATTTGATCCAAAAACTTTGTTTGAAACTTATCAATTGACCCATGAACAAATGATTGATTTAAAAGCATTAATGGGTGATACTTCTGATAATATTCCAGGAATCCCTGGGGTTGGTGAAAAAACTGCGGTAAAGCTTCTTCAGGAATATGAGACTTTAGAAAACGTTCTTGAACACAAAGATGAAATCAAAGGCAAATTAGGTGAACGTATTAAAGAGCATGAAGAACTTGCAAAACTCAGCAAACAACTCGTTACAATTGATGTTGATGCTGATATCGAATGTCAAATATCCGATTTAGAAAAAGGTGAAGTGAAGACAAGCGAACTCATTACCTTTTTTCAAAATCTTGAATTACACGTTTTTGTTAAGAAAATGGAAGAACCAACTGCAAAAATGGAAAGTTGGGAATACAAAGTCATTGAAGATGAGCATGAGTTAGGAAAAATACTAAAACCTGAGCTTGCTATTCATTTTGAACTAAGTGATTACAATTACCATAAAGCTGAACTTTGGGGTGTTGGAATAACCGATGGAAAACATCATTACTTTTTATCGCCTGATTTTGCTTTAACATCCATTAATTTCCAAATGTATTTAAGTGATGAATCTATTAAAAAATTTACATATGACTATAAAGCGGCAAAAGTATTTCTATTATGGCAAAATATGGAATTTAATAACGTAGTATTCGATTTACTTTTATCTGCTTACCTAATCAACTCGCATTTAGGAAAAGAAGAATTTAAACGCATTGTCTCAAACTTTGATTATGAAGATATTTTGTATGATGATGTCATTTATGGAAAAGGTGCAAAAAAAGGTTTACCAGAAAAAGAAATATATGAAAGACATATTGCATCGAAAGCAAAAGCTATATTTGAACTCAGAGATCCTTTATTAAAACAATTGAAAGAACAAGAACAACTTCATTTATTAAATGACCTTGAAATTCCATTATCTGAAGTATTAGCGGAAATGGAATATAGTGGACTTTTAGTTGATCAAAATGAACTTAAAATACAAGGCAAAGATTTAAAAGAGAGATTAGAAACATTAGAAAAAGAAATACATGAGTTAGCAGGTATTACATTTAACGTCTCAAGTCCAAAGCAACTTGGTGAAATACTGTTTGAAAAACTTGAACTACCTCATGGAAAAAAGACTAAGACGGGTTATTCGACCAATGTAGAAGTTCTAAATGATCTTCAAAAACACCATCCAATCATTGAGAAAATCCTTGATTACAGACAACTTTCAAAATTACATTCAACATATATTGAAGGTGTCAGACAAAACCTATTTGAAGACGGAAAAGTACACACAATATATATGCAAGCTTTGACAACAACCGGCCGTTTATCGTCTTTAGATCCAAATTTGCAAAATATTCCGATTCGTACTGAAGAAGGAAGAAAAATTAGAAAATTATTTATTCCAGAAGAAAATAAATATTTATTAGGTTCGGATTACTCTCAAATAGAACTTAGAGTGCTTGCTGATATGGCAAACGTAAAAGGTCTTATCGAAGCATTTAACCATCACGAAGATATTCATACAAAAACAGCACAAGAAGTATTTCATGTGGATGAAGTCAATAGTGAACAAAGAAGAGCAGCAAAAGCTGTTAACTTCGGTATCATTTACGGTATAGGAGCATGGAGCCTAAGCGAAGACATTAATGTAACACCAAAAGAAGCACAAGCATTTATTGATCAATATCTTTCCATCTATCCTGAAATCAAAGATTATATGGAAAATATAGTTAATTTCGCTAAAGAAAATAAATATGTAGAAACGATTATGAAGCGCAGAAGATATATTCCAGAATTGGAGTCTCCTGTCTATACTCAAAGGTCATTTGGTGAAAGAACAGCACTGAATGCACCAATTCAAGGTAGTGCTGCAGATATACTTAAAAAGGCAATGGTGGATTTATATCAATACCTAAAGAAAAATAAAAAGCAATCTAAATTAATCCTACAGGTTCATGATGAGTTAATCTTAGAGGTTCCTGAATCTGAATTAGAAGAAATGAAAGAGGTTGTGCCTAAGATGATGTCAAAAGCTATTCAGCTAAAAGTAGAGCTTGAAACATCGTGTGATGTTGGTACAAATTGGTATGAATTAAAATAGAGGTGAAAATATGCCAGAACTTCCTGAGGTTGAAACAGTTAGGGTAACACTTGAAAATGAAATATCCAATGAAAAAATTATTGGTGTTGATGCGTATTATCAAAAAATAATAACCAATGAAACTAGTGAATTCAAGCAAAAAATCTCGAATCAGAAAATCAATAGAATTGACCGTATGGGGAAATACTTGATATTTATTTTAGATCGAGATGCATTAATAATTCACTTAAGGATGGAAGGCAAGTTTTTCATCAAGCACGATGAACCTATAGAAAAACATGAGCATGTTGTATTTCATTTTAAATCAGGAAGAAATTTAAGATACCACGATGTTAGAAAATTTGGAACGATCACATTGATACCACTGAGTGATTATTTAAATACTTACCCACTCAATCAACTAGGGAAAGAACCAAAAGATATAGATGTTGATTATTTTTATACTGTATTAAACAAGAAAAATATTGAAATTAAAGCTGTATTACTAGATCAACATATTATTGCAGGATTAGGTAATATTTATGTAGATGAAACATTATTTCTAAGCCACATACATCCAACTCGATTGGCATCAAATATTACTTACGATGAGACAAAATGGATTATACAAGCAGCGATACAAGTCTTAGATAAAGCGACACAATTAGGTGGAACAACCATTCGTTCTTATACATCTAGTCTTGGTGTACATGGACGTTTCCAAAATGAGCTGAATGTTCACATGAAGGAAAACGAACCATGTCCACGATGTCAAACCAATATCATTAAAATGAAAGTCAAAGGACGTGGAACATATGTCTGTCCAAATTGTCAAAAATAATCCAATTTTAATCGGACTTACCGGTGGTATTGGAAGTGGAAAAACAACAGCTTCTCAATATTTTAAAAGTTTAAACATTCCAGTTATTGATTGTGACGAGATTGTTCAGGAGCTATGGAAAAGCAATAAACAAATGAAAAAAGAGGTTGAATCGTTTTTCAAATTCCCAATAAAAACAAAAGAGGATCGAAAAAAATTAGCCAACATTATTTTCAATAACAAAGAAAAAAGAGAACAACTTAATTTGATTGTTCATCCTTTTGTATACCAAGAAGTTGAAAAGCAAAAGAGAAGTTTGCGTGAACACAAAATCATTATTATTGATATGCCACTTTTAATCGAAGTCGATTATCAAAGAAAAGTGGATTATGTTGTCTTAATTTATGTTGATTTTGATATGCAAGTCGAACGATTAATGAATCGCGACCAAATATCGCAAAATGAAGCAATGAAAAGAATTCATTCACAAATGTCTCTGAATAAAAAAAGGCAATATGCAGATTATATTTTGGATAATGGAAAAACAAAAGAAGCATTATGTCATCAAATTGATCTATTTATAGAGGAGATGCGAAATGAAGAACAGTAGTACTTTTCAAATACAAAGTCAATCTGATCTAAGCGCTGCAGATTTTAAAGTGTTGGCACTTTTATATCAACCTCTTATGGGTCTTGAAGGACAGGCTATTTACACGACTTTTTATCAATTGGTAAATAAAACAGGTCGCGATACATATCAACATACCGAATTGTTTGACTTATTAAACTTGAAAAACCTAGAATTTTTAAAAATTAGAAATAAACTAGAAGCATTAAATCTTTTAGTTGTCTATCAAAAAGAAGATCATTTTATCTATTTTATGAAAGCACCATTAACAGCTAAACAGTTTTTACTAGATACGGTGTTTGGTAGCTATTTACAAAGCGAAATAGGTGAGAAAAACTTAAATCTATTAACAGAAATGTTTAAAATGGAAATCCCATCTACAGAGGGTTATGAAAATGTAACCAAATCATTTGATTCATTATATGAGTTTAAGAGCTTAAATTTACTTAATGTCGCACATCCTCTTCAAGGAAGACAACAAAACGGTGGTAGCCATATCAATCATAAATTCAATTATGATGCATTTGTCGAACACTTACCAGAAAGACTAAAAAACTCACAAATATTAACTGAAAAATTTAGAGAACAAATTAATAAAATTTCATTTGTATATCAATTTGATGTTGGAGATATGGTCCAAATTTATGAAGCAGCAGCAAAATCGAAACAAGTTGTCAACTTCCAACAACTCAATTTTAAAGCTAAACAACATTATGACCAAAAACACAAGCTTTTAACCATAAAAAAGAAAGATTTATCTAATAATGTATTAATTGACCAAGTCTCACCTCAAGTCATTATTCAAAAATATGCAAAAACGGATCAACAAGGGATTGCGTTATCAACGGCAACAGCACTTCTCGAAAGAAATCATGTTGAACCTGGAATTATAAATGTTATCTTAATGTTGGTACTTAAGCATAAAGATGGTATACTACCTAATATCAATTATTTAGAAAAAGTGTTATTAGATTGGTTGAATAAAGGTGTTCAAACAACTGAGGATGCTATAAATCATTCAGCAAGTTTAGAAACACAATGGGTACAAAAGAAGGCTGGACAAAAGCAAAATGTCAGCAAACCTGACTGGTTAGATGATTATATTAAAGACCTAGTCAAAATGGAGGAATAACATGACATTAGAAGAAATGAAAAAAGTTATTTCCAAAGATCCAGAAACCAGAAATATAGAAGTTCCAGAAGTTGATATATATAAAGTATATCAATACCTTTTAGAACGCGATCAAAAAGGTGCTAAAAATGGTTATGAACCCGTATTGATGACCGATCCATATATTGAAATAATCTATCGACCAACAAAAGAAAAGGCAATTGAAATTAAAAGAGAAAAAATAAGACAACACCTGAAGTTCTACGACAGTGAAGTCTACATACAAGATGCCAGCTTATCAAGGTTTGAAGTATTTAACGATGAACGACAACATGCCTATGAGGAATCACTAGCATTTATCAATGAATACCGAAAAGATAGATACTCTAAAGGTATTTTCTTCTATGGGAAAAACTGGACAGGCAAAAGTTATCTTTTATCAGCGATCGCTCAAGAACTTGCTGAAAAAAACATTTCTGTACTCTTTGTTTACATGCCCGACTTAGTGAGAAGTATAAAACAAGGTATGAATGAAGGTAATCTTGAAGAACGTATTAATCAACTGAAACAAGCTGATGTCTTAATGCTTGATGATGTTGGTGGGGAAAACATGACACCATGGTTTAGAGATGAGATACTTGTTCCTATCATGCAATACCGTTTATCAGCAAAATTACCAGTCTTTATGAGTTCAAATTATGACTTTGAAAGACTTATTGACTTTTTAGCTGTGAATAAAGATGAAGCAAGTTTAATGAAGGCAGCAAGACTCATTCAAAGAATCAAAGATTTAATGACGCCAATTCGATTGGTTAAGGAACAATTTAAAGAAAAAAACACTTGAAAATATAATGACAAGTGTTATAATATAGACATCAACGATGAAAAGGACAATATTTAGATTAAACTTAGCGACGCAGAATGGTGAAAGCTGCGAACAATCTAAATTACTACCTTGGAGTTGGCTAAAAAAAATAGCCCGGGTCATGCCGTTATCCATATGCTAAGTGCTAGCTATGCTAGAACTAAGGTGGTACCGCGAACTTCTCGTCCTTAGAAATTTCTAAGGACTTTTTTTATTTCAAAGGAGAGATATAAAATGATTAATATTACTTTTCCAGATGGAAGTGTAAAAGCTTTCGAAGATGGAATTTCTGCACAACGAGTAGCAGAAAGCATTTCAATGAGCCTTGCTAAAAAAGCTATAGCAGCTGTTTATAACAAGGAATATGTAGAGCTTTCAAGAAAATTGAAGGAAGATGGAACAATTGAAATTTTAACAGAAAAAGATCCAAGAACCTTGGATGTTTTGAATCATAGTACAGCACACTTAATGGCTCAAGCAATCACAACATTGTACCCTGGTGCTTGTTTTGGTGTTGGACCGGCTATTGATGAAGGTTTTTATTATGATGTTGATTTCAAAGATGATAAAGTTAATGATGAAGATTTATTAAAAATTGAAGCTGAAATGAATAGGCTTTCTGAACAAGGATACGAAATCGTAAGACATGAAGTTTCGTATAAAGAAGCTAAAAATATTTTTAAAAATGATCCTTATAAACTTGAACTCATAGAAGAACATAAAGGTGAAGGACTCACTGTCTATTCACAAGGTGAGTTTACTGATTTATGCCGTGGTGGTCATGTTCCCAACACTAAGTTTATAAAAAACTTTAAACTATTAAGTCTTGCTGGTGCTTATTGGAGAGGTGATTCTGACAATAAAATGCTTGTTAGAATTTATGGAACTAGTTTTTTTAGTAAAAAAGACCTAGAGTCTTATCTAAATCTTTTAGAAGAAAGAAAGCAAAGAGATCATAGAAAAATTGGTAAAGAACTCGATTTATTTATGATCTCAAAGGAAGTTGGATCTGGACTTCCATTCTGGCTTCATAAAGGAGCAACCATTAGAAGAACTATTGAAAGATATATTACTGATGTAGAAATAAGTTTAGGTTACATGCATGTTTATACACCTATCATGGCAAACACTGAATTATATAAAATTTCTGGTCACTGGGATCACTATCAAGAAAACATGTTCCCACCAATGGATATGGGAGATGGAGAATTATTGGTCTTAAGACCTATGAATTGTCCACATCACATGTTGATTTATAAAAATGATGTTCATTCTTACCGTGAACTACCACTTAGAATTGCTGAATTAGGTATGATGCATCGTTATGAGAAAAGTGGTGCATTATCAGGACTTCAACGTGTTAGAGAAATGACATTAAACGATGCACACATTTTTGTACGTCCTGATCAGATTAAAGAAGAACTTAAGAGAACGATGCAATTACTATTCAAGGTATATAATGATTTTAATATTACTGATTATGAGTTGAGATTAAGTTACAGAGATCCAAAAGATTCCGAGAAATATTTTCCAAATGATGATATGTGGAATAAAGCTGAAAAATTATTAAAAGAAGCAATGGATGAAATGGAATTAGATTATTATGAAGCTGTTGGTGAGGCTGCATTTTACGGTCCAAAACTCGACGTTCAAGTAAAAACCGCTTTAGGTAATGCTGAAACTTTATCAACTATTCAACTAGACTTCTTATTACCGGAACGTTTTGACTTAACTTACGTTGGTGAAGATGGCAAAAATATCTATAGACCCGTAGTTATTCACCGTGGTATTGTATCTACAATGGAACGCTTTGTTGCCTTTTTAACTGAAGAGTATAAAGGAGCATTTCCGTTATGGTTGGCACCTGTTCAAGTAAAGATATTGCCGGTTAATGTAGTTCATCATCAAAACTATGTAATGGATGTCTATGAGATGCTAAAAGCAAGTGGATTTAGAGTTGAAACCGACTTAAGAGAAGAGAAACTAGGTTATAAAATTAGAGAGGTTCAAACTCAAAAAATACCATATTCTTTAGTACTTGGTGATAAAGAAAAAGATGAAGGACTTGTAACATATAGAAAGTATGGATCACAAGAACAAGTCACTGTCTCCATTGAGCAATTCTTGGAATTACTTATGAAAGAGACTAAAAATAATTAAAAATAATTTTGTTGAAAAAATAATAATAAGATGATATAATGATGCTGGAGATACAAGCGAACCATTTGAAATTGACTTTCATATGTCGCTTATTCAACTCCAGCTTCATTGTTTTTATCAGACAATGTTTCGAGAAACTCCATAATGAATGTCATTTAAAGAAGATGACTAAAACCAGGAAGGGAGTGTTATCGTGGGTATGCTTATTATCTATATCGCTAGTGGATTTGCATTTTTCATTTTAATGATGAATTTCATTGTTTGGCTTTTTAGAGCTAAATCGAACGCACTTGAAGAACATGGCTTACGTGAAAAACATCAAAATCCATGGAAAGTACAAAAAGATGAAGTCTATGGTGATATTGAAGACGTTTGGGAAAAATTCGATAGAAAAATCGAAAAGCGTGAAAGAGAAAACAGATATAAAAATAGAAACAAATAACAATGACATAAGGAAGGTAGCAATTTATGCTAGAAGTTAAAAATGCAAGAATGCTTTATGGTGATCTTGTTGCTGTTGACAGACTAAGCTTTATCATCAAACCAGGTGATATTTTTGGCTTGCTCGGTACCAACGGTGCGGGTAAAACAACAACATTTAGAATGATTATGGGTTTACTAGATCCAACAGAAGGAGAAATATTGTATAACGGTGAGAAGGTTGGATATCATAATGTTAATGAAATTGGTTATATGATTGAAGAAAGATCTCTACTGACTAAAATAACTGTAAAAGAACTCATGTTATATTTTGGTCAACTTAAAGATATGGAACCTAAGGCTATTTTAGAAAGACTTGATTATTGGCTTGAACGTTTTGACATTGTTGATTATAAAGATAAAAAAATAAAAGAGTTATCAAAAGGTAATCAGCAAAAAATCCAATTCATTTCAGCAATTATCAATAATCCAAAATTGCTAGTTTTAGATGAACCATTTAGTGGCTTAGATCCTATTAATACTGAATTGTTTGTTGAAGTTATTAGAGATTTCCAAAAACAAGGTGCGATGGTTGTTTTTTCATCACACCAACTTGACCATGTAGAATCATTTTGTGAGGAAGTTATCGTTTTAGAAAAAGGTAAAGCTGTTATTGAAGGAAGACTTGATCAAGTCAAAATCGATTTTAAGAAGCAAAACATCAGAATTATAGGAGATGTCGATATAAAAAAACTTGAAGCTATACCTGGTGTTGATAGAGTTATCGAAAATTCTAATGAAATCATCGTAAAAATAGAGTCAGAGCTTGTTGCAAAACATGTGTTTGATTATATTAAAACGTGTGATCATATTATGAAATACGATGTCGAACAAGCAAGCTTGAGCGAAATATTTATTGCAAAGGTGGGACATAAAGTTGAAAAAGTTTAAATTTCTAGTTAAATATGGCCTAAAAAAACGCGTTGGAAGAAAAGCGTTCCTTATCGCAAATATAGTAATTGCATTATTAATGATTATTATTGTTAATATCCCAGCAATTATTAGTTTCTTTGGCGGAGATGATGATCTAGTTGAAAACATCAACATTCACGTCGTCAATGAGACTCAAGAAACAAATTTAGTATCCGATTTATCACAACTTTTCAATCAACCATTTGAAGGATATGAATTTTATGTTTTATCGGACTTAGCAGTCAATCAATTTGATGTTGAAGCTTTTTGGGTTAATTCGGAAGTTGATATAACCTTTCATTTTACTGGAGACATTGAGTCTCCTGATGTGAAAATTTATAGTAAATACCCTGAAATGAATCCAGCATTGATGGGACAAATTGAACTTCAAATTATTAATTATCAAATAGGCGATTACACGGGTCCTAGCTTTGAAACAATTTACGCGCCAGATTATGAAGATCCAAATCAAGAGATGTTTATTAGTTCAATTACAAGTTTACTCGTATTACCAATGTTTATTTTAATTACAATGGCTACACAGTTTGTTGGTGTTGATATTATTGAAGAAAAGTCAACAAAAGCTATTGAAACAGTCATTGCTAGTGTGCCAGCAAAAATACATTTCTTGTCGAAAATTACAGCAAGCATCTTATTTGTAATCATACAAGGGTTGTTAATATTTACTTATGGGGCTATAGCATCATTGATTGGTGGGGTTGCTGCAGCATCGCCAGGTCTTAATCTACCAACAGGTGGAGAATCGCTATTAGCCTATCTTGCAGAAATGATGCCAAATTGGCCAATAATTATTCTATTTTCTTTAATGTTTATGTTACTTGGAACATTATTTTATTTGGTGTTAGCTGCATTATTCGCATCAATGGCAGTAACACAAGAAGATTATCAACAGTTTCAATCACCTCTTATGTTGATTTTAGTTGGTGGATTTTATATTGGGATATTCGCACCAATGGCTGGAGGGATGGGATTCTTAAAGGTGATGGCATTTATTCCTATTTTTACACCAATTGTTGCTCCAATTGCATTCGCATCAGGGGTATTGTCCATTTGGGAGTCAATCATAGCGCTATTAGGATTAGCAGTATTCTTAGTATTATCATTATACATGGTTGCTCCAGTATATAAAGTAGCAATTCTAAGTTATGATCAAACAAAATTCTTCTCAAGAATCAAAGGATATTTCAAAAAAGCTTTTACCAAAAGTAAAAAAGTATAAAATAATGGCCATCAATCCGATGGCCATTATTATTTATATCATATTATGTTCTTTTAAATACTTCTCGATATTATCTAAATATTCGTTTTTATCGGATTCAACACGTATTGTAAAAACCGAATCTTTAGGCAACCCTAAGCTCATAATAGCCATTATTGATTTTGCATCAGCAGCAAACTCTTTATAAATGAGTTCAACCTTGGCAGGTATTGATGAGACGAATTTGACAAAATTTGTAGCAGGTCTTGCATGTAACCCATTTTCCGCTTTGAGCGTGAATTTTTTTTCCATAATAACTCCTTAGACTTTAATCAACTTTTTAAGTTCTGACAAAACTTGTTCTTCATTATCTAATTTTAGCACACTTTTCGATAATTTTTCTAAATCGCTATGATTAAGTTTCGATAAAATCTTTCTTATTTTTAAAATATGAGAAGGTGTCATGCTCAACTCTTCAACTCCAAGTCCAAGAAGAAGAGGTCCAGCATAAATATCTGATGCCATCTCTCCACATACACTAACTTTTATCTGATGTTTTTTACCAGCTTGTGCGACCATATCAATTAATTTTAGGATTGCAGGATTTAATGGTTGATATAAATAGGTTAAACTTTGATGCGTGCGATCAGCTGCCATCGTGTATTGAATCAAATCGTTGGTTCCTATTGATATGAAATCAACAACTTGAGCAAGTTGATCAGCCATAAGAGCAGCTGATGGTATTTCAATCATAATACCTAATTCAAAATCAGCAACTTTAGTTTTTTCTTTTCTTAATGCTTGTTTAACTTCTTCAACAATAGCTTTTGCTTTAATAAACTCTTCTTTAACAGCAATCATTGGGAACATAATTTTTAAATGACCATATGCACTTGCTCTCAATAATGCTCTTAATTGGGTTTTAAATACATCGATGTGATCGAATGATAAACGAATTGCACGCTTGCCTAAAAAAGGATTGAGTTCTTTTTCTAAATTAAGGTAAGGCAAATGTTTATCTCCACCTATATCTAGAGTTCGGATGACTACAGGTTTAGGATAAACACTTTCTAATACTTTTTTATATTCTTCAAACTGCTCATCTTCAGTAGGTAGAACTAAGTGATCCAAAAATAAAAATTCTGTTCTATACAAACCAATACCATCAGCATCAAAATTGATAATATGATTGATATCTTTTGATGAAGCAATATTCCCAAACAATTCATATACATGCCCGTCTTTGGATTGACTTTGCTTACCAATCATTGTTTTCAATGCTGATTTCTTTTTCTCATATCTTTCAATTTTGTTTTGATAATCTTGTTTTATTTTATCGTCAAAATCGGTGATGATTTCTCCATGAAAACCATCAAGGATAATTTCTTGATGATTTTTTAATTTTTGCATCAAATGTTCAACACCAACAATAGCTGGAATTTGAAGCAATCTAGCAATAATCGCACTATGAGAAGTTTTCCCACCAATTTCAGTCACAAAACCACAAACAAAATTAGGATCAATCTGTGCGGTTTGAGATGGAGTCAATTCTGTAGTTAGTAAAATAACTTTTTCGTTGATATGGGATAGATCCACGATTTCTATATTTAGCGCGTTTTTGATCGTTCTATTGGTTACATCTCTTAAATCAAAAGCACGATCTTTTAAGTATTCATCGTCTAAATGATCAAATAAATCCACGAATCTGTCAACAACATATTTGATTGCATAAACTAAATTACATGATTCAGCTCTTATTTTAGATTCAACAGCATCATTGACTTCAGGGTCAGTAGCAATCATTAATTGTGCCTCGAATATCTTTGAAGTTTCATGATCAAATTTTTTTTCTGTCTCTGACTTCAGTTGTTCTAGTTGAGTAACGGTCTGATCAATTGCTTGACGAAAAATGCTAATTTCTTCTAATGGGTTGTCTACAGTTACTTTTCGATAATCGATTTGAACTTCTTCAATCTTTAAAACTCGAGCAACTGCATATCCTTCACTAACAGGAATTCCTTTTAGCATGAGACCACATCCTTCAAATTTTTAATTAATGTTTAGTAGTATATTAATTATATTTTACCACAAGAATCTATTCTATATTCATGATGGATGTGTGAAAGCGTTTAACAAAATCACATCGATTAAAATGATTATCGTATTTGTTGGGTTATTATGTTTTTATTGTTATAATAGTTTAGAGGTGAATCGAGTATGACATATGAAGATTTAAAGAAAAGAATTGAACAAATTAAAGACCCTGGTTTTGATAAACCATTTAAAGAAGTTAATGGTATAAAAAAATTAGTGATCGGACCTACTGGTGTTGCTGAGTTAGAGATATATCTTAAAGATAAATCAAAACATGAGCAACAAGTTAAAATAGAGATTATTAAATTAGTCAAAATAGAATTAGGTTTTCCAGGTATCAAAATAGACTTTTTTGAATCAGAGTTTGTACCAGAAGGTGAAAAGCTAATTCGTTATTTAGCTATAGCCTCAGGTAAAGGTGGTGTTGGTAAATCAACTGTCACTGCAAATTTAGCAGCAGCAATGATACGTAAAGGTAAAAAGGTTGGGATTATTGATGCTGATGTTTATGGTGCCAGCATTCCAAACATTTTGAAAATAGATGTTAAACCGTTATCTTCGACAGAGGATGAAAAAATGATACCACTAGTTAAAGATGGTATCGAAGTGATTTCCACAGAATTCTTTATGCCACCTGAAAAACCTTTGATGTGGCGTGGACCGATGTTAGGCAAAATGCTTGTTCATTTTTTCAGTGGTGTTAAGTGGCAAGATGATGTTGACTTAATCTTAATTGATTTACCACCAGGAACCGGTGATGTCGCATTAGATGTTAAAACATATGTTCCAAGAAGTAAAGTTTTAGTCGTAACAACACCGCATAGAAATGCATCACATGTTGCAGTAAAAGCTGGAATTGGTGCACAAACCATTGGTCATGAAGTCATTGGTGTAGTTGAAAACATGAGTTACTACTTAAATACATGTAACAATAAAAGAGAATTTATCTTCGGATCTGGTGGAGGAGAAGAAGTTGCTAAAAAATTAGGGGTTAAAGTTTTTGGACAAGTTCCAATTGGACAACCTCAAAATGGTGATTACTTATACACAGAAAAAGATTCAGCAGGTAAAATCTATGATGAAATAGCAGTACAAGTTATGAAAGAGATGGAAATGGAATGATAAAAGGGACAAAATTTTGTCCCTTTTCGTTAATTTTTATCGATAAAAGTATTTAACATAGATCACAAATTTGATAAAATATTAATAAATATTATACGATTAATGGGAGGAAAGTTATGAAAAATAAAATATTCATCGAGTTTCTAGAAAGCGAATTAAATAAATTATCTAGAAAAAAAGATATAAATCATACTTTAATGTTAGTGAAATCTACAGATAACTCATTTTGCTGGAAAAACACATACGGAGAATCATTAAGTACTGACACACCATTTTGGATTGCTAGCATAACGAAAATGTTTATTTCATCAATTGTTTTGCTATTGATGGAAGAGGGCAAATTGACATTAAACGACCAAATTATAAGATATCTACCCGAAAAATTAATAAAAGATGTGCATGTTATCAATGGCATTGATTACTTTGATCAACTTACAATTCATCATCTACTTAAGCATGCATCTGGAATACCAGATTATTTAGAAATAAAGCAAAATAAAAAGAGTATTATAGACGAAGTTATTGAGAAAGATGATATGGCATGGGGAATAAATGAAATATTAAAAATTGTAAAAAACTCAGGTAAACCTCATTTTGAGCCACAAGACATTTCAAAGCCTAAGTATCGAATAAGATATTCTGATACAAATTACCAGTTACTTATTGCTATTATAGAATCGATTACGGATCTATCAATAGAAGATGCATATGAGAAATATATTATCAATCCACTTGGAATGAAAAACACATTTTTACCTCATGGCAAAAATCATAAAGAGAAACAAATTACTTTTCCTTGGATTGGACAAGTTGAATTTAGTAATAAACCAAAAGCATTAAAATCTTTTAATGATTTATACAGTACACTCGATGATTTAGTAATCTTCATGGAATCTATTATCGATGACAAAGTTTTTAAAGATAAAAATGCAAAGAATATGATGATGAGTTCATGGCAAACTTTCGATTTTGGAGTAAGTTTGCTAGCTCCTGGATGGCCTATACAGTATGGCAGTGGAATGATGAAAGTAGAAATACCACGACTTTTTACGTGGTTTAAGAAAACACCAAGTTTTATTGGGCATACAGGTGCGACTGGTTCTTGGCTTTTCTATTGTAAGAAACTAAAGTTAATATTATGTGGTACTGTGGATCAAGTAACAAAAGCTCCAGTTCCATTTAACATAGTTCCCAAAATACTTAGAAAGTATAATAAAATGATCAGTTCTTTAAATTGAGGTATATGAAATGCGCAACGATAAAATTATAGCAATTTTCTTGATTCTATCTCTTTTACTAATGAGTTCAATTGGCGTCTTTTATAATCAAATTATTGTTAGTGGAGTAATAAATAATGTTTATGGAGACGAAGTTGAAATGTTTGGTAGAGGGATTTATGCCTATGAGAGTGTTTTAAAGGGTATTATTTATGTTGGAACTGATGGAGCGATTTTGTTAACAATAATACCCACAATTATCTATTTGAAATTCATCAATAAAAACCACACATTATTTAATCAATTAACATTGATAGCTCTGGGTTTTATTACTGCATATTATAGTTCAACTTTAGCTTTTGGAGCGATGATGAATCGTCTATTTATAATTTATATTACAGCTTTGTCACTATCTATTTTCTTTCTCATCTTTGAAATTTCAAATATAAAACAATTTGAACCAGATAAATTATTTAGACAAATAAATATTACCAAAGGAATGTATGTGTTTTTAGTTGTTTTTGCTGCTTCAACCATGATATGGATGTTTGAAATAACCAATGCTTTCTTACATAATAGACCTTCTGACATCATTGGTTTTCAAGCAACAGAGATTAGTTTTGTATTAGATTTAGCAATTATCATGCCTTTGACGATTTATGCAATTATTCAATTGAAAAGAAAACAAAGTATCGGAATCATCATGAGTATTTGTATATTTGTGTTTGCAATATATTTAGGATTTGTTGTTGTTGGTCAAAGTATAGCTCAAATTGTTTTTGAATACCAGTTGAACAGCTTTGAAATGATTATTTATATAATGCCCTTTATTCTAATTTCAATAATATCAACATATTTTGCTAGAAATATTCAAAAACAACTTAAGTCATTATAATAGTCTAAAAATAAACAAATAAATGGTTGCTTGGTTAAGCAACCATTTATAATTTATATATGTTTTATTCAAAAAATTATGCAATATCTCTAAATTTTAAAATAGGTTTTCTAGCTGCTTTTGCTTCATCAAGTCTTCTAACTATAGTATTGTGTGGAGCAGTTTTTACTAGTTCAGGATTTTCCTTTGCTTCTTTAGCAACTACACGCATAATTTGGATAAAATCATCAAGCGTTTCTTTTGACTCCACTTCAGTAGGTTCAATCATCATTGACTGTGAGAATATAAGTGGGAAATAAACCGTTGGTGCATGATAACCATAATCGAGTAATCTTTTTGCTACGTCTAGTGTCTTTACTCCTGTCGATTTATCAAGTAATCCATCAAACACAAATTCATGCATACAATAACCTTTGATTGGTAACTCAAATAAATCTTTTAATGAATCTTTGACATAGTTCGCATTTAAGACAGCAAGCGGTCCAATTTCGCTCATATGCTCTTTGCCAAAGGTCATCAGGTAAACATAGGCTCTTAAATAAACACTTGCATTACCATAGAATTGGCCTAAAGCACCAATTGAATTTTTTGAGTCTTCAAAGAAGTAGAAATCATCTTTTTTTCTAACGATTGGATTTGGAAGGAACTCTTTTAATTTCTCACAAACACCAACTGGACCAGAACCTGGACCACCACCACCATGAGGTGTAGAGAATGTTTTATGGAGATTTATATGAGTAATATCAAATCCCATATCACCAGGTTTAGCTTTTCCAAGAAGTGCATTTAGGTTTGCTCCATCATAGTAAAGTAAACCACCAGCTTCATGGACAAGTTTAGATATTTCTAGAATGTCTTTCTCAAAAACACCTGCAGTATTAGGGTTTGTTAACATTAATCCTGCAGTTTCATCATTTAAGACTGCTTTTAAAGATTCAATGTTGACAGTTCCGTCAAGATTTGATTTTATTTCAACAACATCAAATCCACAAACGGTTGCACTTGCAGGGTTAGTCCCATGCGCACTATCGGGAACGATAATCTTCGTTCTTTTTTGATCTTTATTTTTTTCATGATAAGCTTTGATAATCATTAATCCTGCCAATTCGCCATGTGCTCCAGCGAAAGGATTTAATGAATATTCTGCTAAACCTGATATTTCAGATAAAATGCGTTGTGTCTCATAATAAATTTTTAAAACACCTTGCGCAGTATGAACGGGTTGTAATGGATGAATATTAGCAAATCCCGGTAGGGTAGCTAATTCATCATTAATCTTAGGATTATATTTCATCGTACATGAGCCAAGTGGATAGAATCCAGTTTCAACACCAAAGTTTTTTTGACTGACATTGGTGTAATGTCTAACGACATCGAACTCTGATACCTGAGGTAACTCAGCTTTTTCAGAACGGATTATGTTTTTTGGTAATGAGATTTTTGGGAAATCTTTTTTCGTAAAATTATAACCTTTTCGTTCATCTCTAGACAGTTCAAAAATGAGTTTATCATAATATTTCATTTTTGGTTCACCACCTTTTCAACAAGTAGATCAATCTCAGCTTTACTACGCTTTTCGGTAACAGCAAACATGAGTTGATGATCACCTATATGAAGTGGTCCTAATATACCATCTTCTATTAATTCTTTTTCAAATTTTTCAACATCAAAAAGAGCTTTTAAAACAAATTCTTTATAAAATGGTTGATCATAAACAACTTCAAATTTCTTCGTTTTTAGGAGTTCATTGTATAAGTAATGAGCAGCATTCATCGATTCATTTGCAACTTCAACTAAACCATGTTTACCCATTGTTGATAAATAAATGGTAACAGCTAATGCCATTAAAGATTGATTTGAACATATATTTGAATTAGCTTTTGCACGTCTAATGTGTTGTTCTCTTGCTTGTAATGTTAAAACGAATGCACGTTTTCCATCAACATCAGTAGTAATCCCACAAATACGTCCAGGCATTTTTCTAACATATGTCATTTTGGTAGCCATATAACCAACGTATGACCCACCATAAGATAAAGGAAGTCCAAATGATTGCAAATCACCACAAGCAATATCAGCACCATACTCACCAGGTGTTTTAATTAAGGCCAGTGCTTGACCTTCACCATTTAAAATAAATAATCCACCTTGTTCATGAATGACATCTGCGAACCCATTATAATCTTCGATTATGCCATAGTAATTTGGATTTTGAGCGATTAACCCCATCGTATCTTTACCATTTTCTTTGATGAAATCTAAATCGGTGACTCCGTCTTTTTGTGGCACAACGATGACATCAATATCACGATATTTAGCATAAGTCTTGATGACATCAATAATTCTTGGATTCAATGTTTCACTTACCATGACTTTTGATTGATTGGTCAATGCATATGCCATAAACATTGCTTCAGCAGTAGCAGTAGCTCCATCATACATTGATGCATTAGATACTTCCATACCTGTTAATTCACATACCATAGATTGGTATTCAAAAATGTATTGCAAAGTACCTTGTGCAACTTCAGGTTGATAAGGTGTGTAAGATGTTAAAAACTCTTGACGACTAATTAAGCTTCTAATAATACTTGGGCTGTAATGATCATATGCTCCAGCACCTCTAAATACAACAAGTTCCTTATTGAGACTAGAGAGTTTTTGCATATGTTTTGTCAAATCATCATCTGATAAAACATTTGGAATATTATATGGCTTGGTAAGTTTTAAACTTTTAGGTATAGAAGAAAATAGGTCATCAAGGGATTTAGCACCTGTGACCTTTAACATTTCTTCTATATCTTTACTGGTATGCGGAAGATATTTGTGCATATGAACACCTACTCCTCTATACTAGTTTCGTATTCTTTACCGCTTAATAAATCTTCTAGCTCGGAATCATCTAATAACTCAATTTTTAATATCCAACTGCCATATGGATCATCATTAATTGTTTCAGGAGCATCTTCAAGTGTAGAATTAACTTCGATTACTTTTCCTGTAACAGGTAAATATAAATCTGATGCAGCTTTTACACTTTCAACAGCACCAAAAGTTTCACCTTTTTTTATAGTTGCACCAACTTTTGGTAACTCGATAAACACAACAGCTCCCAAACTTTCTTGTGCATGGTCTGAAATACCAACATACGCTTCGTTACCTTCAACTTTTACCCATTCATGACTAGGGCTGTATAACAATCCTTCTAATACCATGTGAACCCTCCTATTTTTTATAATTCTTTGTATAAAATTTTTTATTTCTTACTTTAGCTAAAACTTGATTTTTTCTAATTTGAACATAAAGTTCTGTTCCAATTGCAGAATGCTCAATATCTATTAAGGCATATGCAAGTGGTTTTTCCACATTTGGTAGTAAATATCCTGTTGTGATATGGCCAATCAGTTGATCATTATGATATACTTCATATCCGTGTCTTGGAATATTTCTTTCAAGTAATTCAAGACCCACAACTTTTCTTTTTGGATTTTCTTTATATTGTACAAGTGCATCTCGCCCTATAAAGTCTTTTTCAAGCTTAATGGCAAAGTTTAAGCCAGCTTCAACAGGATTAATTGATTCACTAATCTCATGATCATATAGCGGAAGGTTTGCTTCAAAACGAAGCGTATCTCTTGCACCTAGCCCACAAGGTATTGCACCTTTTTCAATTGCTAAATCCCACAACGGTTGAATTAACTCATGTTCAGCATATATTTCAAATCCATCTTCACCTGTATACCCTGTTCTAGAGCAAATCACATATCCTTGTTTATATGGAACAACTGCATAAGTCATAAATGTTAGTTGATGCACATCGTGATTAAGAATATCTTTTACTGCATCGATTGCATCTGGACCTTGAATAGCAATTTGACTATAATTTTCTGATACATTTCTAACTTTAACATCAAATGCTTGACTTTGTTTTTCGACCCATGCAAAATCCTTTTCAATATTGCCAGCATTGACGACTAGAAGAACTTGTTCAGGTTTAATCACGTAAACAAGTAAATCATCAACAACAAATCCTTTCTCATCACACATCAAAGCGTAAGTAACTTTAGAAGTATCAAGAGGAACTGTGTTTGTCACTAAATAATTAACAAAATTTAATGATTCTTTCCCGTCAATTAAGAATTCACCCATATGTGATACATCAAAAATGCCCATAC
The DNA here is from genome assembly GCF_030012175.1 of Peloplasma aerotolerans. Taxonomy (GTDB): domain Bacteria; phylum Bacillota_I; class Bacilli_A; order Acholeplasmatales; family Acholeplasmataceae; genus Peloplasma; species Peloplasma aerotolerans. The sequence continues at coordinate 22,097 of NZ_JASCXW010000003.1, forward strand.
CTTGACGAACAGCTAAATGCTCTTCAATAATTCCGGTATAGGACACTGGCATATTAAATCCAGCATACTCAATCATTTTTGCGTTCAACGCTAGGTGTTTATCATATAAAGCAGTTGTTTTCATTTGTCATCTCCTAAAAGCGTTTTCTAATTTCATTATACAACATTATTTTTAATTTCAAAGTGTTTCGTACGAAAAGATTATAATATTTTTAAGAATAAAAAAATAGCACCTAAACTATTGCTTATGTAAAACATAAAAATTGTTTCTAGCAATGCAATTTTCGATGTATAATAAAATAAAAGGGGTTATATCAATGCTGGTTAATAATATTTTATTACATGTTAAAAGAAATGATGTTGAAGCACCTAAAGCTAGTGTAATCATCACGCACGGAATTGCTGAGCATTCTGGAAGATATGATGAGATTACTGAGCGGTTAAATGAAGCGAATTATACGGTTATCCGCTACGATATTAGAGGGCATGGTCAAAGCCAAGGAAAACGTGGGGCACTTCGTACTTATCATCAAACCATTGATGATCTTCATGTCATTGTCAACGATGAGAAAAAAAGAAACCCCAAAAAAATATTTTTAATTGGACATAGCATGGGTGGACTTATTGTCGATATGTATGCAATTAAATATAAAGATGTTGATGGTATCATTTCTAGTGCTGCACCATCTTATTTTATTAAGGATGTTTTACCATTTAGATTCATTGGATACAAATGGTTAGGAAGTCTTACGAGAAAAACAAATTTTGAAAATCAACTTTCTAGAATAACTGAGGTAGAAAGTAATTATGCAGAAGATCCTCTTAATCTAAAAAAATTTTATTTTTCATTAGCTGGAAATATGTTTGTGAGCGGTGTTAGATACTTAAATAAAAATATCAACCAATTTCAATTGCCAATTTTGATCCTTCACGGAGAAAAAGATACTGTTGTCCCAAAAGAATTTAGTCAAAGACTTTTAGAATTGATTCCGGTTGAGGACAAGAAATTAATTATATATCCTGATGCATATCATGAAATATTCAACGAAATTGATAGAGATCAAGCTTTTAAAGATGTAATTCAATGGCTAGATGAAAGAACTTAAAAAGAAGGGAATGATTTTAACTTGAAAGTAGCATGGATAGGAACTGGAGTTATGGGTAGACCTATGGCACTCCATTTAAGTGACGCAGGACACGAAGTTTTTGCATATAACAGAACATTTGAAAAAGCGAAGGCTTTAGAACCTAAGATTAAAGCATTTGATACTATCGAAGCATGTATCAAAAATGCAGAAGTTATTTTTACTATTGTTGGTTACCCCAGTGATGTAAAAGAAGTATATGAAGTAATCATACAAAAAGCTAAAAAAGGAACAATATTGGTTGATATGACAACGTCATCACCAACTTTAGCATTTAATCTATACCAAAAAGCCTTAGAAAAAGGATTGAAAATGTTAGATGCTCCAGTCACTGGTGGTGATTTAGGAGCAATCAAAGGTACACTTTCAATTATGGTTGGTGGCGATGAAGAAGTGTTTAACAAAGTCTTACCATTGTTTAAACTGATGGGGACAACCATTACATATATGGGATCTGCTGGATCTGGAATGCATGCTAAATTAGCGAATCAAACAGTTATTGCTGGTAACATTATGGGAATTGCTGAAGCGTTAGTTTATGCAAAAGAGAAAAATCTGGATGTCAACAAAATGTTAAGTGTTATTGTTGGAGGATCAGCTAGTTCATGGCAAGCAGCTAATAATGGGCCTAAGATGATAGAAAATGATTATAAACCAGGATTTTTTGTGAAACATTTTCTAAAGGACCTAAAATTAGCAATGGAAGAGAAAGGTGAACTACCTTTAGTTGTACTAGAGAAAGTAACACAAGCATATCAAACAATATTAGATCATGGTTTTAGTGAACAAGGAACACAAAGTATTATCGAATATTATTTGCAGAAAATGATGTAAAATAATTAAATTCGGAGGTTTAAAATGCCAAGAGTATGTTTGAATTTGAAAGGCATGCATTGCCCAGAATGTGTAAGTTCCATCGAGTATGCGCTATATCAAGCAGGCATCAAACATTTTCAATACGATGTAGTTTCACATTTTGCAAAAATTTACTATGAGGATGAAGATGTTAGCTTGATTCAAATAGCTGATGCAATTCATAGAGTTGGTTATGACTTAGATGTTATGGAAATTGAGGAATGTTAGTCAACAAGCATAATTAAAGACTTTTAATCAAAAATGATGTAAAACAAAGGTAGAGGAGGTGTTTTTATGCCTACTGTCTATTTAGGTTTGAGTAAATTTTGCCTTTGTGGAAGAATTACATCAGCGCAACATGCTTTATATGTCAAAGGAATTGACAGTTTTCAGTATGACTTGGTAGAAAAAAAAGCAAAAGTGGTTTATCAAGAAGATAACATATCCATTGAGGAAATTATGGAAATCTTGGAGAAAAGATATTTAGAAGTTGAATCCATAGAAGAAATCAAATCATAACGACAAAAAAGTGGTTAGCATATCATATTGCTAGACCACTTTTATTTTTATTTAATCAATTATTATTTTCTAACAATTAAACTCTTTCCTGTCATTTCTTTAGGTTTTTCAACACCCAATAAATCAAGAAGTGTTGGAGCAACATCACATAATGCACCAGTATTAACTTCAATATCTTTTTGAGTAATAATGACTGGGACGAGATTTGTAGTATGAGCTGTATGCGTGTTTCCATTTTCATCACGCATTTTTTCTGCGTTTCCATGGTCAGCAATAACAATCGCTGTTCCACCGATTTTTTGAATCGCCTCAACAACTTCCTTCGTACATTGGTCCACAGTTTCAACAGCGATTCTAGCTGCTTCAATTGAACCAGTGTGACCTACCATATCAGGGTTCGCAAAGTTTAATATCATTGTGTCAAAATTTCCTGATAAAATCGCTTCAACTGCTTTATCTTTAACTTCAAAAGCACTCATTTCAGGCTTTAAATCATATGTAGCAACTTTTGGAGATTCTACAAGGATTCTTGTAGACCCTTCCATAGTTTTTTCACTACCGCCATCAAAGAAGAAAGTAACGTGTGCATATTTTTCAGTTTCTGCAAGTCTTAATTGCTTTAAACCTGCTTTAGCGATTACATCGCCATATAAATTATCTAGAGTTTGTAGTTCATACGCTAATGGACCCTTAACAGTTTCATTATAGTGCATCATCGAAACTAAGAAGATGTCGGTTGGAACATTTTTAAGATCAAAATTTGGTTTTCCTGGTGTTTGATACTCTTTGGTTGCTGTTGGGTTGGAAAAAGCAGTTGCTAAACGAATCGCACGGTCAGGTCTAAAGTTTGCGAATAAAATCGCATCGTGGTCTTGAACTAATCCTTTTTCATCAGCCACGAATGGAATAATAAATTCATCTGTCACATTTTCATCATATGAAGCTTGTATACCATCTAAAGCATCTTTATAATGTTTTCCGGTACCTAAAACCATATTATCAAAAGCTTTTTGAATGCGATCCCAGTTGTTATCTCTATCCATCGCATAGTATCTACCAGATACTGTTGCAACTTTCATGCCGTGGTCAATTAAATCTTTTAAAAATCCTTTACCAGAGGTTTGAGCTGTATCTCTTCCATCCATAAAGGCATGTAAATAAGGTGTTAACCCGTGAGAAACAGCTAAATCATGCAATGCTTTAATATGTGTTGGGTATGCGTGTACCCCACCATCACTAACTAATCCGAAAATATGGATTTTTGAATTATTCTTTTTAGCATGTTCAATAGCTTGTAAAAAAGCCTCGTTCTTGAAGAATGAACCATCCTTTATAGCAACATTGATTCTAGTCAATGATTGATAAACAATACGTCCAGCACCTAAATTTAGATGTCCTACTTCACTATTACCCATTTGACCATCAGGTAGACCAACATACTCTCCACTTGCTTGAAGAACATTGTTAGGATATTCTTTAAATAAATAGTCTAGAAATGGTTTTTTAGCAATTGATACTGCATTGCTTGGACTATCAGGAGCAAGCCCATAACCGTCCATGATAATTAATCCTGCAAATTTTTTATTCATATATATACTCCTTCTAACGTTTTTGTCAACTCTATTATACTTCAAAAACAAAAACATGCTCGAATCTATGCTAAAAAAACGTTTTCAATAGAGGGTTATTGCTTTTTAAAATAAATATGTTAAAATATTGCTGTAATTGAATACTTCGGGGCAGGGTGAAATTCCCGACCGGCGGTAATAGTCCGCGAGCCTTAGGGCAGACCGTGTGTAACTCATGGACCGACAGTAAAGTCTGGATGGAAGAAGATGATGTCAATTTGACGTTTCCTTTTTGTCGCCGAAGTAATTTGGCGATATTTTTATTAACTAGGAGGTTAAATTCATGTCAAATTACTTACGTTTAAAAAAGATGCTTTATATCGTATCTTTAGCTGCTGTTTCCATTGTTTTGGGATTAGTAGAGATTACCTGGCCAATCCCAGGTGCGAGTTTCTTAAAGCTTGATTTTAGTGAAGTTGCAATTTTGGTATCTTTACTAGTATTAGGGAATAAAGAAACAGTTGTTGTTGTGTTGATTAGAAGTTTTTCTAGAAGACTATTTAACGGGTTTGATTTAGCAGGTATTGTTGGTGAAATGATTGCAATGTTCGCATCATTTGCAATTATTATTGGTTACAATATTGCTAAGAAGATTTTGAAAAATAAAGAAAAACCATTAATTTATGAAGTTAGTGTTAACAATAATCATGTTAGCAAAAAAGAGTTTATTGTGACGACTTTAACGATTACATTATTACTCACAACAGTTTTATTTGCACTAAATTTCTTCATTACAACACCAATATATTACACAATACCGAACCCATATGTTCCTGTTTTGAGTATTAGCGGTAGATTGCATTTCCATGTCTTTTCATTTATTCCCGATTCACCGTTCTCATATTTAGAATATTTTTGGGCACTTTTTGTAATCTATATGCCATTTAACATAACAAAAGGTATATTAGTAAGTGTTGTGTTCTTAATGTTGAAACCAAGACTTAAATATTTAGAACTTTAATATGTTATAATATACCATGAGGATGATACAATATGAAATTTAGTGAAATGTTGAAAGAACCAATCCAAAAAGGTGACATAATGCCCGTCATCAGACAGGGCATTTTTATGTCTTTAATGGGTGGGTTATTAATTGGATCATTACATTTGTTATTCACCTATTTATTCAACTTTTCACTGACGTGGTTAATGCTTTTTATTTTAGCTTTCCTAACGGCTAAAAGAATTAAAGGAGCTTATATTCAGTATCATATACTTTATTCTATATTAACTGTATTTTTCTTTTTTCTAGCGTATTACTTTATGTCTATCACACTATATGGCGGATTATATTTTTTATCTGGTATAACTGAGTTCAGACACTATGTATCTTTATTCAATCCATTGATCCATTTTGAATTTTTAAATCCATTTACAGGATATTTTTTTGCAGTTGAAAATTTGTTTGAACTGTTATTCTTCATCATTGGGACGATTTATGCATATAGACACAGTAAGTAAACGTTTTTATTGTTTAAGTTCTTTCAATACACAGACATTTTGTGTATAATTAATAGTAGTAAACAAACAGGCAGAAAAAACTAAATAAAGGAGTGAAAATATGCCATTTATAAGCGATATTTACGCACGCGAAGTGCTTGATTCAAGAGGAAATCCAACGATTGAAGTTGAGGTTTATACAGATTCAGGAGCTTTTGGACGCGCAATTGTTCCATCAGGAGCATCAACAGGAGAACACGAAGCAGTAGAACTTAGAGACGGTGATAAGAAACGTTATCTAGGTAAAGGGGTATTAACAGCAGTTCACAATGTGAATGAAATTATTGCACCTGAGTTAGTAGGATTTGATGTAACAAATCAAGTTGGTATTGACCAAACAATGATTGAGTTAGACGGCACAAAAAACAAATCTAAATTAGGTGCAAATGCAATTTTAGGTGTATCTATGGCTGTTGCAAGAGCAGCATCAGATTTCTTAGGTGTTGAATTATACCAATATCTAGGCGGATTTAACACGAAACAATTACCAGTACCTATGATGAACATCATCAACGGTGGATCGCATGCAGACAACAATGTTGACTTCCAAGAATTTATGATATTGCCAGTTGGCGCTAAAACTTTCAAAGAAGGCATTAGAATGGGTACGGAAATTTTCCACAATCTAAAAGCTGTATTAAAAGCTAAGAATTATAACACAGCAGTAGGTGATGAAGGTGGATTCGCACCGAACTTAGGCTCAAACGAAGAAGCACTTCAGGTGATTATTGAAGCGATTGAAAAAGCAGGTTATGTACCTGGTAAAGATATTTTACTAGCTATGGATGTTGCTTCATCAGAATTTTACAACAAAGAAAAGAAAACTTATGTATTAGCTGGTGAAGGTGGAAAAGAATTCACAAGTAATGAGCTAAGTGACTTCTATGCAACACTTGTAGAAAAATATCCAATTATTTCAATCGAAGATGGTTTAGATGAAAATGATTGGGAAGGTTGGGTTTACTTAAGTCAAAAACTTGGTAAAAAAATCCAATTGGTTGGTGACGACTTATTCGTTACAAACACTGAAAAATTAGCTAAAGGTATTGAAATGGGTATTGCAAACTCAATTTTAGTTAAAGTAAACCAAATTGGTACATTAACTGAAACATTTGATGCTATTGAGATGGCTAAACGTGCTGGATATACAGCAGTTATTTCTCATAGAAGTGGTGAAACAGAAGATACTACAATTGCTGATATCGCTGTTGCTACTAACTCTGGTCAAATTAAAACTGGTAGTGCATCAAGAACTGATAGAATTGCTAAGTACAATCAATTGTTAAGAATTGAAGATCAATTGGGTGGTAGCGCACAATATCTTGGATTAAAAACATTTTACAATCTAAAAAAATAAACAAAAAGATAAGGCAAGATTTCATTTGAAGTCTTGCCTTTTTATTTTGTATTGAATTAAAACATTTATCATTGTATACTAAAACTAAAAGATATTCTAGAACACAAGGTGAATCATGAAACTAAAAGATTTAATATGGGTTTTTGTTATTTTGGGAATCACAGCATTCGTTGCTTTTCCACTAACGAGATCTTTATTTGAAACAGCAACAAATAACTATCCTTATTTCATGGGATTCATTAAAACAGCTATCCTTGCAAGTATGGGTGAGATTTTGGTCAATCGAATCAAAAAGGGAAGTTATTTTTCTGAAAAAGGAATCATAGCAAAATTTATTGTTTGGGGTTTTTTGGGAATGGTTTTCGTCTTAATATTTAAAGTCTTTGCATCTGGTATCGTCGCTGCACAAACTGTAAGCCTTTTACCATCCATAAGTGATAATAACTTTCTATCCAATCTTTTAACTGCGTTTTTAATAAGTTTCTTTATGAATTTATTCTTTGCACCATCATTTATGATTTTGCATAGAATTACAGATAATTATATAGAACTAGGTATGGGAAATCCAAAGCAGATATTAAAAGTGAAGTTTTCACTAGTCATTGATCGAATTGATTGGAAATTTTTCTTCGGATTTGTCGTCATCAAAACGATACCGTTATTTTGGATTCCAGCACATACAATTACATTCTTGTTACCAGAAAATTATAGAGTTTTAATGGCTGCTTATTTATCAATTGCTTTAGGAATTATTTTAACATTTTCTAAAACATCAAAGGTAGCATCAAAACAACAATAGAAATTACCACCATAAAAATAAGCGAAAGTACAGTATACGTTATCAAGTATTTTTTTGTTTCACTCGGATAATCTTTAAGCATATACTTAAAGGTTATTAAACTTGCCAATGATGCGATAATTGTTCCCATTGAGCCAACATTTACACCTAAAAGAAGCTGTTGCCAATATGCTTTTGCGGTAAATGTCGATAATAAAACTGCTGCAGGAACATTACTAATCAATTGACTTGTTAGAAGACCAGTAAAATAAACCGAAAATTTCGAATCAAGTAACCCAATGATCTGAGAATTGATTAGATTCATTTGCCCTAAATTGCCCGTGAATATAAAGAATGATACAAAAGTTAATAACAACGTATAATCCACGCGTTTAAAAAGATGATTCCCATACAATAAAGCCAAAAACAAAGTGATTCCTAATGTATACCACTCAGGTAAAATGTTAAGCACACACAAAAGTCCATTGAAGAGGATTAGACTACATAAGCCTAACTTTTTCCATAATACTGTTGGTGCAATAATGCTGAGCTGGCAAACAGTGTTAGGAATTTTTATCATAGTAGTGATTGATATTAAAATAAGTCCAACAATTGCTATTGGTAACGTAGTCAAAATAAACTCAAAAAAAGGAATATCATAAAATGCATATAAATAGATATTTTGTGGATCCCCCATCGGTGTTAATGCACTACCCAAATTTGCAGCAAATGTTTGTAAAATAATGATGATAATGACATGTTTTTCTTGTTTCGTGTGTCTCGTGATAAATATTGTAAAGGGGACAAGAGTTAACAAGACAGCATCGTTTGTCAAAAACATTGCTAAAAAAAAGGTTGCTAGTATAATAAAGAACCCTATCCACCTAATGCTTTTAAAATGCATAATGAGTTTCGTTGCTACAAAATCAAAAAAATGCGTTTCATAAAACCCTTGAACAGCTATCATCAATGTAAACATGATTATCAAAACTCTCCAGTTGATGTATGTTAAATATGCTGTAGATGGCGAAATAATAAACATTGATAACACTGCAAGAATGGTTGCGATTATAAAAACTTTATCTCTAAAAAAATAGCGTGCTGTTTTAAACATATATACCTCATCTATCATACTAGAAACATTATAATACTTTCATCGAAATATTAATCCATAAAAAAAATAAAATATAAAATAATTCATTTCTATTGAAAAAAGAAAGCGGTTGCATTATAATGTAACTGAAACGTTTCGATTAAGATATCGAACGTGACTGCAGATGATTTTCTAACTTAACCCAGTTTCAGTAACACCAAGAAAAGTCCTTGCTACAACGATGATGTAAGCGATTTCAAATGGATACGTGAGTCTGGATTATATTTTAGACAAAACTCGAAACGTTTCGATTGAACTTTTTTTGCATGGAACAAGAAACAAAAAATAGGAGGAAAGAAATGAAGAACGCTGTAAAATATTTAACTTTATTTTTAGTTATGGGACTGTTATTTACAATAGCTGCCTGTAAGCAAGATGATCCAACACCATCTGAACCAACACCTACTGTTGATCCTACGCCTACAGATGACCCAGTGATTGTAGATTTCAATGTATTAGGTAATTGGGCTGATGATGGTGATGGTGTCTATACGATAACCACAAATACAGCAGCAGAACTTGAGTTCTCATATGCAAAAGGTACATTCCCTAATGCATCAATGAGTAGTGCACTTATTACTGAAGATTTATCAGTTTATAAAAAGCTGGTTATCACAGTTGAAGGTGCAGGGACTATGTTGTTAAGACTTGAAACAAGTGACTCAACACCAACTAGAGAAGTTGGGTTAAATGTTACAGGTATTCAAGGAACTTATGAGTGGAACTTAATCAATGCAGCTAGCTTTTTAGAAAAAGTTAACAAGATAACTATTATTGCTGCTCCTGATAAAGAAGATTCAATTGGTGTTATTAGTTTAACTAAATTGATGTTCCAAGAATCAGTTGCTGATGGGTTTATCATTAACGATGGATTTAATAATATTCCTACAAACGTCAATGAATACAATGGAACTGATGAAATATTCAATTTCAATGATAAATGGGAAAACTTTGCTGAAGAGACATATACAATTGTCAAAGATGGCGATGTGTTTAATGTTGACTTTACAAAAGGTGCAGGATTTGAATGGTCTGCAATGCAATCAAAAGTACAAGGAACATTCACTGACTTTAACTTTGTTGTTGTAAAAGTATCAGGTACAGCAGGACAACCAATCATTGTGAAAGCAGCTGATGGCGTTGAAACAAGAATTATATTGAGTGGAGAAATCCAAGAAGTAGTCGTTGACATATCAGAGATGGCTGTTGCTCAAAAAAATGCTATTCAAGCTATCTTAATTTTTGGTAATGCAGGTAGAGTAGGATCAGGTTCATTTACAATTCATGAAGCATTTATGATTGATGATTATGACTATGAAGCACCTGTATTCGTAAAGAATATCTATAATGGCATTGATTCAGAGTTTGCAGTTGGTCACTGGTTTGATGGTGGAGATGTTGTATATACCATTACTGAAGCAGATACTGAGTATCATGTAGAATATTCAAAACTTGATGGTGGTCTAGAATATGCAAATATGCAAGCTCTTATTGAAGGTGACTTTAGTAACTTTGCTAAGATAGAGTTTGAAATAACAGGACAAAATGCAAAAACAGTTTTACTCAAAGTTGAGGGAACTCAAGGCGTTAAGGAAGTACCAGTTACATTTGATGGAACTAGACAAGTTATTGTTTTCGACTTAATGACAATGACACCTACACAACTTGATGCACTTAACAAGCTTGTAATATTTGCTGCTCCTGGTGGTATCGGTGCTGGTGAATTTACAATTCATAGTGTTAAATTTTTGACATCCGATTATGATGCTAATGGTTTATGGGAAGAAGTCGATGCAGACACTTATGATATTACATTTGGAGAAACGACTACCGTAGCATATACAAAAGTAGCTACTCAAGAATGGGCTCACATGAGAGCACTATTTGATGCTGAAGATGTTGCAGGACTGAATACACTAACAATCGTTATTAAAGGTGAAGTTGGAAAAGAAATTCTAATCAAACCAAATGATGATGGAGCAATAGAGCAATCTATTACATTCATTGATACTGATCCAGTTACATTAACATTTAAAGCAGAAACATTTGTATCTATTATCTTATTTGCTGAACCAAATGTTGCACCTGCTACAGGAACATTTGAGATTATCTCAGTAACGCTAAGTTATGTGATACCTGAAGCTGACTTTGATCCAACCTTGATATTAGATATCAATAATAACTGGGAAGAAAATGATCCTGACACATATGATTTCACATATGAAGAAGATGGATCAGTTACTGTTGATTATGATAAAACAGGTTGGGCTTTCATGAAGCAAACCTTTAATGCACAAGAAGTTGCTGGTTTAAATACAATGACAATCGTATTTGAAGGTACTGTTGGCAAGCAAATTATGGTTAAACCAAATGATAGTAATGCTCTTGAACAATGGATTACATTTACAGAAGATCCATATGTGTTAACAGTATTCTATGAAAATGGATTTACAAATCTATTAATATTCGCTGAACCAGATACAGTTGCAATGGATTCATTCACTATTATTTCAGCAACACTTAGCTATTCAGTAGACATTAATAGTAATTGGGAAGAAAATGATCCTGACACTTATGATTTCACATATGAAGAAGATGGAACAGTTACCGTTGATTATGATAAAACAGGTTGGGCATTCATGAAGCAAACCTTCGATGCAGAAGCAGTAGCTGGTATGAATACAATGACAATCGTATTTGAAGGCACTGTCGGCAAGCAAATTTTAGTTAAACCAAATGATAGTGGAGCGTTAGAACAATGGATTACATTTACTGAGGATTCCCATGTAATGACAGTATTCAATGCAAGTGGATTTATGAATGTATTAATATTTGCAGAACCAGATACAGTTGCAATGGATTCATTTACAATCGTTTCAGCTATGTTAAGTTATGTAATGCCTGAAGTTGATTTTGATCCAACATTAGTCTTAGACGTTAATGCTAACTGGGAAGAAAATGATCTAGATACTTATGATTTCACATATGAAGAAGATGGATCAGTTACTGTTGATTATGATAAGAGTGGTTGGGCATTCATGAAGCAAACCTTTGATGCAGAAGAAGTTGTCGGATTGAACACATTAACAATGGTATTTGAAGGTTCGCTTGGTAAACAAATAATGGTTAAACCAAACGATAGTAACGCACTTGAACAATGGATTACATTTACTGCTGATCCTCATGTACTCGTCGTTCGTTTTGCAGATGGATTTACGAATGTATTAATATTTGCTGAACCTGATACAGTTGCAATGGATTCATTTACAATCGTATCAGCAACACTTAGTTATACAGTAGACGTCAATAGCAACTGGGAAGAAAATGATCTAGATACTTATGATTTCACATATGAAGAAGATGGATCAGTTACTGTTGATTATGATAAAACAGGTTGGGCATTCATGAAACAAACTTTTGATGCACAAGAAGTCGCAGGTCTGAACACATTAACAATCGTACTTGAAGGTACTGTTGGCAAGCAAATTATGGTTAAACCAAACGACAGTAATGCATTAGAAGAATGGATTACATTTGCTGATACTGACCCTGTAACGTTAACATTTACTGCAGAATCATTTATGTCAGTTCTTATATTTGCTGAACCAGATACAGTGGCAGCAGGTACGTTCACAATTGTTTCAGCGACATTAAGCTATGTTGCTCCAGTCGTTTTAGATGATTTAGATGTTACATTGGACTGGGCAGACAATGGTGATTCAGTTTATACATTTACTGAAGATGAAGGCACATTAATTGTTGATTATGTAAAAGTGGATCAAGGGTGGTCAACTGCTGTTTTAACAGCTAGTGATACATCTGGATATAATAAATTCACAATTACAATGACAGGTACTGAAGGAAAACAAGTCTTAGTTAAGGTAAATGATGCCATTGAAAATTGGGTTACATTTGATGTAGATGGTAATGGCACAGCTACCATTACAGCACCTAATATTCACAGTGTGCTATTGTTTGCAGAAGGCGGAGTTGATACAGTTACTGGTTCATTTATAATCACTTCAGCAATTTTATCGTACGAATAAAGATATTTAGAATCACAAAAATATAAATCTAATCAAATTGCGAGCATTTCCTTTTGGCTTTTATGATCAAACTGCTCGCAATTTTTAGATTAAACAATGATTTCTTCAAACAAATCACTGTTTCGTGTTATATATTAAACAAGGAGGAGAAAATGAAAAAGATTTTGATGATATTTGCATTTGTCTTTTTAACTGTTGGGCTAGTTGCTTGTGGAGGATCTACTGAAGATCCTACAACACCAGTTGATACAGATGATCCAACATTGTTACCAGGACAAATAGAAATCACATACGCATCTTGGGATTTAGGTTCACCAGAATCAGAAGAACCTAATATGCAACGTTTAATGATTAAAGCATTTGAAGAAGCATACCCTAATATTAAAGTAAGAATTATTGAACGTCCAAAAGTACCTGGAACAAATGATGATTTAGGATGGAATGAGTTTTTAGCAGCACGTGCATCAACACAAACACTTCCTGATGTATTTCAGGCGGATAATATCCCATTTTATGTCATTAATGACTGGGCATATAATTTAACTACAATTGCAAACGCTGATGATGAGTATATTAATGTCAGTGAAGATATTAGAGGCGTTGCTACTTATGATGGTAAGGTTATGGCAATACCTAACGCAGTACATTATGCTGGATATGTAGTCAATGAAACACTTTATGATCGACAAGGACAAAACTATCCAGAAATCGATACCAACATGACTGATTTTTTAGCTTATACTAAAGCAGCAGCAAACCATGCTAGTAATAACAATAACGGTGTTGTCGGTTTAGAAGGTATCGAACATATTATTCACTGGTATCCAGCACAGCTCAATGAAAATTATCGCTGGTTTACATTATCAGATAATGGATTTAACTTAAACTCAACTGAGTTTACAACAACCATGGAGTTATATAGAACTTTAAGAACAGATACAACTTATGTCTTAGAAGCTTTATATGATGCCGCTGGTGCAGAAGATTCACAAATTGAAATTGGAAATATCTTCCCAGAAGGTGATCCGTTTAACAATGGGAATATTCTTGCTAAATGGTTTTATTCTTGGGATTTTGGATGGATTCAATCAAACATAAATTCTGGTCAATACACATGGGATTTAGAGTTTATAGGAACTCCTGTTGTTAACGGAAACAAACGTGTACCGATTGTCGCAGATTTTTACACAATCGCATCCAATTCATCACACCCTGAAGAGGCATACTTACTTGCTAAATGGATGGGATTTGGAAAAGATGGCTATTTGAAACGTGTTGAGCTCTCAGAAACTGTACCTGGGATATCTCAAGTTAATTTTGCGCCAATTCAAAATGATGAAGAATTACTTGACGCTTATTTTAATCTATATCCTAACTTTCAAGGATTAAGAACAATTATTGAAACAGGTACATTTATTGTTGAACCACCTAAATATTTACCTGGTTATATTGCCGCAAGATATACAGGCACGTATGATGCAGAAAACAAAATGTCAGATATTTTGGTTAAATTGATGGCTGGAGAAGTTGCATTAGCAGATATTAGGACACAACTAAACACGAGAGCAAACGCATTATACAATGAGGCAAGAAACAGTTTTGAAAATGCATTACAGAATAAATAGTTAACCAAGACTCATGTGAGAAGGAGTCCTATATGGATTCCTTTTCACAAAAATTATATCGGAGAAACATATGAAAATAACTGTTAAAATGAAAAAATACATAACACTCATATTGGTTTTGATTGTTTCCTCCTTTATCATATTAGGATTGAGTGGTGTTTTTAGAAGTTCAGAGACACCTAAACCGATCTTAACTTCACTGGAATCAGTCTATCTAGAAGGCTATTATTCGGAATATTTAAATACATATGGTCATCATCAAATAGACACTGAACAATCTCATAAGATTGATGCAGTGGATTTTGTGCTACCTGAAGGTGAAACACTAAAAGAAGATTTACAAAGTTATGAATGGGTTGATAATTCTAGTATTTTTATTCACGTTGATATTGAACTTGAAGGTTTATATTATGTTCATATCAACTACTTGTCGCTATCTGTATCTCACATACCGATTGGTCTTTCAATTAAACTAAATGGAGATGAATTTCCGCCATATTATGAGGCATCTCAAATTACACTCAATACATTATGGGCAGAGTCATCTGCACAAATGGGTGTTGATCGATATGGTAATGATGTGAGTGTCACTCAAGAAACCTATGACATTGTTCAAGATGTCGTTATTAGAGATTCTAGAAAACTTTATAAAGATGGATTAGCATTTTTCTTAGAACAAGGGGAAAACATTATTGAAATAGAGAAAATATCGGGTCAATTACTTTTAAATGAGGTACGGATTGAATCGAAGAAAAACTATATAACATATGAACAATACATTTCTAATTATACTGAACAAAACATTGACTATATTCAAAGATTTGAAGCAGAAGAAAGCTTGTATAGAAATTCTTCAACCATCTCTAGAGGAATTAGTAGAGATCCTTTAGTTGAACCTTACTCAATGACAAAACTTAAATTAAATGTCCTAGGAACAGACTCATATGATAATGCAGGTGATGCTGTCACTTGGGCTGTTGATATTGATCATCCAGGATGGTATTATATTACATTTAAAGCATCTGTAGGAAGACAAAATACGACATCTTATAGAACGCTTTATATCAATGGAGAATTACCTTTTGAAGAAGCTAGACATCTACCTTTTTCTTACGATAGAAAATGGCAGAACATTACTTTGCAAAACATCAATCAAGAGCCATTACAAATATATTTAGAACCAGGTGACGAAATAACTTTAGAAGTTGATGGCACATTGTTTTCTGCTGTCTATGAAAAATTAAGAATCATAACATCTGAAATGAGCACGCTTGGTTTAGATGTTACCAAACTAACGAGAAACAATACCGACAAAGGTATCGATTGGGTTATGCTTGATTATTTTCCTAATCTTCATGAAACACTCGCTAACTGGGTGGAAGAATTAAATGAAGTTAACAACGTTTTAAGAGATTTATACGGATTCGAAAGAGATGCACAAGTTGTTCGTGATATCGAAGCTGGTATCTCTAGAATTCAAAAGATTCAAAGCGATATTAATGAGTTACCAAGAAGATTAACACTTTTATCAACAGGTTCATCAAGTGCAGTTCAATTGATTACAAATCAACTTGATAATATATTGAAACAACCAGCAATTATTGATGCATTTTTTATCCATACTGATCTAGAAGATTTACCAAATCCTAACCCAGGATTCTTAACGAATACATGGGTCTTTTTTGCAAGATTCTTCTTATCTTTTGTCGATCCATCATATTCAGAAAAAGCTAGAGAAGATGAGCTTGAAGTTTGGGTAAATCGTTCTCGTCAATATGTCGATATGATTCAAAAAATAGCTGATGATCAATTTACTGTAGAAACAGGAATTAAAGTAAAAGTTTCTTTAATTAATGATGATTCAAAATTACTTTTAGCAAATTCAGCAAATCAGCAACCCGATGTTGCTTTAGGTATCTCAGCATGGATACCTAATGAATATGGAATGCGTGGTATGCTTTATGATATGAGTCAAGCTGATGGTTTTAGTGATGTCATACAAGTCTTTAATCCAGAACAACTTATTCCGATGACATACGACGATAAACTCTATGGCTTACCAGAGACAGAAAATTTCTTTGTCTTATTTTATAGACGAGATATTTTAGAACAACTTGATTTAACTGTACCAAACACTTGGCAAGATGTGTTAAACATGCTGCCAGTACTTAGAAGATATGGTATGAGTTTTTATATACCATTATCATCATCTAGTGCACTTAAATCGTTTGATTCAACCGCACCTTTTATTTATCAGTTTAATGGTCGAATTTATTCAGAAGATGGTTTGTCCTCTGCAATCGACCATGAAAACACAATACAAGCATTATCATTTATGACGGACCTTTATAGAGAATATAGTATGCCTTTTCAAGTTCCAAGTTTTTTCAATAGTTTCAGATACGGAGAAATACCAATAGGTATTGGTGATTTTGGTATGTACTTGCAGTTAATGAATGCAGCATCAGATATTAGCGGTTTATGGGAGATTGCCTTAGTGCCTGGCATTGAACACGAGGTTTTTGATGAACAAACAGATACTACAGAAAATATCATCAATCGATCAATGGGTGGTGCGCAACAAGCAAGTATTATCTTTGAGAAGAGCGAGAAGAAAGCAGAAGCTTGGCGATTTATCTCCTGGTGGATGTCAACAGAGACTCAGTTGCTGTTTTCTCAAACCATGGTTAACACATTGGGAACACGATACTTATGGAATAGTGCAAACATGGAAGCTTTTGAAGCGTTTAGTTGGGATCCAAGCCATAAAGAAATAATTCTGGAACAATGGTCGCATTTAAAAGAAGTACCCAAAATTCCAGGTAGTTATATTATTGAAAGAGAAATTAGCAACACATGGAATAGTGTGGTTTATAATGACGCAAACTTAAGAAGTACAGTCAGTGATGCATTAATAAAAATTGATCGAGAACTCGCACGTAAAATGATGGAGTTTGGTTATTTAGACAGTAGTGGTAATGTTATAAAACCATTTATACTACCAACGGTAGAAAATATCATGAGGTGGTATAATGAGTAGATTTAGTAAAGCCAAACTCAAAATCAATAAATTCATAGATAGAGAGAAAAAAGAATTTAAAAATGACGATAAGGCGGCATATTTTTTCACGTTACCATACATTATTTTGTTTATTACATTTATCGTCATTCCAATCGCTTTAGCTATGGTCTTATCATTTACGACATTTGATATGGTTTCTTTTCCTAAGTTTAACGGATTTAACAACTATATTTATTTGTTAACAAGCGATGAGGAGTTCATGAAATATATCTTGCCTAATACGATAAAGTTTGCAGTTATCGTTGGACCAGGTGGGTATATTCTTTCATATGTGATGGCATGGGCTTTAGCTCAACTCCCACATAAATTAAGAACTGTTTTAGCAATCGTTTTATACTCTCCTTCATTAACCGCAGGGGTTACAATGACCGTTGTTTGGCGTGTCTTTTTCGCTGGAGATGAATCGGGCTATTTAAACTTTATTTTACTGGAATTAGGTATGATTGTTGAACCTATCGCTTATTTACAATCCCCTAATTATTTATTTACCATTATGATTGTGGTGGCTTTATGGGGTAGTATGGGTGTAGGATTTTTAGCGATGCTTGCTGGTATTTTAAATGTAGATCAAGAGCTTTACGAAGCTGCTTATATTGATGGTCTAAATAATCGTTTTCAAGAAGTTATCTATATTACGATACCTGCAATGAAACCTCAAATGCTTTTTGGAGCCGTTATGGCTATCGTTGGAACATTTAGTGCAGGTGCACTAGGTGTTTCGTTATCAGGTTCCAATCCGACTCCAAATTATGCAGGATCTTTGATTGTTAACCATATTGAAGACTATGGGTTTATTCGTTATGACATGGGATATGCAGCTGCGTTATCTTTAGTGTTATTACTCATTATTTATTTCTTCAGTAGACTAAGCTGGAAATTCTTTGGCGAGAAAGACTAGGAGGTCAAGATGAAAAAAATAAAAAACTTTAAAGCAGTTAAAATTAATCCTCCAAAATTCACTTGGGCTCAACTACCATTTTTATTGATGGTTTTACCGATTGCAACATTTATGGTATTACCATTAATCTATATTTTTAATCATGCATTTAAACCTTTTGATGAATTGATAGAATATCCGCCAAGATTCTTTGTTAGAAGACCGACATTAGAAAACTTATTTGAATTGTTCGAAACAGCGACCACGACTGGTATTCCTGTTTCAAGATATTTATTTAACAGTATTGTTATTACAATCATCGTTGTGTTTTTATCAATCTTTTTAAGTACAATCACAGGTTTTGCACTTTCCAAACTTAAATTTCATATCAAAGGAACGATATCACACATCAATACGATAGCGATGATGTTTGTTGGTACAGCAGTTGTTATTCCAAGATACATCATCATTGAACATCTAGGTTTAGTCGATAATTTCTTTGTTCATATAATTCCAGTAATTGCCATTCCGGTAGGTTTATTTTTGGTCAAGCAGTTTATTGATCAAATACCAGATGAAATTATGGATGCTGCCAAAATCGATGGTGCAAGTAGTTGGACGATATACGTTAAAATCATTCTTCCACTCATTAAGCCAGCAGTAGCAACTATCGCGATTTTATCATTTCAAGCAGTTTGGAATGATGCAAGTATATCAGCAACATACATCAACTCAGATTCATTAAAAACATTTGCCTATTACATGGCGACTTTAGCATCATCATCAAATGTTGTAGCTGGACAAGGGATGAATGCTGTCGCATCTTTAATCATGTTTATGCCGAACCTTATTATATTCATATTCCTTCAAAGTAAGGTTATGAATACAATGGTTCATTCTGGAATTAAGTAGGTGACCATATGAGAAAATATATAATCACCATCATTTTAATCATGGGTATCTTGCTTTCCCTCAGCTTTGAGGTGAAAGCTTCTAACCCGTCATCTTATGGAATCCCTTATCAAACTTACACATTAAATGCATCAAATCGATTGATACCTACTCAAACCGCATACATGCCTGTTGGGAATTTCGGAAAAGAATTAGGCTTAACCACACCTGAGGATATATTTTATGAAAACAATTTAATCTATATTGCCGATACTGGTAACAAAAGAATTGTAGTTTCTAGTTTAACAGGTGAACTTATCGATATCATTTCATTTCCTGAATTTATGCAACCAACAGGGATATTTGTCAAAGATGAACTCATATATGTTGCAGATAAACAGGCTAAAAATGTGTTTATAATCGATATGTTAGCAAATGAAATCGTACAAACAATCGAGAAACCAACATCCCCAATTTATGGACAAAAAAATGATTTTGTCCCAATAAAAGTTGCAGTTGATTCAAGTGATAGTATATACATCGTTGGTGAAGGATCAACTTCTGGCATTATTCAGTTAAACTATGCAGGAGAGTTTGTTGGGTACTTAGGTATTAATACAGTCGTTTTAAGTTTAAGAAGAATCTTATATAACATTTTCGTTCAAGATCCAGATTTAGCATCATCTCTTCCTGCATCTCCAACAAATATCGCTTTAGGATCAAAGGGATCGATTTTGACAACAAATGTTAACGTTAATGAAACATTTAAGAGATTAAATATATCAGGATTAAATACATTACTCCCAACAACTGTTTATCCTACACAGACATTATCGGATATTTGGATGAATCATGAAGATTATATTTATCTCGTGTCTGAAGCTGGTGATGTTTATGAATATGATAGTAACGGAAACATGTTATTTTACTTTAATACAAGAGATCAAGCACTCACTCAAACACTCGGTTTAACATCTAATGCCAAAGGTGTTATCACTGATCATAGTGGTAATTTATATATTTTAGATCGCGGCTATAATGCGATTCATGTTTATCAAAGAACTGTTTTTGTTGACTTAGTACATGAGGCAGTGACTTTGTATAATGATGGAAAATATTTAGAATCAAAACCTATTTGGGAAGAAATCATTCGTCAAAACTCTTCATTTGCATTAGCACATTCAGCATTAGGTGCTGCACTTATGAAAGAAGGAGAGTATGATCGTGCATTAGAAGAGTTTTATGATGCAAGAGATTATCTTGGGTATTCAAATGCTTTTTGGGAAATTAGAAATGTAGCAATTCAAGAAAATCTTACAATATGGGCATTATTTATCATTGGGTTTTTCATATTTATGAAAATAGGATTAAGAGTTTTTAGGAAATCCATGGTGTATCCGAAATATGAAAAAGTTAAAAAAACAATCGGAGATAAAAAACTTGTTCAAGAACTTGCTTTTAGTATGAATACATTTAAACATCCTGGAGATATGTTCTATGGGATAAAACGAGCTGAAAAAGCTAGCTATTTATCTGGACTTATTGTTTTCCTATTGTTTGTTGCTGTTTATTTAATTAACTTTTATGGAACAGGGTTCCTATTTAGATCAACAAATCTCAATAGTGTATTTGTTCAACTTTTCACAGTCATTGGTGTATTCATGCTATATGTCATTGTAAATTATTTAATATCAACTTTAAATGATGGTGAAGGAAGATTTAAAGATGTATTTATAGCAACCAGTTATATTTTAGTTCCATACATTATCTTTACACTACCAATGACATTTTTATCACACTATTTAACTTATAATGAAAGTTTTATATTCGAGTTCTATCATCAAATTATCTTTGGATGGACAGTTATTTTAATGATTATTTCTATTAAAGGTGTCCATAATTACACTTTCTGGGAAACAATTAAGAATATACTCATTATCATTTTTGGGATGTTTATACTTGTTTTAATTGGTCTGTTGATTTACTCGTTCTTAGGACAATTGATCGAGTTTGTTTTATCAATCATCAAGGAGGTGATTTATCGTGTATAAAACCTTGATTTTTAAACGCTCATTATACTTTATCATCATGGTTATGTTAATTTCTTTTACAGTTTATGCACTTGATGGATCCACTTTAAATGATGTTGATATTCCGAGTTTTGATGTTATTAGTCCTTATGTCGACTCAAATAGATATACGCATAAAAAAAGTGATGCAACTGCATTTAATCAACAATATTTCTTTGATGACGCATTAGAAATCGTTACAAGTTCTGGAATCGTATATTTAGATGAAGCATCATTAGCTTTTCAAGTTGTCAATAGTAATGGCTATATTTGGTCTTCAACAATTGATTATAATGTTGCAGGTTTACCTAATACATTTAAGGAACGTGCAAGAAGTGCGATTATTTTAGAATCATATAACACTGAAGCAACCAATTTTGCGATTACCGAAGAAAACTTGTTTACAAATAATACGGAAATAACAACCCAAATCATTACGAACGGATTCCATTCAACCATCACTTTTGGTCGTTCAGGTATCACGATTGGATTATATGTTACATTTGGGCATAATAAAATTACTGTAGAGATACCAGATGATGAAATTGATGAATCAGGTGCTTTTAAAATATCTAGCATTAAAGTGTATCCTTATTTTGGAGCTGTCTTAGAAAACAACATCCCTGGTTATGTATTTTTACCAGACGGAATAGGTGCACTTGTCGACTATAAGCCGACAAATCCACTAGTGAGCACAAATTATCAAAAAGAAATATATGATCGTAACATTGGTTATAATACAGAATCGAATATGAATAACTTCTTGAGCGGAGGGACTAAGATTTACGCACCAGTTTTTGGATTTGTTCATGGTGTTAATCAAAATGCAGTCTTCGCAGAGATTAAAGAAGGTGCACCTTATGGCATGATAAACTTATATTTCCCTGCAAGAACAAGAGGTTATACAACTGTATTTGCAGAATTTGTTTTTAGAAAAACGTATCGACAACCTATAGATAAAGTCGGAAATACCATTTCACTTCTTCAACAATTCGGAAACGAGATATCAATAAAAATAGAGTATACATTATTAGAAAATGAAGACGCGAACTATGTTGGTATGGCAAAAGCATATCGTGATAGTTTATCATCGGAGTTAAGTGGAAATCGTTATGATTTTGAAGATATACCATTAAAGTTAGATACAATAGGTATTGAGAGAAAAGATGGTTTGTTATTTCCTCAGACGATTGTGATGACAACGTTTAATCAGTTTAACGATATTGTCTTAGATTTACATGATAAAGACATCCATCATATTATTGGTAATTATCAGGGGTTTACTAGACAAGGTGTAACATGGTCCGCACCAATGTATGATAAAACATCATCTCGTTTAGGAAATATGAATGATTTAGAATCATTAAGTAAATCCTTAACCGAGTTATATTTTGTTACTGAATATATGAAAGCCTCTAGTAGATCTAGTGGATATAACCAGTATTTTGATTTGGCTAAGAAAATAAATGATCAGCTATATCAATATATATCTTCAACTGATCGAAAATATTTACTTCAATATGATAAATTGGAGTCATTATTGTTTGAAAGTTATATGGAGCTAAAAGAATATCCAATTGATGGGTTGGCAATTCAATCGATGGGGAATTTATTATATGATGATTTTTCTAAACAAAAATATTTGCCTGAACTCATTGAAATGCTTAAGTCATCACTGGATTCACTAGATGCGAAAATTGCTTTATATGATGTGAATCAATACTTATGGGGAAATATTTCAAGTTTCTATGAATTTCCAATGTATTCAAGTCAATATATTACATTCGATGATACTGTTCCCTTCTTATCAATTGTTTTAAGTGGAAGTATTCATTTATATGGACCTTATGCAAATTTCTACCCATATGCAAGAGATGAACTATTAAGATTGATTGATTTTGGTGTTTATCCATCATTTATAGTGACACACGAATCATCGATAAAACTTCAAGAAACAGGCCTTGAATCGATATATTCTTCTAGATATCAAGATATTCAACATTCTATTTCTGCATATTATCATTTTGTTAATAATGCATTAAAGCATGTGATTGGAGCTAAAATTACGCATCGTGAAATTCTAGAAAATGGAATTGTTGCAATCACATATGATAATGATATTCAAATTATTGTGAATTACCGAAGTATAAACTATAATTATGCAGATCAAATGGTTACTGCTAAATCATATTTAATCGTAGACTTAAATGAAGGATAGGAGGACGACATGAAGAAAAAACATAAAATATCAAGAAGACTTAGAGAAAATCTAATTGGATATTCATTCATCGGCATCTGGATTGTCGGGTTTTTCGTCTTTATGTTTTATCCTTTCATGTCATCGATTATTTATAGTATGAGTGTTGTTAGTATCCTCGGTAGTGGTATTGACCTAGAGTTCGTTTGGTTTGAAAATTTTAGAAATATATTCAGAATTGAAGAAGGTTTTGCGTTTATAGAAGCCTTAATAGATTTTTTAAAAGAAATCATTTTTCAAGTTCCAATCATTATCGTCTTCTCAGTTCTAATCGCTGTTTTACTCAATCAACCCATTAAGGGAAGAGGCGTTTTTCGATCTATTTTCTTCCTTCCAGTTATCATATCGAGTGGACCCGTTATTAATGAATTGGTTACACAAGGTGCTGGAGGAGCTAATATTTTTGAAAGTTATGGATTTATCAGTATTATTGAAAACACGTTAAATCCAAGTCTAGCTGCACCAATCATTAGTGTATTTTCAGAAATCATTATTATTTTCTGGTTTTCTGGTGTGCAAATATTAATATTCCTTGCTGGTCTACAAAAAGTTGACCGTCAAATCTACGAGGCTGCATCCATTGATGGCGCAGGACCTTGGGAATCATTTTGGAAAATTACATTACCATCACTATCAAGTCTAGTTTTTGTCAATGTGATTTATACGATTGTTTTACTTTCAACATTCTCAGAAAATCCAGTCATTTTAAGAATTAAAGCAAATATGTTTAATATTAATACAGGGTATGGCATGGCATCTGCAATGGCATGGGTATATTTCATCATCGTGATGTTAATGATTGGTTTGGTTGCTTTAATCTTCATCCCTAAAAATCCGAAAGTAAGGGGGCGAAATCGATGAATCAAACAATACATCAAAAACCTAAAAGAACTTGGAAAACAAAAATAAGAAAATTTATACTAGGTAATACAGGAGCTGACTCTCCTTTAGCGAAAATTATTATATATATTTTGCTGATTAGTATAGGATTTTTATACATTTATCCGATGCTTTATATGTTATCAACAAGTATGAAGAGTCAAGCTGATATTATCAATCCAATTGTTAATTGGGTTCCGACTGCATTTTACTTTGGGAATTATGAACGTGCATTTAGAGTATTAAGATTTTTCCCAACCTTAACAGGTAGTTTAGTTATTACTTTAGTCCCAGCACTTATTCAAACATTGGTTACCTCATTTATTGGATATGGCTTTGCTAAATTTGAGTTTAAGTTTAAGAAAGTTTGGCTGGTTTTAGTTTTAATGACATTTATTATTCCAGTACAAGTTTATATGATTCCAAGATATGTTATGTTCTTTGAATTTAACTTGTTAGAAAAACCAATGGCAATCATTTTACCAGCTTTATTTGGTCAAGGTGTTAATTCAGCAATATTCGTTTTGATATTTTATCAATTCTTTAGAATGATTCCTAAATCCATTAATGAAGCTGCTGAAATTGACGGTGCAGGTCCTTATTACATATTTTTTAGAATCGCAGTACCACTAGCCATTCCTGCCTTTATTACATCGTTTTTATTTGGTATGGTATGGTATTGGAACGAAACATATATATCTTCATTGTTTTTAGGATCCGGTTATCCTAATTTGCAATTAAGATTAGCCAATTTCGTTTCTGAATATTCGCAAATTTATGCAAGTGATACATTATTAAGAATTAATGAAGGTGTTCGTTTAGCAGCAACTCTTCTAATCATCTTGCCAATGCTGATCGTATATTTTACAATTCAACGATGGTTCGTTGAAGGCGTTGAAAAAACCGGAGTTACAGGAGAATAATATGAAAACAAAAATGAGATACAAGGATTTACATATAAATAGGTATTTAATTTTCATCATCTTTACCTTATTTACATTGGTACTCTTTGCTTGTACACCCTATAGCGAGCCTGTTGAATCAAGTATACCAACTGATCCAATTGATCCAACAACACCAGTAGAAACTCAAATACCAGATGAAAACACGAAACTTTATCGAACAGATGTAAGAAGTGATGTTAGTCAAGTTGTCTTAGATGAACTTGAACTTGGATTTCTATTTTTCTGGGAGTTGGCAAATGATAACCGTGAATCTAATGGGTATGGTTTAATCCCAGATCGATTTAATACGTTTACAGGCAATCCTGGAAGTGTTTCTAGTATAGCGTCTGTAGGGTATGGTTTATCAGCACTTCCGATTGGTATAGAAAACAATTGGGTAACAAGACAAGAAGCTGAAGAAAGAGCATATTACACATTAGTAACTTTTCAAAATATGCAAAGAACTCATGGCTTTTGGTACCATTTTGTAAATATGTCAACGGGTCTTAGAGAATGGAATTCGGAAGTTTCTATTATTGATTCAGCTATATTTATTAATGGTGCATTGACAGTAGGTAGATACTTTGGTGGACGTGTGCAACAATTGGCATATCAACTCTATGAAGAAATTGAATGGAATTGGTATTTTGACCCAGTCAATAATATGTTTTATATGGGTTATCGTCCTGAAAGTGGTTTTGAAGGGTATTGGGATCATTATGGCGAGCAACTAATGGTTTACGTGTTAGCTGCTGGTAGTCCAAACTACAAAGTTGGAAAAGGCGCATTTCAATTCATGAAGTTCTCATCAACCCTAACGAGTTCAACAGATAATTATGACAGTTTTTATTTGACTTGGACTGGATCATTATTTACATATCAATATTCACATGCATGGGTAGATTTTCAATCCTATGTTGATTGGCAAGGATATTCATGGTTTGATAATAGTGTTAACGCAGTAGATGCAGCAATCGCATACGCAAAAACAAGAACTGATTATATTGGAATTCACGAGCATTCATGGGGTATGTCAGCATCTGATGGTCCTGGAGGGTATGTTGGTCCTTATGGTAGTGCACCATCAGCAGGATCTGCTCATGTTGTTGATGGAACAGTCCCAGCATACGGAGCGATAGGATCGATTGTCTTTAGGCCACAACAAGCAATATCAGCCATGGAGAATTATCGAACATATGAACGTTTTTGGAGCGTATATGGTTTCAAAGGAGCTTATAACCTAGATTATTCATCTAACGGATGGTTTGCTAATGATATTATTGGTATTGATAAAGGTATTTCGATTTTAATGATTGAAAATTATATGTCACAAATGATTTGGAAAATATATATGGAAGTACCTTATGTTATTGATGGATTAGAAGCTTTAGATTTCACACAAATAGATACATAAAACAAAGAGGACATCTTATGAAGAACATTAGCTTAAAAGAAATACAAAAAACAGCATTTGATTATTTTATGAATTATACAAATTTTAATCCAGAATCTAAAGGGTTTGGTTTAACTGTTGATGCGACACATAAACTACAAAAAGCATCGATAGCAGCAACTGGTTTTATGTTATCAAGTTTAGTCATTGGCGTTGAAAACAACTATATTTCACGTCATGATGCCTATGAAAAAGCTTTAATGACCTTAAAGACTTTGGTAAATCATGTAGATCATAAATTTGGGTTTTTCGCTCATTTTCTTGATATTGAAACCGGTGATAGATATCATAAATGTGAGTATTCAACCATTGATACAGCTTTATGTCTTTGCGGTGTGTTAACTGTTGATGCATATTTTCAAGATGAAGAGATAGCACAGCTTTCAACCATAATATTTGACCGAATTGATTGGGAAATTCTATTTCACCAATATGAAAATGTACCCGTATTATACATGTCTTATAACCCTGATAAAGATGGAGATTATGTTGACAAAAAACCTGGGTTTATCCATCAGTGGGATATGTTTGCTGAACAATTAATGATGTATGTAATGATTGGTGCGAGTAAATATAGCCATCACGCCAAAGCTTTGTATGAGGGATTTGAAAGAATTAAAGGCAAATATCAAAACTTTGAGTATATCCATTCACCTGGCAACGCATTATTTGTTTATCAGTTTCCAATGGCTTGGCTTGATTTAAAAGAAGTTGTTGATCAAAATGGCATCAATTGGTTTGAAAATGCTAAAAATGCGACATTAGCACATCAAGCTTGTTCCATTTTTTATCAACATCGATTTAGAACCCATAATCAATATTTCTTTGGATTTACAGCATCAGACACACCAAAAGGATATCGTGTCTTTGGAGCATTACCGAACCGTATGAATCGAATTGATAGCGATGGTACTGTTGCACCTTATGGATGTGTAGGATCAATTATATTTACACCTGACATTTGTAAAGCCTCTATAAAAGAAATGGGCAAGATCAAAGGTCTATGGGGTCCATATGGGTTTTATGATGCATTTAATCTAGAGCATAATCAATTATGGATTAGCGATCATTACATATCGATTGATAAAGGATTGGAAATGTTAATGATTAATGCTTACTTAACTCAAGATGTTTATAAAGCATTTATGTCACATCAAAGCATTCAAATCGGCATGGAGGTTATTGGATGGAAAAGAAAATAGAATGGTGGAAAAACGCTATTGTCTATCAAATCTATCCATTAAGCTTTAAAGACTCAAATCACGATGGTATCGGTGATTTGAATGGTATCAACTCAAAACTTGATTATATTAAAAACTTAGGTATTGATGTGATTTGGTTAAGTCCAGTTTATCAATCTCCAATGGATGATAATGGTTATGATATTAGTGATTATAAAAGAATAAATCCAATATTTGGAACGATGGAAGATATGGAAAATTTAGTTTCAAACATTCATAAAAATGGTATGAAAATCATCATGGACTTAGTTGTCAATCATACATCTGATGAGCATCAATGGTTTATTGAAGCCAAAAAATCAAAAGATAATCCATATCGTGATTATTACATATGGAGAGATCAACCAAATCAAATTCAATCAGTATTTAGTGGTCCCGCTTGGACTTATAATGAAGCAACAAAACAATACTATTTTCACTTGTTTAGCAATAAACAACCCGATTTAAATTGGCATAATCCTAAGTTAAGATTAGAAATTTATCAAATGATCAATGAATGGTTGGATAAAGGTATTGACGGTTTTAGATTGGATGTTATTGATTTGATAGGTAAAGATATTGATAGCATGAGCTTAAGTGATGGTCCTTATTTAAACCAATATCTTCAAGAAATGCATGATCATTGTTTTAAAAATCGAGATATTTTGACAGTTGGAGAGATGCCTGGACTATCCATAAAAAGAGCTTCAGAAATCACAAATCAAAAAAACCCGTTATTAAGTATGATTTTCCAGTTTTCTCATATAAGTCTAGATGAGATACCAGGACAAGGAAAATGGGCACTCAAAAAACTTGATTTAGTTGAGTTTAAAAATGTTTTTAATAAATTACAACAAACTTTGTTTGAAAAAGGTTGGAACAGTTTATTTTTAACAAATCATGATCAACCACGTGCTGTTTCTAGATTTGGGAATCTATCATTTCGCAAAAAAAGTTCAAAAATGCTTGCTACAGTTCTATATGGTATGCAAGGAACCCCTTATGTATTTCAAGGTGAAGAAATAGGTATGACTGGTGTTCAATTTGAGTTAAGTCAGTATAAAGATATTGAGACACTTAATATGTATAGAGATCATTTACAAAAAGGGTATAAACATGATGATATCATGACTTCAATTTATGCAAAAGGTAGGGATAATTCAAGAACACCCCTCCAATGGGATGATACACAAAATGCTGGTTTTTCAGATGTACAACCATGGATTGACATCAACCCAAATTATAAAGAACTTAATGCAAAAAAAGATTTAGCAGAAAAAGATAGTATATATAATTATTTCAAAGAGTTGTTCACAATAAGAAAGAAATATCGAATATTTGATCAAGGAACATTTGAGTTAATATATCCATCACATCATGAACTATTTATTTATCTAAGAAAAACAAAAAATGAAGCTATCTTAGTCATTGGTTCGTTTTCTGAAAATAGAATTGAAATCGATTTATCTGAGTATAGTCAATATCAATGTTTAATTACGAATGAGACTCCAATTGATCTCAAGCAAACAGTTATACCCCCATATTATTGTGCGATTTACTATAAAAAGGAGGATTATCATGCCAACCATTAAAGATGTTGCAAAAAAAGCTGGTGTTTCCATATCAACTGCATCATATGCTTTAAATCACTTGCCTAATGTACACCCTGAAACAAGAAAAAGAGTATTTCTAGCAGCAGAAGAACTCAATTACTATCCTAATGGAAGTGCTAAAAATTTAAAAAAGAGAAAAACAGGCAATATTGGTGTTTTCATCTATGGATTCTCTGGTCCAATTTTCAGCGATGTATTGGAAGGTATACGTCACAAGTTACAGGAAAACAATTACAACATTATCGTAAGCAGTGGTAAGTCCTCAACAAACCTTTTACAAGAAAGACAGGTTGATGGAGCAGTTATTTTTGATGCAGAAATTACAGATTTGGATTTGTCTGCATATGCAAGCCATGGTGTACCAATCATCGTCTTAGATCGTAAACTTGAAGGACCAAACATTTATTCTAGTGTTATCGAAAATGATAAACTTGTATATCAATTTGTGAATCAAATGATAAAAAAAGGGTATCATGATTTTGCATATGTTAGCGGGCCACTTGATGCATTTAATAATAACCAGCGTTACGAAGGGTTTAAAAAAGCACTAAAGGATAAAAATATCACCAATCACCAATATTATCAAGGAGATTTTACAATCCAATCTGGATATGAAGCTGGACTAGAAATCATCAAAAGAAAAGATCGACCAAAATTTGTTTTTTGTGCAAATGATGAATCAGCAATCGGCTTAATTCAAGCGCTTAATGAGGCTAACATAAACATACCTGATGAGATTGCATTATCTGGTTTTGATAATATTTATCTTGGACAATATATTAAACCCAAATTAACGACTATAGGTATTAATCACATCCTATGGGGTGAAAAAGTTGCTGAGGCAATGATTAATATAGTCTCAGGTCATACTGTAGAAAAAATCGAAAAACCAGTAGGTGAGATTTATGAACGAGAAACCTGTTAGTTGGATAGAACCAAAAAATTTCAGTGATTTTTGGAAACATCAAATATCGATTATAGAACAAATCGATCCAAAATTTGAGATTATAAAAACAGAGAGTTTTCAAGAAACAGGATTATGTGCGTACTTCAAATTTTTTGGTGCACAAAATGAAACACTCTATGGTTTCTACATTAAACATAATCAGCAAGAAAAAACACCTGTTGTTATCCATTTTCATGGCTATTGGTGGCATAAAGGAGAACCACAAGATTATATAAATTGGTTTCAAGAAGGATATGCAGTGATCGTTATGGATATTCGTGGACAAAAAGGTGAGTCTAAGGACACATACCCATACAAGAGTGGATATAAAAACAATGATCATCGATTAATGATTCGTGGCATTGAAGATCCAAATGAATCCTATATATTACATACTTATTTAGATGGGTATCAACTTATAAGAGTTGCTAAATCGCTTCCTTTTGTTAATGAAAATGAGATTATTCTAGATGGCGTTTCACAAGGCGGGAGTATTGTTGTTGCACTGGGTGCATTATCACAAGTTTGCTTAATTTGTGCTGATGTTCCTGGGAACACACACTTTTATTATAGATATTTAAATCGTTCAGGTTCCGGTGCTGAATTCAACGATTACGTAAATGAAAATAATGTTAATGCTGAAACAATATTAAACAATTTAAAGTATTTTGATAATGTTTTTCATGCCAAACGGATTTTGTCACCTATTTTGATATCTGCTGGTTCAGAAGATGAGATATGCCCTTTAGAGTATTTCAAATATGCTTATAAAAACATTAAATCTTATAAACATTTGGTTGAATATAAAGGTGCTGGCCATGAAGGTGGCGGAAAAAGACATCAAAAAATAAAGCTTACATGGGTAAGGGAGAAAATAAATGAATGTAGACAACTTGTTAAAACAACTATCAACTAAAGAAAAAATAGGACAACTACTCCAACTTGCACCGTTTCATTTTAATGTAGATCTAAAATCGGAAGTTGCTGGTAGAGTAAGAAGTCTAAACATAGACACTGAGGGTATTTTCTTATCGGGATCTGTTTTAGGTATCCGTAATGCTGAAGAAATGTTAGATATACAAAAAAAATATCTAGACAACTCAAAACATCAAATACCACTCATCATTATGGCTGATATTATTCATGGGTATGAAACCATTTTTCCTGTACCTATTGCATTAGCATCATCATTTAATCCCCGAATGGCATTTGAAACTGCTAGGATTTCTGCAATTGAAGCATCAACAGCAGGTATTCATGTTACATTTTCTCCAATGGCTGACCTATCTAGAGACCCTAGATGGGGTAGAGTCGTAGAAAGTTTTGGTGAAGATCCATATTTGGCAGGTGTTTTAGCTGCCAATATGGTTAAAGGGTATCAAAACGATGGGATTGAGAAAGTTGGTAATCTAGCTGCATGTGTCAAACATTTTGCTGCATATGGTGCATCAGAGGCAGGAAGGGATTATAACACTGTTGATGTATCGAGAACTGCATTACACAACACATATCTAAAAAGCTATAAAAAAGCATTAGATGCTGGAGCTAGAATGGTTATGACAGCTTTTAACGTTCTTGATGGAGTCCCTGCAACAATCAATCAATATTTGTTAAGAACAGTTTTAAGAGATCTATGGAAATCTGATGTTGTAACAATTTCAGACTATGACTCATTAAAGCAAGTGTTAGATCATGGTTGTGCTGAAAATGAGAAAGATGCTGCTTATCGAGCAATTCAGGCAGGCTTAGATATAGAAATGGCTTCCGTTTGTTATGTTAACTATCTTGAGAAGTTAATTGAAGAAGGCATCGTGGATATTCAAAAATTAGATGAAGCAGTATTGCGAGTACTTAATCTAAAAAAAGATTTGGGACTTTTTGATAATCCTTACAAAGGAGCAAGTGTAGTTAGAGAAAAAGAACTACTACGATCAAAGAAACATTTTGAAATAAGTAAAAAAATAGCTTTAGAAAGTGCCGTATTGCTTAAGAACGAAAAAGTGTTACCATTAAATAAAAAACAGAAAATAGCATTAATTGGTCCATATGCGAGATCAAAGTCAACAAACGGACCATGGTCATGGCATGGAAACATTGAACATAATAAATCACTTGAAGAAGTGTTTGTTAATCATAAAATAAATTTAGTTTATACTTCAGAAGCTGAAAGCATTAATCAGATTGAACATAGTGATTATGATCAAATATTGAAAGCTGATATGGTTGTATTGGCTTTAGGTGAAAACACGAGATTAAGTGGTGAAGCACGTTCAAGAAGCGATATCAAATTACCAAATCAACAAGAAACACTTGTAAAAATGTCACATACCTTAAATAAAAAGGTTGTTGTTATTTTATTCAACGGTAGACCATTAGATTTAACAAATATAATAGAATCAGATGCTATCCTAGAGTCATGGTTTTTAGGTAGTTGTGCAGCAGATGCAATTTTTGACTTGATTTATGGTATTGCTAATCCATCAGGAAAACTTCCAATGAGTTTCCCACGAAGCGTAGGACAAATTCCAGTTTATTACAATCACTTAAATACGGGAAGACCATTATTAGAAACCAATAAAAATAATGAGTTTTTATCGAGATACCTAGATATTGAAAATACACCGTTATTTAATTTCGGGTATGGACTTTCATATTCATCCTTTATATATTCTAATTTGAGGATAAGTCAATTAGAATTTGATGTGGATACTCAACTACGTGTTTCAATTGATGTTACAAATGAAAGCCAAATTCCTGGTTATGAGGTCGTTCAACTATACATTAGAGACCATACTGCACAGATTTCAAGACCAGTAAAAGAACTTAAAAAATTTGAAAAAGTATGGCTTGGTAGTAAAGATACAAAAACAGTAGAGTTTAGCTTAGATATACATGATTTATCTTATTATGATGCTTACGGAAATGAGATATATGATTCAGGTAAGTTTACAATTATGGTTGGATCCAATTCACAGGAAACAATGAAGATTGATATTTGGTTGAAGGGGGTTAAGCATGATTATCAAAAACAAAGTTCAAACCAAAGCAGTTAGAAATGGCGATTTAATTTTTAACATCCTTGAGAGTGGAGATATTTTTAATATTGAATATCATGACCATCAAATCAACTTACTCAATGGAAATATTATTGATGGAACAGTTGCGAATATATATCTTCGTATATTTCATGATCATCATATATCTTACACTAAACTGATTGGAAGACACTCACCAAGTTCATATGAATTATACGCTGATAAAATTGTTTATCAGGGTCAGTTTGAGAATGTAAATTATCAAGTAGTTTTATCAGTTGAAAACTTGACATGGCAATATGATGTATCAGTCAAAAGTGATGATCAAGTTGTCTTTGATTTAGTATATGGTCAAGATGTTGCCATTTCAAATAAAGGTAGTATCTTAAGTAGTGAAACTTATACTGTACAGTACATAGACTATAAAGTTTTTAACCATCAAAATGGTTACGTTTTATGCGCAAGACAAAATCAAGGAAGACCACAGTATCTTCAATTAGGATCGCATCACAAGAATGTTGCTTATACAACCGATGGGTTTCAGTTTTTTGGATTATCATATAAAGAAACAGGACAACCTCAAGCAATGATGCAAGATCGATTGATTTCAGAAATCTATCAATATGAGTTTTCATATATGGCTTTGCAAAGCGATAAAATGGTGATAGACAATCATGAGGAAAAATACACTTTTTATGGTCATTATCAAGATGATTATCAAAAAACTATTGAATCAAGCATCGATGTTAAACCATTTGAAATGAATAGCAAATGGTTTAAAAATAATCACAAAAAACCTAAAGATTCAATACTTAGTACCAATAGACAATTAAATGGAAATCAGCTTGATATAACTCAGATTAAAGAAGAATTTAGTGAACTTTTTTTGGAGGAATACCATCAAAAAGAACTCATTTCATTTTTTACTTCAAATAATCACCATGTGGTTTTAAAACAAAAAGAACTATTAGTAGAAAGACCTCATGGGCACTTGTTGCTTCATGGTGATTTGAAACATGTTAGTGAAAATGTGATGGCATCAACAAACTTCATGTTTGGTGTTTTTAGTTCACATGTAGTTTTAGGAAATACGACATTTAATAAATTAACTGGGAGTTTAAGAAACCCCTTAAATACGACAAAAATTTCTGGACAAAGAATATATATAAAGATTAAAGGAATGTACTATATTCTAGGAATTCCAAGTTATTACGATATAGGTGTTAACAGCACCAAATGGGTTTATGTATTAAATGATGATGTTTTGGTTGTTGAAATTTATGGTCATATGAATAACATGCAGCAGACACTAAACTTATATTCTAAAAATGACATTCATTATGATTTTATGATAACGAATCAATTGTTAATGGGACCTAATGAGTATGCTTATGATATCCCCGTTGAAATCAATAATCAGGAAATTCTTGTTTTGTGTCCTAAGGATTCAATGGCAGTTCATAGATACCCACATTTAAAATACAAATTTACAATTAGTAAATCATTTTCTATTGTAGATGAAAATAAAGTCTACAAAACAACAAATCAATTTGGACTACTAATGATTAAGATTGAAAAGCAATCACATTTTTCAATCCATGTTTCAGCAACAATCCAAGAAGCATTTCAACCTATCATTATAAAGACATATGAAGAGGTTGATGAAGAAGGAACATTATATTTCAAATCATTTGCACACCATTTCAGTCTAGCACATAAAGAAAATGAGGAGGATATAAGAAAGATTAATAACATCGTGCTTTGGTATACGCATAATGCATTGACGCATTACGCATCACCACATGGACTCGAACAAAGCAATGGAGCTGCATGGGGAACAAGAGACATTTGCCAAGGTCCAATTGAGTTTTTTTCAGCAACACAACATTATGATATTGTTAGAGAAATTATCCTCAAAGTGTACCAAAGACAGTTTTTAGAAACTGGAGATTTTCCTCAATGGTATATGTTCGACAAATATTATCAAATTCAAGCACATGATTCACATGGAGATATTATTATTTGGCCACTAAGATCATTAGCTTATTATTTGAAGGCAACAAACGATTTCTCAATACTAGATGAAAGTGTTCCGTATATGTCATTAGAACTAAATGATTTCACAGAGAAAGTGTCTTTGCTAGAACATTTAAAATTGCAAATAAATACAATCATTGATTCTTTTATTCCAGGAACATATCTACCAGCATATGGTGGTGGAGATTGGGACGATACACTACAACCAGCAAACCATGACTTAACGAAAATTATGGTAAGCGGTTGGACAGTTTCATTACTTTATGAAGCACTAAATCAACTCAGTATTGAAATCAAAGACTATGATGCAAAATTTTCAGGAAGTTTAAACAAACTCGCTGAAAATGTCAAAACTGATTATGAAAAACATATTATAGCTGATAATATCCCTTCAGGATTTGTTGTTTTTCATAAAGAACATAAAACTTATTTATTGCATCCAAGAGATCAAAAAACTGGATTAAAGTATCGTTTACTTCCATTTACAAGAGCGCTTATCTCTGAAATATCAAATCAGTCGCAAGTCGAACCATATCTTCAAATCATTAATCAGCATTTTAAACATCCAGATGGCGTTAGACTTATGGATACAGCAGTGGAATATAGAAGTGGAAAGATGACGTATTTTACAAGAGCTGAAACTGCTGCAAATTTCGGTAGAGAAATTGGATTGCAGTATGTACATGCACATATCAGATATATCGAAGCCATGGCTAAAATTGGGAAAGCTAAAGATGTATATGAAGGATTGTTAACCATCAACCCTATTTTGATAGAAAAACAAGTACCTAATGCTTACTATAGACAAAGCAATGTATATTTCAGTAGTTCAGATGCTTGGTTTAAGGATAGATACGAAGCTAGAAGAGATTTTGATAAAGTTAAGTCTGGTGAAATACAAGTCAAAGGTGGCTGGCGATTGTATTCAAGCGGTCCAGGTATTTACTTAAATCAACTTATATCCAACTTTTTAGGCATCAGGGTTGAACATCAACAATTGGTTATTGATCCAGTTCTTCCAGAAAAACTTGATGGTTTAGTCTTCAAGTATCACTATGATGAAACACCAATTGAGATACATTATCATTACGGAAAACAGAATCATTTAATAAATGGTCAACCACTCGCATATCAAAATTATCCTCAAAAATATAGACAATCAGGGATTAAGATTCATCGTGAAACCATGACTAGTATTGAAGGGGATATCAAATTAGACATATGGTATCAATAGAAGATAAAAATGTAGAAATTGAAATGTATTTCATTTTTCTCCCTAATAAGAAAAGTAGTACCATACCATCTGGTGCTACTTTTTCTTGAAAATTATATCAATAAAGATGTCATTTATAGCTTTATAATATCTGTTTAAGCCCTAACTATATGTTATAATATATTCGAGGTAAACACATGGAAAATTTATATTTAGAGTTTTACAATCAACAAACAAGAAAATTACATCAAGACATAACAAAGGATGTGGATTTAGATAAATATCCTCATATTATGTTTGACGATCCATATTATTGTTTAAAACCCGATATTTTAATTGGGCGATTAGACCATAAAAAGACTTTTGGGTTCTTAAGACAAGAACTAGAAGACATCTATATCGATCAAAGATATTTAATAGATTCAATGCACGATGATATTGTACTCGTTAAAGAAGGCGTTGAACCTAAAATTATAGAGATTGTTAAAAGAGCATTAAACGTTATCGTCGCGACCGCAAAGAAAACCAAGACTGGTTTGTTTTTTGAATCAGATACATATTTGGATCGGAGACTTGAAGTTGATCCATATGATGGATTAGTTGCAGGTCATGTTGTTATGCTTGAAGTCGAAGCAATCGAACAGTATGCTGTGTTTGCGCATGTCACGAAGATTATCGGTCATATCAACGATCCGGATATCAACACGTTAAAAATCGTTAACAGTTATCAATGGCCACAGACATTTAGTGATGAAGTGATTACATCACTCAAAGATATTAAAGTTGATTTGGAACAAGAAAAGAAAGAAAGAATTGATTTAACTGAGCAATTTATCATGACGATTGATGGTAAAGATGCCAAAGATTTAGATGATGCGATTAGTTTGATTTTTAAAGATAAGCAATATCATTTAGGTGTTCATATAGCCGATGTTAGTCATTACGTCAAAGAAGGAACCCCATTAGATGAAGAAGCATATAGGAGAAGCACAAGCTCATATTTAGCTGATCGAGTAATTCCAATGTTGCCACATCTATTATCAAATGATTTGTGTTCATTGAACCCCAATGAAATTAAATTAACTTTATCTTGTCAAATGGTATTAGATGAAAATGCTAAAGTCATCTCATATGATATCCAAAAAACTTTTATAGAAAGTAAAAAAAGATTAAACTATGATGAAGTTAATCAATTTTTAAATCAAAACAAATCGCTTCAAGATCCTAAACTAGAAGAAATGTTATTAAACATGAATGAACTTTCTCAAAAACTAAAAGTTATTAGAAGACAGCGTGGAGAAATTGAGTTTGAAAGTAGCGAATTAGGATTTATCGTTGACAAGGTTGGACGCGTTCTTGATATTTATGAAAGAAAAACTGATGTAGCAGAAGAACTTATTGAATCATTTATGTTGATTGCTAATGAAACGGTTGCATTTCACATGTTTCACGCAGACCTTCCATCTATCTATAGAATTCATGAAAAACCTGATGTTGTTAAATTAAAAAATGCACTCCAAACAGTAGCTAAATTAGGTTTTCCTGTTAATATGAAGCAAATAGGAAATCCAAAACCACTACAAGTGCTAACGAATAAAACTGCTGATACAACTTATGGATATATCATTCATATGCTGTTATTAAGAGCAATGCAAAAAGCAAAATATAGCGAAATTCAAGCACCACACTTCGGTTTAGGTGCTAGATATTATACGCATTTTACATCTCCGATAAGAAGATATCCAGACTTTATTTTACATCGATTAATTCATCGATTTGTTTTAGGTGAGTCTAAAAACATGAAAAAAGATATATACTATTATCAATCGATGATGCCAGAAATAGCTCAGCACACATCTGATCAAGAAAGAAAATCCGTTCAAATGGAACGCGATGTTGCTAAATTGAAGAGCTGTGAATATATGCAAGATAAAATAGGAGATTACTTCAAGTCAACTATCACTCAAATGATGCCTTCAGGAATGTTTATTAAGCTATCTAATGGTATTGAAGGTTTTGTGTCATTAAGATCTTTAGATGATTACTACATGTATGACGAAAACAATCTTACTTTTATCGGTAATCGGGGTAAAAAATATCGTTTAGGAGATCAAGTCAAAGTTGAATTATTAGACGTTGATTTATCAACAAAAAAAATGGACTTTGGAATTGTAGATAAAACAAGAGGAAAACAAGGAAATAGAAATGAAAATTATCGTTCAAAACAAAAAAGCAAGACATGATTTCTTTATTGAAGAAACATATGAAGCTGGTATTAAACTACTCGGTAGTGAAATTAAATCAATTCGCTTAGGAAAAGTGCAAATTAACGATGCATTCGTCACCATCAAGGATGGCGAAGCTTTTGTGCACAACATGCATATTGCAAAATATGATTTTTCTAGCATTTTTAATCATGAAGAAACAAGACCTAGAAAACTATTACTACATAAAAAAGAAATTATCAAATTGTTCAGTAAAATAAAAGAGCAAGGATATACTATCATCCCTTTAAAGTTATATTTAAAAGAAGGACTATGCAAACTAGAAATAGGGTTAGCTAAAGGTAAAAAAGATTATGATAAGCGCGAAACATTGAAGGAAAGAGATCAACAGATGCGCATGAAAAAAATATTAAAAAACAGGTGACAGAATGAAAAGTAAAGTTGGTCTTGCACTTGGTGGTGGAGGAGCAAGGGGGAGTTATCAAATCGGAGTCTTAAAAGCACTTGATGATGCCAAGGTTTTTAAGAATATTCGCCATATTTCGGGGTCATCTATTGGTGCTATCAATACCTTAATGATTCTTGGGGAACTTTCATTTGATCATATGATTGAC
The DNA here is from genome assembly GCF_030012175.1 of Peloplasma aerotolerans. Taxonomy (GTDB): domain Bacteria; phylum Bacillota_I; class Bacilli_A; order Acholeplasmatales; family Acholeplasmataceae; genus Peloplasma; species Peloplasma aerotolerans. The sequence goes on from NZ_JASCXW010000003.1 coordinate 62,058, forward strand.
CTATGGCAAAGCATCAGTAATGATGATTTATATGGACTCAATTTTGAGCGATTTAAAAAAGATCGTTTAGGAATGTATAGTCTAGATGAAATGCACGAAAGATTATTAAAAGAAGTTCCACTCACGAAAATTAGAAAAAATAAAATTCAAGGATTTGCTACCGCAGCCAAGATTAATAAAGATAGTTTATTAGAGCAAATTATGATCCATCACATGGAGAAAACTACATTTCATTTAAACAAGTTTTCAGACCCCCATAGAGCTGTACTGGCAAGTGCATCAATTCCTGTATTGTTTGGATCTACAACAATAGATGATACGCATTATGTTGATGGAGGTGTTATCGATAACTGTCCAATCCAGCCATTAATTGATGCAGGATGTGATATTATTATCGCAGTTCCAATTGATGGTAGATTTCATCCTAAAAAGTTTAAGAAAGAAGATATATTATTAATTGATATTGAAACCAGAAAATTATTTCACACCATCCCATATGATATTTTAGACTTCAAACCAGAAGTTGTGAAAAATAAAGTTGAGTATGGATATCAAATGGGAAATATGATGATTCAAAAATTAATTGATTTAAAATATCTTAATCAACGTGGTAGTTGGAATAGACCAGAAGGACACACTTTGATTTCCATAACAAAAGATGAAGAGAAAAAAATAATAAAAGAGGTGAATAACTAATGGATTTAGATATTGTAAAATGGATACAATCATTTAGGAACCCAGTTTTTGATTGGTTATTTTATATCATTACACAAATTGGTGATCAATATGTGTTTATTGCGGCTGCAGTCATCATTTATTGGACCATCGATAAAAAGTTTGCTCATAAATTTGTTTTTACCTTTATGGTGAGTGCTATTGTGAATTCAGGTATCAAAGAGTTATTCAAAAGAGTTAGACCATTTTATTTACCAGGTGTTGAAACAGAACCACATTGGAATACCGATGGTTACGCATTCCCAAGCGGACATGCTCAAGCAGCAGGGGTTTTAGGTTATACGCTTTATGATGTATCCAAAAAAACTCAGAAGAAATGGGTATGGTACATCGGGATAGCGATTTTGATTTTAGTGCCACTATCAAGAGTATATCTTGGTCAACATTATTTAAGTGATGTCATTGTAGGTGTTGTTTTAAGCTTTGTTATTGCTCACTTTGTATTTAAACTTGTTGATAAAATGGGTGATGATGAACATATCTATACATTAATGCTTGCACCGATTTTTATAGCTTTATTATTTTTTGTTAAGAATCATGATTTATATATTGCAGCTGGTGGCTTTGTAGGGTTTGCATGCGGGTATTACCTTGAGAAAAAATATGTAAGTTATGAAGTCAAAAACATTTTGTGGATTCAAGTTTTAAAAGTAGTGATTGGGTTAATCATTGCTTTAGCAATTAAAGAAGGATTCAAAATGATTTTTCCAGATGTCCTTTTCTTTGATTTTGTTAGATATTTACTGATTGGAGTTTGGGCAGCTCTTGGAGCTCCCTATGTATTTAAACATGCTTTCAAAAATCGTAAAAAAATCATTTAATGAACTGACAAATGAAGAATTGTATCGTATATTTGACCTAAGATTTAAAGTTTTTGTCATGGAGCAAAAAATTTTATATTTAGACACTGATTTTAAAGATCAAAATAGTATTCATTATATGATCTTTGAAGATGATCAACTTGTCTCATACTTAAGGTTAGTTTTACCTGGGTTTAAGTATAAAGAATATGCCTTAAGTAGAATTGCAACAGACCCAGATTATCGTTTAAAAGGACTTGCTACAGAATTGATTAGAGTGTCCATGAATGATGTCAAAGGACAGCCCATAAGAATATCTGGTCAAGCGTATTTAAAAGATTATTATGAAAAATTAGGATTTAAGGTTGTAAAAGGTCCTTATATCGAAGAAGATATTTTGCATTATGAAATGTACCATGACAATCAATAATCCTTTTGATTACGTCTTTACATTATTTAATGTATATGCTAAAATATAAGCGCAATGAACAAAACGAGTAGTAAGTCACTCATTGATAGAGACTTCGTGGTTGGTGAAAACGAAGAATGAAGCTTATGAACGCTATTTTGGGAGCAAAAGGTATGTCGGCCGTAACGACTTCAAGAGTGCTAGAGTTATCTCTAGAACTAAGGTGGTACCGCGTATATTTTACGTCCTTAGATGATTCTAAGGGCGTTTTATTATTTGGAGGATGAATTATGAAGTATATGTCAGCAAAAGAAATAAGAGAAATGTGGTTAGATTTTTTCAAAAGCAAAAATCATAAAATCGAAGCATCATCATCTCTCATTCCGCAAAATGATCCAACTTTGCTATGGATTAACGCAGGAGTCACACCATTGAAGAAATATTTCGATGGTACAGAAAAGCCTGCAAGTCCTAGAATTGTTAATGTGCAAAAATGTATACGTACCAATGACATTGACAATGTGGGAAAAACAGCAAGACACCAAACATTTTTTGAAATGCTTGGGAATTTTTCGATTGGAGACTACTTTAAAAAAGAAGCAATCGAATGGGGATATGAAATTCTAACGGATCCAAAGTGGTTCGGTTTTCCTGCTGAAAAATTATATATGACATATTATCCTGATGATGTAGAAGCTAGAGGTTTGTGGTTATCTGTTGGCGTTGATCCTTCACATTTGATTCCTGTTGAAGGTAATTTTTGGGAAATCGGATCTGGTCCTTGTGGTCCAGACACAGAGATCTTTTTTGACAGAGGAGAATCCTATGACAAAAGAGGTGTCGAACTGATTGCTGAAGATTTAGAAAATGAAAGATATATTGAAATATGGAATATTGTCTTCTCACAATTTAATTCAAAACCGGGATTGTTAAGAGAACAATATCCTGAATTACCAAATAAAAATATTGATACTGGTGCAGGATTAGAACGCTGGGCATGTGTCATTCAAGAAACAAAAACGAACTTTGAAACGGATTTATTTTATCCAACGATTAAGCATACTGAGCAATTAGCACATATCAAGTATGAAGGACAAATGGCTTTCAAAGTAATTGCTGACCATATTAAGGCTTTAACTTTTGCAATTAGTGATGGTGCGATTTTATCGAATGAAGGTAGAGGTTACGTCCTTAGAAGATTGCTTAGAAGAGCTGTTAAATATGGACGTTCACTAGGCTTAACTGAACCATTTTTACATTTATTAGTTGACGATGTTGTTTCAACAATGGGAGTATTTTACACAAACCTACATGAGACCAAAGCAATCGTGAAAAAAATCGTTTTAAAGGAAGAACAAAAATTTCTTGAAACGATTAACGAAGGAGAAAAACATCTACATGAGGCTATCGAAAAAGAAGGAAAAACCATTTCAGGACAAACAGCATTTAAACTATATGATACTTATGGATTTCCTATTGAACTCACAGTTGAGATCGCTGAAGAATTATATGTTTCAGTAGATGAACAAGCGTTTTATGAAGCACTCGAGGAGCAAAAAGAACGTTCAAGAAAAGCGCGCACAAAACATGGGTCAATGAAAACTCAAGAAGAAGCGTATTTAAACTTTAATGAGCTATCAGTATTCGTTGGATATGAAACTTTACAAACCGAATCAAAAGTTATTAAAGTTTTTGATAACGGCATTGTTTTAGATCAAACACCATTTTATGCAACATCTGGTGGACAAGTTGCTGATCAAGGAACAATCAATGGACTAGAAGTCACTGATGTTACCAAATTACCGAACGGGCAGACACTCCATCAGGTTGAAGGTGATTTTGTCGAAGGTGATGAGGTCTTAGCAATCGTTGATGCATATCAAAGATTAAAAACAATTAGAAACCATAGTGCTGCACATTTATTTCATCAAGCAATTAAAGATACTTTTGGAAAACATGCAAACCAACAAGGTTCGCAAGTATCTCCAAAAAGCTGGAGATTCGATTTCAATCATTATGAAACCGAATCTGATGAAAAAGTATTAAAAATTGAATCAATTGTCAAACATTATATAAAAGAAAACCCACTAGATGTAATCATTCGTCAAATGCCATTAGAAGAAGCTAAAAAAATTGGAGCAATGGCATTATTTGGGGAAAAATATGGTGATGTTGTTCGTGTTGTAGATATGGGTTGGAGTAAAGAACTTTGTGGTGGAACTCATGTCAATAACACCAAAGAAATCATTGATTTTGCAATCACTTCATATGAATCTATTGGTTCGGGTATTTTTAGAATGGAAGGTGTTACTGGAATGGATATAGTTGCTCAAGTCAACGAATATCTTGAACCACTACACTTGGAAATCCAAACACTTAAAGATAAAATGAGTCGCTTAGATCCAACCAAACATTTACCAAAAGAACCTAAAATTATTGGAAGTTATCAAGATATTATTCATTTAAGACAATATATTTTTGAACTTAAAGAGTTTATCAAAAATCATGAAAAAGAATTGAACAAACAAAAATCACAAGATGTATTAAAAAGACTTGATGATTTCATCACCGATGAAACATCTAAAAAACAAGTGATTGTAACACATGATGTTGATTCAAAGGTTTTAAAGCAATTATTAGATGCACTTTATGATAAAATAAAGGCACAAACATTATTTATTGCTAACATCCAAGAAGACAAAGTTACATATGTATGTAAGAGTGAGTTAAACAATGCAAATGATTTGATCAAACTTGCTGCTCAGCTAACCAATGGTTCTGGTGGTGGAAGACCAAATCTTGCACAAGGTGGTTCTCAAGATATAACTAGTCTTGATGATGCACTGAGTAAAATAAGAGAACGTTTATGAAAAAATATTTAGGTCTCGATTTAGGAAGTAAAACAATTGGTGTATCCCTAAGCGAATCCGGTGTTATTGCATATGCTTTAACAACACATCGTTTTAGTGAAAATCAATATGAAAATGCTGCAGATTATGTCGTAAAACTCATTGATGAATACAAGATTGATGTAGTTGTCTTAGGCTATCCTAAGCATATGAATAACGATATTGGTATTCGCGGTAAAATTAGTGAAGATTTCAAAGAACACATCTTAAAGAGAAAAGATGTTGAAGTTGTTTTGTGGGATGAAAGAATGTCAACACAAACAGCAATTCGTACAATGATTAAAGGCTCAGAGCGTCGAAAGTCACAGAAACAAAAAAAGGATGAGCTCGCAGCTGTGATAATATTACAAAATTATTTAGATTATAAAGGAGCAAGTTTATGTTAAAGGACAACCAAATGATTGTAACAAATGAAGAAGGTGATGAAGCAGTATGTGAAATACTGTTTACACACGAAGAAAACGGAAAGAATTATGTTGTATTTGAGTTCGTTGATACTCACGAAGTCAGTGCAGCAATTTATGTTCCAGGAGCAACTGATGACGAAGGATCTTTTGAAGATATCGAAACAGATGAAGAGTGGGATATGTTAGATGGCGTTCTTCAAGCTTATTACGATGAGCATGAAGATGATGTCGAAGAAGACGAAGACGAAGAAGAAACAGAAGAAAAAGCGTAATGCTGGAACAACTGAAGCAATATGCAATGGACCATCACATACCGATTATTTGCGATGAAGGTCTATTGTTTTTAGATGTTACGATTAAAAAATACCAGGTTAAAGATGTCTTAGAAATTGGTACTGCCATTGGCTATAGCGCACTTGCTATGGCTTCTTTTGGTTGTAAGATAGATACATTTGAGCGAAACATAAAAATGATTGAACACGCAAAAGAACACTTCAATCAATATGATCACAAAAATCAAATTCATCTATTCCCCTATGATGCTTTAGACTATCAAGGTGAACTTAAGACATATGATATGATTTTTATTGATGCTGCCAAAGCTCAATATCAAAACTTTTTCGAAAAGTTTGTACCATATCTAAAACCTAATGGTATCGTGGTTTGTGATAATTTATCATTTCACCATTTAAAGCCTGAACTCGTCAATCGTAATACAAGACAATTAATTGGAAAAATTAATGCATTTAAAACATTTCTTATTGAAAACCCTGATTTTGAAACAACATTTTATGATCAAGGTGATGGTATGAGTGTTAGTCAAAGGAAGCGCATATGAAGATCTTAACAACCATCTATGATTTAAATCAACTTAAAAAGTTATCAGTTTATGCTGATGGTTTTTTAGTTGGGAATGATCAATTTGGAACAAGATTAACAAAAAGCTTTTCAATTGAAGAAATCAAAGAAATAACCCAAGAAGTTAAGACATTAAAAAAAGAACTTTTCTTACAAGTCAATCAAATCTTTAATGATGATCAACTAGATGAGTTAATTCAATTTTTACACAAGTTACCTATCCAAGATATAACGGGTATTGTTGTTGCTGATTTAGGAGCATTTAAAACTATAGAAAAACTAGGCTTTTCAGATAAGGCAATTTATAACCCTGAGACATTAATGACAAATATTTATGATTTCAATTTTTTAGCAGAATTTAATATACAAGGCGTTTATGTAGCTAAAGAAATAACACTAGATGATGTTATGTATATTGCTAAAAATAAAAAATATAAAATGTTTATGGTTGGCCATGGACATTTGAACATGTTTTATTCTAAAAGACAATTAATTGATAATTTTATGCAATACAATGAAGATGATCATATCTATCATAATCGACAAGATTTAAAAATTATTGAAGAAACCAGAGAAGAAGCTTATCCAGTTTTAGAAGATACAGCAGGAACTCATGTTTTCAGAAGTCATGTGCTGCAAAGCCTAACTCAAATTAAAACATTAGAACCCTATCTCGATTATTTAGTTGTAGATACTTTATTCAAAGATGATGCATACGCATTATCGATTCTTCCTATGTATCAAAATAGAAAGCCTGATCAATTGGTTATTGACCAAATTCAAAAAGATTATCAAGAAATATGGGATGAAGGATTTTTCTTCAAGAAAACAATCTATAAACAAAAAGGATAATATGATGGTTGAATTACTCGCACCGGCAGGTGATTTAGAAAAATTGAAAATAGCTTTAATGTATGGAGCTGATGCTGTCTTTATTGGAGGACAGAATTTTTCGCTACGCGCTAGAGCTTCTAATTTCACTTTAGACGACATATTGGATGCAACCACATTCGCACATGAACGTAACAAAAAAGTCTATGTAACGACCAATATCATACCTCACAATGAGGATATGGATGGTTTGATCGAATATTTAAAGGCTTTGGAACAAAGAAATGTGGATGCAATCATTTCTGCATCTCCATTTATTATTGATATGGCAATAAAACATACTAGCTTAGAAGTTCATTTATCGACTCAACAATCAGCAAGTAATGCAGAATCAGTGAATTTTTGGCATCAAAAAGGTATTAAACGAATTGTCTTAGCTAGAGAACTTGACAAACACCAAATAAGAAAATTAAAAAAGAAAACAGATGCAGATTTAGAAGTCTTCATTCATGGTGGTATGTGCATGTCTTATTCCGGAAGATGCAGTTTATCAAATAACATGACTGATCGTGATGCAAATCGTGGAGGTTGTGCACACTCATGTAGATGGAACTATGATTTGACAGTAAAAGGTGAAAGTGTTAGTGACTTATCATTTTCAATGTCTTCGAAAGATTTAGAGGCATTAGAACAAATTCCACATCTTATTGATTCAGGCGTTTCGTCTCTAAAAATTGAAGGTAGAATGAAAAGTCTTCACTATATTGCAACCGTCGTATCAACATATCGAAAATTAATCGATGAATATGAAAAAGCTCATGAAATTAAGAATTTTAAGCCATATATGATTGATCTTCAAAAAGCAGAGAATAGACTTGCATCTCATGGATATCTAGAAGGATTACCAGGCGTTGAACAACAATTATACAATCAACGCAGTGAACAACCAACCCAGCTATTCATTGGTTTGGTTCAAGATTATGATGAAAAAACTCAAATCGCAACCATTGAGCAAAGAAATTATTTTGAAAATGGCACAGAAGTTGAAGTGTTTAGTCCAAATGGAGAGATAAAAACTTTTACCGTAAATGATATGAAAGATTTAGAAGGTATAGATACGCCTATCGCAAGACATCCTAAGCAAATTCTAAAAATAAAAATACCGTTTGGTGTAGAACCATACGCGATGTTAAGAAAAAGATGATTCATCAATTCGAAAAAAACGGTAAAATTTTAAATTATCAAATCCAAAGAAAAAGAATAAAAAATACATACTTTAGAGTTCGTGATCAACACCTACTTATCACAACAAATCATTTCACATCTAAAGAAACAATTATGAATTATATAGATCAAAAGTTTGATCACTTTCACCGAAAATTAGAAAGTGCATGTATTATTGAGCGTGATGATGAAATCATGTTATGGGACATCCATTATCAATTGATTGTTTTAAAAGGAAAATTTAGATATGATATTGATATTGATCGAGTTATTGTTTATTCCAATTTAGATGATATCAAAAAAATCAAACAACTTATCTATAAAAACGAATTAAACAATCGTTTACAAATAATGGAATCTAGTATTGAAGAGAAATTAAGAAACCATGGGTTAACTCCACTTGACTATAAACTTAAATACTTAAAGTCAAAGTTTGGTAGTTACCATAGAAAACATCGTGAAATAACACTTAATACATTTTTAGCAAGACTCAATCCAATCTATTTAACTTATGTTATTTATCATGAATACGCGCATGCGCTTATTTTTAATCATTCAAAAGATTTTTATAATCTTTTAAGTAAATTCATGCCGAATCACAAAGTTTATCAAAAAGACTTACGAAAAATAGCAATTATTTGAAAAATGTTGTATAATAATGAAGAAATTTAAGGAGGGTCACCAATGGCTGTAAAACAAGTATTTCAATTAACTCAAGAAGGTGTCGATAATTTAAAAAGTGAACTCACGCATTTAAAAGATGTGAAACGCGGAGAAAACCTAGAAGCTCTTAAAGAAGCTAGAGCACAAGGGGATTTATCGGAAAATGCGGATTACGATGCTGCACGAAATGAACAAGCTAGAATAGAATCAAGAATCTCTGAAATCGAGAATATCTTAAAAAACGTCAAGATTATAAAAACGACTACAGATGATATCGTCAATATTGGTAAAACAGTAGTTGTTAGGTTTCTAGAATCTAAAGAAGAAAAAGAATTCTATTTGGTCGGAAGTATTGAAGCAGACCCAAGACAAAGAAAGATTTCAGTTGAATCACCAATTGGCAAAGCAATGCTAAACAAAGGTGAAGGCGAAGTTGTTGAAGTGAAAACCGAAACAGGACGTATTTTTTCAATTGAAATAATGGATGTAAAATAATGGCGGTTTATCAAAAATGCATACCGCATGCATATCATGCATCCATTTTTGAAATACCATACCAAAACCTAAAACAACAAGGTATTAAGTCCTTGTTTTTTGACTTGGACAATACCATTATTGCTTATGATGATCAAGAGTTGAAGAAAAAACATATTGATTTACTCAACAAATTGAAAAAAGATTTTCAAATTGTTGTCATATCAAATACAAATTATAAACGTGTAACAAAAGCTTTAACCAATTTAGATGTTCCTTATATTTGGTACGCAAAAAAACCATTGAAATTCGGATTTAAAAAAGCGATGAAAATGGTTGATTCAACCAAAGAAGAGACCATTGTTATTGGCGATCAATTAATGACTGATATTTATGGTGGAACACGATTTGGAATCAAATCTATTTTAATTCGATCAGTTAAGAGGAAATCAGATCATAAGATTACACAATTCAATCGGAAAGTCGAAAAAATTATCATAAAGAAAATTAAAAGAAAATTGCCAGATCTTTATGAAGAGAGGCTGAAAGCATATGTCGACGACCATTAAGTGTCAAGGCTGTGGAGCAGTTCTTCAATCTGATGATATTAATAAAGTGGGATATGCACTATCATTAGATCATGATTATTGTCAAGCATGTTATCGACTATTGCATTACGGAGAAGCCAATACGCATTTTCATCCTGAGGATTTGCCATCTTTACCTGCAGATTCTTTGATTGTTATGGTTAGTTCGGTTCTTCACTTAGATTTATTGTTTAATTATCCAGTCTATCGTTATCAACCTGATGCGAAGTATGTTTATATCATTAATCAAATCGATTTATTACCTATAGATACGAATTTAGACTTGTTAATTCAAAATGTCACCAAAAAAGCGAAACAAATGGGCATTCCATTTATAGATATTATTTTAATGTCTTCAAAAAATAAATTCGATATAGATAATCTTAAAAAATATTTAAAAACATTTAGACAAAAAAACATCTATTTATTAGGTGTTCAAAATAGTGGGAAAACAACCATTTTTAAAACATTAACCAATCAAGAAAAAGCACTAGCATTTAAAAAAGCTGGGCTTACACAAGAAGCTTTATCTGCACCATTTGAAAATCATATCATTTGGGACATGCCAGGTCTTTACCAAGAGGGATATCTACATCATTTATTACCATATGAGATTTACAAAAAGTTAATTCCCGATGTAGAAATTCGACCAAAAATCTATCAACTTAAAAACAACCAATCACTCTTTTTAGAAGGTTTAGTCTCAATGACTTTTCAAGGAGTAGATCCTACAGTTGTTTTATATGTGGATAGGAATATAAACATTCACAAAACAAATGAGACAAGAGTCAAAGAATTATTGTTGAACAAAGACAAGATGTTTAAAATATATACCGATAAATATGAAGAAAAGTCATTTAAAATACCAAAGGGTAAACACCAATTAACAATTGCAGATATGGGTTTTGTTCATATTGTTGGACCCATAACGGTTAAAATGAATGTTCCAAAAAATATGCATATCAGTATCACGGAGGCACTATTTCAATGATTGAACAAATCAAGGAAAAAGTAACAGAAAAATTAAAACATCATAAGAAAAGACTACAACATGTTTTTGGAGTTTATGAAACTGCAGTTAAACTTGCAAAAATTCATGGTGTTGATGAAAAAAAAGTTGCAATCGCTGCACTTTATCATGATTACTCAAAATATGACACAATTGAAGAACAAATTCAATATTTGGATCTAAAATCAATTAAAGAATATGTTGATTATCCGGTTATTTATCATGCACTATCTGCTGCTGCGCAGCTTGAATACGATTTTAAGATTAGAGATAAAGAAATATTAAATGCTATCAAATATCATGTATGGGGAAGACCAAACATGACAGATATTGAAAAAATTATTTTTATTAGTGATTCATGCGAACCAAATCGCAAATTTAAAGATTGTGATATGATTTATGAAATGGCAACTAAAGACTTAGATTTAGCAGTTGAACATTGCATGAAGATCAGCATTGAACATGTTTATAAAAAACAATTAACACCAAGTGAAGAACAATTTGGTGCTTACGCATACTATAAGGAGGTAAATAGTGGAAAAACTTAATAAAATTATTACGACACTTGAGGACATTAAAGTCAAAGATCTCGCTGTTTTCGATTTTGAAAAAACATCGCCATTTTATGACTATTTCGTCATAGCAACAAGCAATGAAAGACAAGCAAATGCAGCAATCAATTATTTAAAGAAAAACTTGCTAGCTGACGATATAAGACATGTTGAAGGCAAAGGTGGAACTTGGGTCTTAATCGACTGTCACGATGTCATTGTACATTTATTTAGAGAAGAAGACCGTAAGTTTTATGGCTTTGATCAAAGACTTATGGGAATCAAAAGGATTAAATAATGTTTGCAAAAGTTTATGATATCTTAATGTCAGATGTTGATTATGATGCAATCTATCAACAAATAAAACTCTATTTAAAAAAAGAAGATACAATCATTGACGCAGGGTGCGGTTCTGGATATCTATTATTAGAATTTTTAAGACATGATCATTACGCTATTGGGTTTGACCATGACACTGAAATGTTATCTATTGCTTTTGATAGACTAAGAACCAATCAGTTTGCTGCAGGATTGTATGAGCATGATCTAAGAAATAAAATATATACTTCAGCCGATGTTATACTTGCAATGTTTGATGTGATGAATTATTTCAAAGGTATAAAAAAAGTATTTCAAAATATCTATCAGGCATTGAATCAAGGTGGAAGATTTATTTTTGACATATATAAGTATGAAGTTTTAGATGAATATCATCAGTACGAAGAAAAAGAAACCGAACCCATAACATATGAGTGGTCGATTATTTCTAAGGGTGAGACGCTTCATCATAAGGTTAAAGTTTTAGATGAAACAGACTTCATTAAACAATATGTATACCCTTTAGATTATTATTTAGATGAACTAAAGACATTAGGATTTACATATGAAGTAAAAGATTCAATCGATTCAAGAAAGCATTTAATCATCGCCTTTAAATAGGCGTTTTTTTTATAGTAAAAATGAAGAGACTTCTCTAGTATAAGATAGAGGAGTGTTTATAATGAGACAAGCAATGATAATGACGATTATTTTAACGGTTTTAGGATGGGTCTGGTTATTCCCAAAAGATGAAGAAATTGAGTATATCAATCAAGGTCCAGTTGTTTTAACACCTATTGATATTGAAGTTAAAGGAGCAGTAGAGTTTCCTAGAACATATCGGTATTTTGAGCCAATAACAATTGGTGATGTTTTGAAAAAAGCTAAACCACTGTCGAATGATGCAGATACCTCAAGCATCATGTACACAGAAGTTATACATTCTAGTAGACAAGTAACAGTCCCAAGTGTTCATCTTGAACAAGTAGACTCAAAAATTATGGTTAATGTAAATAAAGCTAGTTTTAAAGAACTTCTAGAAATTCCCCATATGACAGAGATAAGGGCGGCATCACTTATTATATATCGAGAAGCTCATGGATATTTTAATACGATTGATGAACTGATTAATGTTAAAAATATAGGTGTAGTTACGCTTGAAAATATTAGACCGTATATCAAACTGGGATAACCTATATATCGAAGGTTATGCTCTGTTTTTATTTCTGCTTGGTTTATTTTTTCCGTGGATTTGGCTTGGTTTTGTTTTATATTTTTTTATGCTAAGAAGAAGAATTAGAATGATGCTTCTCATTATATCTATGAGTTTGACATCAATTCTATTTTTTCATTATTCGACTCAAAACATACCTGAGATTATTCAAGGTGAAGTTAAAGTTGTTCATGTTATTAACTATGAATATCATGATCAAATAACAATAAAATATAAGTATCAAAAATTCAATTTAAGAGCAAGCAAATTTCAGTATCAATTAGGAGATTCCATTTATATACATGGAAAAATAAATGCTTATAAAAAACAGACCATTCCATATGGGTTTAACGAGCAGCAATTTCACTATTCTCAAAATGTTTTAGGATATATTTCTGTTTATGAAATTGAAAAGATTGCAGAAAACAACTCCTTTTACTCACTTAGGGATCTAATTAGTCAAAATCTCTCAACAATGCAATCTAACAGCTATTTAAAAAGTTTCATTCTTGGAGAAAAGAGCTTTAATTCTGAACAAAAAAACCTATTTAGAGATTTAAACATTATTTATTTGTTTACTGTTTCTGGTCTACATTTGTATGCGCTTATTTTGTTTTGCAAGAAAATCTTTTTTTATTTGAGTCTTACTCAGCAGAAACAAGATTTATTAACATGTTTAATTTACATTTTATTCTTATACTTAAATGCTTTTTCTATGGGGGTTTTAAGACTTGTTTTAGTCTTCTCCATAAGGTGGTTAAATGATAAACTTGAACTTAATTTCAGTAAAATGGATATTTTGAATATTGCATTTTTTATGATGCTTGTTACGCATATTCATTGGATTTACCATTTAGGGTTTTTAATCACATATCTTATTCTCAATTTTATGTATTTAATGGAATTTAGATTTAGAGGATATCAGGGATATCTTAAAAGATTGATGATGACTACGGTTATTTATCTTGTTGTATTACCGTTTAATTTACAGATATCTTTTTTGCTTATTTTAGTTTTACCAGTATTAGTGTTTTTCATTTCATCACCTTTATTTTTGCTTGCATTGTGCACATGGATATTTCCTGAATTTGATTTATACTTTTTCAAGTTAACACAAATATTTGAAGGTATATTATTAGCGATTCAAGATAAAAATATCAGCATTCAACTACCTGCTTTAAATCCTTATTTTATAGTTTCATATTTTATAATGCTTATAATTTTATTCAGATCGAGAAACGTAAAATCCTTAATTCTAAGATTCATTGTTTTACCTTCCATTTTTTTTATTGCTATTCTTGATTTTCAGCAATCAGACAAAATATATTTTCTAGACGTTGGACAAGGAGACTCTATTTTCATCTCATCTAATGGTTGTCATGCAGCAATTGATAGTTATCGAAATGTTCTTCAATTCTTGAACAATCATGGTGTATATCAATTGGATTATTTGATATTAACACACAGTCATCTTGATCATACACTTGAAGCGATGGATATCATAAATAATATCTATGTAGAAACTGTTATTTTATCATCGTATGATCAATACCAAATAGCACACCCCAATATACAATATGTAAAATCTTCAGACCAACTATCTTGTGGTGAAATACAGTTTGATATACTAGGACCAATTAGGCAATATGATAACCCTAACGATAACTCAATCGTCATCCAAACTAAAATTAATCAAACAACATATCTTTTTACCGGTGATATCGAATACAATGCTGAAATCGATTTAGTCAATCGTTATCAATATAGACTAAAAAGTGATGTCCTTAAAGTTGGACATCACGGTTCTTCTACATCAACATCAGAAATTTTTTTGTCCTATGTAATGCCCCATCTAGCAATTATTTCATTAGGTCACCAAAATAGATATGGATTTCCGAATCATGAAGTTATTGAAAGACTCCATAGATATCAAGTCATGATATATCGAACAGATCTTCATGGTACCATCTTGAATCAAGATTCAAAAAAGAAATCAAAATGGTCGTTTCATCTACCATTTTAAAGTGATTTTTAGTATAATGATAGTAACAGTCAGGGGGCATGATTATGGCCGAAGCCATTTATTTATATCATTGCACAAATGAGTTTTTATTAAACCATACAATTGAAGATAAAATAAAAGAATTTAATGTCGATCCATTCAATATCATTAAATATGATTTATTAGAAAATCCAAGTGATGATATCCTTGAGGATTTACAAACAGTTTCTTTTTTTGCTGAAACAAAAGTCATTGTTATTCGAAACATTGAAGAGTTAGAAAAAGAAGATGAATATGTCATTAATAGCTGGATTTCTTATTTTGAGAAACCAAACCCCGATGTCATATTAATTATTGCTGTAGCACAACTTCTACCTGATACATCAGTTTTAGGGGCAGCATTATTTAAATATGCATTTATCGAGAAAGTTAAGGATATGGACAAAAAGGATTATCCTGACTTTATTAAGAACATGTTTAAAAAATATCAATACAGTATAACTGATGATGCTGTTGATGCATTGTTAGAAAGAACAAATCTAGATTTTAACTTAATTAATCAAGAAGCTGAAAAGTTAATGTTGTTTGCCTATGATACAAAAGAAATAACTGAAAAAGCAGTTGTCTTACTAGTTAGTAGAAATCTAGAAGAAAACATTTTTGAGTTAACCAATGCATTGCTTTCTAAAAATCAAACAAAAACGATTGAGATTTTTTATGATCTCGTAGCACGTAATGAAGATCCTCTACGCATCTTAAATAATATCGTCGGTAAAGTTAGAGAATTAATGCATACAAAACTCTTAATCGACAAAGGTTATCGTCAAGATCAGATTGCTGAGCATTTTCATATAAAGAGTGGACGTGCTTATTATTTGGTTAAAAATGCAACATCAGTCAATTTTCAAGCTTTAGAGAATCATTTGAAGAAATTGTCAAAACTTGATTATGATATTAAATCCGGAAAAATAGACAAAAAACTAGGATTAGAACTTTATTTGTTAGGAGCATGATATGTTAATACATGATAGAATCTTGCTATTTGACTTTGAAACAACAGGACTTTATGCAGATCGTGATCAAATTATTGAAATTGGAGCGATTGTATTAGAGCGAGTCGATGGAAAATATAAAATTACAGATGAAATGTCTGCACTCGTGATGGCAGATCGTCCATTACCATTAAAAATAACAGAAATAACGAAGATTACTGATGAAATGTTGCTTAGAGATGGTTTATCTCAGGAAGAAGCATTTCATCAATTTTTCAAAATGTATCAAGATGATCGCACATTATTGGTTGCTTATAACATTCAATTTGATTTATCATTTTTAACCCAATTTTTCAAAAAGTTTTGGGATCGTAATTTTCAAATTACAAATGACATCTTGGATGTCATGGCAGTTTACAAAGATCGTCATCCTTATCCACATCGCTTAGATCAAGCCGTGGAGACTTATCAAGTGGATGTTCCTAATACACATAGAGCTTTAGACGATATAAAAGCAACCCTTGAAGCTTTAAAGAAAATGAGTCTTGAAAAAGATAATATTGAAAAGTATATTAATGTTATCGGATATAACCATAAATATGGTGTATCTGGTGTTCGATTACCACATGTAAAATATATTGCACAAAAAGGTGGAAGAAGAGAAATCGAATATAGCTAAAAAAAAAAGACACATCGTGTCCTAATTTTCTAGGTTATTAACCATAAGAGCTAAACTTGATTTATGTCTAGCGACAAAGTTCTTATGAAAGATGCCTTTAGCTAATCCTTTATCTAACTTCTTATGTGCGAAAGATAATGATTCGATTGCTTTTTCTTTTTCATTAGCTGCTACAGCAGTTTCGACAGCTTTAATCGCAGTTTTTACGGATGATTTAAAAGAAGCGTTGTGTAAACGACGTTTTTCATTAGTTTTATTACGTTTAATTTGTTGTTTAATATTTGCCACAATTTCACCTCCCATATGCGCATAACCATTGTATCAAATGCATATTAAAATTGCAACAGGAAACGCATATTTATGGTAAAATAAACTTATAAAGTTAAAGGAAGTAACAAAATGACGACCGCAAATAAACTTACTATGCTTCGAGTCTTGATGATTCCAATAATGATTGTCTTTATTTATTTAAAGCCTTTGCAAATTCCAATTGGCTTTTTTGCTATGAATATCAATCAATTTGTGTTTGCGATACTATTTGTGTTGGCTGCATTGACAGATATGTTAGATGGTTATGTTGCAAGAAAATATAATCAAATTACAACATTTGGAAAGTTTTTAGACCCAATAGCAGATAAAATATTGGTCTTAGCAGCATTTTTATATTTAATGGCTTTAGATCCATCTAGGGTACCTTTGTGGGCTGTAATGATTGTTATCATACGTGAGTTTGCTGTTACAGGTATTCGATTGTTAGCCATTGAAAAAGGAAATGTGATTGCTGCATCTCCTTATGGGAAGTTTAAAACCGCTTCTACGATGGTTGCATTAATTATTTTGTTATTTAATGACTTTGGGTTTCACCCAATTATAGGTAATGTTATTTTCTGGATAGCAATATTTTTTACAGTCATTAGTGGTTTGGATTATCTTATCAAAAATAGAAGTACAATATTTGAGAGTATTTAAAGTAAATCAATAAAAAAACAACTATTATAAGTCGGAGGTAGACTCAATGGATAAAGATAAAAGAGCGCAGGCCCTAGAGGTCGCAATGAAACAAATTGAAAAACAATATGGTAAAGGTTCAATTATGAGATTAGGTGATGAACCTGATCGTCATATTGAAGCACATCCAACAGGATCTTTAGGGTTAGATATAGCATTAGGTATCGGTGGATATCCAAAAGGAAGAATTATAGAAATTTATGGACCTGAAAGTTCAGGTAAAACAACACTGGCACTTCACGCAATTTCTGAAGTTCAAAAATTAGGTGGATATGTGGCGTTTATAGATGCTGAGCATGCACTTGATCCACAATATGCAAGAGCTCTTGGTGTTGATGTAGATAATCTATTGTTATCACAACCAGACACTGGAGAACAAGCATTAGAAATCGCTGAAGCATTGATTCGTAGTGGTTCTGTAGATATGATTGTTATTGACTCAGTTGCAGCATTAGTACCTGAAGCTGAAATCAATGGTGAAATGGGTGATTCTCATGTAGGTTTACAAGCTAGACTAATGAGTCAAGCAATGAGAAAACTATCAGGTGTTATTTCAAAAGCTAATTCTACAGCTATTTTTATTAATCAAATTCGTGAAAAAGTTGGTGTAATGTTTGGTTCACCTGAAACAACACCAGGCGGTAGAGCGTTAAAGTTCTACTCTTCTGTAAGACTAGAAATTAGACGTAGTGAGCAAATTAAAAATGCAACCGACATCGTTGGTAACAAAGCGAATATCAAGGTTGTAAAAAACAAAGTAGCACCACCATTTAAGGTTGTAAGTGTTGATATTATTTATGGTAAAGGTATATCTAGAGTTGGAGAACTCGTTGATTTAGCATCAGATCTTGATATTATTCAAAAAAGTGGAGCATGGTTTGCCTATGATGGAGAAAAAATTGGTCAAGGTAGAGAGAATGCGAAACAGTACTTAACTGATCATCCTGACCTTATGAAAAAAGTTAATCAACAGGTTTTAGATCATCACAATATTTCATACACAAAAAAGTAAATTAGATGTCATACGAGAGTATGGCATTTTTTATATACTTTTGTATAAGCAAATCTCATAAAATATATAAATAAATATGTTAATCTATTATAAGTATTAAATGAAATGAGGGAAGAATATGAAACAGCAATTATATGATGAATTTTATAAATATCTTGAACAAGAACAAAAAGATCAAGCTGTTAGGTATGCGATTGGATTGTTAGACTCGAAAACTGTAACTATTGATGAACTTTATCAAGATTTTCTTACACCATCACTGATTCATTTTGAGTGTAAAACTGACGATCTAGAAGTTTGCATTTGGAAAGAACACTTTCGAACATCAATCATCAGAACAATATTGGAATCAAGTTATATGTATATCATAGAACAAACAGAAAGAACAAAAAAATACGGGAAAAAAATTGTTGTTTTAACACCAACATTTGAATACCATGAGATTGGAGCAATCATTAATACACACTATTTTCTTCTTGAAGGATTTGATGCTTCATATATTGGCGCAAACACCCCTAAAAATGAAATATTATCCGCTATACGTGCCTATCATCCTGATTATATAGCACTATCAGTGACCAACTCATATAATTTGGTTATAACAAAGCAAATTACCGAAGAAATTAAAAGATTTTTTCCCGAGATAAAAATTATTTTGGGTGGTCAAGCCTTTTCAAATGAAGAGACGAATCGGTCACTAACCTACGATTACATATTACATAGTTATGAAGATATCAAGTTATTTGGAAAAGAGGTAAAATCATGAGACTAGCATTACAAATAGCTTGGCGTTTTTTGACATCTGCGAAAAGACAGACTTTAATTATTATTCTAGGTATATCAATAGGTGTTTCGGTTCAAGTTTTTATTGGGTCATTAATATTAGGGTTGCAAAAAAGCTTAGTAGATTCAACAATAGGTTCATCTTCACATATTACTGTTGTTCATCAAGAAGATAATGAATTCATAAATGACTACATGACAACAGTATCAGAAATTGAGGCATCAAATGAGATGATCATTGCAGTATCCCCAACAATCAACTTAGGTGGCATTTTAGAGAATGAAAGTGTTAAAAAAGAGATATTCTTTAGAGGTTTTGATTTAGATAGAGCTAATGAAATATATGATTTTAACTCAAAGTTATCTATGGGAAGCACATTACCAGTAAATATAAATGATATACTACTCGGTATTGGCTTAAAAGATGAATTAAACTTGTCAATTGGTGATCCTATTACCATTGAGATCAATGGTGATTTTAGGACATTAAACGTTGTCGGTTTCTTTGATTTTAACGTTGCTCAAATTAATAGAACTTGGGGGATTAGCACGTTATCAACGCTTCAAGATATCTTAAATGATACTAGTCTTGTTAGTTCAATTGAACTGCAAATTCAAGAAGTGTTTGAAGCTGTGTCTATATCAACATCACTAGACCAGATGCTTATATCAAGAAGTCTAACAACGACCAATTGGATGAATGAAAATCAAGAACTACTAAGTGGCTTGCAAGGACAAAGTATATCGTCACTCATGATTCAAGTATTTGTTATCATTTCAGTGGTTTTAGGTATTTCTTCAGTGCTTGCGATTACAGTGATGCAAAAATCTAGACAAATAGGCATACTAAAAGCAATGGGTATTCAAGACAAAGATGCATCATATGTATTTTTATTTGAAGGATTTATTTTGGGGATTTTTGGAGCTCTCGGTGGTGTGATGATTGGATTAGGTTTATCATATACCTTTACGACATTTGCATTGAATCCTGATGGATCACCTGTGGTACCTTTAAATATAGATTCAGGTTTTATTGCTTTATCAGCAGCAATTGCATTGATTGCATCAACTCTAGCTGCGCTTATACCAGCAATTAAGTCATCAAAACTGACAGTTATTGAGGTGATTAGAAATGCCTAACATTATTGAACTAAAAAATATAAATAAAACATATGGGTCAAAAACATCTAATCCAACACAAGTCCTGTTCGATTTAAATCTCAGCTTTGAAGAACATACATTTAACTCTATTATTGGACAGTCAGGTAGTGGAAAGAGCACACTCCTAAACATTTTGGGAACTCTTGATAAAGCTACGAGTGGGGATGTTTTCATCAATGGAACTAATACACAAGAAATGAAGAAAAACGAACTATCAATGTTAAGAAATGAAACCATCGGTTTTATCTTCCAATTTCATTATCTCTTACCAGAGTTTACAGCATTAGAAAATGTCTTATTACCATATAGAATATCAAAAAGACCAATTACAAAAGAAGTTCAAGATAGAGCGATTGAGTTGTTGGAAATTGTTGGATTAACGAAAGTTAAAGATAATTTATCAATCAACATGTCTGGTGGACAGCAACAAAGAGTTGCTATTGCAAGAAGTTTAATCAATAATCCTAAAATCATTCTAGCTGATGAACCTACAGGAAACTTGGATAGTGATACAACTGAACAAGTTTACGAGTTGTTAAGAGAAATCAATAAAAAATACAAAACAACTTTCATTATTATAACGCATGACAGACATATAGCTGAGAAAGCAGATCGCATTATCGAAATTAAAGATGGAAGAATTAACTTTGATATTAAAAAGTCAAATAATGAATCATAAGTTATAATAGAAATAGGAGGTATGAGTATGAAATCAGTTATGACAATTGAACCAAGATATCAAGAGACCGATCAAATGGGTGTTATTCATCATTCTGTATATCCAATATGGTATGAAATGGGTAGGGTTAAATTTTGTGATGATATTGGTATACCATTTTCTAAAATAGAAGATCAAAATATTCGGTTAGCAATGGTAGAGATGAAATCTACATTTAGAAAACCTTCTAAATTCGGAGAAACACTAACACAAAGAACATTATTAATTGCATTGTCAGGTGTTCAAATGAACTTTAGATATGAGTTGTTTAACAAGGATAACGAGTTGATTCATATTGGAGAAACAAGACTTGTTTGGTTAAATGAACAATTTAAGCCAACAAATATTGAAAAATCAAATCCTGAAATCTTCAAAATTTTTAACAAAAACGTTGAATAATAAAAAAAGATACATCATAACAAATCAATTTGTTGGTGTATCTTTTTGTTTTTATATTTAATCTTCTTGATTTCGATAAACGAAATATCTATTTTTCCCTGATTTTTTGGCATTATACATAGCATCATCGGCTTGATCAATGAGAACATGGATTTCATCAGAATCTTTAGGATATTCAGCGAATCCTAAACTAATAGCTAAATCAAGCTCAATATCACTAATTTTTATAGGGTGAATAACCTCGGTTTTAAATGTTTCCCAGATGTCATCATAAAAAGATTTGCCAAGTTCATCAAGGTTATATAAAAATATACCAAATTCATCACCAGCAATTCTCATTTTTACTGAATTTGAAAAGGGCAAACTTTTTAATCTATTGGCGAATTCAACAAGATATTGATCACCAATACTATGTCCATAAGAATCATTGATATCTTTAAAATCATCAATGTCTATAAACATAAAAACACCTTTTTTATTTGGATTATTTTTAACAGCTAACATAATTTCATCACGATATTGATAACGGCTAACTAAGCTGGTTAACGGGTCTGAGACTAAACGATCATTAAGTAAAGTATTGTATTTGTTAAGTTGCTGGTTCATTTTTTCTATTTGTCTAGATTTGTTCAGAAGTTCATTATTCAGCCGCTGCATGTTTTCAAACAAGCTTTGTGTTGAATCAGCTGTTGTCAATGTATTTTTTAAGTATTCTGAAACGAGTGCATCCAACATGTTTAAAAAGGTTTTTTTTGATGTATTCGATAACAACTTATTCGTCATAAACAAAAAGAACTGTCCGCCAGCTGGTCTTAAATATAACCAAACATGAGCGTTACAAAAATCAGACTTCATTTCAAAAACTTTTTTATGCTGCTTCATTGTTTTTTGTAATTGATCAACTGTTTTATCGTCAAACATGCTGAAAATAGAATGATTGTTTGGACCTATACAGTTAAACTCATCAACATACTTTTTTTGGATGATGCCAAGTTCGCTAATGCGTATTAACAAATCTTTCATGTTTTACCTCTAAATGTCTGATCTGCCCATTTAATTAAAGAATTCGCATCATTGGTTGAAATATCAACTGCCCATTTTTTCCATACTTGATTAGTCATTTGAAATGCTCGACCACCTACAGCAATCTTTAATTTTGGGTAATCCTTTTTTATAGCCACAACTATATCTTTGCATTCTATTAAATGCTGGGGCATTGTAACAGATAAAGCAATCAAATCAGGTTGATGTATTTTGATACTTTTTAAAATAGATGCTTTAGGTACTGAGGCACCTAAATAGGTACTATCCCAGCCATGATACTCAAATAAATCTGAAATCATTCTACCGCCTATTTCATGAAGTTCGCTACCAACGCTGCAAGCTAAAATTTTTAATCCATTTTTATCTGTGTCAAATATTTTTGTATAAAATTGTGACAATACTACTTGGGTAATTGACGTCATATAATGCTCTTGATCAACAGATATTTTGCATTGATGCCACATTTCGCCAATTTCCTTCATCACTTCTTGAAGAACATCAACATAAATTTCTTCAATAGAATAACCCAAATCAGCAATGCTAGTCATATATAATACTGCACTTTTAGAATCATGGTTCAATAAATAATCTAAATATGTCTTGCGGATTACGCCATACTTTCCCTTGTCAAAAGTTGAGTCTAGATTATCAAACGTCACGTCCCTGGTGATGATCAACGCGTTATCTAAGTGCTTCTTAACATTTACAAAATCACTTGGTTCTAGAACATCTTTTAATGTATCAGCTAATAATTGATAGTGTAGATACATGTGTTCTTTAATTCTCGCTGGGGTTAATTCAGGCATTAAACTAACCATGAGTTGAATTAACCATAATGCATAGTCTTTGAAAACTTTTTCATCATCTAGTTGATAGGCAACTTGCAAAAAACTTAGATTATGTAAAATATCCTCATACATCTTTCTTTTTCGATATTCATCATATTCGCTTTCAAGTTTTTGATCAACCTCAAAATGTTTTTTATAAACGACATCAGCAACTCTACTGAATTGACTTGTTAATTGATGAAAAAGTAATCCCATGATTATTTCTCCTTTAATCAATTTTATTACCTAAATTATAACATAGTTACCCAGTTATTATTTATAGTTAATATAAGGGTAATCATAAAAAAAGACTTTGATATCATCAGCATGATGACATAAAGTCTAATTTTTTTATTATACAACAACTTTATCTGGGTTAATATCACTTAAGATATATTGCAAATAAACAGTTTTTGTAATTTGATTTGACGCAGTTACAAATGTATATTCTATTTTTAAATATAAAATAGGTTCTTCAACAGTAACGAACCATAAAGGTTTAACCGGGAGTTCATAATTAAATGGAATTTGTACGTTTCGTGCAGTCTGAGTTAATGTAACAGGGTTGCCGATAGATCGAATATCAGTCCAATCTGTTTTAAGAACTGGCGTTACAGTCATAGAACTAACTGAATAGTTTTGTCTTGCTGTATAAAACATAGAAAACATGTAATACCCACCAGTTAACTCATCTTCATCATTAAGGACTGGATATTTAAGTTCTTTCCAATCAATAGTCAGTTCAAAAGCATCAATAGCATCCATATCAGTGAATTTAGAGATATACTCAGTTGAATCAGTTACTTGTTGATCAAAATGAACTTTTCGATGTGTTGTATAAGTTCCTACATAGGCAGTCAATAAGAGTGTTAAAGGTATAATAATTAAGAAAGAATATGTTACAACTTTTATTCGATTTTTGTGTAGCCATTTCCAAAAATTAAATTCTGCAGCTACTGGTTTATTTTTTATCATAATATAAGAATGCTCCTTCATCTTGTTTTCACATCTTATTATACCTTAAAATCAAAAAAATAAAAATGAAAACCAAAATCTTTAATGGTTTCTTCATTGACTTGATAACAAAAAATAAGGTATAATGATTTAGTACAACTAGTATGTGACAATTTGATTTTATCAATTGTTAAAAATAAAATAAAATGGAGGTGTAATAATGTTACCAGTAGCATTAAATGTTATTGAGGCAGTCATCTCCGTTTTGCTAGCCGTCATAGCTTTTATCATAGGATATTTTGTTCGTGTTTGGCAGCGCGAAAAAAACCTTAAAGAAAGTCGTGATTTGGCCCAAAAAATTGTTGATGATGGAAGAAAAGAAGCAGAAAAATCAAAGAGAGAAAGTGTTTTAGAAGCAAAGCAAGAAATATTTGCGTTACGTAAAGAGTTTGATAATGATATACGTGAACGTAGACAAGTTGTGGTTAATCTTGAAAATAAAGTATCACAACGTGAAGACACATTGAATCGTCGTGTGATTCATTTAGACAAACGTGAAGAAACGTTAGCACTACGTGAAGAGAAGCTCGATGAAAAGAAAGAACAACTCGAACAATTAAATAGCAAAGCGGAAGAAGTCTTAAAACAACAAGAAATAAAATTAGTTGAAATTTCCGGTCTGAATACTGAACAAGCTAAAGAAATTATTATGGACAGAGTCAGAGAAAGCATGTCAGATGAAATTGCAACTTATATTAAGGAAGAAGAAGAAAAGGCAAAAGACGAGGTACAAACACGTTCTAAGGAATTGTTGTCATTGGCTATACAAAAGTATGCCAGCGAGACAACAACAGAAAGAACGGTATCTGTTGTTGATTTACCTAACGATGAAATGAAAGGACGCATTATCGGTAGAGAAGGTCGGAATATTCGCACAATTGAGGCGTTAACCGGTGTTGACCTAATTATTGATGATACTCCTGAAGCAGTCGTATTAAGTGGATTTGATCCGATTAGAAGAGAAATTGCCAAACGTGCATTAACGACGTTAGTATCTGATGGTCGTATTCATCCAGGTAGAATCGAAGAAGTCGTAGAAAAAGCTAGAGTCGAAGTGGATATGTTTATCCGCGAGGCTGGTGAGGACGCAGTTTTCACCACTGGTATTGGTAAAATCCATCCAGATTTAGTTAAATTATTAGGACGTTTAAGTTTTAGAACAAGTTATGGACAAAATGTATTAAAGCATTCAATTGAGGCAGCATTCCTAGCAGGAAAATTAGCAGCTGAAATTGGAGAAGATGAAATTCTTACTCGTCGTGCTGGATTATTACATGACATCGGTAAAGCCGTAGATCATGAAGTAGAAGGTGGACATGTAGAAATTGGCGTTAACATTGTAAATCGTTATAAGGAGCCTAAAGAAGTCGTAGATGCAATTGCATCACATCATGGCGATAAACCAGCTGAGAGTGTTATTGCAGTCTTAGTTGCAGCAGCAGATGCATTATCTGCAGCACGTCCTGGTGCACGTAGCGAA
Source organism: Peloplasma aerotolerans (assembly GCF_030012175.1). Taxonomy (GTDB): domain Bacteria; phylum Bacillota_I; class Bacilli_A; order Acholeplasmatales; family Acholeplasmataceae; genus Peloplasma; species Peloplasma aerotolerans. The sequence continues at coordinate 88,165 of NZ_JASCXW010000003.1, forward strand.
TCAATGGAAAATTATATCAAACGTTTAGAACAATTAGAAGCCATTTCTAATGAAATTCCTGGAGTTGAGAAATCCTATGCTATTCAAGCAGGACGTGAGATTCGTGTTATTGTTAAAGCGGATCAAATCGATGATTTATCAACCTTCAAGGTAGCTCGTGAAATCAAAGAACAAATTGAAGAAAAGATGACATATCCTGGAACAATTAAGGTTACTGTCATTCGAGAAACACGAGCAACAGATATTGCAAAATAAGAGGCTTTTGCCTCTTTTCTTTAGAAAGAGATGATTTGATGAAAGTTTTATTTATTGGTGATATTTATGGTAAACCTGGAATAGAAATGGTCAGTGAATATTTGACTGATTTAAAAAAGGAATACCGTCCCAATTTAATTGTAGCAAATGCTGAAAATGCTTCTTATGGAAGAGGTATCAGTTTGAAGATTTATAAAGAACTCATGAGTATGGGTATTCATATGATTACTATGGGTAACTGGGTATGGGGGAATAAAGAATTATTTGATTTCATTGATGAATCAAATATTGTTAGACCCTTTAATTATCGAGAAGCTCCTGGTAAAGGATATTTAAAAATCAATTATAATGGGGCAACCCTTATGGTTATTAATGCTTTGGGGAGAACTTTTATGAATGCAAATATGGAAGATCCATTTACAGGTATAGATAAGATTCTTGAAAAAGAAAAAGCAGACTATGTATTAGTAGATATGCACGCAGAAGCGACCTCAGAGAAAGTTGCCATTGGTCTTTATCTAGATGGTCGAGTGGATGCTGTTGTTGGAACACACACACATGTACCTACTGCTGATTCAAGAAAATTACCTAATGGTACTTTATATATAACCGATGTTGGCATGACAGGACCTTTAAATGGGGTTATTGGTGTGACCAAAGAGATTGTGATTAATAGATTTTTAAATGGTTTTTCAACACCAAATGAAGTTGCACCAGGCGCTAGACAACTCAATGCAGTCATCATGGATTTTGCAAATAAAACAATAAAACATATTCATATTGAAAGCGAAACAGTATAGTTTATACTGTTTTTTCATGTATAATAAGAACAGGTGATTTTATGAACAACAATGTAGATATTGAGAAGTATTTTAAGCCTGATTTAAACAAGGCTAGAAAAAGAAGTAAGCAAACAATTGAAGAATTACAATTTAATCTAAGCGACGCTCATCATAAAATAGGTGTCGATAAAACATATTCAATCCACACGTATGGATGTCAGGGGAATGAAGCTGACAGTGAAACCATGGCGGGTATTTTAGAGTTGATGGGTTTTGCAAATTCAAGCACAGAAGAAAATAGTGATGTTATTATTATTAATACGTGTGCGATTAGAGAAAACGCTGAAAATCGTATTTGGGGCGAATTAGGAAGATTAAAGAAACTTAAAAGACAAAATCCTAATTTAATTTTAGGATTAGCAGGATGTATGGCTCAAGAAGTAAATGTCGTTGATCGAGTTATGAAAAAATATCAACACGTTGACCTTGTTTTTGGTACACACAACATCTATAAACTACCTGAGTATGTTGAAACAGCAATGTTCTCCAAAGAAAGAGTTATCGAGGTTTACTCACAAGAAGGAGACATTATAGAAAATCTCCCAAAAGTTAGAAATCATCGATTTAAGGCTTGGGTTAATATTATGTTTGGTTGTGATGAGTTTTGCACTTACTGCATCGTTCCTTACACTAGAGGTAAAGAAAGATCTAGATCGAAAGAAGAAATAATAAAAGAGGTAAGTGAGCTTGTAGACCAAGGATATAAAGAAGTTACATTGCTTGGTCAAAACGTTAATGCTTACGGAAAAGATTTTAAAGATGTTGAATATACGTTCGGTGACTTATTAAAAGATTTGGACAAAGTAGGAATTGAACGAATTCGTTTTACAACAAGCCATCCTCATGATTTGGATCGAAAAACGATGGAGGCGATGCGTGATGGAAAACATATTATGCCACACTTCCATTTACCTGTTCAATCGGGCAGCAATCCTGTACTTAAGAAAATGAATCGGCATTATACAAAAGAATCGTACTTAAAAGTATTGAATGAGTTGAAAGAAATTGTTCCAGGTATTTCAATTACTACAGACATCATTGTTGGATTCCCAACAGAAAATGAAGAGGATTTTTTTGAAACTCTAGATATGGTCGATCAAGCAAATTTCGAAGGAGCTTTTACTTTTATCTTTTCAAAAAGAGAAGGTACTCCAGCAGCGAAATTTGAAGATGATACACCAGAAGAAATCAAGAAGCAAAGGCTATATTTACTCAATGAGAAAATTAATGATGGATATTTAAGAGGTAATCAAAGATTCCTTAATCAAACTGTCAAGGTTTTAGTTGATGGAGTATCTAAACATGATGATCAAGTTTTAGCAGGGTATTCAGAACATAACAAGCTTGTTAATTTCAGGGGCAATCGCGATATGATTGGACAAATCGTTGAGGTAAAAATAACACAGGCTAAAACATGGTTTTTATTAGGTGAAGCAGTATGACTGAAAAAGAAAAACTGATTCAAATGATTTTAGAAGATGAGGAAATCCAGAGATATAAAAGAATTGAAGAACACATTAATAAAAACAAGGAATTAAAAAGAAAAATAAATGAACTTAAAGCAATTCAAAAACAGTTGGTTAATGCAAAAGAGATTGGAAAAACAGAAGCTGTTAAGGAGTTTGAAAAACGATATCAAGAGCGTTTAAGTGAAATAGAGGACTACCCTCTCATGTCGGATTATTTGGCTTTGCAAGGCGATATCAATGACATGATGCAGTCTATAATTTCTATAATTGAAGATGGTATTGAAAAGGATTTCGAATGATAAAGGTCTAAATAAGGCCTTTTTCTATAAAAAAAGTGAAAAAACTTGATAAAAAACCGAAATCATTGTATTATTAATACAAAGAGTTCTAATGGAGGTATTATATGCCTAGGTTAACACGTGAAAGCGAAATTCTAGTGGGTAATAAGGAATTAAAGATTGAAGAAATTCTAAAAACAATCATCTATTTACCTGGTAGCCAAGTTAAATCTTTTTTCACTGAAATAGGATTAACTATTCCACGAGAATTAAGAATGTTTGTTCTAAGAGAAACGCTCAGGGAAAAAGTTATTCAAACTAGAAAAACAAGGTTGACTTTAGCAGATGAGTTGAATTACCGTTTATCATGGTTTACTGAGTTTACAGAAACACAACTAGAAAACTTATTGGTATTTTTTGATGATCCTCAGTTGGATCGAGTTTTTCTTGAAGATTTTTGGACTGATTTATTATCATATATGATTGATAAGAAAGTCACTTCAAACGATATTAAAAAGCTTTTAGATAATTCAATAAGTTATGTTAAATCTGTTGGCTTAGAACTTCCAGATATGAAGGAATATAATCGTGAAATTAAAGATTTATTCTTTGATAGTTTCGGAAGAATTGATGGTGTTCCGCCTGGAAAGTTTAGACCGGTTTTATATAAGAGTTCCACATTAGGTGAGATTAGAGATTTGGGAACGAAATATGATGTTAATGTTCCAAGACGATTAAAGAAATCTGAACTTGCTGATATCATTATCGATGAACTTCAAGATCGAGGTGAACATACTCCAGAATTAGAAACTCAAATTAGAGGTATGTCTGTTTTAATTATGCAAAGATTTGCAATCGATCATGACATTAAAGCTTCTACAGAACTTAAAAAAGAAGAAATTATTGAATATATTCTAGCAAATGCAAAAGAAACAAAAGAATCATATTTCGTACCAGAGTCACCAGAGGTTTACGAAAAAGAAATTGAAGAAGTCCAAAAACATGTTGAAGAAGAACCGGTAGCAAAACCAATTTTTGAAGAGAAAAAAGAACATGCTGAAGTTGTTGAGGATGCTAAAATTGATGAGCCTATAGAAGAAGTTAAAACAAAAGTTGAAGTAAAAGATGAACCAAAAGTCGAAGTTCCACAAAAAGAAACTGTTCAATACGTTCAACAAAGCTTAGATATGAGTGAACTTGTTCATGAAATCAAAATGTTAAGAGAAGTTGTCGAGCATGCTTTGCAGCAAGATGGTAAAGTTGAACAAAAAGATCTTCATGCTGTAAAAAAATTAACAGAATCATCACCAACTGGAGAACCTGTCATACTTAATTCAGCAGAGTTTTATGGTGAACCCAAATCATTAAAGAAGATTATAAAAGACGATGAAGCGAATGAAAGAGAACAATTTATTGAAGATAAAAAAGCTGCATCATCTATTGGGGTTGACAAAGATAATAGATTAATCAACAAGGATGAGCAGTTACCCGGTGAACTCCGTTTCTTTGGTAAAATGTTTAAAGGGTTAGGCAAATTTTTATGGAAGTTACTAAAAGTCTTGTTCAAAGTCTTCTTAATCGCAGCTTCAATTGCGATAATCTTATTCGTTATTTATGGAGCGATTACATATTTTGTTGATATCCCATTCTTAGCTGGATTCAATGACACACTAAATGGTATTCAAATTGCTGGTAAAGGTATCTTGCAGCATCTACATGATATTCTTGCAAGTATCTTTGGATAGATAATTCAAATAAATTAGGGGGATCACCCATGGACAAACAAAAGTACACCCCAATGATGCAACAATACCTTGAAATTAAAGAAGACTACGCAGATGCGATAGTCTTTTTTAGATTAGGCGATTTTTATGAAATGTTTTTTGATGACGCAATTGTTGCATCAAAAGTACTAGAAATTGCTTTAACTTCAAGAGATGCTGGTGCTAAGGTTCCAATGTGCGGAGTTCCTTACCATTCAGTTAAACCATATATTCAAAAACTAATTGAAAAAGGGTTTAAGATTGCTATCGTTGAACAGGTTACAGAAGCTGGTAAAGGATTAGTGAAAAGAGAAGTCATTCGCTTAATCACTCCAGGTACAGTCTTAGAAGATGGTATTTTAGATGCAAAGACGAATAATTTTATTGGATCAATACTATTAACCGAAAAAGGTTATGCACTTACTTATGTTGATATTTCAACTGGTGAATCATTTATTACTGACGGTCTAGAAAAAAAGCAAGCATTAGACCTTGTTTTGAGTTTAGGTATCAAAGAAGTAGTTTTACCTATGCATTTTGATGAGTATATAATCAATTCCCTAAACGATAACGAGTTGCTTGTCTCATTTAGTGATCAATTTCAAATTATCGATAACAAAAATTTAAATCATTTGGAAAGAGAACAAAAAAGAGCTGCTTCACACTTATTAAATTATCTAGTGAATACACAAAAGCAAATGATTAACCATTTAATGCCATTTAAAGTTATCCAAAGAGTTGGACATATGCATATTGATTATCGTGTTAAAAAACATCTAGAGATTGATGAATCTTTAGTTAACAACTCTCAAACTACATTATTGCATTGGCTGAATGAGTGTCAAACAGCTATGGGTTCACGCATGTTAAAGTCAATGCTCAATCATCCGTTATACGACATTAAAGCTCTCAATGAGCGTTACGATTTAATAGAGGCATTTACACCATATCAACCAAGAGAACAAATGATTGGGCATTTAAGATATATCTACGACATCAACAGAATCGTTGGTCGTATTGCATTCCAAACAGTGAATGCAAGAGATTTATATCAACTCAAGGAGACTTTAAGACAAGTTCCTGATTTAAAAGAGACAATTAAACGTTATCAAAATCCCAAATTAGATGAAATGGTCAGCCAAATGGATGAACATCAAACATTATTTGATCATCTCGAGCAATCGATACACGATGATCCACCGATTACATTGAAAGATGGTGGGATCATCAAAAAAGGATATCATCAAAAACTAGACGAACTAAGAGATATAGATTTACATGGTAAAACATGGCTGTCTGAATTTGAAAAAACAGAAAGAGATAGAACTGGAATCAAAAATCTTCGTGTTGGTTATAATCGAGTTTTTGGCTACTATATTGAAGTTTCAAAAGGTAATGCATCATTAGTCAAAGAAGAATTTGGATATGAAAGAAAACAAACACTCGCAAATAGTGAAAGATATATTACACCGATTCTAAAAGAAAAAGAAGACGATTTACTTCACGCTAAAGAAAGAAGTATGACTTTAGAATATGAATTATTTAAAGAAATACGTGAGTTTGCTGAAAGCTTTACATTCAGTTTACAAGAGCTTTCAACTAAAATTGCAAGCGTAGATGTCTATCTTGCTTTAGCAATTGTTTCAGAAAAACATAATTTTGTTCGTCCGACACTTCAAAACGGGAGAGATGTAGAAGTCATTCAAGGTAGACATCCCGTTGTTGAAAGATTCACAAAATTTGTTGCTAATGACGTTATTATGAAAGAAGGAGAAATTTTTCTTATCACAGGTCCGAATATGAGTGGTAAATCAACTTATATGAGAATGTATGCAATGATTGTTTATCTTGCCCAAATCGGTTCATTTGTACCTGCAGAAAAAGCACGACTTCCAGTTTATGATGCTATATTCACAAGAATCGGTTCTTCAGATGATTTATCTGGGGGCAAATCAACATTTATGGTTGAGATGGTTGAATCTAATGAAGCTTTAACAAAAGCCACTGAAAAGAGTTTGATTTTGTTCGATGAAATTGGTCGTGGAACCGCGACATATGATGGTATGGCATTAGCTCAAGGGATGATTGAATATATTCATGAAAAAATAAAAGCACAAACATTATTTTCTACCCATTATCATGAATTAACGGTATTAGAAAACAGTTTAGAGCGTTTAACAAACCTATGTGTAAAGGCAAAAGAAGAAAACGACACTATGGTATTCTTGCATCATGTTGAAAAAGGGACAACCGATAAGTCATATGGTATTCAAGTTGCAAATCTTGCACACCTCCCTAAAAGTTTGATTGCAAGAAGCAAACAAATTTTAGAAAAACTTGAAGATAAAGAAAACAAAGTTGTTTTAGATTTATTTAACTATGAAAAGTTTGAAGCAGAGGATGTTCAAACGATTAATCCAGATAAAGCAAGTGTATTAGATGAGATAGAAAAGTTAAATACTGATCAAATGACACCGATAGACGCATTATTATTACTCAAACATTATCAAAGCCTTATTAAACCGAAAAAATAAAGGGAAAAATATGTCAATTATTAAACAAATGGACAGCAAGCTTGCGAATATGATTGCTGCTGGAGAAGTTGTAGATAGACCAGCATCCGTTATCAAAGAGCTTGTAGAAAATTCAATCGATGCAAATGCAACAATCATTACCATAGAAGTTTTGGATATGGGAATGCAATCCATTATTGTCACTGATAACGGTGATGGTATGGATTTTACGGATGCTCATTTGGCATTTAATAGACATGCAACAAGCAAAATCAAGGATGAAAGTGATTTAAGTCATATCAATACTTTAGGTTTTAGAGGTGAAGCACTGGCTGCAATATCTGCTGTATCTAAAGTTACACTGCGCACGAGACAAGAAAATCAAGAAGGTATTCAAGTTGAATATCATGGTAGTCATCTAATCTCGGAAGGTAGTGCAACTTTAAATAAAGGAACAGTTGTAGAAGTCAAAGAACTATTTTTTAATACACCAGCAAGATTTAAATATATCAAGTCTGACTATGCAGAAAGAGCAGCAATCATAGATATTTTTGATCGGCTTGCTCTAGCGAACCCAAAGATTCGGTTTACTTTAAAAATGGATGATAAAACAATTAAGGAGACTTATGGTACAAGTGATTTTTATCATCTAATCGATCAAATTTATGGTTCAAAAATGACAAAAGATATGACGATTTTTGAAGAGACAGTGCAAAAGATTAAGATTATTGGATATTTGTTAAGTCCTCAAATCGCAAGATCAAGAAAAAAAGATATTTCTATTTTTGTCAATGGGCGATACATAAAAAACTACCGATTAATTCAAGCTGTAATTGATGGATATCACAGCTATATGATGGTTGGTAAATACCCGATTGCTTTAATTCATATGGAAATGGATCCAAGCCTACTAGATGTCAATGTGCATCCTCAAAAGTATGAAGTCAAATTCGTTAATGAATCGATGCTTTCATACCATATTGAAACTTTAATTAAGGAAGCATTAAACAAGAAAACTCATCAAATCCCAGAAGCATTAAACCGAATTAGAAAAGATGAAAATGAAAAATATACACCTCAATCTCTAGAATTTGGAGAGAATTTAGTTCAAGAGAAAAATGATGGAAATGATTATCAGAAAATTCAAAAGATACCTGATTTTGATTTTGTTGGTGTTTTTTCAGGAACATATTTATTGTTTCAAAATGAAGATGGTTTGTTTATGATGGATCAGCATGCTGCAGCCGAAAGAATTCGTTATGAACATTATTACAACTCATTAGCAAATCCAAATCATACGATAAGAAGTTTGTTAATGCCAAGATCACTTGATCTAACAATAGAAGATATGGAAGTTATTTCTCAACATACGAAATCTTTTGAATCATATGGGTTTATTTTTAATGAGGATACAGATTTGATTGGGCTTCCTGTATGGATATTAGATACAGAAGTTGACTTAGCAATTGAAACGATGGTTTCAATGCTTGCTGAAAACAGTAAAATAGATTTAGCCGTTTTAAGAGATAGTCTTGCAAAAGATATCAGTTGTAAAGGTGCAATTAAGGCAAATAAATCTTTAAATCAAAACGAAATTAATAATATATTAAAGGATTTAAGACAATGTAAGAATCCTTATACATGTCCACATGGTAGACCTACGGTTATAAAACTATCTCATTATGATGTTGAACGCATGTTTAAGCGGGTGGTTTAATGAAAAAAGTTATTGTTATCGTTGGACCAACGGGATCTGGTAAAACCAGTTTGTCAATTCGTCTAGCGAAAAAAATAAATGCAGAGATAATCAATGGAGATTCAGTTCAAGTTTATCAAGGGCTTGATATTGGCTCTGCCAAAATCAAGGAAAATGAAAAAGAAAATATTCCGCATCATTTGTTTGACATTGTTAAACCTGGCAAACCATATAGTGTCTATAACTTTCAAAAAGATGTAAGAAAAAAGATTAATCAAATTAAAGTTCCAATGATTGTTGGCGGAACAGGGTTATACATTAAAGCTGCTCTATATCAATACGAATTTATTGAAAAAGGTAGAAGTCAAGATTTTGACGACCAATATTCAAGTTATTCGAATGAGGAATTATATCAAATGTTGATTGATCTGGATCCTGATGTCGTCATTGATATTCAAAATAGAAGACGCATTTTAAGAGCTCTAGAACAAGCAGTTTTAGGTCACCCAAGATCATCAAAAACAAAAAAAGATAATCTATTATATAACCCTCTTATTATTTATTTAGATCTCGACAGAAATCTTCAAGAAGAACGACTGAAAAAACGACTAGAGCGACAACTCGAAGAAGGCTTTATTGAAGAAGTTATAAAACTAGATCAGCAAAACATAAGAATAAATGCTATCGGTTATCGTGAACTTAATCAATATCTTGATGGTATAATAACATTAGATGAAGCAAAAGAACTCATTATAAAAGCAAGCAAACGTCTTGCCAAAAAACAGAAAACGTTTTTCAAGAATCAAATGAGTCCAGTTATGCTTGATGCTTTAAGTCCATCATTAGAAGATGATACTTATCGCATAATCAAAGCATTTCTTAAGGAGGATTAATAAATAATGAGAATATTTCTAATTGGAATGCCAGGATCTGGCAAATCAACAATAGCAAGAAATCTAGCGAAAGAAATTGGTTATCAATATGTTGATCTAGATGGTATCATCGAAAAAGATGCTAAGATGTTTTGTGAAGATATTATTGAGAAATATGGTGAAGATAAATTTAGAGAATTGGAGTCTGAAGCTCTAACTAAGCTTCCAAAAGGTGATCTTGTTGTTGCTTGTGGTGGGGGTATTGTCATCAAAAAGTCAAACAAAGCATTAATGGATGGTATCAATTTTTACCTAGATACTGATCTTGATATGATTAAAGAAAGATTAGAAACAGATTATCAAAGACCACTATTAAAACAAAAGACTTTAGAACAACTTTTCGATGAAAGATATTTAAAATATCAAGATTTCGCAGATGCAGTTGTCTCTAATAATTATGATGTTGACATGACTGTCAAAGTCATAAAAAATTATTTAAGAAATGAGGTAAACAAATGAACATTTTAGTCATTCATGGACCCAATCTTAATATGCTTGGAAAAAGAGATCCTAAATTATACGGTGCTTTCACATTGGAGCACCTATATGAAGAACTATCCACGAATCATTTTCCTGAAATCAATTTTACGTTCTTTCAATCTAATTTTGAAGGTGAAATCATTGAAGTCATCCAACAATCACTTGAAGAATCATATGATGCTTTACTCATCAATCCAGGAGCATACTCTCATACTTCAATAGCAATTCGTGATGCACTAGAACTATTGGAAATACCAAAAGTTGAAGTTCATATTTCTGATGTTGAAAATAGAGAAAGTTTTAGAAAAGTTGATTATATCAAAGATGTTTGTAATGAACGTTTTATGGGTAAAAAAATAGATAGTTATTTAGAAGCCATTCAATATTTACTTAATCTTGAAGACTAGCATTATTGTTAGTCTTTTCTTTTTGTTCATAACATAATGACTCGGTTAAGCATATTAATCTTGTTAATCTCAATATTTTCATGTATAATAAAAACGGCAAAAAAACTTAAGGAGTTAAACCTATGATTAGTACAAATGAATTTAAAACAGGACAAACTATATTACACGAAGGTAACATTTATTCAGTGATCGAATTTATGCATGTTAAACCAGGTAAAGGGGCAGCATTCGTTAGAACTAAACTTAGAAATTTGAGAACCGGAGCAGTTACAGATTATACATTTAATGCAGGAACCAAAATTGAACGTGCACAAATTGATAAAATTCAAATGCAGTATCTATATATTTCAGGCGAAAATCATGTTTTCATGAATACTGAAAACTATGAACAACTTGAAATACCAGGTGCACAACTTGAAAAAGAGTTAAACTATATTTTTGAAGGTATGGAAGTAGAAGTTATGTTTTATAACAATACCGAAATTTTAGGTGTTTCATTACCAGATAAAGTTGTTCTCGAAGTTAGAGAAACAGTTCCAGGTGTTAAAGGTGATACAAAAACAAACGCAATGAAAGACGCAATTATGCAAACAGGACTCTTAGTCAAAGTTCCAATGTTTATTGAAGAAGGCGAAAAGATTATTGTTAGTACACAAGATGGTTCATACGTTTCAAGAGATAAATAACAACTAAACTCAATATCACAAATAAAAAAAGATGTTTCGAGAAAAATCCATTCTCAAATATCTTTTTTCATTTTTTCTTATTTATAACGCATGTTTCTTTTAGAAAAGTATGCTATAATAATACAGGTGAATAAATATGGAACGTTTGCAAAAAGTATTAGCTCAAGCAAACATCGCATCTAGACGTAAATCTGAAGAAATCATTTTAGAAGGTCGCGTCAAAGTCAATGGTGTCGTTGTCAGTGAGTTGGGTTTTAAAGTAGATAAAAAAGACAAAATTGAAGTAGATGGAAAACCAATTGAATTGGCAGAACATCTTTATTTTTTGTTAAATAAGCCAACCGGTTATGTCTCAACAACATCAGATGAGAAAAATCGAAAAACAGTCATCGATCTCTTAGATGATGAACACAAAAATATTAGATTGTATCCAGTAGGACGCCTAGATTTTGATACAGCTGGACTTTTACTTTTGACTAATGATGGTGATTTTACCAATCGTTTGACACATCCTGAACATGAAGTTGAAAAGGAATATCTCGCTCGCGTTGAAGGCATCGTTATTCGTAAAAAAATCGTTCAACTAAGAAAAGGTGTTAGAATTGATGACAATTATTTAGCCATACCAAAAGCTGTTCAACTTGTTGAATTGAACAAAGTTCATCAATCAACATTACTTAGCATAACCTTGACCGAAGGAAGAAACAAACAAGTTAGAAAAATGTTTGAAGCTATTGGCCATCCAGTAAAAAAACTAACCCGTGTAAGATATGATTTCTTAACACTTGATGGTGTTGAGCGCGGGACATACCGTCCATTACGTATTCATGAAGTTAAAAAATTATACGGAAATACACAATCAAAAAAATAGGAAATCGTAATAATATCATATCAATCTATGTTATAATTATGATGTATGGAGGAATGACATGCCAGGATACAAATTAGCCATTGATGGACCTGCAGGATCAGGCAAAAGCACAATTAGTTCTTTAATCGCTAAAAAATTGGGATGGACGCATATCGATACTGGAGCAATGTATCGAGCGGTGACACTTCAGGCTATTGAACTCAATATCGATTTAAACAATGAAGCGTCGTATCATTTTTTAGAAACCTCCAATATTCATTATGACAATAATCGCATATATATTGATGATAGAGATGTTACTGAAGCCATTCGTAATGAAGCAGTGACAAATAATGTTTCTTTAGTATCAAGTTTTCCTTATGTTAGAAAAAAACTTGTTGAGCTTCAAAAAAATGCAGCTCAAAAAGGAAACATTGTCATGGATGGTAGAGATATCGGAACGGTTGTTCTACCAAATGCTGATTTAAAAATTTTTTTAACTGCAAATGTTGAAGAGCGTGCACAACGTCGCCATAATGAGCAATTAAAAAAAGGAAAGACATCAGAAATGTCTAAAGTCATAGAAGATATTTTGAAACGAGACCAAAAAGATTCAACAAGAAAAGAATCACCACTGCGTATAGCAAGTGATGCAATATTATTAGATACAACTTATTTAACCATTGAAGAAGTGGTTAATAAAATTATAGAATTAACCGACAAAAAGGAGAATTAACATGGAGTTTAAGTTATTGAAGGTGGGCCAAATCGTAGAGGGTACCGTCATCAAAGTAGAAGAGAATACGATTTATCTAGACATCCAAGATCGAACAGAGGGAAAAATACATTTAGACAACTATGATAGACCTGCACCTGAAACTTTTATAGGGTTTGTCAAAGAAGGCCAAAAAGTAAAAGCAAAAGTTCAAAAGATTACTGATGAACCAACACAAATTCTTTTATCACGTCTTCCTCTTTTAATTGAAGAAAAATTCGAGAAAATAAAAGATTTAGTTGATTCAGGTGAAACTGTAAAAGCTAAAGTTAAACAAATAGTTGATAAAGGTATCGTTTTAAATTATATGGATAACGAAGTTTTCCTTCCTTATAGTCTATTAGACTTTGATTTAGTTAAAGAAAAAGAGACTTTAAAAGGTAAAATATTAGAAATTCAAATCATTGAGGCAACTCAACGTGGTAGAAGCAAAAGGATAGTTGCTTCTAGAAAAGTAATTTTTGAAAGAGAAAGACAAGAAGCCTACGAAAAGCGTATTCAAGCAAGACAAGAAGAACTAGAACAAATCAATACAGGTGATGTAGTCACTGGTGTGGTCGACAAAATCGAACCTCATGCAGCAACCATCCGTTTTGATCATGTTGTTGGTCTTTTAAGAATATCTCAAGTTAGTCATTATCGTATCGAAAAAATTGATGATGTTTTAACTCTAGGACAAGAAATTCAAGTTAAAGTCATTAAAAAAGAAGGTAATCGCCTTGATTTATCAATGAAAGCACTTGAAAAAACACCTTATGAAGCATTTTATCATGATCACAAAATTGGTGATACTGTAACAGGTACAGTATTCCAAAAATTACCTTTTGGTATTATTGTTGAAGTCGCAAAAGATGTTAGAGGATTACTCCACAAAAATGAATTCTCATGGAATCCAAATGATAACTTTGATAGTTATGTAAAAATTGGTGATGAAGTATCATTAAGCATTATTCAAATGGATTTAAAGAAAGAAAGAATTGCACTTTCAAGAAAAGCTCTAGAAGACAACCCATGGAAGAATGTATCAATTAAACGTGGTGATGTTGTAAAAGCAACTGTCAAGTCTATTTCTAAAGATGGACTAAAAGTCGAAGTTCAAGGCGTTGAAGGAGATATCCCATTTAATGAGTTATCAAATGAACGCATTGGAAAAGTAGAAGATTATTTTGCTGAAGGTGATGAAGTACAAGCAGTTGTTATTGATGTTAACAGAGATCAATGGTTTGTTAGAATGTCAATTCGTAGAGTATTAGAAAAAGCAGAACGTGCAACATTCGAACAATATCTAGAAGATGAAGAATCAACGGATAACCCAACTATTGGCGATTTATTTGCTGATGAGTTAGAAGATGACGGAAAAAAGAAAAAAAAGAACAGTAAAAAGTAGGTTTTAATTATGCCTTATAAGGTAGCAATTGTTGGCCGTCCTAACGTCGGTAAGTCAAGTTTATTCAACCGTTTGGTTGGATCCAGACTATCGATTACCGATGATGAAGCTGGCGTCACACGAGATCGTATTTATGCCAGAGCTGAATGGTTGACCAAGAATTTTAGAGTCATTGACACAGGGGGCATCGACATCGGCGATGCTCCTTTTTTAAATCAAATCAAAGCACAAGCACAAGTTGCGATGGATGAAGCAGATACCATCATTTTTGTCGTTGATGGCAAAAATGGTTTAGTTGATAGTGATTATTATATCGCTAAATTGCTGTATAGTTCGAACAAACCTGTGATTTTAGTTGTTAACAAGATTGATGATGTTAATCAAATGAATAATACATATGAGTTTTATGCATTAGGTTTAGGTGATCCAATCGCAATTAGTAGTCATCATGGTATTGGTATTGGTGATTTATTAGATAAAGTAATTAGTTATATGACTGAAGAAGATGTTATATACGAAGAAGATGTTATCTCTTTTTCTATTGTTGGAAGACCAAATGTTGGAAAATCATCATTGACCAATGCTATACTAGGAGAAGAAAGAGTTATTGTTAGTGAAATTTCAGGAACAACAACTGATGCTATTGACACACAATTCAAAAAAGATAGAAATCAATATGTTGTTATTGATACTGCAGGCATCAAAAAACGCGGTAAAGTTTATGAGAATACAGATAAATATAGCGTATTAAGAGCATTAAGTGCAATTGAGCGTAGTGATGTATCACTCTTGATTATCGATGGTGTAGAAGGTATTATCGAACAAGATAAACACGTAGCAGGTTATATCTCTGATTATGGTAAAGCTGTTGTTATCGTAGTTAATAAATGGGATGCAGTCGAAAAAAACGACAAAACGATGAAGAAAATGGAAGAGAAAATTAAAGAAGAATTTAAATTTCTTGATTATGCACAAATCGTTTTTGTTTCAGCGAAGTATAGCGAACGTTTAAACACGATATTTCCAGCAATCAATACTGCATTTGATAATTACAAAAAATCTGTTCAAACGAGTATACTTAATGATTTATTAAGTGATGCGGTTGCAATGAATCCAACACCAATATTTAATCACGGTAAAGCGCAATTTAATTATGTAACACAAGTTGCGACCAAACCACCAACATTTATTTTATTCGTTAATAACCCAGATTTTGTCCATTTCTCATATTTAAGATATTTAAATAATCAATTTAGAAGTGCAATTGATTTCACAGGAACACCTATTAAATTAATATTAAGAAAGAAGGCATAATATGAACATCAGTATTATTGGTGGTGGTGCGTGGGGGACAACTTTAGGCCAGACACTACATGATAACGGACATCGTGTGCTTATATATGATATCAATCCAAAAGCGGTTGAAAAAATAAACAATCATTTTCATCCTTTTTTTGATACGATATTACCAGATGAAGTTGTAGCAACCACGAGTTTAAAAGAAGTTATTGATTTTTCTAATTATTTCATTCTAAGTGTACCTACAAAGGCTGTTCGTTCAGTACTAAAGGAAATCAACGAAGTCCTGAATAAACCAAGTGTTTTTATCAACGTTTCTAAAGGTATTGAACCACAAACTTTAAAGCGTGTTAGTGAAATTGTTGAAGAAGAAATAGATAAGAAAAATTTAGAAGGATTTGTCGTTTTAACTGGGCCGTCACATGCCGAAGAAGTGATTTTAAGGAAACTTACTTTACTTGTTAGTTCAAGTAAGGATCAAAAGCTTTCAGAACAAATTCAACTCATTTTTTCAAATGAGCAATATTTGAGGGTATATACATCTAATGATCTCATAGGTTGTGAGGTAGGCGGAGCTGTTAAAAACGCTATAGCTGTCATATCAGGAGCCTGTACAGGCCTAGGATTAGGTGAGAACGCAAGAGCTGCTGTCATTACGCGGGGTATTATTGAAATTATTAGAGTTGTAGAGATTATGGGTGGTAAAAAAGAAACAGCTTATGGATTAACTGGTATCGGTGATTTAATCGTTACTGCATCATCAGAGAATTCTAGAAACTTTACAGCTGGTAAAAAGATTGGTCAAGGGATTCCAGTTGATCAAATATATGCTGAACAAAAACAAACCATAGAGGGTATTAGAACGATAGAAGCTATGTATCATCTTGCTAAAGAATACAATGTTGAATTACCAATGATAAATGCTGCATATGACATCATTTTTAACGATTTACCAGTCAAAGAAGCATTACAAAATTTGCTCTCAAGGGACTTGAAATCAGAGGATTTTTGATAAATTTGCTTTATTAAGCCAACAATAAGTAGGAAAAAACGCTAAAAGTTTGCAATATTGACAAATATTTGTTAAAATATAATCACTTTAAGGAGGATATCGAATGAATAAAACAGAATTGATAGCAGTTATGGCAAATCGCGCAGGAGTCACACAAAAAGTGACAGAAGACGTTTTAAAAGCATTCACTGACACAGTATCTGAAACATTAGGTAGACGTGGAGAAAAAGTAGTAGTTACAGGATTTGGAACTTTTGAAGTTAGAAATCGTGTAAAGAGAACTGGTAAGAACCCAAGAACTGGCGAACTTATCACTGTTCCAGAACAAAAATCACCAGCATTTAGAGCAGGAAAATTATTAAAAGAAGCAGTAAAATAAGTCAAATGAAAAGGTACTTGTCGATGGATAAGTACTTTTTTTGTTTATTTTTAACTATTTTAAGATAAAATAAGGGTAGAAGGTGGTGATTAGATGAGTATATTCTTGAAAGCTACTGAAAATGACCTTGAGTTTGTTAAACTTCATTTTTCTCATTTGGAAATGGCAGATGAAAAAAAGAAGACTTTGTTACACTATGCAGTTATAGGATCTGCAATGGATGTGATTAAGTATTTGTTGGATTTGGATATCAATGTTAATATGGTGGATGCTCACGGAGAGACACCTCTTTTTGACTGTGCAAGAAAAGGTAAACTAGAGATTGCAAAATTACTAATCAGCAAATTTGCAACTGTCAATATTGCTAATAGACATGGGGAGTTACCAATTCATCTTGCTGCTTTTAAAGGTGACATGGATATGATTAAACTCTTGATTGAGTCCGGTTCATATTTAAATAAGAAAACGAGTGAAGATAAATTACCTGTTCATTATGCAATTGCAGGTGGTAGAAGTGATATCATCCAGTTTTTACTTAAGGAAAGCAAACAAAATTGGTTTATCAAAGATACTTATGGAAATACACTATTGCATCATGCAGCTAAAACAAGTAGTGTTCCAATTCTTGATTTATTGCTAAATCAGAATTTGGATCCTAATGCATTAAATGATCAATTCGAATCACCAATATTTAATGCAGTTCGTTTTGGAACCATTGAAACCGTAAGATTATTACTTGCAAGCGATGCATATATTGATATTCATAATAGAAGGTATGAAACTCCTGTCGATACAGCAATGATTTTTGATAAACATGATGTATTGAAATACTTGCAGGATTATATGGTTACACCAAAATATGAAAGACTTGTACAAAAACAAGCTTTAGCTTTGGCAGTATTGAATAGGGATCATGTATATTTACGAAAATTGATTGAAAAAGAGACACCAATGAAAAAAGATAGATTACAAAAAACTGCATTAGATTATGCAAAAGAGTATAATTTATCGTTATGCGTCGGATTATTAAGAGATATAGAAATAAACGGTAGTTCATAACAACAGTTTTACATTTATACAAAACGGGCATAAAAAAAAGCTCAGTTCAAAATGAACTGAGCTTGTATTTTTTTGATAAGACTAATTAGTTTCCAAATATTTCCAATGTTTTATTCAGCTGGTGCAAATGTCATAAGTAAAAGTATTATACCTCCAAGTACTGGAATATAACTTAAAAAATATGTGTTTTTAGGATATCCTGCATTTCTAAGTCTTCTTTGTGTTGCAGATAAACTTGAAAAACTAGATATTACAATTAAAATGAATAAAATAATTAAAATGACAATCCCAATTCTTGGGAAGCTGCTTGGAGAATCTAGAAAAAATTTCCCAGGAATAGCAAAAGCAGCAAATAAAAACATGATATAGAACTGTTGTGTCAAATATTCTTTTAAATCAGATTCCCCACTAAAGTTAAATGATTCTTTGTATAAATGAGTAATTGCAGAAAAACCTCTTTTTCCTTTATAAGGATATCTTTTTGGGTAACGCGTAAAAGCTCTTAAGCGTCTTTCTCTCAAAGAAGTATCACCATGATTTTGACTCTTCGTGTTAGAGTCATGCATATATCCACAATGAGGACACTCTATAGAACCATCATTAATAACACTTTTACATTTTTCACATATCATATAATAACCCCCTTAAAACATTTATTAAAACGTTTATTTAAAATATTTGGTTGCGTATAATTTTGGTTTTCTTTTAATATCCATGATACCCCAATGTTTTTCTGGTTCATCAGGGTCTTTTGAACCCTTCCATGGCTCATCAAATGCTTCAAATATAAACATTGTGACTTTGTTTTCTTCACTCCATAGATCCATTTGTTCTAGATATATCTTTTGATTGATTTCGTTGGTTTCTTCCGTATTCATTTTATCATTAGCTTTTGTAGTCCACCCATACTCTGTGAAAATAATTTGCTTGTCTGGATATAAACTCTTGTTCTTATAGTAATCATTGGTTGTTAACTCATAAGCATCCTTTAATGGTGTCTTTAACCATACTGGATATGAATGAATGCTGATAAAATCAACTTCCTTAGCAATTTCATGACCTTTATCTACCCAATTATGAGCACCTTCACAAAAAGTCACAGGAACCTCTGTTTTTGTCTTTAAATATTTAGCATGCATTGCTATAGTAGAAACTGGCATCAAGTTACCATGCCAGTCTGATGTGTTTTCATTGCCTACAGATGCAGCCAAAACAACATCTTTATAACGATTACATAAATTTGCTAATTCGTCTAATTGCTCATAGTTTTTAACTTTATTCACTTCGATTTCTTCATCAGAATGAAGACCACCCCATGAACAGTTTGGATTTGATATCTCACCTTTAGGTTCAACACCAAGCATCACTTTTAGAGGTATATTATTTTCAGATATCACTTTTAATACTGTTCTTGGATGTTCTGAAACATCATACATTCTAATATAATCAAAATGCTTAGATAATATATTTAAATCTTCTAAGACTTCTTCATAAGAAGGATAAACATCTGCATGAGGACTTTGATCCTCTCTATAACCTGAATAACATATAGCTTTAGCATATGGAATCATCTATTTAATCTCCTTTAATTTTTATATGAAAAACATGATGGCAACAACTGATATTAAATTTGAGATTACATGAATTGTAATTGGAACCCAAATATTTTTATTGTTCTTTATATATATATAACCAAATACGAACCCCATAACAAAATATGCAGTTCCATTAACTAATGCAGCAGATATAGAACCCTCACCAATAAGGTGTATCGATCCAAAAATAAATGTTGAAACAAATAAAGCCCATTTATCGCTCTTCATTAAACCAAAAATTGCTTTTCTAAAAATAAGTTCTTCAACAATAGGACCTAAAATTACAGCTGAAATAATCATAAGAACTGCACCATTTGATCTTAATGCATTAGAAATAATGGTTTGGTTTACAGCTTCAACAGCTGGTAAATTAAACAAAGAACTAAATAATCTTGATAAATAATTTGCGATGATGTTACCAAATATTAAGTATAAATAACCAATGACTAAAGCTACAGTAAATTGACCTTTCATTGCTTTTGCTTCTTTAAAATCATAGATTAAGTCATTCTTCAAAAAGTATACAATAAAAGGAAGTAATGCTGCGTAAACCACGAAATTCATCAATGACATTGCAAAATTAGTCATTTGTGTAACAGGTCCAGTTAATATATAAACATCTGCACTGAGTGTATCTGGTAAGTCTTGATTTTCAGCCACATAGATATTGATATATATTCCAGATGACCATTGTTTTATGATTTGATTACTTTGAATCATACCTTCAAGTGTTTCAATCCTTAATGTTTCATCACTTTTTACCAATAAACTTTTATAATACTCGTTGTGTATATTAACAATGACGTGAAAATTCTCATATATGCCAGCAGATACAACTTCGTTTGCATAATTGTTTGCATATAAGTGAAAAGATTGTTCGTCAATAAAAGCTAAACCACCTAAGTCTGCACTAACCTCATTTAAAACGAGTTCGGTTTCTGTATAGGTTACTTTGAACTCGGAAATTTGAGAAAAAACAAGAAATAGTACAGTTGCAAAAATGTACATAATCAATATATAAACCAAAATAGAATAACCGTAGTTTTTTCTTTCTGTTGGATTGGTTTTAGTTTTTCTTTCAACAATTTCTTCTTTAAATAAGTCCTCGAATTTGATTATTTCGTTTTCTTTTGCCATCTTAATCACCTTTCTTTATTATAGCGTAAATAGGTTTAAAAAAATACCCTAAATTAAAAAATGTGATAATATATAATAGAAGTAGATAGAGAAAAGGATGATGTATATGACTAAGATGTTAGTGGCTACTCAAAATGAACATAAACTCAAAGAGTTTAACAAAATATTAAATCACGAACAAATCAAACTCGTTTCATTAAAAGATTTGAATGATAAGGATGATGTCATCGAGGATGGTACATCCTTTTTGGAAAATGCAACATTAAAGGCATGCTATTTCGCGAAAAAACATCAAATGATTACCATATCTGATGATTCCGGTTTGGTTGTTGAAGCATTAAATGGAAGACCGGGTATTCATTCAGCACGTTATTCAAATGGTGGAGATCATGAAAATAACTTAAAAGTATTAAAAGAAATGGAAAATATGGAAAATCGAAAATCACACTTCGTATCTGTAATTGTTTTATGTTATCCTAATGGTAGAGTTAAAAGTTATGAAGGCAAAGTATTCGGTTACCTAGCACAAAGTGAACGAGGTTTGAATGGTTTTGGATATGATTCGATTTTTTATGTACCTGAATATCAAAAGACATTCGGAGAACTTGAATCATCTATAAAAAATCAAATATCTCATCGAGCAAACGCTTTAAAACTATTAAAGGAGGATATCGATGAAATTGTTAATAACAAGTGATGTTCATGCCAATGAAGAAGCTTTAAATGAAATTGTAAAAAAGCATCAGGACATCACGCATCATATCAATGCTGGAGATATGTGCATGAGTCCTAAAAAATATGAAAAATACCATATCATAACGGTTAAAGGCAACAATGATTTCGGTGTTGATATTCCTTATTTTAGACTGCTAGATATTGAAGGGAAACGTATTTTATTAACACATGGCCATTACGAACATGTTAAATTTGGGCTAGACCGACTTAAGTTAAAAGCGAAAATGAATGAAGCTAACATATGCATCTTCGGTCATACACATGAAAGATATATGATGGTTGATGAAGAAATACTATTTATAAATCCAGGGGCATTAGGTGATCACCATAGAAGTTATGCCATCTATGAAAATGAACAGGTCACTTTTTACACAAGGTAGAAGATGTGGAATATGAGCAGTTAATTAAAACACAAGCCGCCAAGGCATTTCATGTTAAAAAAGAAGATGTTAATGTTATCAATCGCTTGATGGGCGGAATGAGTCATTTAACATACCATATTCGAATTCGCGATATTGATTATACATATCGTATTATAGGCAAAGACGGAAATCTATTTGTGGATCGTGAAGTTGAATATCAAAATTTAAAAATAATTGAATCTTTAGAATTGAATAATGAAACAGTATATTTTGACATCGAAACAGGAGAAAAAGCTGCTAAATATGTAGAAGGCACTGTTTTATCGACGGTCGATTTTCACCCTTATTTAGAAGAAGTAGCAAAAACATTGAAAAAACTACATCACTCAGATGTTTCTCCAGCTTCTGATTATGGACTCATTCAACGTTTAGAGTTGTATGAATCTTACACCAATATGAGAACGCCTTTATATCAGGAGTTAAAAGAAAAATGGATTTCATTATATCAGGAAAAGCATCAAAATCAACAAAAAGTATTTTGTCATAATGATGCACAACGATCTAATATTGTTGTTGGAAATGATCGGATATATTTATTAGATTGGGAATATGCTGGTCTTAATGAATTTTATTATGATATTGCAAGTTTCGGGAATGTAAAATTCGAAGATGCTTTAGTTCTTTTGGATGTATACTTAAATAGAGAGGCAACTCTAGATGAAAAAAACTCAGTTCGATTCTATCGTATGTTTCAAGCGCTTCAATGGCACCAAGTTGCTTTAAGAAAAGAAATGATTGGCTTATCTGAAGTTCTCCAATTCGATTTCAAAGTGCTAGCATTGAAATATTTGAATTTAGCAAACACGTTATATCAACAAATAAAAGGATGATAATATGCGTCTTAGTGATGTCTTAAAACTTACCAAACAACCACACAGTCTTTCAATCATTAAAGATTTTTTGGAACAACCGCTTAGTCATACTGACTATCAAGCGGCTTTTAGCCATTATTTCGATATCGCGATTGAACTTGAGTTATACGATATGGTTTTTGAAGAAGGAGAAAAGATATTTAAAGAAATATCAAATCAAGCAGAAACACCATATTTCGAAAAAATATTAAGACATCTAATCAATGCTGCAATTCATCTTGAAAAATATGATGAAGCTAAAAAGTATATTGAACTAAGAAAACAAGCTTTACCAATCTTAAAACAATATTTAGGAATATTAGATGAAATCAAATATAAACAAGCTTTACAATTGCCGTATCTTAATGACGTATTGAAAGTTTTAACAGATGTCATACCAGACCAGACGAAAATATATTGTCATCAAGAATTATATAAATTATACAAAAATGACCATCAGTATGAAATGGCTTTAAATAGCCTTTATGAGCTGTATAATTTTGATCTAAAATCAATGTATATAAATGAGGAATTAAGACTACTATTTCTATTGGAACGTTATGATGAGACGATTAGTAAGTCGCTGGAAGAACTAAAACACAACAAGAAAAATACGGAAGCAGTTATATGTTTATTAGAAGCATATTTAAAGAAACATGACTTTCATAAGGCATCAACATTAGAAGCTGAATATGAAGAACAAATTGATTCTGAAAGCGATGAGTTAAAGAAAAAGGCATATGAAATTATTATCAATTTATATCATCAAATGGATAATAAACCATCTCTAGATTTATATCAACGCAAGTTGAAAAGTTTGCAAAAAGTTATAGATAAAAAGATTAAATCAGAACCAGAGCAAAAACCAGAAATTGTTTATGTAGAAAAAGTTGAGTCAAAAAAAGTATCTCATGAAAACATATTTAAACACCTAGAAATAGGTCATGAGTTATTACAGTTTTCTCATCTAATTGATGATAAATTATTATTACGGGATTATTTACGTGTATTCTTCATGCATGTTGATGCGTTTGTACAAGTCAAAGAATATGTCATTTATCTAAAAGATGAATCACCAAATTTCTTTCATTATAAAAAAGAAAGATTGTATGACAAAACGATTGCAACTACATTTCTTGAAGATACTGCAATCAATCAAACACTCATCTCTGGTGATGAGATAATTGAAGATACGAAAACAATTCGTTGGCCTAAAAATGTCATCACGCAAAAAGATTTTGAAAATGATATATCTTTTGTATTTATTTATCCTTTAGGGGATGAAGGTGTTTTAACGATACATTTAGAAGAGGAAATAAAAGATCCTGGAAAATACTATGATTTATTCAAATTGATGAGTGCAATTCTTTATGCACACATTTTGGATGAAAAGAAATTAACAAAACTTAAGAAACAAAATAGGTATTATTCTCAAGTTTTGAATGCTCCAATCATAGCATATAGAGAGTTGACAGATACAAAATCGACTTATAATGATGAAGCAATGGAACTATTTCATGTTGATAAACACCACCATTTAGAATTGTTTTTGCGTGATATGTCATATGAGCATGTTCATAGATATAAAGAAATTGTCCAAAGATTATTAAATAAATCAGGTGAATCCCAGGAAATACTCTACCGATATCAAGAAAAAGATATCCTGGAAAAACTGTATAGTTTAAAAACAGGAGATGAAAATATTGTTATGAGTCTATTTTTTGATCAAACGAAAGAAGTTAATCAAACAAAAGACTTGATAGAAAAGGCAACTGTTGATCCTGAAACGGGTTTATCAAATGATTATGCATTAACCAATGATTTAGAAGACTTACTTAAAGATAAAGCGAGTTTGTTACTCATCGAACTAGATCAGAACTTAAAGCATATTTATGGTAGCGAGAAAATCACACATTATTTCAAAGAGTTTGCACAAAATACGAAAAAGTTTTTTAATGATGGAACGACTTATCGATGTGATTTTAATCAACTTCTCGTTATCATTCCGTTTAACGATATTCGTAGTGTAACGAAAATCGTTAAAGATTATTTTAAGTATCTTGAGCAATATGAATCCAAAATTTTAAAATACGAAAAATTTAGTGCGAATATGGGTATTTTAAGATACCCTGTTGTTACTGTTGAAAAGCAAAAAGACAAATTGATGAGATATCTTGATATTGCATTAGAACGTGCAAAAAGAGATAAGGAAGATAAATATGTTTTCTTTGTTTATCGTGATTATGAAGATGAACTTTTTGAGCAACAAGTTATAGATCACTTGAACGTTGCGATTGAAACGAAAAATTTGGGATTAATATTCAATCAGATTACGGATATTAAGAAAAATAGAGTATGGCAATACGAAAGTGAACTAGCTTTATTCAATTTAGCAATTGATAGCAAGTACTTAACTACCATCGCACGTAAGCGCAACCGTTTAGTTGATTTAGAGCGATTTCATATCAAAAAGGTATGCGAGTTCTTAGTTGAACTAGAAAAGAGCACAGAACGTTTAATTAAGCTAACCATACCAATTTCAAAAGAAACATTTTTGGACCCTACTTTTAACCCCTATCTCTTAGGATTATTTAAACAATATGGTATTCCAGCGGAGTTCATTAGATTGAAATGCGATATGGATTTAAGAGCTAGTCACTATTCAACGCAAATTCAAGAACTCATTGACCATGGAATTTCATTAGACACAACGTCTTTAGAAATGGCACTTAGTTATCCATTTCATGCTGTTCATATTGATATTAAAAAAGAAAGCTTAAAATGGAATAGCTATCTACACAAGATCAAAGAGTTGTTGGAAGGGTTTCAAATGGCTTTAGTCATTCGAGGTGTTAAAACGAAGGATCAGAAAGAAGCATTAGAGCGTTTGGGTATAATGTATGTAGAAGGTCAAATATACAAGCAACTACCTGCTCCAACATTAATTAAAAAAATTAAGGAGTCACTATGAGTTTGATTAATCTTAAGCAATATGTTGAGAGTTCAGTAAAAGATGAGAGAAATAGTCATGGTTATCGTGCTGATGCATCTTTTAGAATGCTTGAACATGTTGAATTAATGATTGATCGATATTTAAGTGAGAACCAAACTGAAAAAGGAGCTGTACTACTCGATGTATTTGGGTTGTTACAAGCTTTGTTTGTCGCAATCGATGCATTATATGATCTTGCAATTGGGTTAACACAATATAAGTATCATATTAACGTAAACTCTAATCCAATTCTTCATGAACTAAAATATATTAGGAACGATATCGTTGGGCATCCAACGCATCGTACATATCCTGAAGGTGGAATGGGTTTTTCGATTTTAGACACAGACCAATTAAGTAAAGATAAACTCGTTTATCAAACATACATTTACGATAAAAATAGTTTAGAAATCAAAAGTAAGGAAGTTTTATTTAAAGAACTTATTGACGCATATCGCCATGAGAAAGATATTATTTTAAACGACATCTATGTATATCTAACACACGAGGAAACTGAGACTAATATTCCGGAAAAAGTATTTGTTTTATATGAAACATTGAATTATGAGCAACTACAGGTTGTAAAAAAAGACTTTATGAAAGAATATGGGATTGATGAAAAATCAAGCCATAGATTTTTATGGAGAATTGATTTTTTAGAAAAACTAATTCATTGGGATGAAGAAGACA
Organism: Peloplasma aerotolerans; assembly: GCF_030012175.1. Lineage (GTDB taxonomy): Bacteria > Bacillota_I > Bacilli_A > Acholeplasmatales > Acholeplasmataceae > Peloplasma > Peloplasma aerotolerans. Next base: position 114,669 of record NZ_JASCXW010000003.1, read on the forward strand.
AAGAGTTGAAAGATATTGTTACTTATATGAGTAAATTGCAAGCATCTAAACTTTATGCTATTGCTTTAGATATGGAAAATAGAAAAGGACAAGACTTGTATACGCCGATTCCTAAATTGCTCAGTTCATTTTATAAGTTTATGAGAAAAAATGAAGAAATCGGATTACCATTGTTGAAAAATATGCATGATTATTCGCACCCACTTCATCAAAGTGATATATCAGCGTTAATTGGATTAAACCCACCAAAGGATGCTGCCAAATTACTTAAATTTATAAAACAGGCTAACGATGATTCTAAAGTTTATTTGATAGGTTCCATATTGAGAAGCTATAGACCAAAAAGCTAACTGAATTATACATTCATATGGTATAATATTTTTGATGAGGTGAAAAGCATGGCTTGGAGCAATGAAACATATCTAATTGGTGAAAAAGTTAAGGTTGAAGGAGAAAAAGGACACGGCGTTATTACGCGTATCGATAAAGAACGCGGTTTGATCTATGTTCTCTACAAGAGAATGAGAGAAGACGCATACCCATATCCTGAAGCAATCGAACAAGGTAAACTAAAACCAGAGGTACAAAAAAAGTAACACAAGCGTGTTTCTTTTTTTATAGAGTATGAGAAAATTCATTTGTTTTTGGAAAAGATTTTGGTTAATGATTTGGGAAATCATACGAAGCATGAATTCAGTCAGAGGATATATTTCATTGTTTATTGCTTATATGATTTACCATGGATGGGCATTGTTATTTTTTCTTTTAGGTATCGCTTCTAGCAATGCATGGTTGATTGCAATTGGCAGTACTGTGATGCTATTTTGGTTTGGCCCAGGTACACCTGTAGTCCCACTTATTATTGTTACTGGAATGTTTATACAAAGATTTATTCTTTTGGATAAATCGAATCAAATAAAATTAAGAGACAAGTGGAAAGAACTTGTTGCAAAAGATAAGAAAAAGGCACGTGATGAGTAGAATCCATTGTCTTTTTTTCTATATTTGGTAAATCTAGCATATCATGATAAAATGTATTTAACTAAATTAAAATTAAA
>NZ_JASCXW010000030.1 GCF_030012175.1 Peloplasma aerotolerans
TCATCATTTTTTGATGTTTTTTTTATATTTTGGTACTTGACTTATTTACCGGTTGCTTTTGATAAAAAAACATCGGGTCTCCTATGTTATTTTTTTTATGACAAGTAGCCTGTAAATAGTTGTGATATTCTAACCATTAGCTCGGCTAAAATATGTCCTGCAATCAACGCAACTAAAAAGTATGCTGTTTTTATTTCCCACAGCTTCATCTTTTCAAACTTGTTTTCGATGTGCAGTGCTCTAAGAACTCTTAAACTAATTGCAAAGAACACAACTAAAGATACAAAATAAATAAGTTCATCCATAGAATCATCTCCTATAATTGTCCTGCTTTACTTTTCGTAATATTTTCCTTTAAGTCTCGTTCTTGTTTAGAAAAATCAATGTTCTCTTTTTTTGTCAATTCTAGTTTCTCTTTTTTCATTAAGTCAAAAGCGTGTCTAGCTTTTTCAAGTGTAGCACCCATTTGAGCTTCCAAAGCCAAAATTGTCAATTCATTATTCTTAAACTCAATGATACCTTGTTCAACAACGAGATAACTTTCGTTTTTCCCATGTGTGAATCTCAAGTGTCCCTCTTTGATTTGAATGATGATAGGAACGTGATTTTCAAGAATACCAATCTCACCATCTTCATTTTTTATAATGACAAACTCAATCTCATCGCTATAGGTTTTTCCCTGTTGGGTTAACACTTTAAAAATCATAATGTCTTCGCCTTCTTAATCGCTTCATCAATAGTACCTACCATCATGAATGCTTCTTCCGGTAAATCATCATGCTTACCATCAATAATTTCTTTGAATCCTCTAACTGTTTCTTTTAGCGGAACGAATGCTCCAGGAACACCTGTAAATTGTTCAGCAACATGCATGTTTTGAGATAAGAAGTTTTGTAAACGTCTTGCTCTATGCACTATTTGTTTATCTTCATCTGTTAATTCATCCATCCCTAAAATAGCGATGATATCTAATAGTTCATGGTATCTTTGAATCATCTTTTGAACAGATCTTGCAGTCTCATAATGTTCTTTTCCTACGATATGTGGAGCAAGTGCTCTTGAAGTTGATTCAAGTGGATCAACAGCAGGATAAATACCAATTTCTGTTAGTTTACGACTAAGATTTGTTGTTGCGTCCAAATGGCTAAATACTGTTGCTGGCGCAGGGTCAGTATAATCATCCGCTGGAACATAAACAGCTTGAATGGATGTAATAGATCCATGTTTCGTTGATGTAATACGTTCTTGAAGTCTACCCATTTCAGTAGCCAAAGTTGGTTGGTAACCAACAGCTGAAGGCATTCTTCCTAGTAAAGCAGAAACCTCACTACCTGCTTGAATAAACCGGAAAATATTATCAATAAATAATAAGACATCACGTTTACTTTCATCTCTAAAATGTTCAGCCATCGTTAAGCCTGTTAACGCTACTCTCATTCTCGCTCCAGGTGGCTCATTCATTTGTCCAAAGACTAGTGCTGTTTTATTGATAACACCTGATTCTGTCATTTCTTGATATAATTCATATCCCTCTCTTGTTCTTTCACCGACTCCGGCAAAGACAGAGATACCTTCTTTTTCTTGTGCAATATTATTAATCAACTCTTGAATTAATACGGTTTTACCAACTCCAGCTCCACCGAACAACCCAATTTTACCACCTTTAATATAAGGTGCAAGCAAATCAATAACTTTAATTCCAGTTTCAAAAATTTCAACTTCACTTGATAAATCATGAAATGGTGGTGCTGGACGATGAATACTCATTCTTTTAACGTTTTTTAATGATTTACCTTCGTCAATTGGTTCACCGAGCACATTAAAGATACGACCTAGGACTTCATTGCCTACTGGCACTTGAATAGAGTCATTGGTTTGAACGACTACTAAATCTCTTTTTAGTCCTTCTGTAGGTTCTAACGCAATCGTGCGTACAACATGGTCACCTAAATGAAGTGCAACTTCAAGTGTCACCGTTTTTTTATCGTCAACTTTAACGATTAACGCATCATATATTGCAGGAAGTTCGTCCTCAAAATAGACGTCTACGACTGGTCCAATGATTTGTGTTATTTTACCTTCCATTTTTTTACTCCTTCCTATACGCTAGAGCCATTGACAACGTCAATCAGCTCATTGGTTATTTCTTGTTGTCTTGCTCGATGATACATTGTATGTAATCTTTCGACAATTTCGTTCGCATTATCTGTTGCGTTCTTCATAGCAACCATACGTGCAGCATGCTCACTAAGTTTCGCATCAGCTACTGCACTGAATATACTACTTTCAATATAAATATCAACTGCTTGGTCTAATACGATTTCGGGATCAACATCATAAATATATTCTTCTTTATAAACTGCTTTTTTCTCTATCGATACTGGAAGAATTGTTTGTTTTCTTACAACTTGTGTCGCTGTATTGAGATAGTGATTATGACAAATGATAACCTCATCAATGTGTCCTGACATAAAGACATCTTTAATTAATGAAGCATAAGGGCGATAAAACATAGTTGAGATATCGTCTCGATTGTAAACAATTTCTTCATTAACCATTGGTAAATTTTTCTTTTTGGCAAAATAAAACCCTTTTTTACCTAACACGAAAACTTTGTAATCTGATTTGGACATGTCCTTCGTTTCTTCAAGAAATGCCTTAAACAATTGGTTATGATAACTTCCAGCAAGACCACGATCACTCGTTACTAGAACATATAATTTTGTACGTGCATCATTCATTGTTGTTATACGGCTAATCTCAGTTGTATTCTCAGTTGCATAAACCAAAATTGAGTGCACCTTGGATACAAACGCTTTTGTATGCTCTAAAAGTGTAGATGATTTTTTAATTTTGGATAAGGCAATATTATGCATTGCTTGAGTAATCGCAGCTGTTTTATTAATAGCTGTCATTCTAAGCTTAATATCCTTTAATCCCATTATACTAACCTCTTAAGACCGGTTATAAAGTGATCCAAATCTTTTTTATCAGGTAAACTCTTGGTTTCTACTAAATGACTGTGAATCTTCTTGCCGAGATCATTCATTTGAAGACCTTGATTAATTTCTGACTCCAGTCGTTTAACTTGATCAATATTTAAATCATCCATATGTCCCTCTGATAGCGCATAAACAGTAAGAATTTGTGTTGGCATATCAATAAGTTCATGAACATCTTGTTTAAGTATTTCTACGGTCTTACGTCCTCGTTCAAGTCGTTTTTTAGCACTTGAGTCTAAGTCAGAACCAAATTGTGCGAAAGATTCTAGTTCACGGTAATTCGCTAGATTAATACGAATTGTTCCTGCAACTTTTTTCATTGCTTTCCATTGTGCTGCACCACCGACACGTGATACAGATAACCCTGCATTAATCGCAGGACGAATGCCTGAATAGAATAGTTCAGCTTCTAAGAATATTTGACCATCTGTAATCGAAATAACGTTTGTTGAAATATATGCTGATATATCACCAGCTTTTGTTTCAATAATTGGAAGAGCAGTTATTGAACCTCCACCTAACTTGTCACTTAAACGCGCTGAACGTTCAAGCAATCTTGAGTGAAGATAAAATACATCTCCTGGATATGCTTCTCTTCCCGGTGGTCTACGTAGAAGTAATGATAACTCACGGTAAGCAACGGCATGTTTTGATAAATCATCATAGACGATTAATACGTCTTTGCCTTGTTCCATAAAATATTCACCCATCGTAACACCTGCAAAAGGGGCAAGATATAACATCGTTCCTTCTTTTGAAGCTCCAGCACTAACAATAATTGTATAATCAAGTGCTTGGTGTTGGCTAAATAATTCGGCTAACGCAGAGACGCTAGATTCTTTTTGACCAATTGCAACATAAATACAAATCGTATTCTTACCTTTTTGATTAATAATTGTATCAACCGCTAAAGTCGTTTTACCAGTTTGTCTATCACCAATAATAAGTTCTCTTTGTCCGCGTCCAATAGGAACGAGGGCATCAATAACTTTAATACCTGTTTCCATTGATGCATTGATTGAACCACGTTGCATAACACCTTGTGCTCTTCTTTCAACAGGAAGAAATTTTTTAGCATGAATTGATCCACCTGCATCTAGAGGTTCACCAAGAGGGTTAACAACTCTACCTAATAGCTCTTCACCAACAGGTACTTCAAAAATACGTTTGGTGGTCTTGACTAAATCGCCTTCTTTAATTAATTCACTACGCCCAAGAAGAATAACACCTACATGATGCTCCTCAAGGTTAAAAACAAGCCCTTTGACATCTTTCGGAAATTCCAAAAGTTCTCCAAGCATAGCTTGTTGAAGACCATAAACGATAGCGATTCCATCACCGACGCTTAAGACCTTACCTATATTTTCAAGTTTTACGTCCTGCTCATAAGACTGAATTTGCTTTTTAATAATTTCAGTCATTTCTTGGACTTTGATTTTTGACAATTTCTACACCACCTTAAATAGTTGTATATAATTCTTCAAGTTCACGTGCAATCGAACGATCTAAAGACTGGCCTTGATAGACTACTTTTAGTCCACCAATCAGGCTTTCATCGACTGTGATGTGAAATGAAATGGTTTGATTTGGAAATCTTGGTTGAACAACTTTTTTTAATTGTTCTTCTTGTTGTTTAGACAGCGGTTTTGCAGCATAAAGATGAAGATGTGCTATCTTTTGATGCATGCGTGATAGCTGAATCCATTCGGGGTAAATATCATGATAATAGTGAAGACGGTTTTTCTCTGATAGCATCTTTAAAAAAGCTAAAAAAGAATCATCGTACTCCAACTCATCAATCATTTTTATTTTTTCTTGATGAGAAACCATTGGTGAATCCATCAATTTAACCCAATTAGGATTCTTTTCCATTGTGTTTTTAAAATCATCAAAATGATAAGTAAGAAGATCTATTTTATTATTTTCCTTAGCAATCGAAAAGAGAGCTTTGGCATAATTTGATATACTCATTATTTATCTTGTTCTCCTAATATCTCATCAATAATATCTTGATGAACGGTTTCGTCAATCTCACGCTTCACAATTTTTTGTGCAGCAGCAAAAGCAACCTCTTTAATGGATTGCTTAATATCTTCATTGGCTTTATTAATCTCAAACTCAATGTCTTTTTCGGCTTGTTCTAGACGTCTCTTCGCTTCTTTTTTAGCGTTTTGAATGAGACTTTCTTGCTCTTTGTGAGCTTCAGCCATTAATTTATCTCTAATCTCTTGTGTTTCAGCTTTCATCATCTCATAATCTTTTTGAGACTGAACTTGAAGTTCATGAGCACGTTTCTTTTCAGTTTCCGCTTGCTCGAGAGCTTCCATCATCACTGTTTGTCTTTTTTCAAGAAATAAAGTGATTTTTGCCCAAAAGAATTTTTTAATGATGAGGACTAAGACAAGAAAAGCAATAATGTTTAAAAGCACAACACTTGGATTGTTTATAATCGAATATAAACCATCCTCTATGGCTTGAATAACATCATCAAATACATTTGCATAAACCACGTATATCAGTCCTTTTTTAAATTATCTACCTAGTAATAAAATTGCAATAATAAATCCGTAAATACCAGTTGTTTCTGCAACTGCTTGACCAATAATCATGGTAACTGTGATTTTACCTGATGCTTCTGGTTGACGTCCAACAGCTTCTACTGCTTTAGATGCAGCAATACCTTGACCAATACCCGTACCTAGACCTGTTAACACAGCAATCCCAGCGCCGATATACGCCAAACCACTTCTAAAAAACTCGTTTGGAACTACTTCTAAAACGTTAGGTAAAACTGAACTTAATAACTCGAACATATTTTTATTCTCCTTGTATTATTTTTTTTATACTAAATCAAGATCTGCTTCGTCAATTTTCATTGAAGCAAATATGATGGTTAACAAAACAATTACGATGGTTTGAATCAACCCAAACCCAATATCGAAAATAAGATGGAAAGCAGGTGTAATGAATACAGATGCCCATCCAGTAATGCCATAAATCAATGTTAAGATGAGTGCACCTCCTGCGATATTACCAAATAAACGAAGTGCCATCGATAAAATCGGAACAAACTCAGAAACAAGATTTAATGGAAACATTGGCCATAATGGTTCAAAAATGCCTTTAAAATGTCTCAACCCTTTAGATTTCAATCCTGCAATTTGGATGACCAAGAATGCTGTAATTGACATTGAAAATGTAATGGTTGCATATTTGGTTGGCGTATCCAACGCAATGATTCCTGAAATATTTGATATGAAGACATAAAGGGACATTGTTAATACAATTGGTGTAATAAAACCATATTGTTTGCCAACATAGCTTTTAACAAAGGTATTAAACCCTCCTACACCTTCTAATACTGCTGTCATTCCTTTGTTTGGTTTCGCTTTTACATCCATTTTTTCGACTTTAAAACCGATGATGGTTGTAATGATAGCGATAGCAATCATAATGCCAAAGGAAACTAATAAATAAGTAGGTGGATTTTTTAGTGTTGATAATAAATCATCTAGAAACATGGTCATCATGATCATCTTCCTTTTCATCTATTTTTTCATTATATGATTTTTTAATCAAAGGTGTACTGTAAACGAAAATGCCAATTTTAGTTGAGAACATTCCAATGACCAAAAATATATAACTATTGGTTGCAAAAGTCATACTTTGATCTTTCGTGTCAAAGTAAACAAACACGATAATAACAATATAAAATAAATATCTTTGCATCAAGTTGACAACAAGTTTTTCAGTCGTAAATTTACCTTTTGTTGCAGCAATCGCTAGACTGTTAGAAAATAATGAAGTTGCTGCACCTAGTATTGCATAAAAAACATATTCTCTAAAAAAGATAAAACATACTAGAGTATATAATGTTGCAAATATAAGGGCAATTAAACTAATGACGTGGAGTTCTTTCATGTCTATCCTCACTTTGAATCATCCGAACGAGTAATATAAATCCAGCAATAACACCAATACCAACACCGATTGCAGTAAGTGTCGTTGGTAAGTTAGAATCTGGACTGATTCTTCTGCCAATAAAATAACCAAGAAGCGCAAGTCCGAAAATAGTAAAAATGAATTGCATGACTAGCATATAACCCATAAATATTTTCTTATAACGGTTTTGCTTATTTTTATTATTTGGTTCCAAATAAACGATCCCCACAATCTCCAAGACCAGGTACGATATATCCATTTTCGTCTAAATGAGTGTCTAAAGCTGCGAGATATATACTTACATTTGGATGTTCTTTTTGGAGTCTATCTATACCTTCAGGACAACCAACTAAACCAACATAACGAATATCAGTTGCTCCGTGTTCTTTTAATATATCAATGGCTTTGCATGCAGAACCTGCAGTGGCAAGCATTGGATCTACGACCAATACAACACTATCTTTAATATCTTTAGGGAATTTTGAATAGTAAACTTGAGGTTGTAATGTTTCTTCATCTCTATATAGACCAATATGACCGATTTTAGCAGTTGGTATAATATTGTGAATACCATCAACCATACCTAGACCAGCTCTTAAAATTGGAACAATAACAACTTGTTTTTCCAACTCGTGTACTATCATTTCACAAATTGGTGTTTCGATTGTTTTGGGCTTTGTTTTAAAGTCTCTTGTAATTTCATAAGTAATTAAACCGCCAACTTCAGATACACTTTCTCTAAATTCTTTTGTTCCTGTTCTCTTATCCCTAATCTTTGCCATTTTGTGGTCAATGAGTGGGTGATTTAGTATCACGACTTTATTCATGTTATGTGTTCTCCTCTATTTCTTTGATTTTATTGATTCTCGTTTGATGTCTATTCTCAAACGTTGCTTCCATAAAGGAGTCAATGATTTGTATCGCTTTTTCTCTTGTTGTGGTCCTTCCACCCATTGCAATAATATTAGCGTTATTATGCTCTTTTGCTAATCTCGCTGTATTCTCATCATAAACTAAAGCTGCGCGAACACCTTTAATTTTATTTGCTGAAATGCTTATACCTATCCCAGTCCCGCATAGAGCTATACCGAAATCATAGTTATTTTTTGTAATTTCTAATCCGATTTTCTTTCCAAAATCAGGATAATCCACAGCATCACCAGAATGGGTTCCAAGATCTACATAATCGATTTTCTTAGAGGCTAAATATTTTTTAATTTCTTCTTTAAGCAAATAACCTCCGTGGTCACTTGTGATAACAATTTTCATTGTAATCCTCCTCTATTTGAACTATTAAATATTATAACATAAAAACATGTTTTTATCTTCTATTATGTGTATGTTTTGACATGAAAAAAGGCGCATGGCGTCTTTATTCATTTGTTTCATTATAAAATGCTTTTTTACGATCGTTTGCTCTTAGCAATGCTTTTCTTAATCGAATATTTTTAGGTGTGATTTCAATTAACTCATCATCATTAATAAAAGCAAGGCATGCTTCAAGATTCATAAGTCTTGGTTTTCTTAAGACAACGGTTGAATCTTTACCTGCTGAACGCATGTTGGTTAATTGTTTTTCTTGTGTAACGTTAACAACCATATCGGTATCTTTATTGGCTTCACCAATAATCATACCTTCATAAACATGAACTCTTGGTTCCAAAAACATTTGACCGCGATCCTCAAGTCTCCCAATTGCATAAGCAGTTGTCATTCCAGAGTTTAGAGACACTAATGAGCCAGTTCTTCTATTGCCTACTGTATCATATACTACTGGACGATAATCTAAAAAGATGTGAGAAATAATACCGTATCCTTTTGTTGCTGTTAAAAATTGTGTCATAAAACCGATAAGTCCTCTAGATGGCATTGTGTAATGGATACGACTGTAGTCACCAATTTGTTTCATCGTTACCAAATCACCTTTACGTTCTCCTAGCATTTCAATAACGGTTCCCATAAATTCTGATGGACAATCAATTTGAACATCTTCATATGGTTCATGTTTCACACCATCGATTTGCTTAACAATAACACGTGGACGAGAAACTTGAAATTCAAAGTTTTCTCTTCTCATATTTTCAATTAAGATACCTAAGTGAAGTTCGCCACGTCCAGATACTGTCCAAGCTTCGCTAGACTGGATTCTTTCAACTCTTAAACTAACATCTTTTTGGGTTTCTTTAAAAAGTCTTTCGTCTATTTTTGATGCGGTAACAAATTTTCCTTCTTTTCCTGCAAAAGGACTATTGTTTGTTAAAAAAGTGATTTGGACAGTTGGTTCATCAATATGCAAATGAGGTAATGCATCCTCATATCCAACTTCAGTAATCGTTTCGCCTACATGAATATCAGGAAGTCCAGCAATCGATACGATATCACCGGCATCAGCTGATTCAACTTCAATCTTTTCCATGCCCATACTTTGAAATATTTTTTGTATTCTAAATTGAATAATTGAACCATCCATACGTACACATGATACCGTGTCATTAACAGTCATTTTTCCTTTATAAATTTTACCGATACCCATACGACCAACATAATCATTATAATCAATTAATGCTGGTTGAAACTGCAGGTGCCCTGTTTCGTCTTGATTAGGACGCGGAATAAAATCAATAATCGTGTCTAAAATAGGTTCCATTTTAATATCCATATCAAGATGTGGTTTATAATTAGCTAATCCTTGAATTCCTGAAGCATAAAGCACAGGAAAATCGAGCTGATGTTCGTCAGCTCCTAGGTCAATAAATAAGTCATATATTTCGTTAACTGTTCTTTGAATATCTGCAAATTTACGGTCTATTTTATTAACAACAACGATTGGTAATAGTTTAGCTTCTAATGCTTTTTTTAGAACAAATCTTGTTTGTGGCATAACGCCTTCATATGCATCAACTAGTAGTAAAACGCCATCAACCATATGCATAATACGCTCTACTTCTCCACCAAAATCAGCATGACCTGGCGTATCAAGTATATTGATTCGATATTTTTTATAAATGATTGCAGTATTTTTAGCTAGAATTGTTATTCCGCGTTCTCTTTCAATATCATTAGAATCCATGACACGATCATCAAGTTGTGAATGAGCATCGTATCTTTCACTATGTTTTAGCAATTGATTGACTAATGTCGTCTTACCATGATCGACGTGAGCAATGATTGCTATGTTTCGTATTTCCATATATTTCCTCTTTTCATAACCTTTACTATTATATACCATTTCCATCAAAATACGAAATAAAAAAACGCTAATCTTCAATAAAAATCGGATAGCGTTTGATTTCTATTCTAAATGAAGTACATTTCCTATACCTATAAAGGTAAATCTATCTTTACCTGCTAAATCTTTAACTTGGATAATATGCGCATTTGGAAAATGCTCTTGAGCAATCTCAAATATTCTTTGTTTTTGTTGAAATCCATGTTCAAACGCAATCAGTGCATTTTCGTTTAAATAACTTTTTGAACTCATCATAATTTTTTCATAAAAATCAACACCTAATAACCCGCCATATAACGCAACTTTAGGTTCTTTTGAAACAATGTCTTGAACAGTTTCTGTATCAGGAATGTATGGTGGGTTTGAGACGATGATATCAAATGTGTTTTTGATGTTATTGAATAAATCACTTTGAACAATCTGCACTTTAGCGCCTAAATTTTGCTGATTATCTTTAGCAACCTTCAAAGCATCTTCACTAATATCACTAATGATGACATTCATGTTTTCTTCTTCAAGTGATAATGCGAGACCTATACATCCGCTCCCCGTTCCTAAATCAAGGACATCTACTTTTTGATCAACGAAATATTTATCATAATAAAACAAAACATGCTCAACGAGTTGTTCCGTTTCACCTCTGGGAATTAATACATGATTATTTACATTAATCTTGTATCCATAAAAGTATGAATAGCCTATTAAATGCTGTACTGGTATATTTAAAAGTAAGTATTGATCTAATTTATCCAAAAATTCAGTTTCTAATTTTTGAGGAACTTCCTTTTTAAAATTGGAGAAAAACTGATGTGGTTCTTGTTTCGAAAGTTCCATCAAAAGAAGCTTTGCAGCTTCCTCTTCTTTGTTTTGTGTGTTTGTTTTTTTATATGCAATTTTTAGAAGTGTTTCGTATGTCACAGTTCTTCACCCGTTAACATGCGTTTTTGAAATTCATTTAATAATGGCTCAATGATTAAGTCTAATCTACCTTCCATAACTGCGTCTAATCTTTGTAACGTTAAGCCAATACGATGATCGGATACTCTATTTTGTGGATAATTATATGTTCTAATTTTTTCACTGCGGTCTCCGCGTCCGATTAATGCTTTACGTTCGGCACCTTCTTTATCCATTTGTTCTTGAAGAATGGAATCGAATAACCTTGTTTTTAATAAACGAAATGCTTTATCTTTATTTTCATGTTGACTCTTGCCTTCTTGACAAGCAACAACAAGCCCTGAAGGGATATGTGTAAGTCTTACAGCAGATTTTGTTGTATTTACAGACTGACCACCTGGTCCACTAGAGTTATATGTGTCAAAACGAATATCTTCCCATTTGATGTCTAGTTCAATTTCTTCAGCTTCCGGCATCACCAGAACTGTTGCAGTTGAAGTGTGTACACGTCCCATTGATTCCGTCTCAGGTACCCGTTGCACTCTATGAGTTCCAGATTCATATTTTAAAAATGAATAAATACGTTTCCCGGTAATCATAAACTCAATCGATGTATATCCACCCATTGAACCTTCCATAGAACTAAGAATCTCGATTTTCCACCCTTTAGATTCTGCGTATTTAGAATACATTCTAAAAAGATCACCAGCAAATATATTGCCTTCATCTCCACCAGCTGCACCTTTGATTTCCATAATAACGTTCTTTTCATCATTAGGATCCGTTGGTAAAAGTAAAATCTTTAATTTTTCTTCAGTCTTTTCTAATGTATTTTTTAATTTATCTATTTCAGTATTTGCCATATCAATTAAATCATGATCACTCTCATCTTCAATCATCTCTTCTAAGTCTTTTAATTCTTGTGACTTATTCTTAAAAAAACGATATGTCTCAACCGTTTCTGAAATGGCACTTGATTCCTTTAATAGATTTGTCATTTCTTTAACTTCAAGTTTGCCAGAAGCTAATTTATCTTGCATTTCTTGGTACTGTTTTTCTAAAATTTCTAGTCTTTCAAACATATATATCACCCGCTAGATAATATTACCATATTTTCGTAAATATTTCTATATAATAAGTGCTAATTCACGAAAGAACTGAGAAAGATTTGTGTGATGATTCACACATTAAATCTTTGAAATGACTACGATATGCTATAAGTCGTATAGTTGTTTATATTTACTCGTTTATGATATAATATTTATGTAGAAATAAGAAAGGAAAGGTAATAAATTATGGAAAAATTATATCAAGGCTTAAACAAGCAAGTAGCAAATTTTAGTGTATTTTTTACAAAATTACATCATTTCCATTGGTTCGTGACAGGACCTACATTCTTCCAATTGCATGAAAAATTCGAGGAATTGTACGATGAAGTAAATGAATTGTATGATGCTTATGCAGAAAGATTATTGATGATTGGTGGAAAACCAGCATCTAACTTAAAGAGTTATTTAGCAACAACAACATTGAGTGAAGCATCAGGATTAGAAAAACCAGAAGATATGGTTCAACACATTATTGATGACTTTAAACAATTAGTTAAAGAACTTAAGGAATTACTTGTTGTTTCACAAGGTGAAAATGACGAAGTAACTGCTGATATGATTATCGGTACCTTATCAAGTTTTGAAAAACACATTTGGATGCTTACCTATACACTTAAATAAGACAAAATAAATAGAGGCGCTCGGTGAGCGCCTCTCATTTTTTTAATCTTTGTAAGCTTCTTCTTCGCGATCTGTTTGAGCAGTAAATCTACTAAACTCAGTATCAAATCTAAATCCTAAGCGAATTCCTGCCATACCTTGGCGGTTTTTTGCTATTGAGAGTTCAACTTCACCAGTTTTATTTTCTGGGTTATGAACATAATAATCATTTCTATATAAGAACATTACGATATCTGCATCTTGTTCTATAGACCCTGATTCTCTAAGGTCTGCAAGTACAGGTCGTTTGTCTTCTCTTTTCTCAACTTCACGTGACAATTGTGATAAAGCAAGAATTGGTATTTTTAACTCTCTAGCCATTTGTTTCAAACTTCTTGAAATTTTAGCAACCTCTTCTTGTCTATTACCTGAACGGTCATCACCTTTAATCAATTGTAGGTAGTCAATAACAACGAAATCAAGTTTTCCTTCTTGACTTAGCTTACGACACTTAGCACGAATTTCAGCAACCGTTACCGCTGATGAATCATCAAAAGATATATTAAGTTTAGAAAGTGATTGCATTCCACCTTCTAAGAATTGCCATTCTCTAGACGTTAAATGTCCTGTTTTAATCTTTGTATTTTCAATATTTGATTCAGAACTTAACATACGTGCTGCAAGTTGTTCATTACTCATTTCTAATGAGAAAATCGCGACTCCAGCTTGTCCGTCTTTATTTCTTTTAGCCACATTAATCGCTAAGTTCATTGCCATTGCAGATTTACCCATTGAAGGACGTGCTGCTAAAATAATCAGTTCCTCAGGTTGAAGACCTGAAGTCAATGAATCAAGATTAGAAAACCCTGTTCTAAGACCAGTGATTCCACCTTTTTTATCTCTATTCTTTTCAGTCTTTTCTTTAACTTCTCTAATAACATCAGCCAATTGTGCAAATGCTGATGTTTTTCTTTTTTGTGCAAGCGCAAAAATACTTTCTTCAGCCATTGTCAAATAGTCACCAGCATCCATCTCTCCTTGATAACCACTTTCAAGGATTTGACCTGCCAAATGAATAACCTGTCTTTTTACAGAACCATCCTTAACTAAATCAATGTATGTTTCTAAATGTGCTGTTGAAGGTACTGCCTCAGATAAAGCCAATAGATACTTCATCCCACCAGCTTTTGCTAGATTTTGAGATTGTTCTAATCTTGATGCTACAGAAGTATAATCTATTTTCTGATTATCAATATGCAAATCTTTCATTGCTTGATAGATTAATGCGTGGCTTTGATCGAAGAAATCTTCATTATTCAATTGATCGATAACCGAGACAATTTCCTTAGGATCTAAAAATACAGTTCCTAATACAGATTGTTCAGCTTCGTGGTGATGCGGTAAACTTTTCGCCATGATATATACCTACTTTTCGACAATATGTACTTCAAATTGTGCCTTGATATCTTTATGCAAATTAACAGTTGCAGTGTAGATACCAACAGAGTTGATATCACTTGATAATTCAACCTTCTTCTTATCAATAAGTATACCATTTTCTTTTTCAAATGCTTCAACAATTTGTTTTGTTGTTACAGCCCCGAATAACTTTCCATCCTGTCCAATTTGAATACCTAAAGTTATCTTTTTGTTATCAATTTCTGATTTCAATTTTTTCATAAAATCAATATATCTTTGTGTCTCCTGTAGTGCTTCTTCTTTCGCTTTATTAAGCGCTGATAGATTTTCATCGGTTGCTAGCAATGCTTTTTTCTGTGTGACAAGGAATTGCCCATAACCTGAAGCAACATCAATCACTTCATCTTTTTTACCTTTTCCTTTAACATCTTCTAATAATATGACTTTCACGCGTTCTCCTCCTCCACCATATTCTAATTCGATATAATTTTTCAATTGGTCATATACTTCTTGTACTGACTTGTTTTCAATTTGAGCCGCAGCACTATTTAAGTGTCCACCACCACCAAATGCTTCCATAAGAATTTGCACATTAACCTGTTGGTACGATCTTCCTGATACACCAACAGTATCTTTATCCATACGAGCAATCATAAATGCTGCATCGATGCCATTGATCTGTAATGCTGCTTCTGCAACTTGTGCAAGTAAAATGCGATCTTCGTAAATCTCTTTCGTTACGACAAATGCAAATTTTTCCAAATATATTTCAACTTGTCCTAGCAATTTATTAATTTCTAGTGTTCTCATTAAATCACGACGTAGCCATAACTTGACAACAGTTATGTCCGCACCTAAATCTTTTAGTTTTGATGCAACTTCAAAAGTTCTTGAACCCGTGCGATATGAAAAATTATTTGTGTCTACAATTAAGCCACCATACATAACGGTTGCTTCAAGAGGAGATATTTTTACCTCTTCTCCCATATTGTAAAAACTCAATAATTCCATCATCAATTCAATAGTTGATGATGCATATGGCTCAATAAATGTGAATGTGGCATTAAAACTATCCTCACCAACACGATGATGGTCAATAACAACAAGTCGTTTAATTTTTTCTAATATTTCAGGATTCATTACAATCTTAGGTGATTGAGAATCTACAACAAAAAGTAACGTGTTTTCAGTAATCATTTTTTCTGCTTGTGCAGGAGTTGTATAATAATCTTTAAATATTGGTATTTCTTCATTCACAATATCTAAAACTTTACTAACTGTATTGTCTAACTTAGATTCATCAATAATCATGAATGCTGTTTTCTTGCTTGCTTTTGCCATATGGTAAACTGCAATCATCGATCCAAATGCATCTAAATCTGCTTGATTATGTCCCATAATAAGAACATTATCAGATTTATCGATAAAATCTTTTATAGTTTGTGCATTGATTCTAACACCGACACGAGAGCTTTTTGCTGAAGCATCATTCTTCGCTCCAAAATATACAATTTTTTGATCTTGTATATTAACAACAACTTGATCTCCACCACGTTTTTCAGCAAGTTCAACCGCATTTTGAGCATATATTCCAAGTTCTTCATAATTAACATCCCATGAAGCTATCCCCATTGAAATGCTTACTCTAACTTGCGTTCTTGTTGATATGGCTCTTATTTTATCTAAGATATCAAACTTATCTTGAATCATTAAATTCAATTGTTTTCTAGAAACCACAACGATTAATCTTTCATCACCATAAGGTTTAAGAAAGCCATCATATTTATTAGCCCAATCTGCTAAAGCTGTAAAATACTCGCCTTTTAAAGCTGATTGTTCTGATACATCCATTGAACCTAATGCTTCATCCAAATTATCTAAAAAGATAATACCCAATGCTGGTATTTGATCTTGATATTTTTGTTTGACAACTTCTCTTTCAGTTGTATTGAAAATATAGAAAAACTTAAATTCTGAACGATAGGTTACATCATAACTATCGTTTTTAACTTGAATAGAAAATTGAATTTTATTGTTCATCGCAGCCAAATGAAGTTGTGGATGCACATCTTTCAATGGTTTTCCCATAATTTTTGCATCAAAAATAGTTTTCGCATGAGGATTTGCCCATTTGATTTCAAACTCTTCATCAAGTGCTATAATCCCAATCGGAAGTTCATTAAAAACTTCATCACCAACTTGATTGACGTGATACGATAATTTTGTCCACATAGAAAGTCGATTTTGAAGTGTTTTAACTTTTTGTCTTGACTGAAAATTTAAATTGATATATAAAGCAAAGAAAACAAAAATAACGCTACCTAGTAATAGGAAAAATGCGACCAACTGCCCGCCTGATTGAAAATTAAAATAGGGTACATATAAATACACGCTGATTATAAAAACAACAAGCGCTATTGAGATTAATATCCAACGCTTCAACAGCATCACCCACTTTAGAGATATTATATCACGATACTATACCAATATAAAGATAGTAATCTTTAAAGTATATAAATTTACTGTAGATATGAATTAAAAACCCACATCATTTGATGTGGGCTTTGATTGTTATGGTTTTTTTAGTCTTTAACAAATGGTAACAATGCCATATGGCGTGCTCTTTTGATAGCGACTGCAAGTGGACGTTGCCATTTAGCTGATGTTCCTGTTACACGTCTTGGTAAAATCTTCCCACGATCGGTAATGAAACGCTTTAATAGCTCAACATCTTTAAAATCAATGTGTTCCACTTTATTTTGTGTAAAGTAACAAACTTTACGGCGCTTTTTAAAACCGCCACCACGTCTATTATATTGCATACTGTTTTCTCCTCCTTAAAATGGTAAATCTTCTTCTGCAGCGAGTTGTTTACTTGTTTCATAAAACTCGTCGTTATCTGCAGTGTTGTCTTCTACATTACTGATTGGTTCATCTTCAGTATCGCCCTTGCTTTCTAAAAATTGGACGGTATCACATACAACCTCAGTAACATAACGTGTGCCGTTATCAGCTTCATACGTTCTCGTCTGAATACGTCCTTCGACACCTAAAAGTGCACCTTTTTTTACATAGCGTGCTAAATTTTCTGCTTGTTTGCGCCAAACGACGCATTGTATGAAGTCAGCTTGTCTTTCTCCTGATTGATCAGTAAATTGACGGTTGACTGCAAGTGTAAAGCTTACGACAGCAATATTTGATTGTGTAGATTTCATCTCTGGGTCCTTGGTAATTCTACCGACCAGAATGACTCTATTGATCATACTATTCGCCTTCCTTTACAACAATAAATCGAATTACTTGCTCAGTAATTCTAACAACACGGTTAAATTCAGCAATTGCTTCTGGAGTTGCTTGAACTAGTAACCAAACATAATAGCCTTTTTTGTGATGCTCAATCTCGTATGCTAAATCTTTTAGCCCCAACTCTTTGAGCTCAAGAACTTGGCTATTGTAATTAACGAATATATCGTTAAAATTATTTACAATTTGTTTAATGTTCTCGCTTTCAACAGTTGGACGGATGATATACATTACTTCGTATTTTTTCATCTGTTCCACCTCCTTTTGGTCTATGGTCTTTATAAGACAAGGATTATCTTATGCCAAATCATTATATCATATATAATATGATTATACAACGCTTTTTAACTTGTTTTATTTACAAGAGTTGATTAAGCTTTTCATAGATAAAATGATTGGTCTTTTGTATGGATTTAAGTCTTGTATAACTGTGTAAATCAATATGATATGTTTCAACAACTGTGTTTGTTGCTATTGCAACGAATACTTCTTTTTTATGTGTGTCATGTTGTAGCGATGGTCCCGCGTTTCCAGTAATCCCTACACCTATCGATGCATTCATCATATTTTTAATATTAATAGCCATTTCGGTTGCAACTTCTCTGCTGACACTTGTGTGCTGTATTATTATATCTAAACTAACATTTAATAACTTATGTTTTTGTTCGTTACTATAAGCAATAACACTACCTTGAATGACTTTGGATGAACCGGGATTTTTTATTAACTCATAGGTTACTCTTCCGCCCGTCATGCTTTCAGCAAATGCTATAGTTAAGCCTTTTTCAACAAGTTTCTTAAATAATTTTTTAGAACTCATGACAACTCAATTGTTACCGTGACTTCAACAAATGAACCATTAACTTTTCTCATGACTTTTAAGACATGTGGATCGCCAAATTCTGCACCTTCAAGTTGTGCTGCGATATCCGCAATAGAAGTTATGGCAGTTCCATTCATTTCAATAATTAGATCGAATTCTTCTAAAACTTCATGAGCATTTCTTGTTAAGTCAAATCCAATAACAACTACACCTACTGGATTTGGAGGTAATAATGATGCTTCATTTTGCTCTAAGAATACACTAACTTCTTGAACTGTGATGCCCAACCTTGGTCTACGGACAACAGCAGTGTAACTGCTTTCGTTAAAACTGCGAATTGTTGGCGCAATCTTATTAATACTCAATGAATAGTTTAGTCCTTCAGCAGCTATTGTGCCATCTTTCGATGAGACACTTGCGACCTTCGCAACATTGATTCCAATTAAGTCACCATTCAAGTTGAACAATGGTCCACCACTATTACCTGGGTTAAGTTCAGCATCATGCATAATCGCTAATCCTGCAACACCATTATAAGCATAAGTCGTCAAACTTACAATGCCTTGTGTTACATAATTAAACTTATCAATTTCTTGCGGCGTTCCTATTGCATAAACATCTTGCCCTTTAATAATCTCGGTGATTGTATTGTTATTGATTGGAGCTACCGGATGTACTCTTAATTGACGATCTGTTTCAATGCGAACAACTGCAATATCATAGAGTTTGTATCCCGCATAATCTTTAACAGGAATGTCAACTTTATCTTTGCCAAAATGTATTGTCATTTCACCACCATCTTCAACAACGTGAAAATTGGTCATAATATAGTAACGCGTTAAACTTGTACCTTGTACAGGCTCACTTTTAAATATAATACCAGAACCATGACCCGTCTCAGTTTTAACAACGACAACAGATGGTTCAACCGTTGCAATCATATCAATTCTTAATTGTTCATAAGGTGTTGGTGACTGATAAGGTTCTACTGCTCTTAATGATAATGTACACCCCGTTAATAACAAGGCTGTGAAAATAATGAGCAATAATCCTAATACTCTTTTCTTCATGTTTCTAATCCTCCTAGATTAAATAATTTATGTGCATTACTGGTTGTTTGATTACTGACTTCACGATAAGTCATCTTCTTTAACTCAGCAATCTTTTTAACGACATGTTTAGTATAAGCTGGTTCATTTCTTTTACCTCGATATGGCATCGGAGATAAATATGGTGAGTCCGTTTCTACGAGAATATAACTTAAATCAGTGTTTTTTACAACATCAACCAAATCATAAGCTTTTTTAAAAGTGATTGGGCCATCTATACCTATATAAAACCCTAAATCAATCGCTCTTTTTGCATCCTCAAGATTTGAACTAAAGCAATGAAACACTCCTGTTACTTGACCTTTATAAGGCAAAAGACATTGGTATGTTTCTTCGAATGAATCTCTAGTGTGAATAATGAGTGGAAGTTTTGTTTTAACAGCAAGTTCTATTTGTTGAATAAAAATCTCTTTTTGTTTTTTTATGTTATCCTGTTTCCAGTGTAAATCCAATCCACACTCACCGATGGCTACAACCTTTTCTTCTTCTAGAAGTGCTTCAAGATGATTTGTGGTAGTTGTATCAACGTATGCCGGATGGACCCCAACGGTAGCAAAAAGCATCTTATGAGTTTTAGCAAGCTCGATAGCTCTTTGGTTAGATGCTTCATCCATACCAATAACGATGACTTTGCTAACTCCATGAATCTGTGCTTCTTCTAGAACTTCGTCAATGTCGTGAACATACTCTTCCGTATTCAAATGTGCGTGTGTATCTACAATCATATTTTATCACCTGTAATTAATCATATTTTATCACACTATAAAGAAAAAATAATGACAATAGTCTCATTAACAAAAAATAACATCATTTATGATGAATAATCCATATATTTTAAATCTTATGCTTAAACTAAAG
>NZ_JASCXW010000031.1 GCF_030012175.1 Peloplasma aerotolerans
TTTCAATGGAAAAAACAGTTGATAAAAAAGTTAGTGCTAAAAACAAACAAGATGAATTGAAGTCAATCATTGAAGATGATACTTCATCAACAGAAAATGAAATCTCTAAATTAAAAAAGAAAAAAGGACCTAAAACGGTTATAAAAGAAGATATGGTCACAATGAAAGGTGACCCTTTAGGGCTGCACGTTCCTCTCGATGATGAACCTAAAGAAAGTCTTAATGTTAAAGATAAAGTAAAAAGTAAAGATGATATTGTTGTCGAGCGTTATAATCCAGACGTAGAAAAAGGTTTATCTACTGATGAAGTAGAACTTAGAATTATGGCTGGTTTAAATAATATTACCGATACAGGTAGTAGTAAAAGCATTCCAACGATTGTAGCATCCAATATTTTTACATTTTTCAATTTCTTAAACTTCTCCATAGCAGTTTGGTTGATTTCAGTTCGCGCATCCATCTCACATTTACTATTTATGGGTGTCATTACTGCAAATATTACAATTGGTATTATTCAAGAAATTAGAGCTAAAAAGACGATTGATAAATTATCACTATTATCTGCACCAACAGCAATTGTTATTCGAGATAGTGATGAGTTTGAAATTGCAATTCAAGATGTTGTTATCGATGATATTTTATTCCTAAGTTCTGGTAAGCAAATTCCAGCAGATGCAGTTATCCGTCATGGAACAATTGAAGTGAATGAGTCACTATTAACTGGTGAATCAGACCCAATTATTAAACGCAAAGGTGACACTTTATATTCAGGTAGCTTCGTTGTGTCAGGATCATGCAATGCTCAAGTAACTGCAGTTGGGAAAGATATATATATACAAAAACTTACAAATCAAGCGAAAAAATATAAAAAACCTGAATCTGACTTATTAGGTTCATTGAAGTTAATTATTAGAATTGTTGGTGTAATTATTCTACCGTTAGCAGCAACGCTGTTCTACCTAAACTGGGTAGCTACAGATTGGAGTGCTCATGCAACTTTAGCGCAACGTCTAACGTCACCAGAATACGCAGCCATCGTTAAGAGTACTACTGGAGCGATGATCGGTATGATCCCATCTGGACTGTTCCTCTTAACATCAATGGCTTTAGCAGTCGGTGTCATTCGACTAGCTCAAAATAATACATTAGTTCAAGAACTATATTGTATTGAGATGCTTGCTAGAGTCGATACGCTTTGTTTGGATAAAACAGGAACCATCACTGATGGTACTATGACAGTGAAAAGCATTATCGAATATAAAAACGAAACAGGTTTGACACTTAAAAACACTGTATCGGCAATGCTGAATGCTCAAAATGACCAAAACTTAACATCGGATGCATTAGCTGATCGCTTTGGTACAGCAAAACGTATCAGACATAAAAATTTAATTCCATTTTCTAGTTCAAGAAAATATAGTGCAGTTCAATTTGATCGTTACGGCACCTTTATTCTAGGTGCTCCAGAGTTTGTTATAAAAGATGGATTCAATCAAATCGCAAAAGAAGTTGATAAACAAGCTGATGAAGGTTATCGTGTATTAGTTGTAGCTCATTCAGATGAGGATATCAAAGATAATCAATTCTCAGGAAAAATCACACCACTAGCACTCATTATGATTGAAGATACAATTAGACCTGACGCAATCGAAACGATTGACTACTTCAAATCTCACAATGTGGAAGTCAAAGTTATATCTGGAGATAATGCAGCTACGGTATCAAGAATTTCACAACGTGCAGGCATTGCAAATGCAGATAAATATATCAGTTTAGAAGGTATGCAAGATAAAGAAGTTGTACGTTCAGCTTCAAGATATACAGTATTCGGCCGTGTCTCTCCACAACAAAAGAAACTACTGATTGAATCGATGAAAAACAACGGACGTACGGTCGCAATGACAGGTGATGGTGTTAATGACATCTTAGCTTTAAAAGAGGCTGACACCTCGATTGCGATGGCTTCTGGTAGTGAAGCAGCAAGAAACGTTGCCCACCTCGTGTTACTCGATTCAAATTTCTCTTCAATGCCTAAAGTTGTAAGTGAAGGGCGAAGAGTTATTAATAACGTCCAAAGAGTATCAACACTATTTTTAACAAAAACAATTTTCTCATTCCTATTAGCTATTGTTGCAATCGTAAGAAAAGGTGTTTATCCAATTGAAACCAATCAACTTGTTTTAATTGATTATCTTGTTATTGGTATACCATCCTTCTTCCTTGCATTAGAACCAAATAATAGGCTCGTCGTTGGTAAGTTCCTATGGAATATCTTAAAAGCAGCATTACCAGGTGCGCTTGTTGTCATGATTAATACTTTAATTATTTACGCATTCGAAGGTGCACTAGGTATGGATCAGATCACTTTATCCACACTAATCGTTATTTCAGCAACAGTTGTCTCATTAACCGTGTTATTTAGAGTTTCTGTCCCATTCAATAAAATGAGAAGAGTTTTATTCTTCTTTATGGTAACCGTGTTTTTCTTATCGATTATATTTATTCCACACTTCTTCGATTTCTCTCCATTCTATCATCAAGATATTTATAATCGCACACCGCTTACAGTTCCACAAATCTTATTACTTATTGTTTTAGCGCAAGCCACATTCCCACTGATGTTTGTTTTATCTAATCTTTATGGCTGGACCAAAGCATTCATTAGAAGTGTGCTAAACAAACTTGCAGACATGCAATAGATTTCAGGGCGCACATGCGCCCTTTCTTTTTCAAATATTTTCGCATTATATAAACCAATTTTATTAAAATGAACCTGGAGGGATAAATCATGATCGTATATGGAAAAAACGTTATCAAAGAAGCTGTATTTTCAAGTCGACCCATCTATAAAGTATATTTAGATGAAAAATTTCAAGATCACCATTTCATTTCTTTTTTAAAGGAGAAGAATGTTGAATTCACTAGAATCTCAAAAGGTGAGCTCAATCGATTATCTCATAATGCACTGCATCAAGGGATTGTTGCTGATGTAAAAGAATATGAGTATCATCCTTTGGAGGATATTTTAGATGAATCAAAAATGCAAAGATTCATCATCCTAGATGGTATTGAAGATCCTCATAATCTTGGTGCTGTCATGAGAACAGCAGAAGCAACTCAACTTGATGGTATTATCTTAAGCAAAAAAGGACAAGTTCCTTTAAATGCTACAGTTGCTAAAGTCTCATCAGGCGCGATTGAACATGTTCCAGTGATTCTCGTATCTAATATCAATCAAGCCATTATAGCCTTGAAAAAAAGAAATGTCTGGGTAATCGGAACAGATGGAGCGACAGATAAAACATATCGTGACATACCAGTTGATCGTTCATTAGCCATTGTTTTAGGTAATGAAGGTGAAGGGATTAGACCTTTGGTAAAACAAAATTGTGATATGTTAGTGAAAATACCAATGTATGGAAAAATAAATTCATTAAACGTAAGTGTTGCAGCTGCACTTATGATGTATGCAACATTAAAGTAAAATGAATTATGTGATGAATGATTATGAACTGATTTATCTTATCCAAGTTGAGCAGGATGAAATAGCATTAAACTTTCTGTTCAAAAAGTATCATAAATTCATCTGGAAATATGTACACTTGTTAGATGTTCAAGAAAAAGAGCATGATGACCTACATCAAGAAGGTGTCTTGATGCTCCATAAAGCAATCAAAACATTTGATGAAAATAGAAATAAAAGCTTTACCAGATACTTTGAACTCATTTTAAGAAGACATCTATTTCATGTAAAACGAAAATTACCAAACTATTATCTTTATGAACATACTGATTTTATTAAAGGAGTTTCATATATTGAAGAAGAACAAACACCTATTCAATTGTATTCAGAGTTAGAACAAATTGTTTTTGATCAATACTTTCTTTGCAAGCAATCAGTAACCTCAATTTGTAGAACGACAAAGTATTCAAAAAAACAAATATATAACACAATTTTTCGCATCAAAGAAAAATATAAAATTATGATATAATAAATAAGGTGGTTGACTAAGTCATTCTTAAGTGTTAAAATACATTTGCGAATGACCACAAAAGGTGGTTTTTTAATGCGCGAGAAAATTATATTAGTATGTTCTGAGTGTTTGAGTAGAAATTATACGACAACGAAGAACAAGCAAACACAAAAAGAACGCATCGAGACACAAAAGTTTTGTCCTAGATGCAACAAACATACCTTACATAAGGAAAGTAAATAGGAGGCTATTATTATGGCAATCAAACAAAAAACAACAGAACAAAAAAGTAAGCTCATTGAAGTACTAACGACTGAATATAAATGGGAAAATTTATTACTCGGTATTTTAGCAACTTTATCTGGTGCACTAGCATTAATGATTATTAGTGGTAACTCACTACTTCAAATTAATGCTGACTTCCCAATATTAGGACAAGGAAACAATGGAATTATTTTTGCATGGGTACTATTTGCAATCTCTTTATTTGGATTAATTTTAGTTATTTACCCATTCTTCTTACCAGCTTTACCAGAGTTGAAGAAGATTACTTGGCCAACACTTCCAAAATTTATTGATCATGGAGTACGTGTTATCATATTCCTTATTATATTAACTGGCATTATCTTAATCTATAATATTCTAATTGCTCGCCTACTTATTGGGTGGATTCTATGAGTCAAGCTGTCAGATGGTATATTATTCAAACCTATTCTGGTTATGAAAATGCCGTCAAAAGCGACTTAGAACGACGTGTTGAAAGTATGGGTATGTCTGATTTTATTTTTAGAATCATTGTGCCTGAAGAGACCGTTATTGAGAAAAAAGCTGACGGCAAAGAAAAAGAAAAAGTTAAACAACTTTTTCCGGGTTATGTATTCGTTGAAATGTTAGTTACTGATGAATCGTGGTTCGTTGTAAGAAATACACCTAGAGTTACAGGATTTTTAGGATCATCTGGTGGAGGAACAAAACCTGTTCCGCTTGCTCCAGATGAAATCAATCAAATTTTGCTTAAGATTGGTGTTATGAGTAAACCTACTTACAATCACCTATTAGGAAAAATGGTTGAAGTGACCGAAGGTCCATGGGCAGGTCGCCAAGGCGAAGTTGTTCAAGTTGATAACGATCAAGAAAAAGTTGTAGTTGATTTGGATGTATTCGGTCGTGCGACACCTACTGAATTTGATGCAACTGACATTAAAGAATTGTAATAAATATAATAAATCAAAGGATGCCATAGACTTAATTGTCTACAGCATCTTTTTTATTTACTGACATTAATAACTATCTTTTGATTCATCGGATCTAAGATATATTTCTTATCATCATCTACCATCAATGGTATTTTGTACTCCGAGAGTCTTCTTATAAATACCGGATATAAGTCTTTAGGTACGGATAAAACATACGATTTTAAACCTACTTGCCTTACTTTTGGTAAAGGAGCATCTCCTACCCATGTATTTAAACCAACATGATGATGATAACCAGAAGAGGAAACAAATAAAGCTGATTTCATATAATACATGACAACCTCAAATCCAAGGGCATCGCAATAATACTTTCTAGCATCATCTAAATTTCTAACATGAAAATGTAAATGCCCAATAATAGTTTCTTCATCAATTGAGGTATAAGATGTTTGAGGAAGATTTTTCATTAAATCATTCAAATCAAGATGTCTCGTATACATTGTTTTCTTTCCGTTTTCCATAGGCCAAACTGATTCAGGTTTATCAGAATATATTTCAATACCGTTACCATCAGGGTCATCTAGATAGATTGCTTCACTAACACCGTGATCTGATGCTCCAGTCAATGGGTATCTTTTTGTATTTAATTGTTTAATAACAGCTGCTAATGATAAACGGTTTGGCAGCAAAAAAGCAACATGATATAGACCTAATGTTATATCTTGTGGTATTGCAGTTCTATCTTCAATTAAAGTAATGATTGGGTCTTTTTGATTAGCTGTTAAAATGACGGTATGGTGTTTTCGATCTAAAATAGTGAAACCCAAAATATCACAATAAAATTCAAGAGATCTTTTCATATCTTGAATTAAAAAAGATATTTCTTTAATATGCATTATATGATTATCGTGGAATTTTGACATCTTATCACCTTCCACCTTCATTTTATACCCAAATCATAAAAATCTATAAGAAAAGGGTAATAAATATTTAGAAAATGATAAAACTAAAGCAAAAACAACGTATATTTAACAATTCTTTGCTATAATACTCCTTGGAAACGGAGGAATTTATCATGAAAATAGAAATATGGTCAGACTTTGCTTGTCCTTTTTGTTATATAGGGAAAAAGCGATTTGATCAAGCATTATCAGAGTTTAAACACAAAAATCAGGTTGAGGTCATTTATAAGGCATATCAACTCAATCCCGATGCACCAAAAGTTATGAAAAAAAACGCATATGAGACTTTTGCTGAAGGACATGGTACAACAGTTGAACAAGCAAAGCAAAGATTCGAAATGTTTACACAAAATGCTAAAACAGTAGGTTTAACCTATAACTACGAAATCATTCAAATGACAAATACATTTGATGCACATCGTTTAGCGAAATGGGCAAACCAATTTGGACTAGAGGATGTATTGACAAATAGATTAATGAAAGCTTATTTTACAGACGGTTTGAATATAGCAAATCATCAATCATTAACTAATCTTTCTAAAGAAGTTGGACTTGATGAAAAAGAAGCATTAAAAATACTTGCTACAAATCAGTATCACGATCAAGTTATAGCTGAACAACAAGAGTCAAGACAACTTGGAGTTCAAGGTGTACCATTTTTTGTCTTAAATCGTAAATATGGAATTTCAGGTGCTCAACAAAAAGAATACTTTGCACAAGCACTTGATCAAATATGGCAAGAAGAAAATCCTCTTAAAGTGTTAAATGAGGCTGATCAAAATGCTAGTTGTGACCACGATGAGTGTGGCATAGAATAGAATCCAACATTTCTTAAGTACCCTAATAGGGTATTTTTGTTATAATAAAAGAAATGGAGGTACTCAAATGAGTTTACTAGGTAATATTATATGGTTTATTTTTGGTGGGTGGCTTGCAGCACTTTTATGGTTAATCGCTGGTATCCTTTTATCAATAACGATTATTGGTTTGCCTTTAGGATTACAATGCTTTAAATTTGCCAGATTAGTAGTTTTTCCTTTTGGTAAAGAAGTTGAAACTAATTTTGAAAAACATCCGATTATCAATATAATTTGGGCAATTTTCTTTGGATGGGAAATGGCACTTTCATATATTGTAATTGGGATAATCTTTTGCATTACAATCATTGGTATTCCATTCGGACTACAATGGTTTAAACTCACAATGTTAGCATTATTCCCATTCGGAGCAAGAATAAAATAAAGTACACGTTTTTTGTTGACAAAGTATACCTATAGTGATAGAATAATATCGCGTGTGAAAGCACACCATAGTGGAAGAATCTAATTCATACCACATACTTATGTTAAGAAGGAGGTTGTGTCTCATGGCAAAAAAAGTTGTAAAAGTTGTTAAATTGCAAATTCCAGGAGGGAAAGCTAACCCTGCTCCACCAGTCGGTCCAGCGCTTGGTCAAGCACAAGTTAACATTCCTGCATTCTGTTCACAATTTAACGAAGCAACAAAAGATTCAATGGGCTTTGTAATACCAGTGGTTATATCAGTATATGATGATCGCACATTCTCATTTGTTACAAAAACCCCACCAGCAAGTGACTTACTTAAAAAAGCAGCTAATATCAAGTCTGGCGCATCAAACGCTAAAAAAGATAAAGTTGGGACGATTACTAGTCAACAAGTAAGAGAAATTGCTGAAAAAAAGATGCCTGACTTAAATGCGTACAATGTAGAAGCAGCAATGAAAATTATTGAAGGTACTGCACGCAATATGGGTATCACGATTAAAGACTAATTTAGATCGCTAGCTATCTAAATTGTGGGAGGATATCCCGCTAGACCACATTTTAGGAGGAAGAATATGAAAAGAGGAAAGAAATACCTTGAGGCCGCAAAACTTATTAATAAAACAAAAAAGTATGCGATTGGCGAAGCTGTAGAGCTTGTCAAACAATCCTCATTCGTTAAGTTTGATGCTACAGTTGAAGCAGCGTTCCGCTTAAATCTTGATCCAAGAAAAGCAGAACAAAACTTAAGAGGCGCTATCGTTTTACCACACGGTACAGGTAAAGTTTCTCGAGTTGTAGTAATTGCACAAGGTGAAAAAGCTAAAGAAGCAGAAGCTGCTGGAGCTGATCATGTAGGTAGTGCAGAACTCATCCAAAAAATCGCAGGAGGCTGGTTTGACTTTGATGTCATGGTAGCAACTCCGGATATGATGGGACAACTTGGTAAATTAGGACGTATCTTAGGACCTAAAGGCTTAATGCCAAACCCTAAGACTGGAACCGTAACAATGGACGTTGAAAAAGCAGTCCAAGAAATTAAAAATGGTAAAATCGAGTATCGTACAGATAAAGTGGGTAACATTCACGCACCAATCGGTCGTGTATCCTTTACAGCTATACAGCTTAAAGAAAATGCTCAAACACTTTATGACCAACTATCTCGTATCAAACCAACAACAGTTAAGGGAACTTACATGAAGAATGTTACAATCTCTTCAAGCATGGGACCTGGCGTTCGTGTTGATTCAGAATCATTTAAACAACGCGAAAAAAATTAATTAATAAAAAAATTATTAGATATGCCAAAGACAGTAGGTGCGCTAGCTTAATTTCCTACCGAGGTGAATCAATCAAACGATTGTTCTCTCTTTTGTCTCGGCATAAGAGAGATTTTTTCTTAAAGAAGGAGGCATTTCATGCAAAAAGCAAGTATTGAACGTAAAGCAGAAGCTGTACGCGAATTATCTGAAAAGCTTGGACGTGCTGCAACCGTAGTTGCCTTCGATTATCCTGGTTTAACTGTAGAACAATTTACGAATCTACGTAATCAGTTAAGAGAAGCAGATTGTGAAGTCACAGTCTATAAGAACAACATTTCAAAAAGAGCATCGATTGCTGCTGGATATGACGCTTTAGCTGACACACTTGTTGGCGCGAAAGCTCTAGCAATTAGTTACTCTGATGTTGTTGCACCAGCAAAAATCGTTTACGATTTTGCAAAAACAAATAAGGTTGTACAAATTCATGCAGGTATTGTAGAAGGTAAAGTTGTAAACGTTGACATCATCAACGAACTAGCGATGTTACCATCGAGAGAAACATTGTTGACAATGTTAGCAGTAGGGTTGTTAACTCCAGTACGCGAAATCGCAATTGGGCTTAACATGATTAGTAGTGAAGCATAATAATTTTAGGAGGAATATAAGAAATGGCTAAATTAACAAAAGCGGCTTTCGTTGAAGCGCTAAAAGAAATGACATTATTAGAAATTAAAGAATTAGTAGACGGACTAAAAGAAGAATTCGGTATCGACCCAACAGCGGTAGCAGCAGCTCCAGCAGCAGCAGCGGCAGCTGAAGAAGAACAAACAGAATTCAACGTTATCCTTAAGACATTCGGATCAAACAAGATCGCTGTCATTAAAATTGTACGTGAAGTTACAGGTTTAGGCTTAGCTGATGCTAAAGCATTAACTGAAACTCCAGATGCAGTTATTAAGGAAAAAGTTAAGAAGGAAGAAGCTGAAGCATTAAAGACATCTTTACAAGATGCAGGTGCTACTGTTGAAATCAAATAACTTCTAATTGTAGCGAATTTTAACCTGAGAAATCATCTCGGGTTTTTTCGCTGTTTCAGGAGGACGAATGAGTCACTATTATACAAATGATTCTACGCTTGATCACAAGGTCAAAAGTTATGATGTACAAATTAAAGGTACATCTTTTCGTTTCTTTACAGATTTAGGTGTTTTCTCAAAAGATAATCTAGATTTTG
Source organism: Peloplasma aerotolerans (assembly GCF_030012175.1). Classification (GTDB taxonomy): domain Bacteria; phylum Bacillota_I; class Bacilli_A; order Acholeplasmatales; family Acholeplasmataceae; genus Peloplasma; species Peloplasma aerotolerans. The sequence continues at coordinate 9,912 of NZ_JASCXW010000031.1, forward strand.
GAACGAAAGTTTTACTTGAAACAATCGAGCTTGAACCGAATATTCAAACAGTCATCGATATGGGATGTGGTTATGGACCTATAGGTTTATATGTTGCAAAAACGCATCCAGATAAAAAAGTATTTTTATATGACATCAATGAACGCGCACTAGACCTTGCTAAAAAAAACAAAATAGAAAACCATATTACTAACGTTGAAATAACACAAAGTTTTCTATTTGAAAAAGTAAACATTAAAGCAGATGCAATTATTACAAACCCACCAATACGAGCTGGTAAACAAATCGTTTTCAAACTTTACGAGGAAGCTTATCAAGCGCTTAATCAAGGTGGTATTTTGTATGTTGTTGTTCAAAAGAAACAAGGAGCACCATCATCTGTCAAGAAATTAGAAGAACTTTTTGGACAGTGCGACATTGTTGAAAAGATTAAAGGCTACTGGATTCTTTTAGCAAAAAAATAAAAATATCATTGACTATTTACAAACTATATGTTAATATTGTTAAATGCATAATAATGTTTTAATTTAATAAATTAAATATAGATACATGGTTTTCCAAATACGATAGGAGTGTGGATTATGGGATATCGAAGCGTCAAATATGGCAAAAAAGCAGAACGTAGAAACTATTCAAGAATGCGTTATGACATTGATTTGCCAGACCTCATCGAGATTCAAACCAAATCATTTAAATGGTTTATCGATGAAGGTATAAAAGAACTGTTAACAGATATTTCGCCAATTGAAGGACATAACGGCGATCTTAAATTATATTTTGAAGAACATTTTCTTTCAGAACCAAAATATGATGAACAGGAATCTAAGCTGAGAGATGTCAATTACGCAAAACAACTCTCTGCTCGTGTAAAACTTGAAAATGCCGTCACTGGCGAAGTACGTGAAAACGTTGTTCTAATGTGTGAAATCCCTTATATGACACCATCGGGGACTTTTGTCATTAACGGAGCAGAACGTGTTGTTGTTTCACAAATTATTCGTTCTGCAGGTGCATATTTTACGAGCGAGTTAGATAAAAAATTGAATCAAGTTAAATATATGGCTCAAGTCATTCCAACACGTGGTGCTTGGATTGAATATGAATTGGGTTCTAAAAATATTATGTATGCTAAGCTTGACCGCTCAAAGAAGGTCCCAATGACCACAATGATGCGTGCTTTAGGCTTATCAAAGAAAAAAGATATATTCGAAGTATTTGGTAAATCTGCATACTTGGAAGCAACTTTTGATAAAGATGAAACTAAGAACAGTGATGAAGCCATCATTGATTTATACTCTAAGTTAAGACAAGGCGAAAAAGTACCAGTAGATGCAGCTAGAGAATTTATTAGAATGCGTTTATTTGAACGTCGTCGTTACGATTTAGCAGCAGTTGGACGTTATAAGTTCAATAAAAAGCTAGATGTTTTAACACGCATTTTAGGATCTTATACAGCAAATGATATTATTGATCCCGAAACGGGTGAAGTAGTTGTTAAAAAAGAAACTAAAATTACAAAGGAAATCATTAACTTATTAAAAGATAAGCGTCACATTTTACGAACTGAAATTATTTCTAAAGAAGATTCACTTCAAAACGAAACACCAGATGAAATTTTAGCAATTAGATTACCTGATGGTGGAGAAGGTCTTTATACAAAAGACAACATTGTCAACTTAAGAACAGGTGAAATATTAGTTGCTAAGAACACTGAAGTTACTGAAGATGTTTTAGGTATCTTACGTAGAAATAGACAATCTCTTGATGAAAAGGTTATTAAATATTTCCTTGGTGTTGACATTTATCAAAAAGAAAAAGAGCGCGAAGGCGTTATTGTTGAAATGATTGATGTCACAGTTAAAGACCCAGAAACTGATCGTATTTATACGGTTAAAGTTCTTGGTAACGATCAAAGAGAAGAAAAAGAATACATTACACTATCAGATGTCGTTGCAAGCATGAGTTACTATCTAAACCTTTATGATGGTTTAGGTTCAACTGATGATATCGACCATTTAGGAAATCGTCGTTTACGTCTCATTGGAGAATTATTAAAAAATCAATTTAGAATTGGACTTGCAAGAGCAGAAAAAAACATTAAAGACAAAATGTCAACGACAACATTTGCTGATGCAACACCTTCAAATATTATTAATATGACACCATTGGCTGGAGCAATTAAGACTTTCTTCGGAAGTTCTCAATTGTCACAATTCATGGATCAAATTAATCCACTTGCAGAACTTACACAAAAAAGAAGAGTATCAGCTTTAGGTACTGGTGGACTTGCTAGGGATAGAGCTGGCGTTGAAGTACGTGACGTTCATAACTCTCACTACGGTCGTATCTGTCCAATTGAAACTCCTGAAGGACCTTCAATTGGTTTGATTAGTTCACTTGCTACTTATGGAAAAGTTGACAAATATGGATTTATTCAAACACCATATTTGGTTGTTGATCGCTCTAAAGGATATCCAGTGGTTACACCGGAGTTTAAATATTTAACAGCAGATGAAGAATATGATGAAATTATCGCTTCAGCAGCAACTAATCTAGCTGAAGACGGAAGAATTGATGAAGAACACATTATTGGACGTCATCGTGGTGAAACTTCAATGTTTGAGCCAGATGAAATCACTTATATGGACGTTTCACCGAAGCAAATTGTTTCGGTTGCGACTTCAACGATTCCATTCTTAGAACATGATGATGCATCACGTGCCTTAATGGGTGCGAATATGCAACGTCAAGCTGTTCCTTTATTACAACCAGATTCACCGATTGTTGGAACAGGAATTGAATATCGTGCAGCGAAAGACTCAGGTAGCGTCATTGTTTCTAAAGTATCTGGGTATGTTACATATGCGGATGCAACGAAAATAGTTATTACATCAGAACCAGATCAAAAGATTATGGTTGGAAATAATGTTTTATATGATCCTAATAAACCATTTACTTATGAAATGGCAAAAACACTTAAAGATTATGGTATGGGTGAAAGCACAACATATAATTTGGTACGTTTCTTTAGATCGAACCAAGATACATGTGTCCTTCAACGTCCAATCGTATCAGCAGGAGAATATGTAGAAGCTGGTGATATCTTGGCTGATGGACCATCTACAGACAAAGGTGAATTGGCTTTAGGTAGAAACGTTACTGTGGCATTTATGACATGGGAAGGTTACAACTATGAAGATGCTGTTATTTTAAGTGAAGATCTTGTTAGAGATGATGTATATACATCCATTCACATTGATGAATATGATATTGAGACAAGAGAGTTAAAAACAGGTTCAGGGCGTGAAGAAATTACACGTGAAGTTCCTAATGCTGGACTTGATGCATTAAAGAATTTGGATGAAAGAGGAATTATCATTCCAGGTTCTGAAGTTAAAGAAGGTGACATCTTAGTTGGTAAGATTACACCAAAAGGTGTGTTTGAACCAAGCCCATCAGAAAAATTAATTCACGCAGTTATTGGTGAAAAATCAAGAGAATATAGAGATTCATCACTTCGCGTACCTCATGGTGGCGGTGGTGTTGTTCAAAGTATTCAATATTTCTCAAAGAAAAACGGTGATGCACTTCCAAGTGGAGTCAACGAATCGATTAGAGTTTTTGTTGCTAAGAAGAGAAAAATTTCTGAAGGTGACAAGATGGCAGGACGCCACGGTAATAAAGGCGTTATTTCCAAAATTCTACCAAGAGAAGATATGCCATATATGGAAGACGGAACACCAGTTGACATCATGCTTAACCCACTAGGGGTTCCATCACGTATGAATATTGGACAAATTCTTGAGATCCATTTAGGTATTGCAGCTAAAAACTTAGGCATTAAAATAGCAACACCTGTATTTGATGGTCTTGATGATGCAGATCTAAAAGCAATCATGAAAGAAGGCGGTATCGAAGAAGATGGTAAACGCGTTCTTTATGATGGTCGTACAGGCGAGCCTTATGATAATAGAATCTCTGTCGGTGTTATGTATATGATTAAACTATCTCACATGGTTGACGATAAACTCCATGCAAGATCAGTTGGACCATACACACTTGTAACACAACAACCTATGGGTGGTAAAGCTCAAAATGGTGGACAAAGATTTGGAGAAATGGAAGTTTGGGCACTTTATGCTTATGGGGCTGCTCATACACTTCAAGAAATGCTTACCGTTAAATCCGATGATATGCTCGGTAGAAATAAAGTCTACAGTGCAATCACACATGATAAACCAATTCCACAAGCAAGTATTCCTGAATCATTTAGAGTATTAACTAGAGAATTGCAGGCGCTTGGCTTGTATGTTGAGTTGATTGATGCAAACACTGGAGAAAACGAAGCTGAGAAATCACTCGTTGACAATAATCCAAGTAAATTTAGAGGAGGGTTCCGTTGATGGCTAAAGAAAAACTAACATTACATGTAAAATCTTTAAAATTATCGGAAGAAGCATTAAACGCCCTCATCCTAGCTGGTATCGATCAGTTAGAAGATTTTAATACATTTAATTTAAAAGAATTAAGATTATTGCTAGGTGATAACTTCGAAGAAATTAAAACAATTCTACGCCGCTATACATTGCCTAGATATCTTGAAAATCTAAATTTAAGTGATGAAGTAATTGAAATCTTAGAAAAAGCAACTATCCGTGATTTAAAAGAGTTATTGGAGTTTGATCGTCACACACTATATCATTTGTTTGAAGAAGATGCGATCCTTCGCCAAGAAGTTAATAATATTTTAGAACTCTATGGATTTGATCCATTAAAAGAACATGCACATCAACCAGAAGTTGCCTTTATTGCTGAAGAAGAAACTGAATCGTTATTAGATATTGACTTATCAGAACGTATTCATAGACATGTTCAACCTATTCGTAAAGGTTATGGAAGTAGAACATATAGCCACTTAAAGATTCGTTTAGCATCACCTGAAGAAATTAGACAATGGTCATATGGTGAAGTTAAAACACATGAAACCATTAACTATAGAACATCTAAACCAGAAGAAGGTGGATTGTTCTGTGAACGTATTTTTGGTCCAACTAGAGATTATCAATGTGCTTGTGGTAAAAAACAAAGCGGTAATAAAGGCCAAATTTGCTTAAAGTGTGGTATCGAAATTACTGAATCCAAAGTTCGTAGAGAACGCATGGGTCATATTGAGTTAGAAGCACCTGTTGTCCATACTTGGTATTTAAAGAACTCGCCTTCACGCTTAGCCATTCTTTTAGGTATTAAGGCAAAAGCATTAGAAGAAGTTGTTTATCATGCATCTTATATCGTAACTGATCCAGGCACTGCACCTTTATCAAAAAAACAGATTTTATCTGAACAAGATTTTAGTGCATTAACTGAGGAATATGGTAGTAGATTCCAGGCATTGACTGGTGCTGAAGCAGTTAAAAAATTATTACAAGAATTAGATTTAGATCGTGAAGTTAAATCATTACGTAAAAAACTTAAGACAAGTTCAAAACAAAAAAGAGATCGTATCATCAAGCGCTTAGAAGTTGTTGAAGCATTCAACAATTCAGATAATAAACCAGAATGGATGGTTATGGACGTTATTCCTGTCATTCCACCTGATTTAAGACCAATGGTTGCTTTAGATGGTGGACGATTTGCTACAACAGATCTAAATGACTTATATCGTCGTATTCTTAACCGTAACAATCGTTTGAAAAAGCAAAAAGAACAAATGGCACCACGTTTGATTACGAAAAATGAAAAACGTATGCTTCAAGAAGCTGTTGATGCATTATTTGATAATGCAAAACGTGGAAAGAAAGCTGCAGTTGAAAGAAATAGACACTTAAAATCATTATCAGATATGTTACGTGGTAAACAAGGTCGATTTAGACAAAACTTACTTGGTAAACGTGTTGACTATTCAGGTCGTTCAGTTATTATTGTTGGACCAGACCTTGAAATGTATCAATGTGGTATTCCTAGAGAGATGGCTATTATTTTGTTTAAACCATTTATCTTAAGAGAATTACAAAAGCTTTCAGGTAATGATGCAAATGCGAAGAAAAACGCAAATAGTAAATACGAAAAAATGGATGATGATGTATGGGCAGCTTTAGATAAGGTTGTTAAAGAGCATCCTGTTCTATTGAACCGTGCACCAACTCTTCATAGACTTGGTATTCAAGCATTTGAACCTAAATTGATTGATGGAAAAGCGATTCGTCTTCACCCACTCGTTACACCAGCATTCAACGCTGACTTTGACGGTGACCAGATGGCAGTTCACGTTCCACTATCAAATGAAGCACAAGCAGAAGCAAGATTATTAATGCTTGCCTCAAATAATATTTTGAACCCTAAAGATGGGAAACCTGTTGTTACACCTTCACAAGATATGGTATTAGGAAACTATTACTTAACGATTGAAGAAAATTTAGGTAGACAACTATCTAAAGGGTATCGTTCTGAGATTAGACAAGCTACACATAATGAATCGCATAGACATGAAGGGCATTTCTTTACAAGTTTTGATGAAGCATATTTAGCTTATCAAAATCAAGAAATTGGTCTTCACACAAGAATTGTTGTTGATCCAAAATCGATTAATCAAAAATTTACTGAAGAACAAAGAAATAAATACTTAGTAACAACTTTAGGTAAAATGATTTTTAACAGAATCTTGCCTCCAAGTTTCCATTATTTAAATGAACCATCATTGGATAACCTTGAAAATAAAACACCAGATATATATTTCTTAGCTAAAGGTATGAATCCAAAAGATGTCTTAAAAGATATTCCATCTCCAGCTCCATTTAAGAAAAAATTCTTATCACAAATCATCGCACAAGTATTTAAGGATTTACATATTAGTGAAACATCAAAGATGCTTGATAGATTGAAAGATTTAGGATTTAAGTACTCAACGGTTGCTGGTATCACTGTATCGTTTGCAGATATTAACGTTTATTCTAAAAAACAAGAACGCATTGAGCAAACAAATAATAACATCGATGAAATCACGTCATGGTATGAAGATGGTATGTTAACGGATAAAGAGCGTCGTGACCTTGTTGTTAAACAATGGCAAGATGCACGTGATGATATTCAAAAAGGCTTAATGTCTGAATTTGATGAAGATAACAATATCTATATGATGTCAGATTCTGGAGCACGTGGTAATGCATCAAACTTTGCTCAGTTAGCTGGTATGCGGGGTTTGATGAATAACCCTAAAGGTGAAATCATTGAGGTTCCAGTACAAGCATCATTTAGAGAAGGTTTAACAGTATCCGAATTCTTTATCTCCACCCATGGTGCACGTAAAGGTTCTACAGATACAGCATTAAAAACTGCTGAATCAGGGTATTTAACTCGTCGTTTAGTTGACGTCAGCCAAGATGTTATTGTTGTTGATGAAGACTGTGGAACAGAACGTGGTGTATACATGGAAGCAATCATGGATGACACGAAAGAAATCGTTCCATTATACGACCGTGTTGTTGGACGTTATGCAAGTAGAGATATTACACATCCGAAAACAAAACAAGTTCTTGTGAAACGTAATGAATTAATTACAGAAGAAATAGGACAAAACATTCTAAGAGCTGGTCTTGAAGGTGTTGAAATTAGAAGTAACTTAACATGTAATTCAGAAAATGGAGTATGTGCGAAATGTTATGGACGTAATCTTGCAACGAATACGAGAGTAGAAGTTGGAGAGGCTGTTGGTGTTGTTGCTGCACAATCTATTGGTGAACCTGGTACTCAGTTAACCATGAGAACCTTCCATACTGGTGGGGTTGCATCAGCATCGGATATTACCCAAGGTCTTCCACGTATTCAAGAGTTATTTGAAGCAAGAAATCCAAAAGGGAAAGCTATCCTAAGCGAAGTTGATGGGAAAGTTAAATCTATTGAACGTCAACGCGGTGGTTCTTCAATCATCACAATCGTAGATAGTAATGACAAAGATTACAAATATACCATAGATCCAAACGTAGAATCACTTGTAAGAAAGGGTGCAGCTGTTAAAGCTGGACAAAGATTAACACTTGGATCAATTAATCCAAAAGAATTATTACGTATCGTTTCGACTCAAGCAGCGGAAACATACATCTTAGAAGAAGTTCAAAAAGTTTACCGTGCACAAGGTGTTGAAATTAGTGATAAACATATTGAATTAATTATTCGTCAAATGCTTAGAAGAATTACGATTGTTACTGAAGGCGATACAGAGTTGTTGCCAGGTACTGAAGTATCCGTTTCTGAATTTAAAAGAGCGAATAGAGAAGTATTTAAACAATTCAAACGCCCTGCAGTTGGTCGTCCAATCTTGTTAGGTATTACAAGAGCAAGTTTAAGAAGCGATTCATTCTTATCTGCAGCATCATTCCAAGAAACAACTAGAATTTTAACAGATGCAGCAATTCGCGGTAAGACCGATGAACTTCATGGATTAAAAGAAAATGTCATTATTGGCGGTTTAATCCCAGCAGGTACAGGTATTTTAAGAGAATCAGATTTCGAATATGACCGCTCAAATACTTATACTGAAGAAGAAGAATTAGATTATTAATCCAATAAAGGGCATGTGATATGCCCTTTTTGTTTTTCTAGGATGAAATTAATCATATATATATCATACATTTGTGATAAAATATAGGCACAGTATTGA
>NZ_JASCXW010000032.1 GCF_030012175.1 Peloplasma aerotolerans
TTTTTCTTACTTTTCGCAGATATGATAATGCGAATATACTCGAGTTCTAAATCTTTAAAAGCTTCATGATTGCTTAAGAATTCAAAGATATCAGGACTATTGACTTCCGTAATTTCATTTGTATCTTTGTTCATGATGTGAATATGACTATCTGCTGAGTGCATTGGGTTACCCATTGCAAGATCATAATATTTGGTATCATTGATGTATAGTTCAACAACAATCTTTTGTTCTATTAAGAATTCCAAATTGTTATATATCGTTGATACATTATAAAAACCACGACTAGCCAAAGCTTTTTGAATTTCTTTGAATGTCAAGTGCTGATTTTCTAATATTTCAATCATAGCTTTTCTACTTTTTGTTAAACGCATTTTATCATTACGTATTTTACTATAATAACGTTCTTTTAAATCCATAATATCGATCTCCTTCAGGAAACGAAATTTTTAAATTATAATTCATCTTAATTATACCAATATTTAGAATAGATTTAAAGAATAATGCTTATATGCTTAAGATAGTTGATATCATACGCTAATTATGTGATTATAATATAAATAAACTTATCTTGAACATTCATATCATTTAAAAAAATGATATAATAAAAAGTGGTGAGGTTATGCATATTGTTTTCGGTGGTGCTTTCAATCCACCAACAAAAGCACATTTAAATATCATTAAAAAACTGTTGTCAACTTATGAAGGTTCACACATTTTATTGTTACCAGTTGGCGATGATTACGCAAAATCAGAACTCATAGAATTTCACCATCGGATAACTATGTTGAAGTTGATGACAAACAATTTAGAACATGTCAGTGTATCTGATTTAGAATCAAACCGAGGTTATCATGGCACCCTTTCGATACTAGATGCACTCAGTTATATCTATGATGATCTTCATTTTGTTATTGGTGCTGATAATCTAAAAGGATTTCACAAATGGATAAAATATGAAGAACTTTTGGGTAAATATCCATTTATCGTGATGACAAGAAAAAACGGAATAACTGAAGAGCAAGCTGAAGTAATGTTTAAGGATTTAAAGCATCAATTTACATTTATTGAATTTGAAGAAGATTTTTCATCAACTGATGTAAGATCAAATAAAAGTGAGCAAAAAAATTTATTAACTGAAGAAGTTTATCAATATATTCGCAAAAACCATTTATATGAGGAGCCAAAAAATGTATAAACAAGGGTTCATAAAAGTAGCTGCTGCAACACCGAAAATCTCAGTTGGAGATATCGAGCACAACAAAAAAGAGATCTTAAATATTCTTGGAAAAACCAAGTCAAGTATCATCGTTTTTCCGGAGTTGACAATTACTGGATACACATCCAGTGATTTGTTTTATCAAGAATCATTTATCTCTGAAGCAAAAGATGCCATTCAATCCATTATGGATGAAACAAAATATCAGGGCATATTTATTATTGGTGCACCTCTTGATTTATATGGTATTCTTTATAATTGTGCTGTTATCATTAAACAAAAACAAATATTAGGCGTTATACCTAAACACTATTTACCAAATTATCATGAATTTTATGAAAAAAGATGGTTTCATACCGGATTTAAAACAAAAATGAAACATATTGAACTTTTGGGAAAAGAAGTTCCGTTCGGATATTTAATTTTCGAAGATTCTGATGAAAAAATAAGATTTGGTGTAGAAATTTGTCAAGACTTATGGGCAGCATATAGTCCAAGTGATGATATGAGTTTAGCTGGAGCTAATTTGTTTTTCAATTTATCTGCCTCAACTGAACGTGTAGGGAAACCTCAGGTAAGAAAAAATCTTGTACTAGACCACTCAAGAAAACAAATGGCAGCATATGTCTATACAAGTTCAGGTCATTTTGAATCAAGCTCTGAAGTCGTCTATTCAGGACATAAGATCATAGCGAATCAAGGTGTATTAGTTTCTGAAGTTCAGTCATACGATATGGAGTCTTCAATATTAACCGCAGATATCGATATTCGTGCAATCAATTATCAAAAGAGACAAGATAGTACATATCGTGATATGCATATGCTTATTCAAAATGAGTATCAGTTTGTTCCTGTTCGATTTGAAGAAACGAATTCATTTACATTTGAAAAACCAATTGACCAAAAACCATTTATACCGAACGAGCATTTAGAAGAAGAAATGATTTTGGCGAACAATTTACAAACATTTGGTCTCATTAAAAAGATTGAATCATTGCCGGAAACGTCTAATAAAATTGTTATAGGTATTTCAGGTGGTCTTGATTCAGCACTTGCTCTACTAGTCAGTCATCAAGCAATGAAAAAACTAGGAAGAGACTCTAAAGATATTATTGCAGTAACCATGCCAGCTGATGCAACATCTAAAAAATCAAGATCAGTAGCCATCGAATTAATGGAGGGTTTAGGTGTAACTGTTTTAGAAATTCCAATTAGCAAATCTGTTGACCTCCATTTAAAATCTATTCAGCATGACGAAAAAGATGTAACATACGAAAATGCACAAGCAAGAATAAGAACGCTTATATTAATGGATCTAGCAAATAAATATGGTGGTTTTGTTTTAGGCACTGGTGATTTATCTGAGATTGCTTTAGGATGGATGACATATAATGGTGACCAAATGAGCATGTATGCTATTAATTCAGGATTACCTAAAACATGGGTTCAACTTATGATTGATTACCATGCAAACCATGATTATAAAGATTTAAAGAAAGTCTTGCAGAAAATATTGGATGCACCAATCACTCCAGAATTACTCGAAAATCAGGATACTGAAAAATCGATTGGAAGATATGATGTCAATGATTTTATCTTATATTATCATCTTGAACAAGGTGCTGATGAAAAGAAAATTATTTGGCTTGTTCGGCATGCATTTGAAATGAATCAAGATGAAGCGAGACATTATGTAAATCGCTTCTTCAAGCGTTTTTACTCACAACAATTCAAACGCCAAACACTTCCAGAAGGACCGAAAATTTTAGGCATTAGTATGTCTCCTCGAGGACAGTATAGAATGCCAAGTGATGTAAAAAGAAAGTGATGTTATGAAGAAAAAAGTAATTATAGGTTTATCAGGGGGAGTAGATAGTAGCGTTGCTGCTTATTTACTACTAAAAGACGGCTACGACGTAGAAGCCGTTTTTATGCGTAACTGGGATAGTGCAACCAATCAAGATTTAAAAGGGAACCCGACCACATTTGATGAGATGTGCGAACAAGAAAAAGATTATCAAGATGCTTTAGAGGTTGCTCATAAATTAGGCATCAAGCTTCATAAAGTTGATTTTATTGACGATTATTGGGATCGTGTTTTTTCATATTTCTTATCAGAATACAAAAAAAATAGAACACCAAATCCAGATGTCTTATGCAATAATGAGATTAAGTTCAAGGCATTCGTAGATTACGCACAAAAATTCAATCCTGATTATATCGCAATGGGACATTATGCCCAAGTAGATCTAACAAAAGATTATCCAATGCTTCTAAGAGCGTTTGATCATAATAAAGATCAAACCTATTTTCTTTCTCAATTAAAAGAAGAGCAATTGAAAAAAGTCATATTTCCAATTGGACATTTAGATAAAAAAGAAGTTAGAAAAATTGCGTTAGAACAAGGTCTTGCTACTGCAACAAAAAAAGATTCTACTGGTATTTGTTTTATTGGAGAAAGACATTTTAATGCATTTTTGAGTAATTATCTTCCTGCACAACCCGGTCAGATGAAAAGACTTGATGGAACATATGTGAAAGACCATAGAGGTTTAATGAACTATACGATTGGTCAAAGAAAAGGATTAGGCATTGGAGGTTCCAAAGAAGAGATTGGAGCTTGGTATGTTGTCGGGAAAGATTTAAAAACAAATACTTTATATGTTGAACCAGATTTCAACCATCCACATTTATTTAGTGATGAAGCACTGATTACCGATGTTATTTGGCGGGGACCTAAGTTTGACGGACAAATGACAGCTAAGTTTAGATATCGTCAAAAAGATAATGATGTGACGATTCAATGGGTTGATGATGAAACCATTCGTGTTTTCTATCCTCAAAAAGTACGAGCAATTACCCCAGGACAAGTTTGTGCATTTTATCAAAACGAGGTCTGCTTAGGATCAGGTTTTATTCAAGAAGCATATATGGATAAAAAATTAAGACAATATAGTTAAAAGGAACTCCAGTTCCTTTTTTTTATGATTTTTTAATGGTATAATTTGAATAAACATTACATTAGGAGGAACTATGGAAACCATCAAAGGTAGAGTAAAAAATTATGTTTTTCATAATGATGAAAATAGTTACTCCATTGCTAGAATTATTACAGAAGATGAGCAACTTGTAACCATTGTAGGATATTTTCCTATTGTTAGTGAAGATATGAACTATGTATTTCATGGTACATGGGTAAAGCATGCAAGTTATGGAGATCAATTTAAGATTGAATCTTTCCAAAAATGTGATGATCAAAGTGAATCTGGGCTTGTTAGTTATTTATCTAGTCCTTTTTTTCATGGCATTGGTCAAAAAACTGCAGAAAAAATTGTTGAAACCTTAGGACCTGACGCACTAAAAAAAATAACTGCAGATAAAACAGTATTGAAAAAAGTAGGTTTAAATGCAATACGTATTGAAAAATTTTATCAACAGCTTATTGAAAACCAGACCAACGAACATATTTTAGTTGCCTTATATGGGTATAATTTATCTGGAAAACTCGCGATGAAATTACTTAATCAATATCAAATGCTAACCTTAGAAAAACTTGAAGAAAACCCATATCGCTTAATTGATGACATCGAAGGCATTGGTTTTATTAAAGCTGATGAGATTGCAAATAAATTAGGTATTGCAAAAGATGATCTTAGAAGAATTAAAGCAGCTATCATCTATGCAATGCAAAATATTGCATATCAAAATGGAGATTTGTATTTAACAGATGAACAAGTCAGACAGTATGCCTATCAAGTTTTAGGCAATGACATTGAGCTTGAACTCGCAATAGAGGCTTTAATTGAAGAAAAACGGTTGATCTTAGATGAAGATAGATACTATCTAGCACTTTCATATTTTACTGAGATTAAATTAGCAGATAAAATTAAAGAGTTAGCAAAAAATACAAATAAGGTGTATGATCACGGATATCTAGAGACACTTCTAGATTCTGTAGAAATACAAAGAAACATGCAATACACCAAAGTTCAAAAAGAAGCGATTATAACTGCATTATCAAACCCTATTTCAGTTATTACAGGTGGCCCAGGTACAGGTAAAACAACAATTATTGATGGTTTACTTGAAGTTTATAGAATATATAACAAATTAAATTTCAAAAATCCTGCAATCTATGAAAAAATAGCTTTAATGGCACCTACAGGTCGTGCAGCCAAAAGGATGAAAGAATTACTTGATATGGATGCTAAAACAATTCACCGTCATCTAGGATATAATTATGATGGGTTATTTGCATATGACGAGTATCACTTAATGCCCCATGATTTAATCATTATCGATGAAGCATCGATGATTGATTTATTCTTAGCGCATAAATTATTTACTGCAATCAAAAATGAAGCACAAGTTATCATTGTTGGTGATGTTGACCAATTACCAAGTGTTGGCCCAGGTCAAGTTTTAACGGACTTAATTGAATCCAATGTCATACCAGTTGTTCGCTTAAATGAGATTCATCGACAAGCAAAAGATTCAAAAATCATATCTTTAGCAAGTTCAGTGAACCAACAAAATTTAACTGACAATGATTTGATTAGCGATAACGATGTATATTTATATCGTGCATCGCCTGATAAGATTAAAGATGTCATTATTAAGCAAGTTGAAGGTGCATTAAACGAAGGATACAATATGATAGATGATATTCAGATACTCGCACCAATGTATAAAGGTGACTTAGGTATCGATAACTTTAATAAAATTTTACAAGAAAAATTTAACCCAAATCCTGGTGAAGGCATTACCTATGGCGATAAAACATATTTTGTTGGTGATAAAGTCATACAACTTGTTAACGATCCAGAACGTTTAATTATGAATGGCGATATTGGTGTTGTTAAAGCAATTAAATATAATCAACAAAATGAGCAATACATGGTTGTATCATTTGATGATAATGATGTGATGTATGATAAAGGGGATTTAGAAGAGCTCAATTTAGCTTATGCAATTAGTATTCATAAATCACAAGGTAGTGAATATAAAATCGTCATGATACCCATGGTAAGAAGCTATATGCACATGCTAAAAAAAGAGTTAATCTACACCGCTATCACTAGAGCAAAACAATATCTCATTATCTTAGGTGATATGCATTTACTCGTTTACGCAGCTAACCACTTGCAAGAAAGAAGACAAACGACTTTAGCATATCGATTGAACAGTGAAATAACACATCAAGAAAAAGAAGAAGATGATATTTCACCATATGATTTTATGTAAGGAGTAATGATGATTAAAACTAAACATTTGAAAAAGTACTATGGAAGTTCAAGAGGCATCGAAGATGTTACCTTAAGTGTAAAACAAGGAGAAATCTTTGGATTTGTTGGTCCAAACGGTTCTGGGAAAACAACCTTAATACGCATTTTATTGGGGTTGTTATCAACTGATTCTGGACAAGCAGAAATATTGAATCAAGAAGTTTCTATAGGCAATCACTTAATCAATGAACATATTGGATATATGCCTAGTGAATCTCATTTTTTCAATGAGTTAAAGGTCAAAGTGATCATGGATTTTTTTAGGAGTATGAGAAATGTGGATGAAAACTACCTAAACCACTTAATTAGCACCCTTGATGTTGACCTAGAAAAGAAGTTTGGTTCACTTTCATTTGGCAATAAGAAAAAAGTAGGCATTGTGATTGCTTTAATGCATCAAGCAAAACTATTGATACTAGATGAACCAACTTCAGGATTAGACCCATTGATTCAATCTAGATTTTTAGAGTTATTACATCAGGCTAAGAAAAACGGATCAACCATTTTTCTATCAAGTCATGTTTTAAGTGAAATTGAAAAAGTGTGTGATCGTGTTGCATTAATAAAAGATGGTACTATTTTATTTACGAAATCGATGGATGATATACGAAAGAATGAACATAAACGACTTCAAGTTACACCGAATCAAGATCACTTAAAACTTAAAGGGTTAGAGTATATTAAAGATGTAAACAGTTCTAGTCATTATACTTATCAAGGTGATGTTAACCTTCTAATAGACTACCTTTCAGACAAAACATTTGATGATATTATTTTAAGAGATGTTGGTTTAGAAGAAATATTTTCTGTTTATTATGAAAAGGAGGAAATCCTATGAACCTCTTTTCAAAAGATTTGTATAAGATTGAAATAAGAAGAAATTTCAAAAGTAATATGATTTGGTCGTTTGCATTAGGTTTATCATTATTTTTAATCGTTGCTATTTACCCAATGGTTGCAGAAATGATGGATGCTTTAAATGAAATGCTTGAATATCTGGAAAGCATCGATAGTTCATTTATAGCCATGATGGAAAGTTTTGGTGGAATACCAGATAATGTGATGGAATATTTCGCTACAGAAGGTGCTTTATTTCTACAACTTCTTGGTGGTATTTATGCAGCGATGCTAGGCTTTGGTATTGTCAGTAAAGATGAAAAAGAAAACACAGTAGAAGTTATCTACGTGTTACCTATTTCTAGAGCTAAACTATTAACAACGAAAATGTTAAGTGTAGCTACACTACTTTTCATCTTTACCTTTATTCAAATGTTATTAACACAAGTTGGGTTTATCATTGTTGCTCCAGGTGAATCACACTTGATATTATGGGAATTCGGTTTGTTTGATTACGTTATGTTTCTCATGATTGCATACTTAAGCATGGGATTAGCAATGTTTCTTAAACCAAATAAGTCACCACTCATATCAATCGCGATTCCGTTCCCATTATATATAATAACGATGATTTCATCAGCAACCAATAATGACTTCTTAAAAGCATTAAAATATATATCACCATTTACATTTACTGAACCTGTTGGGTTTTTAAAAGAAGGTCATGGATTCGAGTTAATCAATTTTTTAACATTTAGTGCTTTAACGATTATTGTTGTTATATTAAGTTTTAAGAAATTTAGAAAACGTGAAATGATTTAAGCAAAAAAGTGAGCTCAGAATTCTGAACTCACCTTTTATTTCATTAGCTATCTTAATGTTGAACCACTCTTAATATCTTTTGATTCGTATGTGGCTGTTTTAAAGATGCGGCAATTTCTTCCAATATTTGTTGAACTAGGAATCACTGCACTCTTTTCAATCACTGTAATCCCACTTGATAACAAATCAGGCTTTTCTTCATTTGGTGTAAAATCATTTCCATATCCGATAAACGCACTACGACCAACGGTCACTTTTTTATCCAAAATACACTTTTGAATCGTAACATCTGTACTAATAATAACATTATTTAGAATAACACTATCTTTAATCACAGATCCTTTTCCAACACGTACACCTGGACTTAAAACTGAGTTAATAACCGTACCTTCTATGACACAACCATTTGAGATTAGAGAATTATGAATAATAGCTTCACTGCCTACTTTAACCGGTGGGAGATCTTCACTTTTCGTATAAACTTTCCATGTTGGATCGTAGAGGTCAAGTTCTGTAAAATCTCTTGCCATAGCAAGATTGGTTTCTAAATAAGAATCATAAGTACCGACATCCATCCAGTAATCTTTAAACTGGTAAGCGTAAACTTCTTTTTTTGTTGTCTCTATGAGATGCGGAATAATATGTTTACCAAAATCAAGGTCTTCTTGATTGATATCTAGAAGCACTTTTTTTAACAAATCAAAATTAAACAGATAAATACCCATGCTTGCCAAATTAGATTTTGATGTTTTTGGTTTTTCTTGAAACTCAACGATTTCATCATCTTTGCCAACTGACATAATACCAAAGCGATATACTTCCTCAGGTGGAACAGGTTGAGTAGCTATCGTAACACTAGCACCTTTTTCTTTATGAAGTTGAATCATTTTCCGATAATCCATTTTATAAATATGGTCACCTGATAAGATTAAAACATAAGTAGGTTCTTTTCTTTGAATAAATTCAAGGTTCTTCAAAACAGCATCAGCTGTTCCAAGATACCAATAATTGTGTGGCTGAAGCAATGTTACACCGGAATCACGTCTATCTAAATCCCAAGGTTTTCCACTACCGATATGCTCGTTTAATGAAAGAGGAAGATATTGAGTAAGAATTCCTATATCATAAATATTAGATTGCGTACAGTTACTCAATGTAAAATCGATAATTCTAAATTTACCTGCGAAAGGCATTGCTGGTTTACTACGTCTTTGTGACAAGATGTCTAATCGACTACCTTTACCACCTGCGAGAATTAATGCTAAAGTTTCCATAGTTTACACTCCTAATATCGTTTGATATAAATCTTCATATGATAATGCCATTTTATCAAGACTGTTGTCTTGTTTCATTGCTTGTTTGACTAATTTATTCCAAACTCTTGGATTTTCATTATATAAGTTGATGGCTTCAAACAGTTTCTCTTTAAAGTCATAGGCATCATATCTAGAAAATCTAAATCCTGTACCATCGCCTGTGTATTGGTTATAAGGAATAATAGTATCTATTAATCCTCCTGTTTCTCTAACAAGTGGAAGTGATCCGTATCGCATTGCAATCATCTGACCTAAACCACAAGGTTCAAACCTACTAGGCATCATAAAGATATCACTTGCTGCGTAGAGTTGATGTGCTATTTTTTCATTAAATCCGATATAATTCGCAACTCTATTTGGGTATTTAAATGAAATGTGACGGAAGAAATCTTGATAGGAATCATTGCCTGACCCCATTAGTATAAACCGTGCATTGCTAAACTCAATCACATCTTCCAAAGTTCTTGTTAATAGATTAATGCCTTTTTGAGTTGCTAATCTACCGATATAGACAACTAATGGAGCTTTTAAATCGACATCCAAATTAAAGTGATGCAACATATATTCTTTATTCTTTATCTTACCATCTTTTGTTTTCACCTCATCATAATGATGTTCTATCAAATCATCTGTTTTCGGGTCAAAAACATGATGATCAATACCATTTAAGATACCAATGAAATCATCATATCGCTTTTGTAAAGCACCGTCTAAAGTAAAACCATAATCGTTTGTTAATACTTCATTGCGATATGTTGGACTAACGGTATTGATTTTAGTCGCTCTTTCAACCCCAGCTTTTAAAAAATTAACACGATCAAAATGGATGTAAGTATAATTAAAATCTGTATTAAAAAAACGACTGACATATGGATCAAATGAACCTTGATACTCCAAATTATGAATTGTAAATAATGTGTGAATGCTAAAATAGTGATCATTTCTCTGACGATAATGTTCGTCTAGCAAATAAGGAACCATACCAGTTTGCCAATCATTGAGATGCAAAATGTTTGGATAGAAGTTGAGCACTTTTAATCCTTCTAATATTGCAAAACTAAAACATGCGAACCTTTCGGCATCATCATTGTATCCATAAAGTTGTTCTCTTTCAAAATAGTGCATATTTTGAACAAAAATATAAGTTATGTTTTCATATTTTAGTTCATAAAAATGAACGATGGTTTCAATACCACCAAAGACAATCGTAGCTGAACCTTTCATTTTCATTTCTTTATGATGTTTATTGATACTTTGATAATATGGGGTGATAATTCTAACATCATGACCAAGTTTTATTAAGGACTTAGGCAAAAAATATGCCATATCAGCCAATCCACCAGTTTTACTAAACGGGAATGCTTCAGCACTACAAAATAATATTTTCATGATTCCACCTCTATCTTTAGTTGATTGCATACTTATTAAGTTCATTATACATGATGATAGCGCTTTTATCAATCAAAGATTATGTGATAAAAACTGAAAAAATCATAAATCATTTAATTTTATAAATGATATGATATACTTTAGTAAATAAAATATGAGTAGGTGATGTTGGTGACAAAAGAAAAATCTTGTGGTGCAGTCATCTTTAGAAAACATCAGAATAAATATCAATTTGTACTTGTACAACAAAAATACGGACTACACTTTGGTTTTCCAAAAGGTCATGTTGAATTAAACGAAAGTGAAAAGATGACCGCTTATCGTGAAGTTAAAGAAGAGACTGGTCTTGAAGTCGAAATATTAGATGACTTCAAAGAAAAAACAAGATACTACCCTAAACCAGGTGTTGTTAAGGATGTCGTCTATTTCCTCGCACGAGCAGATTCAATTAAAATTCAAAAACAAGAAGAAGAAATTGCTGATGCAGTATGGGTTGATGCTTCAAAAGTATTATCAAAATTAACATTCAAAACAGATAGAAAAGTCTTTAAATTATTATCCAAAAAAGCGAACATTATTATTTGAGGTTTAAATGGAAAAAGAGTTACTAACATACTTATACAACAAAATAATACCTTTATATCGCCATTTTGATGACGCACATCAAATGGATCACGTTGAAAAAGTAATTGAAAATTCAATTGAAATAGCAAAACCATACGAAGTTAATCATGATATGGTTTATGTCATTGCCTGCTATCATGATATTGGTATGCAATTTGGAAGAAATGATCACCATATAACAGGTGGTCTATTTTTGTATAATGATCAAGAATTATCAAAGTACTTCACAAAAGAGCAAAGACGAATTATGAAAGAAGCAGTTGAAGATCATCGGGCATCAAACGACGAACCACCAAGGTCAATTTATGGAAAAATTATTGCCGAAGCTGATCGAGATATTGATATAGACATAGTTGTTACAAGAACAATACAGTATGGGTTTAAACATTATCCGGATTCTAATGAAGAAGAACATATTAAAAGAGCATATCAACATATAGAAGAAAAATATGGTCCAAATGGATATCTTAAATTATGGCTTGAGACGAAAAAAAATAGAGATGGATTAAATAAAATTCATCACCTTTTAAGCGATTCGAAAACATTGAGAACATTGATTTTTGAACACTATAAAAAAATAAAAAATAAATAAATATTTAAGGTTAAAAAACAGACTATTTTATGTTACAATATGATTATAAAAACACGATATCAAAATATAAGGAGAATAATATGATTATTGGAACTGTTAAGGAAATAAAGAACAATGAGTTTCGTGTTGGGTTGACCCCAAGCAGTGTCAAAGAGTACGTACATCACGGACATCAAGTTCTTGTTGAACAAAATGCTGGTATGAATTCAGGATTTTCAAATGAAGATTATGAATTCGCCGGTGGAACGATTCTAAAAACCGCGGCAGAGGTTTGGGAAAAGTCCGAAATGATTGTTAAAGTTAAAGAACCATTGCAACCTGAGTATGGTTATTTTAGAGAAGGTTTAATTATATATACCTACCTTCATTTAGCAGCTGATGAAGCATTGACAAAAGCATTGATTGACGCTAAAACTCAAGCCATAGCTTATGAAACCATTCGTTTAGATGATGGATCACTTCCTTGTTTAAAACCTATGAGTGAAGTTGCTGGTCGCTTAAGCGCAATTCAAGGTGCAAAATATCTAGAAAAACCACAAGGTGGAAGTGGAATTTTTATATCTGGTGTTCCAGGTGTTGATCGTGCAAAAGTTGGCATCATCGGTGCTGGAGTTGTCGGAGAAAATGCTTTAAAAATGTTAGTAGGTTTGGGTGCTGATGTTACGATTTTAGATATTAACTTAAACAAATTAACATATTTAGATGATATCTATGGCAATAGAATAAAGACTTTATATAGCAGTAATGACAACGTAGAACGTGTCGTTAAGGCATCTGATTTGATTATAAGTGCTATTTTACTTCCAGGTGGAGCAAAAGCTCCTAAACTGATTAAACGTGCTTATTATAAAGATATGAAGCCGGGTAGCGTCATTGTTGACGTTGCAATCGATCAAGGTGGTTCAACTGAAGTGAGTAAAGCAACTTATCATGATGATCCAATATATGAAGTAGATGGTATTATTCACTACTCAGTTGCTAATATGCCGGGTGCTGTTCCTAAAACATCAACAACAGCGTTAAACAACACAACGCTTAAGTATGGATTAATGATTGCTGACTATGGTTTAGATATTGCAATCGGACGTTCAAATGCGCTTAAGTTAGGGGTTAATGTTTATCACGGACAATGCACATGCGAAGGTGTATGTGAAGCCTTTGATTTACCTTATTTAGCATTATAAAAACAAATGGGGGTTAAAGTTCACTTTAACCCTCTTTTTTTTAATTTTTTAATAATTAGTTGGAATTTCAAAGTATCATAGCGTATAATAGAAAACAAAGGAGGTTCCAATGAGATTAAGAGAAGAAATAGCAAGATTTTTTTTGAAACTTATTTTTCATTCTAAGTATCGTTTCAAATTCACTTATGAAAATTTCGATCCAAAACGACAAGAACCTTTCTTTTTAATTGGAAATCATATTTCATTAAATGATCCATTATATGTCGGGATGAATATTAAACATTATCCATATCCAGTTGCTTCTAACATTTTATATACACACCCAGTACAAAGGTTTGCATTAACCCATATGGTTAAGTCAATTCCTAAAAGAAAAGGCCAAAATGATGTTCAAACCATTAGAAGTATATTAAAAGCATTTCATGATGATCAACGCGGTATTATGATTTTTCCTGAAGGCAATTCCTCTTTTTTTGGAGAGCAGACAAAAACTGATTATCAAAGCACAGCTAAACTTATACAAAAATTAAAACATGATGTAGTGATTGCTAAAAATTCAGGTGGATATTTTGCTGCACCACGATGGGGAAAGAAAAGAAAAAAATGTTATATTCACATTCATTATCAAACACTGTTAACGAAAAAAGAAATTAAGGAAATGCATATAAGTGAAATTGAGGTAATATTAGAAAATGCAATTGCATTTAATGAATATGATTGGAATCGAAAAGAAAAAATAAGATATAAATCCAATCATAAAGCTGAAGGTCTAGAAGGATATCTTTATGCTTGTCCTATTTGTAAAAGAATACACACGATTCAAACCAAAGGAAGTGACATATACTGTACAAACTGTGGAAAGATTGCTACCATTAATTCGTACGAGTTTCTTGAAGGTTTACAGTTCGATAATTTGGTCGAATGGGGAAAATTTCAACAAATATTGTTACCACAAGTTGTTAAAAACAAAATCATGTCACTCGGTACACTTTATGAAGTTGATTTTCAAAAGAATAAAAGACATAACCGAGGTAATGTTGAAGTTATATTAGAAAATAAAGTAGTAACAATGACGAATTTAAAACAGCAACTTGAGTTTCACATCAATGATATCGAAGGACTCGTTTTAACACAAAAAGATTTTTTATCATTTGATTACAAAGGTCTAACATTTTTAATAAAAATCAAGGACCCAATGATATTCCTAGATTCAATAAAATATTTAAGAGGAGAATAGACAATGGAAGAATGGGGCATTATCGTTTACTTTTTACTTATTGGAGTATTAATGTTTGTTGCAAAAGTCTTAAAGACATGGGTTCCTGGTTTAAATAAAGTTGTTATACCAACAGCTTTACTTGGTGGGTTCATTGGTCTAGTGATTTCATTGGTGTTTGCACCAATCATTACGGGTCAAGAAACGTTTTATGATGTAAATGCGTTAATATTTATGGTTTACCATGCACTTGCAATTGGTTTTATCGCTCTTGCACTTAAAAGAGATTCAAGTAAAATCAAGAAAAAAATATGGTCTACAGGTATGCTTATCACTAGCACCTATGCCATGCAAGCATTAATAGGTTTATTAGTTGTATTACTTTTCTTTAGTACGAAATTTGCTGGCTCTGGAATGCTAGTTGCTTTAGGATTTGGACAAGGTCCTGGGTTAGCTATATCTATTGGTAGTGTTTTTGATAATGTGATTACGGATGGTACATTCAATACTTTTGCAGTATTAGGTGCTTCATACTCATTCTTGGGATTCGTTTTTGGAGGTACGATTGGGGTCTTACTCATCAACATCATCAGTAGAAAAAGAGGTGTTGCGAAACCAAAACATTATCAAGAAAGTTCTACAGGAAAAATTACTGTTGAAATCGATACTATTAAAGAAATTAGTACATTAGATGGTTTAACAACACAAGGTATTATTATTGCTATCATCTATGGTCTCGTTTTCTTGACTTTGCATGTATTAGACATCCTAATAGGAGATATCGCTGGTGGGGCCGTATTTGGACTCATAAAAGGTTTTAACTTTATTATAGGTATTTTATATGCTTTACTCTATAAATCCGTTTTAATGCGTTTTGAACGTAAAGGTAAAAATATTCGCTTTATGACAAATAATTATATGTTATCAAATATTGCATCAGCATCATTTAATATTATGATTGCTGGATCTGTGTTAACAATTACTCTAGATTTTTTAGCAGCATATGGTGTACAACTGGTTGTTACTGCAATACTTGTTGGTATCATAACAATGTTCTATCTAAGATTTATGACCAAAAGAATTTATGCTGATCATCATGAGGAATACTTTATCGGGTTGTTTGGTATGCTCACAGGAGTTGCTTCAACTGGCTTAGCTCTTCTAAAAGGTATAGATCCAAATCTAGATACTCCAGTAGCTGAAGAAATGGTATTAGGATCTGGAACTGCTATTTCAATGGCACTGCCTTTGTTTGCAATTCTATTTATTCCGATTTTAACTTATGGCAGTTCGAATGAATTGCTATGGAATTGGATTGCTGTTTTAGGATGTTTAACGTATACGGTTGTATTCGCAATCATTTTAATGATTCGAACCAGACGTGGAGTTAATGTATAAATCATTGAGTGAGAGTGCAAACTCTCACTTTTTTTGTTGAATAGGAAATTGTATTTATATCATACATGAAGTATAGTAGTGACATTATGTATATCGCGCACGCGCGTGTGACATGGCGATTATGAATCGCCCCTAGTGAATTTATTCACTTTTGTTCTT
>NZ_JASCXW010000033.1 GCF_030012175.1 Peloplasma aerotolerans
TTATGATGTGAACAATGATATAATAATAGATAAAGATTAATATCTCGATATGGGGACTAATGGAAACTAAGTGTAATTTTATGAAAATGGAAGAATGATGCAAGAAAACCAATTAAGTGAATTGTTGATGCTTAAAAAATTATGACAGTAGTTTACAGGGTGATAAAAAAATATTTTGAAAGGACTGATTTTGTTGTACCATAATTTATCTGTTATTATTAGAAAAGATACAATTAAGGATTTAAAGATGTCTACACATTTATGGGAGAGATTTAACCCAAGATTTGATTATCTTTTGGATCAGTCCAGGTGGAATAAATTTAAATATATAAAAAAAGATAATACAATTTCAGATGAGATTTCAAATGTTCCAACTTCACAAGGTGGTATATACATGTTTGTGATACAACCTAATAAGATATATGATTCTATGCTCGTGATGGGTTATGTTGGACGTGCATTGCTTACTGATAATATGAATCTTAGAATAAGAATAAGACAGTACATGGATTATGTGAGATATCCTGATAAATTTGAGCGTCCATTGATTCGTCGCTTATTTAAACAATGGAAAGATTATATTTACTGTCACTATATCACAGTAGATGGCAATGAAGAAATTGAAAATTTAGAGAAAGAGATTGTGAATAGTATGTTACCTCCCTTTAATAGTGAGATATTTGATATTACTATCCGTGCAGCAGTCAAGGCATTTTAAGTTAGGAGAAAAAAATGAAAAAACTAGCATTTCAATCGAATATTGGCGATTGGATATATTATGTTACAACAATGTCGTTTCAGGAGATAAATGATAATGTAAAAAAAGTTGATCAAGAGTTACATAAGTCAAAAACATTGAGTCAAATGATACAAAGAGCTATAACTCCAAATGTACAACAAATTTCACATTATATTCAAAAACAGAAAGAAATGTTTTTTAATGCTATAGTATTAGCGGTGTATGAAGGTGATCCGCAGTGGAAAGGGGTAAATTTCTCACATGAGAATATGAGAGAAACTAACTTAGGTATACTGGAATTTACTGGGACAGAGAAAATATTTCCAGTTGATGGGCAGCATCGAGTAGAGGGCATAAAACAAGCACTTCTGATTGATCCAAAGAATGAAGAAATTAAAAATAATGAAGTTTCTGTTATATTTATTGGACACAATAATTCGGATGAGGGTATGAAAAGAACAAGAAGACTTTTTAGCACACTAAACAGATATGCAAAACCAGTTTCGCTAAGTGAGATAATAGCATTAGATGAGGATGATATTGTGGCAATTGGAACCTGAGACTTGGTCGAGAAAAATCCTTTGTTTGGGGAAAAAAGACTCTTGATTCACAAGCAAAAAGCTATACCAAAATCAGATAAAACTGCTTTCTCAAACATTATAACATTGTATGCTTGCAATCTCGAATTGCTTAAGTTTTTTTTAAAAGAAAAAGTGGTGTTAAGTCACGAAAACAAGATACTTAGAGGTAAATCAAAGATTGATTATTATAGAAGATATAGACCTGATGATGATACCCTAAAAGAGTATCTTGAGCTTATCAGATGCTTTTGGATAAATCTTATTGATCATACAAAAGTTGTGAAAGAATACATGGAGAAATCCATTGACGATAGTCCAGCGTTAGATTATAGAAATTCAGAAGGAGGGAATTTGTTATTTCGTCCTATTGGGCAAGTACCCTTCGTGCAAACTGCTATAAAAATATATTCCTTAGAAGAATCTTGGGAGTGTGTTTTTGCAAAACTAAAAGAAATCCCATTTGAATTAGGAAAAACACCATGGGTAGAAGTAGTCTGGAACTCTATAAACAAAAAAATGTTAACCCGAGGAAGAGATAAGTTGATAAAACAGTTGATGTTTTATATGTCAGAAAAGACGTTTCTATCTAATACCGAAATCCAGGATATGATAAAAAATTACAGAGCGTCTAAACAATTGGATGATGATTATGACGTGTTGGAAGAGATTAATCGTTCAATTATTATAGATTTTACATGAGTATAAACTATTTTAAATACTTACTATTGTTTAAATATTAAGCCATTTTAAATACATTAAAACAACTCTTAATAAAACGATAGTCAAGAGATGTTGAGGAAATACTAATGATCGTATATTCAGGAACCATTTCAAAATTTAATAATGATGTAGATAATGGTATCATAGCTGATTTAGTGAAGAGCGAACTAGAAAAAAGAAATATAACTAATAACAATCAGTCAGAATTCAGATCATGGGATAACTCCTTACTTCACATGAAAAATGTTTTAGATATACCTGAAATCAGTAAAGATATAAGAGTCGCTATCGAATATCAAATACCAGCAACCTCTAAAAGGGTTGATTTTATCATTGCAGGTAAAGACGAAAATGATAAAAGCAACGTAGTTATTATCGAACTCAAACAATGGGAGACAGCAAAAAGAACAAGTAGAGAAGATATTGTGACTACTTATCTTGGTGGAGCGAATAGAGCTGTCACGCATCCTTCATATCAAGCTTATTCATATGCTAAAACAATTGAAAACTACAATGAATATGTTCAAAAAAAGAATATTGAACTATTTCCATGTTGCTTCTTACATAACTATAGAGAAGAACATAGAAGTGAATTAGATAATGATTTATATAGTGATATTATAAAAATTGCTCCAATGTATCTTAAGCAAGACACCAAAAAACTTAGAGAGTTTATTAGAAAGTATGTCTCTAAGTCCGATAATGGAGAACTACTCTATCAAATAGACCACGGAAAAATAAGACCCTCTAAAGCACTACAAGATACAATTGTTTCTATGATTAATGGAAACCAAGAGTTTTATATGATTGATGAACAAAAAGTAGTTTTTTCAACAATCAAAAAGCTTGTTGAAAATGCAATATCTAATAATAAAAAATATACCATTATTATTGAAGGTGGACCAGGAACAGGTAAAAGTGTTATTGCAATGAACTTATTAGCAGAGTTTAGATCTTTAATGGTTAATTATGTCACGAAAAACGCTGCTCCTAGAAATGTTTACTTCTCAAAAATGAGACAAGGTAAATTCAAACTTAATTACGTAAAAAATCTTTTTAAAGGTTCCGGAGCATATGTTGCATCAAAGAAAAATGATTTTGATTGTCTCATTGTTGATGAAGCACATCGACTCAATGAAAAATCTGGTATGTTTGCAAATCTTGGAGAAAATCAAATAAAAGAAATTATAAATGCATCAAGAGTTAGTGTATTCTTTATTGATGAAGATCAAATCGTAACAACAAAAGATTTTGGATCAATTAATGAAATCAAGAAACAAGCTAAATTATTAGGTAGTGAAATTTTTAGTGGAGAAGATTACCGTTTAACATCTCAATTTAGATGCAATGGTAGTGATGGGTATATCGCATTTCTTGATCATATCTTAGGTATAAGGGATACTGCTAACTACGATGGTTTTGATTTAGATTATGATATTAGGGTTTATGATGATCCTGTAATGATGAGAGATGACTTAAGAGGAATCAATCACATCGATAACAAATCTCGTATGATTGCTGGATATTGTTATGAATGGGTAACTCAAAAAAATAACAGTGAAGAAGCATATGACATTGAGTTAGAAAATGGATTTAAAGCAAAATGGAACTTTAGTTCAACAAATACATGGGCAATTGATGAAGATTCATTCGAACAAGTCGGATGTATACATACAGCACAAGGACTAGAATTTGATTATGTTGGAATTATTATTGGTAAGGACTTGAGATTTGAAAATGGGAAAGTCATTACAGATTATACGAAAAGAGCAAAATCTGATGCTAGTCTTAGGGGAATTAAGAGCAAAGGTAATTATGAATTAGCAGATTGTATTATCCGCAATACATATAAAACATTGTTATCAAGAGGACAAAAAGGATGTTTTGTATATTGTGAGGATAAAGAGTTAAGTGACTATATGAAAAACAGACTTGCAAACATAGTTAAGAGATAATGAAAGTGGGCAATATATTATGAAAGAAATTATTGATCAATTAATTAAGTTTAGAGATGATAGAAATTGGAAGCAATTCCATACTCCTGAAAACCTATCTAAATCTATAGTATTAGAAGCAGCAGAGTTGTTAGAAAATTATCAATGGGGAACTATGAATGAGAATAAAGAGAATATTAAAGAAGAAATAGCGGATATTGTTGCATATTGTTTATTGCTTTGTGATTGTTATGGTTTTGATATTAAAGATATATTAAAAGAGAAAATTGAAAAGAATGAAGTGAAATATCCAATTGAAAAATCTTATGGTAAATCCAATAAATATAATAAAATATAATTCATCAATTATTTAATCAACAAAGGAGTTGTCTTAATTGAAGAAAACATTATTTCTACTAATTATGGTTTTATCTATGACATTTGCATCAGGCTGCAGTAAAAAAATCACAGAAGAAAATCAATTTGATTATGTCTACTGGAGTTTTGTCAGTTACAAGGAACCGACAGGTATACCAAATTTTTACAATATCAGATATGAAGGTTACGTAGGTCCAAAATATCCGTATATGACTTTAAAAGATGTTAAAATTGAAATTAATACAATAACTCAATCTTTTTCAGATACAATAAATGAGCGAACTGATTATCAGTTTTATGATAAAATGCAGTATAGTCCGTATTGGTATCCTATAAACAATGAATTTATTGTCAATGTTACTATACTTTCTGGAAGAGTAAAAGATTAACTTTTATTTATTCCACCATCATTAAACTATGTTGTAAAAAGCTATTAATCTATTCATAGAACTCAGAAAGAAGAACAAGATATCTCATGGCAAATAAACCGACCAATCAAAAACCTAATCGACTTATGCTTATCAAAAGATATGCTTTTGCAGCTATCAATCTTTATGGTGTGATTAAACTAGATGACTTCATCTCAGTCTTTAATCATTATGAAAAAGAACCTTTATCAAAAGAAGAAGCAATCCCTTTACTTGAACTTTTATCAAGCATCGATGAGATTGACTTATCCTTTAAACAAGGAATACTTGCTAATGGTTATTTCTATTTAAATGATAGTAAAGATGTTAGAGTTGCTAAAGACTTGCTTTTAGCACAGTCCAATAAACCACGTTATTTGCCCTCTAAGGGAGAGTTTCTTAAGTATGAAGATGATGAATACGTTGAACCGATGAAACCTCTATTAGACCTAGAGAAGTTCATCATAGCGAATAAATTGGTAGCGATTAAGAAACCAGATGATATACGCTATGATGTGCTAGAAATACATGATCAAATCATCTGGGGTGGAAAGCCTTCTGATTATATGGGCTATATCAATCAAAGAGGTTATCAGTTTAAAGATGAAGTTCAATTAAATCTATTTGTTAGACTCACTATGATGCTTCATAATAATACCAGGATGTATGAGAACAATGGTCATACACCCATAGAGACTAGAGAGCTTTATGAAGAAAGCCATAAACCAATTAATTAATATTTGATACCCCCCCGGTCAGTTTATATTTATAGTGAAATGTCAAAGATAGAATTGAGAGGTGTTAATTTGAAGATTTTAATTTGTGGGGCTGGGTATGTTGGGTTAGCTAATGCCCTCATGCTAAGTTCAAAGCATCAAGTAAGCATTTATGAAATTGACAAAAAAAGAGTTTCTGATATCAGTGCAAATGATTACTCAATTCTTGATGAACGCAATTTAGAGGATTTACCAATAGTAAATTCTAATATTAGTGTCACTGATAAAAATGATTCAGTTAATTATGATTATGTAATTATTGCATTGCCAACAGACTCTACTGAAAATGGTAGACTTGATGTTTCTAATATCATAGATTTTATTGGTAATCACAAAAAAACGCAACCCAATTCTATTTATATTGTTAAATCCACTTTACCGATCGGTGGTTCGAAAAAGATACTTGATTCTGTAGGTGAATTTATATATGCTCCTGAATTTCTAAGAGAAGGAACCGCTGTACATGATGCTTTTTATCCATCTAGAATCATTATTGGGGGAACTAATGAACTCGCATTAAAAGCATCAGAATTATTAAGTAAATGTGTGTTAAATCAACCTGAAATTATTCTAACAAATTATAGAGAAGCTGAATGCATAAAACTCTTCTCTAATACATACTTAGCAATGAGGATTGCCTTTTTTAATGAACTAGATACTTTTATGATGAATGAAAACCTTGATAGCAGGACTATAATACATGGTATGGGACTTGATGACAGAATTGGTTTATTTTACAATAACCCCTCATTTGGTTTCGGAGGTTATTGCTTGCCAAAAGATACTGAGGAAGTAATAAATTCACTTAATACAAAACTGATTTCGCAAATAAACAATTCAAATAGTTATAGAATTGAAAACATAATAAATCATATACTTAAGTGTGGCTATAAAAAAATAGGTGTTTACAAGCTTTCTTCAAAAACAGGATCAAAGGGAATCAGAAATTCTTCAACAATCATACTCATAGATGCGTTAAAAAAACATGGAATTGAAATATATGTTTATGACCCTGAAAACCAAACAATCAATGATTGGATTCGTGTTGAATCCACTAAAAAACTATTTGAAATTACAGATATTGTAATTGCTAACCGTATTGATGATAGCATTAAAAAATATAAAGATAAGATTTTTACAAGAGATATTTTTTCTTGTAACTAAGGGGTATATGATGAATATTTTGATTAGTGGTGGAGATGGATTTATTGGAAAAAATCTCGTTAGATTACTTCACAGAAAAAAACATAATATTATCGTCGTTGATAACCATATTACTAGTTATTTAACGAATGATAATCTTGATTTAGTGACTCATATTGAGAAACCCATTGAAGATGTTGTTATAGATGACATAGAGCATATTGATGTAATATTTCATATGGCTTCTGTAGCAAGCCCTTTGGTGTATAAAAACGATTTTAGGAATGTATACAATCCTAATGTTAAAGGTACTGAAAAAATGATTGAACTTGCAAAAAGGGATTCTGCTAGAATGATTTTTACATCAACAAGTGAGGTTTACGGGATGCTAGATGATGAAATAACCCAGGGTAATGGGATTTTGGAAGATAGTATATCTATTTCACATCTTTTAACAGAGCGAAGTATATATCCCACTTCAAAAAAAATGGGTGAAGAACTAGTTAAGAATTTTATAAATCAGGGCGGAGACGCAGCTATTTTACGCCTTTTCAATGTCTATGGCCCAGAAATGGATGTCAGAAATAACGGATATGGAAGGGTCATTCCAAATTTCATCAATGCAATTAGAGAAGACAAAGAATTGAAGATTTTCGGAGATGGAAAACAAGTCAGAAGTTTTATTTGGATTGATGATATCATCGAAGCATTAGAACTGCTCATCGAAGTTCCCAAAATGCCTGATGTTATAAATATTGGCAACTCTGAACCTATTACAGTTTATAAATTAGCAGAGATGATTTGTGAGATAGAGCAAAAAAAAGTTAATGCTAAATATATTGAAAAGGATTTGGATGATCCTTTATGGAGAAAACCCAATATAGATAGAATCAAATCACTAGTCGACTGGGAACCAAAAACATCACTAAAAGATGGACTAACATTAATTCTAAAGGGACAAAAAAATGAGTAGTTATCCCAGAACGTTATTTTATTTAATTGATTTATTATGTAATGAAAAATGTAGCAAATGTGAACATTGGAAATATAAAAGCCAAAAATCTGTTAATGATACAAGTTTTCTCATCTCTTTTATAAATGATATTGACGATTTAAAAGAGTTAGTTTTTGTCGGTGGGGAACCACTAATATATAAGAATTTTATTTTGGAGATAATTAAGGGGATTTCACCAGATATAAAGTCTACCATTATTACAAATGGGGTATTAGCTGATAAAGATTTTATAAAAGCATTAATTAATTCAAACACCCACATTGTATTCTCAATTGACACACTGGATAAAGAGTTTTGGAAATATGTACGAGGACAGGATACATATGAACGTGTATTTGAAAACTTTAATTTTGCAGTTAATAACCTAAATCCAACTCAATTAAGTGTGCAATCAGTTCTTGCACTAGAAACTCTAAAACATGTTAAGGAAGTTGGAAGTTGGCTAGAATCAATTGGAATATATCATAGCATTCAGGATTATGTTTCTGGTGGTTTTGGTGGATCTTGGACTGAACTAAAAACCAAAAGAATTCATTCCGATGCTAAGTGTCAGGCTCATAAATATAATATGTCAATTATGCCAAACGGAGACATTTTTACATGTTTCCAACAACCAATGATTGCAAACTGTGAAAAACCACTTGGAAATATCAATATAGATTCATTTTCGAGCATAATAAATACAGAATACTTTCATAAAGTGATTCAAAAGATGAAAACATGCGATTTGCCCTGCAAAGTATTAAAGTGTAACATAGAGTAAAGGAGTTTTTTAATGGAACAACTAAGAGAACTTATTATTGAGTTAAGTCAAAATTGCAATCTAGATTGCATCATGTGTGGATTTGGAAAGACTCACAACTCTCCAAATAAGTTTTTGAATTTTGATGATTTTGTTACATTATATAACAAATTAGGAAAATCCACTGAAAAGATTAGATTAAATGGTAGAGGTGAAAGTACGATTCACCCTGATTTCAAAAAAATTGTGAAATATATAGGGTTTAATAACAAAATGTCTTTATTCACAAATGGAAATTATTTGGATAGAGAAATTAACGAGTTGTTCATCAATTTTGATATAGAACTTTACTTTTCAATGGATAGCCCATATCCAGAAAAACTAGAGCAAATTCGCAGAGGTGCTAGTTTTGATAGATTGGATCATAATATTAAATCCATGACTCTAAAAAAGACACGACCATTCATTATATTTACATTACAAGAATGTAATGTGAACGATATTATTCCAATAGCACAATACGCAATATTTAACAGATGTAATTTGATTTACAATGTGCTTCGAAGAGATGAAGGAATTGAACTATTTCAAAATATTGTGCTTAGTAATAAGTTGAATATTATGAAATATTTCGATGAAGTTGATAGATTATTTTTAGGAACCAATTTGAATGTATATATACCGGATCAAGTGTCTGGAATTGATATCAGAACCAGTAAAAATAACTTAACTTGCGGCTCACTAGAATTATGTCCTAATATCAACAAAGAATTATGTGTTTTATATAATGGAGATGTAACGCCATGTAATATGTTTAATCCATATGTATATGGAAACATTAGAGTTAATGATATTGATTTCATCTTAAATGGTGAACAAAAAAAATGGTTTGATAAAAACCACAAAAAATACTATTATTGCAAAAATTGTCAGTGCTTGGTGAGGTAAAAATATGAGTTTTATTATTAATATTATGGAAAATGACACATTGAAATATTGGAAAAGAAAACTAAAGAGAAAATGGTATAAGATGCCTTTTCTTCTGTCAAAAAACACTGAAATTGAAGCTTTCATGAGTGAATATGAAAAACCAGAACCTTATATGTATGATGGAATGACAAGATTCGAGTTATCCTCAAAAGAAAATACTGTTTCATCTATCTCAAAAATTGCAATAGTAGTTCCAGTCTATGTATCCACACCAACTGGGAAGAAACAGGTTGAGAGGTTAATTAAATCAATCCAAAAACAAGAAAGATTAGCAGATAATGTTTTTCTAATAGACGATTGCTCTCCATTTGAATA
Source organism: Peloplasma aerotolerans (assembly GCF_030012175.1). Taxonomy (GTDB): domain Bacteria; phylum Bacillota_I; class Bacilli_A; order Acholeplasmatales; family Acholeplasmataceae; genus Peloplasma; species Peloplasma aerotolerans. The sequence goes on from NZ_JASCXW010000033.1 coordinate 9,741, forward strand.
TGAGACATTCGGATACAATGTTTTTAGGATGAATCAGAATGGAGGTCCTGCAAAAGCTAGAAACTATGGTATAGATTTAGCTAAAGAATCTGGGGCTGATATTATAGCATTTACAGATTCCGATGTGGTATTACCCTCAAATTGGATTTTATCAATCGTTGACACCTTTATAAAAAATCGATTTATGCAAGCTATTTCTGGAAGAACTATATCATATGGGAAAACTTGGTATGATTGGTATCACAATGTGAATGGTACTTTGAATGGGAGAAGATTTAAGGATTCGAAACAACTATTATATGGACCGACTTGTAATTTTGCTATTGAAACAAAAGCTCTTGATAATCAATATTTCTCAATAGATTTTCCGCTAGCTGCTAGTGAAGATATTGAGTTTTGCTATAGATTTCTTGAAAGAGGAAACAATATTGGTCACGATTCTAGTGTCGTTGTTTATCATGATTTCGGATATAAACCTCTTACCTTGCAAAAGAACAAAGGAAACTTTATTAAAGTATTCAAAAAATATGCAAAAGGTGAAAAAATACTGTTAAAGAAGATACCGCAATATTATTATTTTCTTAATCAAACAATTGAGATTTCGAATTGTTTAAAATGATTTGGTCAGATAATATCAAAACTTTATACTTTCCAACTAGATACGAATTTGTTAGTTAATGAATGGCAACAAAGCATAAATTGCAAACTAAATCTAAAAAAATGTAGCTAGCAAATTACAAAGGAGGATAAGTCTTTCGCAGAATCCTGCCTAGTTACGCACTTTTCTATACAAATCCCAGGATATCCCCAATTAAACCCATTAGTCCACTAGTGGGTTATTTTTGTGCAAAGTGTTGCAATCTTTTCCCACCTAGCATTGTGTTGCACATATGGCAAGTTTTAACTTTGTTGAACAAATTGTCCTCAAATCAGCCACATAGTACTCAAAAGTCCTTTATTTAACCATACTGAACATAGATTTATTACAACAGTTATTTGATTTTATTGATATGATTATGCAACACAAGATTATAACTTAAACATATATAAAAGTTACTTAGTCTAGGTCTAGGATATTGAACTTTACTGTATTTCATGAGTAACATTTCCATTTCAAGCACAAACCATCACACAAGAATAAACTTCAAATATAGCACAATAGTATTGATATAAGGATAATAACGTGCTAATATTAAAGTAAAGAAGGTGAAAGAATGAAAGGATATCAAGTATTAGCTCATAAAGTAGTCTTTAATTATAATGATGCATTCGAGATATTTAAGAATAAGGCGACAACTTATGGCGCACTGAATCGTTTAGAAAAACAAAATTTAATTAAAAAAGTACGTAATAACTTGTATGTGACTATAAATCCATCAACTGGGTATGCGTTTGCTACTAAGTATCAAATAGGATCATCTGTTAACAAGGATACCTTCATCAGTCACATTAGTGCACTAGAGTATTATGGCTATCAAAATCAAGTTAGTTATGTTTGTTATGTATCATCTTCAAGTCGGTTCAACACATTTGAATATGAAGGTATCATCTATAAACATGTATCCATAAAATCTCATAAAGGAATTATTTCACCTTCATACACAGAGCTGATCAAAATTACCGATGTTGAGAAAACAGTCGTCGACTCCATTCAAACGATTGGTTCAATCATCAGCCTAGAGGAACTTATCTATAGTCTTGAAATCATTCCTAAACTCAACGAGAAAAAAATAATCGAATATTTAGAAGATTATAATATTCAAGCACTCTATCAAAAAACAGGATATCTACTAACGCTTTTCAATGAAACACTTATGCTAAGTGAATTCTTTTTTGAAAGTATAAAAAAGAGAATTCACAAAGGTGTTGTGTATATATCCGATGATGCCAAACAAGATGGTATATTCATCAAAACATATCAAGTTGTCGTACCGAAATGGTTAGCAGAAAGGGGTTAAGTTATGGAAAGAAAATATAAACTAATAAAGTTACTTGAAGGTCTAGAAATGGTTTCAACAGATAACAACATTTATATGCATAAGGAAACATTAGCTTTTGTTATGATTACAGATGAGAATATTTCTACGTATGAAAACTATGCATCGGGTGAGTTAAATGATCTTTTAGATTGGGAAAAGGAATTTATGAAAGAGATAGATGATGTGCTTAACAGACATGAAGATGATTACATCAGGCTACCTGATTCATATTTTTTACATGACCATAAAATCATGGAAAACTTTATATATACACTATCAGAACATTTGAGGGATGAATTTCTATCAGCCATTTTTAAAAAAGGTGCATTTAGACGTTTCCAAGACTTACTGATTAAATATCACTTAAGAGATGAGTTCTTTGAGTATAAAAGAAAAATATATTTGGAGAAATTGGCTGATTGGTGCAGTATGCAAGGTATAGACTATGAATAAAAAATTCATGATTAAGGATTTTGAAGATTATATACCGGAACACATCCTATCTAGAGCTTATGATTATTATATGTCTGAGACTATTGATAATTTACATATTGAAGGTGATGTGGTTTATGCCACAGTCTTAGGCAATCACACTTATGATGTCAATATCCAATTAGATAAAACGCATCGATATGTTTTAAGTACCTCTTGCACTTGTCCTTATGATAAGGGTTTATATTGTAAACATATTGCTGCGGTGTTATACCAATTGTTGGAAGAGATTCCTAATGAAAACATAGAAGATTTAAAACCTTTTTTAGAAGGAAAAAGTAAAGAAGAGTTGATTGACATATTGCTATCTATATCTCATGAGTACCCAATGATTGCATCTCGATTTCAACATTTTGATATTGAAGATGAAGTTGAGCAAATGATAGATGAATATTTATGTGATTATATAGAAGATGGTTTCATCGGGTATAAAGATCTACCTAAAGCCATTAAAGGATTTGATGCAGCATTAAGAAAAGCTGAATTAGCATCTCCAATCGCTCAGTTTCAAATCAGTTTTACAATCATAAAAAAATGGATAGACATTTATATGGAAACAGATGATTCATCAGGTTATTTATCGTCAATAAAAAATCAAGCGCTTTTCTATTTGAATGAAGCATCAAGGCAGATAGAAGATCCTTTATTAATCTTAGAAAATGTTCGAGATATGACAAAAATAATGTTGGAAAACATGGGAACTGACATTGATGACATCTATATTGAATGGATGAATGCCATTATACCGTTATCGAAACACAACGAAATTAAAACAATCTTAACTGATGTGATTAAAGTATTACTTAATCATGAAACAGATTATCAGTATTTCAAGTATTATAAAGATGATTTAATGGAAATATATTATCAAATCTTATACTTATCAAGTAAAGAAGAAGCGGATGCTTTGATGTGTGAAAATTTAGATAATCGAGCAATGAAATTAAAGTATATTGAAAAGGCTCTTGATGAAAAGAAATATGATGTGATTATCAAGATGTGTGAGGAAAATTTAATAAAAAGCCTTGGATATGAAGAAGAATGGCATCATTGGTTGGTTATAGCATATCAACTAAACCAACAAACTGATTTAGCACTTAAACACATGAGATCATTAATCCTAAAAGGTGATACTACATATTATCAAGCATATAAAACAAGTTATGATGATGAATCGTGGAGAAATGAAACACTAAATCTGCTCGAAATCTTGGGTAGAGAAAAATATCCTCGCTCCATATATGAGAAAATCATGATTGAAGAAAAAATGTATCATCAACTTTTTGTCTACATAAAAAAGTACTCACATAAAGTGTTTGAATTCTATAGGTATCTTGATAACGAATATCAAAAGGAAATAAAATCTTTGATGGAGCAAGAAATATACGAACAATTTTTAAAGGGTTCAAGTAAAAAGCATTACCTATATCGAGTGAGTTATCTAGACACTTATAAAAATGCTTATGGTAAAGAGGAAACACAAATATTAGTTTCTAATCTAAAAGCACATTTTAAAAATAGAAAAGCTTTGAATGAGGTTTTAGATTTATACGTAAAAAAAATTTAACATGCATAGTAATTCAGTACATTTTTGTATTGAGTAGGCGAATTTTCATATTTAGACTCTTGATTAAGCATTTTCATAAAGTAACTCACAACGTATCAATATGGATGAAGAGTGATTAAATTAAAATAACTCAGAAAAAGCCATAACCCATGTGCTTGACAATATTAATCAAATGCCATATGTTTAGACTGTAGTAGTGCTTATCAGGAAAAAATCATTAAAGTGAATGTCACAAAACTAAATAAAGTAGAATAACTGAACATGTTATTCTATTATAATCAAATAAAGTAGAATAAGATAGTTGTAAATTCTATCTTTTTCTTTTATAATATAAGTAATCGAGGTGATTCCATTGAAACCATTTGTTACATATGAAAAAAGATTTTATCATACAGATCATACATTACAGCATCTATCAAGAAGACAAAGACAACTACTAGAAGAACCTTATTTAAGTGCTGTTACTGAAGATTTATCTAATGTCACAATCCTTCTAAGTGAGAGTACACAAAGACTACTTTTAGAATCCATTGAGAGTTTGTCTAGGCTTGATGGTTATATCAAAGATAAACTTGCCTCGTTTCCAACGCTGCTTCTTAGAACTGAAGCTCTATCAAGTTCACAAATCGAGCATTATAGTGCATCTAATAGAAATGTCGCACTCGCACAAATCAACAAAAAACAATCATCTGAAGCAATGATTATCAAATCAAACTTAGAATCCTTAATCAGTGGGTTATCATCAAAGAATAATCTAGATGTAGACACAATCATTGATTTAAATAAATTGCTATTAAGTAATGAAAATATTGATATTCGTAAAAGGATCAATTGGATTGGAACGCCTTATTCATTACCACATGAAGCCTCATATGTACCACCTCATCCTGATCATCTAGAATTGTACATGAATCAGTTCATTTCTTTCTGCAAGAGAAATGATATTCATCCACTGATACAAGCAGCATTTGCTCATGCATACTTTGAAATCATTCATCCATTTGAAGATGGTAATGGTCGTGTTGGGCGTATCTTAATTCAATTGATACTCAAAGAGAAGTTGTTTCTAGAACACTTGTACATGCCATTTTCAGTTGGTATTGTCAAAGACCAAGAAAGATATGTGAATGCACTAGATGAATTTAAACTTGGGAACTTTGAGCCCATCATCATCGTGTTGCTAGAAAATGCACTTGGATTAGTGCCTAAAGTCTATCATGCTTTAGAACAATTGTTAGAGTTGAAACAATCTTGGAGAGATAAACTCAATCTTCGCCAGGATGCCCTTGCATGGAAGATGTTAGATGACTTCATCACTCAGCCTGTTATTGATGTAAAGTATATCAAGGAAAAACACAATGCAAACGATCAAGCAGTCAGAAATAATATCGAAGAGTTAATCAAAGTAGGTATCATTTCACCGATTGGAAATAACAAACGTGATGTCGCTTATGAATCGAAAGAAGTATTGGATTTACTCGATCAATTTATCATTGATTAACGGAAATAACTTTAAAAATGCCTTTTGCAAAGTGCTGCACATATGGCACTACTATATAAGTCTGAATGTATCCTTAGTTATCGAATATAATAAATATTAACTATTACAACTTAACATACTGCCTCAATATTATGTTTGTATAGTTTGGTAGACACAAATAGTAACATCCCTGCTTATGATAGAATATTAAGGGAGGAGGCGATCTCCATGTCATTAGCAAAACAAACAGATAACATTACACAAATCATTAATGGAAGAGTCGTAGAATTTATATCTGAAACACATGAATACTTTATTGATGGTATTAAAGTGCCTAGTGTTACTCAAATCGTTGCAACAGTCCTACCTTCACAATATAAAGATATTGATCCAACTGTCTTAAAACGTGCAGCAGATAAAGGTGTTGCACTACACACTGAAATAGAACAATATGAAATCAATGATATCTTAGGACACTCACAAGAATTCAATAATTATCTTAAACTA
>NZ_JASCXW010000034.1 GCF_030012175.1 Peloplasma aerotolerans
TTCATTAATCGTTTGACCTTCAAGTGCCATAACCCAACCTTCGATAATTCTAATAAAACCAGCTCCACCACTATCTACCACTCCAGCTTCTTTTAAAACTGGTAGTAAATCAGGAGTTCTAATTAATGTTTCTCTTGCTTGTTCTAAGTAAAGCTTTAATACTTCTTCAACGCTCTTTAATTTGGATTGTTCACGGAGCACCTTTTCTGCAGATTCTCTACAGACTGTTAAAATCGTTCCTTCAACAGGATCCATGACTGCACGGTACGCCATTTGATATCCACCCACTAATGCTTGGATAAATTCTTCAACAGTTGCTGATCCATTACCTATTTTCGCGATTTCACTATAAACACCACGGAAAAATTGGGAAAGTATAACTCCAGAGTTACCTCTTGCTCCCATGAGTAGTCCACGTGATAGAATTTTTGAAATATCGATAATAGATTGAGAATCTAAACTATTGACTTCTTTAATACCGGCCATCATCGTCATTTGCATATTCGTTCCTGTATCCCCATCGGGTACTGGAAAGACATTTAAATGATCAATTTCTTTATAATTGTTTTTAAGGTTTACTGCTCCGTTAGTTACCATTTTTTTAAATAGAGTTCCACTGACTGTTTGATTCGCCATATTTAATCCTCCCTGTATTTGGAAAAATGACACTATATATCATATAAGATTTAATTAACTTTTTTAATTACTTCAAATTTCATACTTTTTTAGTATAGCACTATTGTTTTGAAAATGCAATCATTATTTAAACCGCTCAATAATACGGATATATTATATCATAATTCTTTGAATTACATACTTTTCACATAACTTTCAGATATTTTCAGAAAATAAATTACATAATGTATCTTTTCTGGTTGCTTTTTCATCTTTATTGTGTTAAATTAGATTGTGCAGTTAGGAGTGAGGAATATGGCTGAATGCTACGTAACAGGTAAAAAGACAATATTTGGAAATAAACGCAGTCACGCGTTAAACGCGACTCGTCGCACTTGGAAGAGTAATCTTCAAACCGTGCGCATTAAAGATGCAGATGGAAAAATTATCAAGGTAAAAGTTTCCGCTCGTGCGCTTAAGAAAAACAATTTAGAACGCGTTTAAAAAATAAGAAAGGCGATTGCCTTTTTATTTTTAGCTTTTTATGACTTCTTTGAGATCACAACAAGCGCTTTACCCTCAAAAACTTCAACAAATCCCTTATGTTCATTTAATTCATTACTAATACACAATGGATCATATGTCGTTAGCAAATACTCAGTTAAATCATATTTAAAACCCGTTAATGAAACTTTTGCTCTTGGATACGCAAATATTGATACATAGTGATTATTATTAGAGATTTCATGAACACCTTTATCTAAAAGATAAATGGTTGAATGATCATCTTTAATAATCATTTCAGGAAATTCATTAAAAAACATGGTATGAACCATAAAATGTTCAATTCTTTCTCCACCAATACCACCAATTAAATAAAGCTCATCAGCGTTTAATTTAGATGCTTCTACTAATGCTTGATGGGTATCTGTAACATCTTTAACAGGATTTAATCTTACAACATTTAAATTGGTTAAGATACCGTGATTTTGAAGTGAATCAAAATCACCAACTGCTAAATCAATTTTAATCCGTTGTTTATATAAACTTAATACAGCTTGATCAACAGCAATAATATAATCACTATCTTTCAATGGAAAGATTTTTTTTATATCTTTTGGTGTTGGATGTGTAACGATAATTGCTCTCATTTTAGACTCTCAATTCCTTCTTTGCGATTTTTCATATTAAAGATGTAGCTACCCGCAACAACAATATCTACACCAGCTTCTCTACAAGCATCAATGGTTTCATCATTAATGCCACCATCAACTTCAATCATAAAATCTAACTTGTTCTTTTCTCTATATTTGACTAACTCTTTAACTTTAGTTAATTGATCTTCCATAAATGACTGTCCACCAAAGCCTGGTTCAACGGTCATAATTAAAATCAAATCAGCTTTTTTGATATAAGGATATAAATCTTTTAAAGGTGTTTTGGGTTTAATCGATAAACCTACACCAATTTCAAGCTCTTTGATCGCTTCTATCGTTTCTTTAACGTCATCTGACTCAATATGTATGGTGATATACTTCGTGCGCTTAAAAGCGAATTTAGGCACCCAAAATAAGGGTTGCCACACCATGAGGTGAACATCTAAATCTATATCTGTATTTTCACTAATCTTTTTAGATATTGCAGGTCCAAATGAGATATTAGGAACAAAGTGTCCATCCATTATATCTAAATGAATATAATCTGCATTTTTTATGCTTTCTAATTCTTCTTTTAAATTCGTAAAATCTGCAGTTAATATTGAAGGAGCTACTTTCATCTTGATGCCTCCTAGTATTTTTCTTTTTGATTTTTGATCTCTTCACAAAATTGTACATAGTTTTCATATCTTGAAGCTATAATCTCTTTGTTTTCAACAGCTTCTTTAATAGCACAACCAGGCTCATTTAAGTGTAAACATTTTGTATTAAACTTACAATCCATCGATAAGTCCACAAAGTCTGGATAAAAGTGTCTGAGTTCATCCATATGATAGATGGTAAACTCTATTTTTGAAAACCCCGGGGTATCAACGATATAACCTTCGTTATATGTATATAACTCAGTATGTCTTGTTGTATGCTTCCCGCGACCTAAAGCTTTTGATATTTCTTGAGTCTTTAAGTGTAGTTCAGGCATTAATGCGTTTAATAAAGTTGATTTACCAACACCTGTTTGGCCAGCTAAAACAGTTATTTTATCTTTAAATATGTTAGCTAATACGTCAATACCAATCCGTTCTTTGCTATTGACATAATAGATCTTATAATCCATTTTTTTATAATAGTCTAAATCTTTTTTTAACGCATTTAATTTTTCTTCAGGAATCAAGTCGATTTTAGAGATAATAATAACTGGATCTAAATGTTCTTGATTCATAATAATTAAAAACTTATCTAATAAGTGAAAACTGAAATCAGGATTAACAGCAGAAAAAACGAGTAAAACTTGGTCAATATTACACACATCAGGTCGATCAAGATCGTTTTTTCTTGGTAGGATTTCTCTAATGATAATCTGATCTTCAGCATCATCAAATAAAACATAATCACCTACTTTAGGACTGACGGTTGTTATTTTTTGTTCTTTTTTGGTTTTCTTACTTGTTTTTTTATAAAAAGAACTGTCTTCATCTAGTTTCATGTATCTAAATTTTCCGCTTGCTTGAGCTATCACTTCTTGATTGTTTTCCAAATCAATTAATGTATAGTGATTACTAATCATTTTTTTAATAAAACCTTTTTTCAAATGTTCCTCCTAAATGTGTTGACTTCTTAATTGTCCACATGCAGCATTAATATCATGACCTTGTTCTTTTCTTAAGGTTGCTTGAATGTTATGCTTCATGAGTGTATCGTAAAAATGATTCATATTTTCCGGTTTAGAGCGTTGATAAGGTGCTTCTAGAACTTCATTATAAGGAATTAAATTCACATAGACATTTAAACCTCTTAACACTTTAACAAGTTCTAATGCAACTTCTTCAGTATCATTTAGACCATCGATTAAAATATATTCGATGGTGACACGACGATTCGTGACACCTAAATAATATTTAATCGCTCCAATGACTTCTTCAACTGGATATCTTTGATTAATCTTCATGAGTTGAGTTCTAATTTTATTATTTGGGGCATGTAAACTGATTGCTAAGTTTACTTGCAGTCCCATATGTGCATATTCTTTAATCTTAGGAACAATACCACTTGTTGATACGGTAATATGTCTTGCTCCAATTTCTAATCCTTTTGGATCATTAACAGTCTTTAAGAAATGCATTAACTCATCATAATTATCAAATGGTTCACCAATACCCATCACAACAACATAACTAATGCGTTCACCTAATAAAATCTCAGTTTGGATAATTTGAGCAAGGATTTCTCCTGCTGTTAAGTCTCTTTTTTTCTTTAATTGACCGGATGCACAAAAAGAGCATCCGATATTGCATCCAACTTGAGTTGTTACACAAACGCTATTTCCATAATGATGTTTCATTAACACTGTTTCAATCAAATGACCATCATGAAGGCTATATAAGCACTTTAACGTCCCATCTTGACTCACATGCTTTAAAACAAGCTCTAAGGCTTGAACTTTAAAGTTTTTATCTAACAATTCAACTAAATCATTAGGTATATTTAACATCTCTTTAAAACTTTGAACTTTTTGTTTATATAAGTACTGCCATATTTGGTTTGCACGGTATTTTTTATGGTTGTTACTTAATAAGAAGTCTACTAACTCTTCATGAGTTAGATCATAAATTAGCATATCATCACCTACATCATATTATACATGAAAATTGAAATTTTACATAAAATAAACCTGAAAGCCCAGGTTTATTTTCTAATTGTAGCTTGATATGAAAATGCAAGCCTATTGGTTATTTTTTTCATCAATTGGTCGACTTCATCACTACCTAATGTTTTATCTGTATCATTAAATACTAAGTTAAACGCAATTGACTTTTTACCTGTTTCGATATTAGAGCCTTGATAGATATCAAAGACATCAAGGTTTACTAAATGCTTTCTAGCAGTTTGCCAAATCATATCGATTAATTCACTTGCTTGGATATTTTCATCAACCACGATTGCCATATCTCTTGTGATGCTTGGGTATTTACTGACGACTTGGTAGTTAACTTCTGTTGTTTCTTCAAGTAATGCAGTGATATTCATTTCTAAACAATATGTCTTATCTATATCTAGTCGTTTCGCTTCATTTGGATGAAGCTCTGCGATATGTCCAACGACTTTTTTGTTATGTAAGATATTGGCTTGACGGTATGGATGATAAACATCGATTTGACTTGTGTTTTCATAAGTGAACTCAATACCTAAAGGATTAAATACTGATGCTAAAATACCTTTTAACAAATAGAAGTCAGGTGTTATTTTTTCTTTTTTCCATGGATTTTTATGCCATGCACCTGATAAAACAATCCCTAAATGCGTTGGTTCAAGTCCTTTAGCAAAACAATGCCCTATCTCAAAGACTGCAACACTTTCCTGCTGTCTGGATTGATTGTATCTTATCGTTTCAAGTAAGCCATGAACTAAACTTTGTCTTAAAGTCTTTTTATCTTCTGATAAAGGCATTAAGATTGATACTGCTTCACCAATTCTATTGTATTTATAAACTTGATCTGTTGGTAATAAACTATAAGTAATGACTTCAGTTAATCCAAGATTTGCAAGTTGATGACGAATCGCTCTTAATCTTTTTTGTTTACTTGTTAATTTGCCTGTTAAAGGTGCTTGAATGGTTTGCATTGGGATTTTATCCAATCCATACATTCTAGCAACTTCTTCAACTAAATCTGCAGGTATTAAGATATCTTTACGATAACTTGGTGCAGTCATTTCAAAGGTGTTATCTAGTACCTTATATGTATAGTTATAAGCTTCAAAGTAAGAGATGAGTTCTTTTTCAGGAATGTTTACCCCTAATCTTTGATTGAAATAATCTTTAGCAACGGTTATTTTAGGATTTTTAACTTGATAGCGGATACTTTTGCTAACACCTTTAGATACTTTTGCATCACATAGCTCAACTAATAGTTCGGTTGCTCTTTCTAGGCCTAAATAGACGCGTTCATCATCAATACCTCTTTCAAAGCGATAAGATGAATCACTCTTTAAATCTAATCTTTTACTTGTCTTATAAATATGCTTAGGATCAAAATATGCAGCTTCTAAGACAACACTTGATGTTTGATCATCAATCATGGAATCAAGTAGACCCATAACACCACCGATTGCGATTATTTTTTTGCCATTTGTAATCACAACATCATGTGCTTCTAATACTCTTTTTTCTTCATCTAAAGTAACAACCTTTTCACCTTTTTTAGCATTTCTAACTAATATATGGTCTGATCCTAATTTTTTATGATCAAACATATGTAAAGGTGTACCATATTCTAGCATGACATAGTTACTAATATCAACGACATTATTAATGGGTTTTATATTTTGAGCAATGAGTGCGCTTTTTAGCCACCAAGGTGATGGTTTAACTTTGACATTCTCAAAGTATCTTGCATAATATCTGCCACAACCATCGGTATCGATTTCTACTTGAATCGGATTTTTCTTGGTTTCTTCTTTGATTTTGAATTCCTTTAGTTTGACTTTTTGACCTGTCATTGATGCTAGATCATAAGCAAACCCTAAAACTGATAATAAATCAGCACGGTTAGGTGTTAGCCCTAGTTCCATCACCCATCCATCTAAAGATAGATGTTTTAAAGCAGGTGAACCAATTTCTCTTGGTCCATCAAAATAGTAAATACCATCTTTAAAAGTTTCAGGTATATATTTTTCATCAATAGCTAATTCATTTAATGAACAGATCATCCCATTGGAATCAATACCACGAATTCTTGTGCTCTTGATTTTGAAATCTCCAGGAAGGATTGTTCCAACTTGAGCGACGATTACATATTGTCCTTTAGCGACATTAGCTGCACCACATACAATTTGTTCGACTCTGTCACCTAAATCAACTGTCGTGACATGAAGTGTATCCGCGTTAGGATGTTTTTCGCATGTTAAAACATGACCAATAATTAAGTCAGTGGATGGATTAAGCATTTCAAATGCATCAACTTCTATAATCTTTTGGTTGGTTATCTCTAATACATTATTTGGGATATTAACCCATTGATTCAACATATTTTCGATGATTTTCATCGGTTTACCCCCTTAAATTGATTCAAGAACCTTAAATCATTGGTATAAAAATGACGAATGTCATCAATGTTATATTTTAAAATAGCAATACGTTCAACACCAATACCAAAGGCGAATCCTTGAAATTCTTCAGGATCATATCCACCCATGCGAAGTACTTCTGGATGAACAACACCTGCACCTAGTATTTCAATATAACCTAAAGTTCCATCTTTTTTCATAAAGGATACATCAACTTCAACGCTTGGTTCCGTAAAAGGGAAATATGATGGTCTTAAGCGAATGACGCGTTCAGGACCAAATAGATGTCTAACCATTTTAAGTAGAGCATCTTTTAAATTAGCAAATGTAATGTTTCTATCAACAACTAAACCTTCAATTTGCATAAATTGATGACTATGTGTTGGGTCATCATCATCTCTTCTATAGACTTTGCCAGGACAAATAATTCTTAAAGGATTTCCTTTTTTTTCTAACATCGTTCTTGCTTGTACAGGTGAGGTATGTGTTCTAAGTAACATATTTTCATCCGTATAAAAAGAATCTTGCATATCCCTAGCGGGATGATCTTTACCAAAATTCATCATTTCAAAGTTATAATGATCATTTTCTAACTCAGGTCCTTCAGCAACCTCATAACCCATACCAACAAACAAGTCTTCAACATCTTCGATGACTTGGTTTAATGGATGTACTGAACCTTGATAAAATTGATAACCCGGTAGGGTCACATCGATTTTTTCAGCTTCTAATGTTTTTAATAACTCTTTGTTTTCTAGTTGTTGCTTCTTTTGATAAAGTGCTAGTTCAATACTTTCTTTTGTATTGTTAACTTCTTGGCCAAAAATAGGTCTTTCATCTTGAGGTAAATCTCTTAGTTTACCCATCATTAAAGACACACTACCTTTTTTACTTAGATAACTGTTTTTGATTTCACTCAGTTCGTTTAAACTCTCTGCTGTTTTAATTTCTTCTAATGCTTGTTTTTGTAGGTCTTTTAGTTGTTCAATCATATTTTTCTCTCCTCTACGATAAAAATAAAAGTCCCTAGATTAATATCTAAGGACGTAATTATACGCGGTACCACCTTAGTTCTAGAAATGAATTCTAGCCCTTAAAACCTTTAACGCAGGCATACGGGTGTGATTAGCACCTCTCAAAGATGAATTCATCAAACTGATTTGGCATAGCTTCCACCATCCTATGCTCTCTAAACAAATCAACATTTAACTACTACTTCTTATCAATGATTATAAATTAATTTCTTCTCGATGATAGTATAGCAAGAAATCTTAATAATTCAAAGTAAATCCATACGATTGTTACCATAAGACCTACAGCAACCATCCATTCATAGGATTTATCTGCGCCACTTTCAACAATCATTTCAGCACGATCAAAATCTAATGTTAACATTAACGCTCCAAATACAATTAAGACACCACTAATCAATAATGCATATTGTGAAGTGAAAAATATTGATGTTAACCCAAAGATTAAACTTAATACAAAGAATAACAAGAAACTTAGTAAGACACTATACATAATCTTTCTAAATCTTGGGGTTACTCTAATGGTTCTACTTGAATATAAGAATAACATCACTGTAAATATTGAAGCTGTACCAATGAGTGCAGCAAATGCAACACCAGGAACCATCATTTCAAATATTAAAGTGACAACTCCTAAGATAAAACCTTCAGAAACTGCATAAATTAATGAGAATGGCATAGCAAGTCTAGGACTTCTGGTTGCTACTAAAACTGAGATTAATGCAATAACAAATGCTGCAATTAATGCTGGATAAAACATTTCAGCTGGGATTAACATCAGTGAAAGGTATCCACTAATCACTGCAATGATTAAAAGTAATGCTGTTTTACCGATAATGCCACGATATGTCGCCGCTTCGCTACCGACATAAGCTTCACTTCTTTCAAGTGATCTAAATACTGGATTAGAACTACGCATATGACTCAACTCCTTTGAATTCTAATATCATTATATAATAATAAATTATTAAAGTGCAAATAAACCGGCATCTATCACATTATTTTCCGCTTTTAAATCTTTAAATGCACCAAATTGTTCTAATTTCTCAAATACTGTTTTATTAATTTTAGTTCTTTCTTTAACGTCTTCTCTTGATGTAAATGGTTTTTCTATTCGTTTTTCGATAATGTCAAAAGCAACAGATTCACCTAAACCATCGATTGCGCTAAATGGCATTCTAAGACCCTTTTCTTCCATCGTGAAGGTTGTTGCTGAAGATTTATTAATGTCAATTGGCAAGAAGTCAAATCCTCTTTTTGTCATTTCTAATGCAACACCTAAAGTCACGATTAAGTTTTCGTCTTTTACTTTTCTACTAAACTGTTGAATGTTATTTAAAGAGATCAATTGATTGCGAATTGCATTCGATCCTGCGACCATATTTTCATAATCAAATTGCACTGCTCTTTTTGAGAAAAAGCCACTATAGAAAAGTAAAGGTTTATAGATCTTAAACCAAGCAATACGAATCGCCATAATGACATACGCAGTGGCGTGTGCTTTTGGAAACATATACTTAATTTGACTTGCTGACCATATGTACCATTCTGGCACATTATTCTTTCTCATTTCTTGTTCGTAATCTAACCAGGTTGCTTTATCTTTACTTGGTTTACCTTTACGCACAAACTCCATAATATCAAATGCTTTTAACGGTTGAAGACCACGTTCTGTTAATTGGACCATAATATCATCGCGACAAGCGATAATATCATCAAATGGAATTTTACCGTGTTCGGTATTTCCGGTGACTAGATTTTGAGCATTTTTAAGCCAAACATCCGTTCCATGAGATAAACCTGATATTTTAACTAAACCTGCAAATGTATTCGGTTTAGTATCTTGTAACATTTGTCTTGTAAAAGGTGTTCCAAATTCTGGAATCGCATAGGATGCAACTTCACTCATGATTTCATGTTCTTTAACACCTATAATCGAAGTTCCTGAAAAGAGTTCATAAACTCTTGGGTCATCTAAAGGAATATCTTGAGCTTTATCAAACGGAAACTCTTTTGGATGTTCAAAGACGTAGTCCATTAAGAACTTAATCATCGTAGGATCATCATGTCCTAAGATATCTAGCTTTAATAGATTTGCTTCAAATGAGTGATAATCAAAATGGGTTGTCTTCCATTCTGATGTAACATCATCAGCTGGAAATTGAATCGGTGTGACATCATAAATCGTCTTCGATTTAGGAACAACAACGATACCACCTGGATGCTGACCTGTAGAACGTTTGACACCTTCTATTTTTTTAGCAAGTCTTTCAATTTGTGCACTTCTAACTTCTAATTTTTTATCTTCTAAATAACCTTTAACATAACCATATGCATTTCTTTCAGCAACTGTTTGAATCGTTCCAGCTCTAAAGGTATGGTCTTCACCAATTAATTCTCTGACATATGTATGCGCGATCGATTGATAATCACCTGAAAAGTTTAAGTCGATGTCAGGGATTTTATCGCCATCGAAACCTAAGAACGTTTCAAATGGAATATCATGTCCATCCTTGACTAATCTTTTTCCACAAATTGGACAATCCTTTGTAGGTAAGTCAAAGCCTGATTGAATACCTTTCATAAAGGGTTGAAATGCCTTCTGTTCTTCTGAAAGACCGTATTTGTGTATTTCCTCATCGGTTAGATAAAAAGCCGTAAAATCGCCATTTGAGCATCTATAGTGAGGTTTTAACGGGTTTACTTCGGTAATATCAAGAAGTGTTGCGATCAATGAAGAGCCAACTGACCCACGTGAACCCACCAAATAACCGTCATCTAAAGATTTTTTTACCAATAGATGTGAAATATAATAGTTTGGTGCAAATTCATTTTCAATAATATTTTTGAGTTCTCTAGTTACACGATCTCTTACCATTTGGTGTGGGTCCACACCATAGATATGTTGCATTTTATCATAGACCAATCTTCTGACTTCACTTGAGATACTATCAATGCCTAATAAATCTTTAAATGCGTCATCAGGTAGTGAATAAAGTTGTTTAGGAAATGCTTGAATCTTTTCAATCATGTTGTTTAATAACTGGGTATTTTTAACAACGATTTCATAAGCTAATTCTTTACCTAAAAATGCCATTGATTTCATCATTTCATCAGTTGTTAAAAAGTATTGTTCAGGCATCGTGTCATATCTTGATAAATCATGAATCCCTCCACCAACGAGTGGTGTTCTAATATAGATTTCACGATATAAAACATCTTTTTTCTCTAAATAATGAACATCACCTGAGGCGATTATGATTTTATCTTGTTCTTTAGCAAATCTAACAATTTTAGTAATAACCGCTTCGATAATCTCATCACCATAAGCACCTAATTGATCTTTTAAGTGTTTATAAGCTTGTGGAGGTTGGACTTCAATATAATCATAAAAAGATATCGCAGCTTTTAAGTCATCGTCTCCACGATTAAAGGCTGCTTCAAAAACATCGCCTTTGGCACAACCACTACCAACAAGTAAACCTTCACGATATTTTGATAATACAGATTTCAATGTTCTTGGACCACTATAAAAATGTGTGGTTAGTGCATCACTAACGATTCTAAATAGATTTTTGTAGCCAACTTGGCTTTGTGTTAAAAGATTGATATGATAAGGCATGATATGTTTCCATGCTTCTTTTTCATCGATATTTTCGTTGATTTCATGATATTGCTTTATGTTTTTCTTTAATAAGTCATTGAGCATCGATAACCATATTTGTGCAGTAACATATGCATCATCTTCTGCTCTATGGTGTTGTTCTTGTTTGACTTTAAATGATTTAGCAACAGCTTTTAAGTTAAATCGTTTTAACGTATGGTTATAAAAGTATCTTGAAAGATTTAGTGTATCAATAATTAAAGAGTCATCAAATTTAAGATTTAATGCTTTGGCATTTTCTTTAATATGACCGACATCGAATAATGCGTTATGCGCAACCAATATACCGCCTTCAATAAACTTTAAGAACTCTGGTAATGCATCAGCTATCGTTGGTGCATTTTCTAGCATCTCATCTG
Organism: Peloplasma aerotolerans; assembly: GCF_030012175.1. Lineage (GTDB taxonomy): Bacteria > Bacillota_I > Bacilli_A > Acholeplasmatales > Acholeplasmataceae > Peloplasma > Peloplasma aerotolerans. The sequence continues at coordinate 11,888 of NZ_JASCXW010000034.1, forward strand.
TGATATCTGTTAGTTCAGTGGTAAAGTTTGATAAAGATTCTCCTGGATTAATAAATGTTTGATAACGCTCAGTAACTGAACCAGACTCTATTTTAACTGCTGCTATTTCAATAATTTTATCTCTTGTGCTTGATAGACCTGTTGTTTCAATATCGAAAACGATATACTTTGCATCTTTAAGCATTATTTTTTGGTCGGTATCTGAGGTGATTTTGAACATGGTTTCGTCAACGAAATCAAGTTCAACACCATAGATTGGTTTAATATCTTTACCTTTGGTAGCTTTATAGATTTCTGGGTATGCATATAGTCCGTTGTGATCGGTAAATGCGATAGCTTCATGTCCCCACTTAATCGCTTGATTGACATATTCAGTAGGGTCATTTACTGCATCCATATTGGACATTTTTGTATGCACATGAAGTTCGACTCTTTTTTCTTTTGCTTTATCTAAGCGTTCTTCTTTTTTATCTTTTTCAATAAAGTTGATTGCGTTCGCATAAACGACAACATCTTTTTGGAACGTATCAAAATTAGCAACCCCTGATACTTGAATAAAATCACCATCATTTAAAGATTGTGCTAAGGATCTATCCTTTTCGCTTTTAATAAATCTTTTGACATAAATCGCGTCATCATCATCGCCTAGGACAAACGTCATTAATGTTGAGTTCGTTAGGTCTCTAACTTCTAGTTTAGAAATTTCACCTTCTATTAGAAAGTAAGTATCTCCTTTTTCATTTTTATATTGATCTAAACGATATTGGTCCAAAGGAATTTCTTTAATCGCAATCGCTTGAGGATTACTCTTTTTCGTAAACGTTTTTTTATTTTGTTGCTTAATGTTTTGTTTCGCATATTCTTGTTTTTGTTCAAGCACTTTTTCTTGTTCATTAATGGATGTTTGAATGAGTTGACTCGTTGGTGTTAAGGTATGAATCACTTCTAGTTTCAATTGAACTTCAAGACCAAATCCTAAAAAGACTTCTTGAATTTCTTTAAAGTACTCATTGATATAGGTGCTATCTTGGTCAACCGCTATGATATATGCTTTATCTTCATAACGAGTCTTATAGTTTTTCAACACTAAAAAACGTGCTTTTTCTTTTGAAAGCTCGATTACAGCATAATCAAAATAACTCATTGCATATTTCTCAAATGTCTCTATTGATTGATATTGAAGAACGACATCAACTCCAGATATAATTTTTGAAATATGGAAATAGCTTTTTAATGTTTGAATAAATGGTAAAAGAACCTCTGGTCCTACAACTTCTAAAAGAGTTATGTGAAAGATCCATCTTTTTTTAGCAACATCAATCGATACATGATCTAATACAGCTTGTTTTAACACAGGGGATGCAAATTTAGATTGCTCTAAAAATAACGTAAATTTATCTTTGTTCACAGATTAACTCCTTTCGATATCACTTTCATGGATCTATATGCCCAGATATGATAAATATATAAGACAATAATGCCTAATGAATTGATTTCTTGGATACCAAATAGTGCAGTGATCAATTGGAAAAAGATCCAAATGGTTGTAAGGTATACCGATAACTTAAATCTAAACTTAAATGGTAATTGAATGCGTGGAATAAACAGTAACATCATAAAGCCCATCAGTAATGCATAAAACAAATAATCAAATAATCCGAATAAGTATGTTAACAAAATATCTGTATATAAGATTTCAGGTTGATGTTCATAAAATAGTCTAATACTTGCTGCTAAGTTTCTAATATTAATAGGACTATCATCACTAAAATCATGGTTTTCCAATTGAATTTGTTGATAAGTCATTCGATTGAATTCAACATTGGACATATACATGACCAAATGTTGTTCTTCAAATATAAAATTAATCGTTGCACGTTCGTGGCTTTGTGTACCAATATATAATGAAAAATAATCGAATCTCGCAGAAACAGGTTCGACATAAGAAAGAACTCCATCAACGATGACTGTATCATCAACAATAAAATTCTCTTCAAGTGCTTTAACCATCAGTTCATAACGACTTAATTTCATGCTTGAATCAATCGATGCGTAAAGGATGACTGGTAAAACAAGAAAAAGCGGAACAAAAAAGAGGTAAAGTATTACTTTTCCCCATGTATCCTTCATAAAAAAAACTGCTTGTGGGGGTCTTGATAAACTAGTTGCTAATCTCTTGAACATACCTTCAACTCCTTGTGTCTTATTATATCATAATAATCTTTTTATGTTAAAATGAATGTGGTGAAAAATATGAATTTAATGAATCACGAAAAGCACTATAATACCTTAAATAATTACTATCTTCAAAAATTTAACAAAAAGGTGTTTAAAATTGCCCTTAATGGTGGTTTTACATGCCCAAATATTGATGGAACAGTCGCAAGCGGTGGCTGCACTTTTTGTTCGTATATGGGCAGTGGAGATTTTGCAGGTAATAAATTGGAGCCTTTAAAAGTACAATTTGAGAAAATTAAACAAATGATGCACCAAAAGTGGGAGGATGGCTACTATATAGCATACTTCCAAGCCAATACGAATACCCATGCACCACTACCTAGACTAAAAGCACTTTATGAAGAAGCAATTACATTAGATCCTAATATCGTCATGCTATCGATTGCTACAAGACCTGACGTCTTACCAGATGATGTTTTGGATTACTTAGCTGATTTAAATCAACGTATGCCAACTCAAATCGAACTCGGTCTACAGACCATTCATCAAGAAACCTCAGACTTAATCAATCGTGCACACGATTTAGAATGCTTTGATGAGGCTGTTAAAAAGTTAAGAGCTAAAGGATTAGAAGTTGTTGTTCATATTATTAACGGTCTACCTTATGAAACGAAAGAAATGATGATTGAGACCATCAAACATCTAAATACACTAGATATTCAAGGAATTAAGATTCATATGCTACACTTAATGGAAAAAACAAAAATGGGTTATGCATATAAAAAAAATCCATGGCAATTGATGGATTTAGAAACTTACGTTGATGTTACTGTGGATCAAATCCTTTGGTTAAGAAAAGATATTATTATTCATAGGCTAACCGGGGATGCACCTAGCGAGATGTTAATTGCTCCAAATTGGACAAAAAAGAAATTTGTTGTAACCAATGAAATTGATAAAAGATTAAGAAAGCTTGGTTTGTACCAAGGTGATTATTATGAAAAAGAATTTAATTCAAGATACAGCTCATCTTCTACTAAGTAAACATATCACTAAAGATGACATCATTGTTGATGCGACAATGGGCAATGGTCATGATACATTATTCCTTGCGAACCTAGCAAAAAAAGTCTATGCATTTGATATCCAGCAACAAGCCCTTCAAGAAACAAAAAAGAGACTAGATCAAGCGTACATTACAAACGTTGAACTCATTTTAGACACTCATGAAAAAATCAATCATTACGTTTCAAATATTAAAGGTGTTGTCTTCAATCTAGGATACCTTCCAAATGCTGATAAAACAATTACAACAACCAAAGATTCAACCATCAATGCACTTCATCAAATACTACCCAATCTTAAACCAAATGATTTTGTCTTACTCGTTGTCTATATTAGACATCAAGAAGGTCAAATCGAATCTGAGTCACTCCAATCATACTTAAGCAAACTCAACCCGACCCTTTATAAAATCTTAAAAATAGAGTTACCTTATCAAACGAATCAACCCCCTTATATAATCTTTATCCAAAAAGAAAAAGACGAAGGCTAAT
>NZ_JASCXW010000035.1 GCF_030012175.1 Peloplasma aerotolerans
AAACGATATAGGGGGGGATTAAAAGAAAAATATTATTTTACTATTTTTACTTTTACTTTTGTTAAGTGGATGTGAAAGTTATCCCGAAGGAACCACAGATGATGAGGCTGAATTTTTTAATGAGTACGGTAAAGGAAATGCATATTTGCTTACTCAACAAGGACAAATGAAAACTAATGCTAATCCAAATGCCATACAATACTATATAGCAAATTTGCCATATAAGTACAGAACAGCTATGCAAAAAGCAGCAACAGTTTATAGCTCTAATGAGTTGGAGTCTTATATTACCATAACAACCAGTATGACCAATTCGAACTCAACATATAAAGCTGAATTGTTCGTACCACCGCCACCAGCTCCACCAGGTTCTTGTGATAATCCACTTGGTTGTGATACCGTAGTGATTAATATTATGACAGGTGATGGAACAGAAGCAATTGCAATAAATCATTTAAAGTATGATTTGAATGATAATTCTAAAATTGTTGGATCTACTGTTTATTTTGACGATATGATAATGATTGATTTTTTTCAAGTACAGAAAAATTACATTGCAATACACGAATTAGGACATACATTAGGATTAAAAGACCTTTTTGATGATGATGATGTGAGTTATCAAAACAAGTCTGTGATGTATGGAAAAGGAGAGTACAGTATCAATGTGTTGTATAAATTTGATATAGCAAATATACTGTGGCATTATAAATATGGATATATTGGTTAAGATTAATAGGTTAAGCAAATCTTATAAAACTCATTTTGGTGATGTTAAATTAGCGTTAAATGAAGTGTCTATTGATTTTAACTCAACCGGGATGATTTTTTTAATTGGTAAAAATGGAAGTGGGAAGACGACATTTCTTAATCTGTTAGGTGCTCTAGATAAACCAACATCAGGTAGTATTCTGATTAATGGTATTGATATTACTAGACAAAATCACCGAAATAGAGAGAAGTTTAGAAGAGATGAAGTTGCTTATGTATTAAGCAATCATGCTTTACTACATGAACTTACAGTTAAAGAGAATCTGGAATTACCATTAGTAATTGATGGAACATTAAATAAATATAGTCGTCAGGAGAAAGTAAAAGAGATAATCGTGCAAGTTGATTTAGCTGAATTTAATGATAGAAATATCAATGAATTAAGTAGTGGTCAACTTCAACGTGTTGCCTTAGCTAGAGCTTTAGTAAGAGACTCATCAATTCTTTTATGTGATGAACCAACTGAGAATTTAGATGAAGAATCTACAACTCAGATTTTGAAAACTTTAAAAGAACTTTCAAAAGACAAACTCATCATCATAGCAACACATGAAAAAAAGTACGCTTACAAATATGGTAATCGCATTATAGAACTTAATGGAGGAGCAATTGTTAACGATATTGTTCATGGAGATATTGAAACACCTCAATTCTTGAAGAAAAATGAAGAAATAAAAACAAGATTTTCTATTTTTTCAATTTTAAAATACTTCAAGCTTTTTATGAAAAAACAATTTGTTATGATGTTAGTTATATTAGGGTTATTTTCTCTAGTCTTGACTTTGTTTGGAAATTTTTATGCACTGTCAAAATATAGTTCATCTGATGCTTTTGCATCAACGTTACAAATGAATGATGATTACGTCATTCCTGTTACTGAGTATGTTCATACAGCAATGTTTCTTGGGGATCAAATGCTATGGTATGGGGCTTTCCCTACACAAGGAGAACCTGTTTCTGAAATTCGAAGTCGACTATCTCTGGTCATTAACGATAGAGCAACTATCTTAGAATCTTATTACTTTCAAAAGAACATACAAGATTTTATTGATTATCGTGTTAGCCTGACTTATCCATATAAGTTTACACCTTACCACTCAACTAGCTTTTCTGATGTTATCCTCGTTGAGGACTTCAGTAAGCTGAATCTTAAGTTATTGCATGGAACAATGCCTGTTGAAATTAACGAAGTTCTGATTTATGATTATATGGCATTTAATATTTTAAAAACAGAAATCTTGGGTTTTAGTGAAATGGAAAACTTGCTCGATTATACACTGATTGATAAGGATACTCAAATAGAAATGAAAATTTCAGGTATTATTCAAACGGATTATGAAAAATATGAATACACAAAAACTGGATATCATAGTACATATCCTTTTGAGACTTTGTATTTAGCTAGATTTCAATCGATTTTTGCATTTCCTGAATTTTTAGATCAGTTAGAAACTGAGACCGAATATTTTTCTTTTAATGAAATTATTTTTAGAACATCTAACTCAGAAAATATAGATGAGGTTAATCATTTTCGTAAGTTCAAGATGGTTAATGCCATAAACTCATATACATTCATAGGGAACACATTAGACTATGATAGTGGAATGTTACTATCAAAACATCAGTTTGCATTAATCATAGGTGTTGATCCAATTGAAGTTGATGAAGATATGGTGGCAGCAAACATTATGGATGGACAGTTTCGGTATTTGTGGGTTGACGAAACAATCGATAAACCTTTAGCAACTTCATTTACTATTCCTGTTGTTGGTGTTTATGAAAGTGATGAGTTAGATACTCATATAATTCATTGTTTATATGGTGAGTCCATGAATCATGTTAAGCTAAATGGACCAACTCGAATGCATTACATAATGTTAGGTTCAAACTGGTATGAAAACTCTAAGTTGTTAAAAGAATTAGAATGGCCATACTTACCTGGATCATTTTTCATGGAAAACCCAGAATATAAAGCACATGGGTTTGCTGAATATACACCATACACCATGCTTATTAATGAGGCAAGTGGATATATTAATTCTATACGAAATTATGGGCTTAACTACGCATATATATCCTTAGGTTTATTGGTTATATCGCTATTTACATACGTGTTTAGTTATCACAAAAAACATGCTTATAAAATAGCAGTTATATCGATGCAAGGTGGTAATTATAGGCATATCACATTTATGATTGCTGCTCAACTCATCTTATTGACAACAATTGCTTTTTTCATTTCTATATTCCCCGTATTGAGAAGAATAGAATTTCTCAATCGAGATTTAGCGAAAAATCTCCCATATGATATATTTTTCTTTTCCATGAGTTATATTGACTTTTTAGTTATTTATGGGATTTCAATCGTTGTGGTGTCCATTGGGATATTATCTATGTTATTGTATTTTAGATCAAAACAACCTATCGAAATGATGAAGGACATCTTATAGTATGATAACTCAGTGTATTAAAAAAACTGCCTAAGCAGTTTAGTATGCGTTAATCATTAAAAACAAATGAATTGTCAGGTAAACAGTAAATGCAGTAAAAATAATATTTGCTCCAAAAAGTATCTTAATATCAGCAAGATGCTTTTCTGACTTTAAAAACAAGACTTTGATTGTCCTTAACCAAATCACTGAAACAAACAAAATAATTAAAGGAACAATCACCTCAAGAGAATTACTCAAATATTGAGATATTTCTAAGATTAGATACAAGACAGCTTGTGCGGTAATATTGACTAAAATTGTTTGATGACTCGCAACAGACTTCCATAAATGTTTTTTCTCAACACTTGCTTTTATATAGTTTAATTCAAATCTTGAAAGCAAATATAATAAACCTAAAGCTAGAAGCATAAAAATAATTGAGATATGATACATACCTGGTGTACCATAAGACAATTCAGGATGTGTAATAAAGAGAATACTATTCATAGCTGATATAACAATGACGATTAATAACACAATCACGATACCAATATTTTTAAATACACTCATCTCATATCCTCCTTAAAATTAAAGGTGAAAAAAAACAGGCTCAAAAGAACCTGTTTTTTATGCTTTCTTTTTTATACTGTAGCCTCATATAATTCAGCTACTTTGTCCCAGTTTACAACACTAAAGAATGCTGAAACATAATCAGGACGACGGTTTTGATAGTTTAGGTAATAAGCATGTTCCCAAACATCTAAGCCTAAGATTGGAGTACCTTCAGCAAGCGGAGTATCTTGGTTTGCTGTAGATGAAACTTTTAAGTTCTTATCTGGTGTTACGATTAACCAAGCCCAACCACTACCGAATCTTGTTTTTGCTGCTGTCCCAAATGCTTCTTTGAATTCATCAAAAGATTTGAAATCTTTTTCAATTGCTTTTGCTAAAGCACCTTTTGGTGTAGCACCATTATTGACTTTAAGCAAAGTCCAGAATAATGCGTGGTTAAAGTGTCCACCACCATTGTTTTGTACTGCTGTACGAATGTCAGCAGGAACTAAAGATAGATCAGCTAAAAGTGTTTCTAGCGGTGTATCTAGTTCAGGATGTTTTTCTAGTGCTGCATTTAAGTTAGTAACATAAGCATTATGGTGTTTAGTGTAATGAATTTCCATAGTTCTTGCATCAATAAACGGTTCTAATGCATCATATGCATAGTTTAGTTTTGGTAATTCGAATTTCATATTAATACCTCCTAAGATTTATACCCTTATCTTACTACTTAAAACACTATTTTTCAACTCATTCGCACTCTTGATTAAAAAAAGTCTAAATTATGTTAACTTAGACATTTTTTAAATAATGATCAATTTTCTCTTCATCTATATCGATATAAATGGTCTGATGGTTGCGGTAGGTAACACGATAACCTGGGACACCAGGAATTTTCTTAATATTTTTGATTAAGGTGTAATCAACAGGAATCGACGAGGATTGACGCATACCAGAGAAAAATGCAGCTAACATTGCTGACTTTCTTAAAATATGTTCATCCAACTCATTTGTCGTGACAACAACATGAGCACCTGGAGCATCTTTGACATGAAACCAATAATCATCTTTTTTTCCTAAAGTATGGGTTACATATTCATTTTGTAGACTGTTCTTACCGATGTAGTAAGTAACATCTCCTTCTAGAAGTTTAATAATGTTAGGTTTCTTTTCTTGTTTCTTATTGACTTTCTTTGTTTTGGAACCTTTATACCCATATTCAATGAGTTCGGTTTCTAAATCTTTGATATTGTCATGATTTGCGAAATCTAGATATGTTTTAAACTCATGAAACAAATCAATCATTTCTTTGGTTTGTTCCATTTGCTTAACGATATGATTTAAACTACGTTTAGCTTTTGCATATGCTTTATAGTATGCTTGAGCGTTTTCATTGAGTGTTTTGGTTGGATCTAATACAATATGAAGATCACCTATATCAATTGATGATCTCTTTTCATCTAAAGGATGGCCTGATTGATAGATTTGGTCACCAAAATTTTTGTTTTCTAATTTTTCTTTTGCTTCATCTAGTGACATCTCTTGTTGGGCTAATCTTTTATCATATTTGGCTACTTGCTTATCGATAAACAATCGATGAGATAAAAAACGATCTCTTTTTTCTTCTTTTTCATGATCCATCATCTCAGATATAGTATCAAAATACACTTTTTCATCCGTTTCTTTAAAAATATCAAACACATAATCTTTTCTTGTTTTTAAGTTTCTAGTGGGTTTTACTTTAACTAAACGTATATCAGCTTTCGTTTCAAAAAGATATTTTGCCAAAAATGGTGAAACACCTAAGTACTGATCAACCAAATCTTTTGGTGATTCAGCATCATCATAATCAAGTGACTCAAAAGATTTTTTATCTGATGGAAAAAATTCAAACTTAGCTTGTGGCAATAACTGTCTTCCCTCATCAAAAAACATCTTTTTATATGTATCAATAATGACATCATCTTTAATCAACAATAAATTAGAATGCCTTCCCATCGCTTCAAAAACTAGTTTTTTAGATACAGGACCATCAATAAAGTCATAAGAAGTAAAATTCAATATCATAACTCGATCGGTTTCATATTGAGTTATAGACTCTAAAATAGCACCTTCTAGATGTTTTTTCATCGTGACCAAAAATTGAGAAGTTAAAGCTCCATGTTGTTTATTTTCTGTAATGTTAATTCCGAATCGATGAGGTGATAAATTTAAGGATACATATTTCCTAGATCCCTTCGCATAAAACGCAAAAACAAAAGACGTCTCATCGTTTTGATAGATCTTTTCCAGTCTTGCTTTCTCAAGCTCTTGATTCAATTCTTTAATTAAATGAAAAATGAAAAAACCATCGAAAACCATAATCCACCTCTTTATTCATTTTATCACATTTTTATCTCATTATTTAGCCATTTATCACAATAATAAAGTAAATATAACTAAAACTATTTACACCACACCTATTATCATATATAATAGAATGTAATATCAAACCCAAAGGAGGAGCCCATGAAATTAAATGAGCGTGGATTGTTAGTCGTAATTTCTGGACCTTCAGGTGTTGGAAAAGGAACGGTAAGACGTGCTTTATTCCAAATGCCGCATCATGATCTTGTTTATTCAGTCTCTATGACAACAAGACCACCAAGACCTGGTGAAGTTGAAGGTGTTGATTATTACTTTGTAGACAAAGAAACTTTCCTACAGCGAATTAAGGAAAATAAATTTCTTGAATGGGCAGAATTTGTTGGTAATTACTATGGAACACCACGTGATAAAGTTGATGAACAACTTGACAAAGGAAAAGAAGTTGTTTTAGAAATTGAAGTTGAAGGTGCACTTCAAGTTAGAAAACAGATGAAAGAAGCAGTTTTCATTTTCTTAGTTCCGCCAGGGAAAAAAGCATTATATGAAAGATTGGTCAGTAGAGGTACAGAATCTATAGACTTAATTAATAGACGCATGAAGAAAGCAGAGTCAGAATTTTTACTTGCTCATAAGTATGACTATATCGTTGTTAACGACGATGTTAATAATGCTGCAGATCGAATTATGGCAATTATTCGTGCTGAACATGCGAAAACAGAAAGAACAATTCATAACTATATTAAGATGATCGGAGAGAAATAAAAATGGTAAAGAACAAAGACGGTATGCGTTACCCATCGATTGACAAATTGTTGTCAAAGATTGATTCCAAATATAAATTAGTTTATGCAGCTAGTAAAGTTGCACAAATACTTGAAGCTGAAAAACTACAAGTAGAAGACGCACAATGTGTTAAAAGTATTGGCGTAGCATTAGAAGAAATATTAGATGGTAAAGTTAAAATAGACTTTGAATCATAAAGATAAAGCGAAATTGCTTTATTTTTTTTGCAAAAAGGATAGATTTTTTTGATATCATAAATTGTGATACAATATAAATGGTGATTTGATTGAATTTAAAAGACAAAATCGCGCTTATCCCTACTGAACCTGGTTGTTATTTAATGAAAGACCATAAAGATGAAGTCATCTATGTAGGTAAAGCAAAAAACCTTAAAAATCGTGTGAAAACCTATTTTACTGGTGCGCACAACGAAAAAACCACACGTCTCGTCTCCGAGATTCGTGATTTTTCTTATGTGCTGACCAACAGTGAACATGAATCATTAATTCTAGAAATCAATTTAATTAAGCAATATTTACCTAAATATAATATTAGACTTATCGATGATAAGACTTATCCTTATATTGAAATTACAGAAGAAACACATCCAAAACTCCAAGTCGTTAGACAAAAAGATGTTAAGGGTAGAGTATTTGGTCCTTATCCCAATGTCTATAGCGCTAGAGAAACGGTTAGATTGTTAAACCGTTTATACCCTTTAAGAAAATGTGATACGATGCCTAAAAAGGCTTGTTTGTATTATCATATTGGTCAGTGTCTTGCACCATGCATCAATCCTGATGTTACTTATGGTGATATCATACCTGAAATTACAAAGTTTTTAAAAGGTGATACAAAAGAAGTTTTATCTAAATTAGAAATCGAAATGACTACAGCAAGTCAAGAAATGGCTTATGAAAAAGCTGCAGAATTTAGAGATATGATTAATCATATTCAAGCAACTACTGAAAAGCAAATTATTAACCTAAATGACTTTAAAGATAGGGATGCGATTAGTTTTGCCTATAATAAAGATGACATTGCATTACAAATCTTAATGATGCGTCAAGGGAAGATGATTGATCAACATCAAATTGTTTTTGCATATGTTGGTGATGTAATAGATTCAGTTGTGAGTTACCTTCAACAATTTTATGAGTTAATCTCACCAGATGAATTGTTATTTAGCAATCGATTTAAGCTAGAAGATATTGAACCTTATTTTGGTAAAAAAGTATCTATACCTCAAAAAGGAGATAAAAAGAAGTTAACAGATTTAGCATCTAAAAATGCTGATTATGATTTAGAACATCACTTTATGTTATATCGACATAAAGACGAACAAAAACAAAAAGCATTGGATGACCTAAGCGAACTTGTGAATTATAATATCAATCATATTGAAGTCTTTGATAATGCACAACTCTTTGGTACAGCACCTATTTCTGCATTAGTTGTCTATAAAGATGGAAATTTTGAAAGAAAAAGTTACAGGAAGTATCATTTAAAAACAACAACCAATGATGATTATCAAGCAATGAAGGAAGTCACATATCGTAGATATCAAAAGCTTTTATTAGAGCAAGGAACCTTTCCTGATTTAATTTTAGTTGATGGTGGTAAGGGCCAACTAAACGCAGTCAAAGAGGTTTTAGATAACTTAGGGCTTGATATTAAAATTGCAGGCTTAAAGAAAAATAATAAACACACACTCGAAGCAATCGTTTATGAAAACGAAGTCATTCCATTATTAAAACAAAGTGAGCTTTATAAGTTATTATTAAAGATATCTGAAGAGGTACACAGATTCGCTATCGATTTCCACCGCTCAACGAGAGACAAGAAATCCATATCATCTCCACTTGATCAAATAGAAGGTATTGGAGATAAAAGAAAAAAGGCATTACTTAGCCATTTCACAAGTATTGATGCCATTAAAAATGCGGCCGATGAAGAACTTGTATCATTAGGGATACCACTAAAGGTTGCCAAAAAAATTAAAGAGGATTTAGCATGAGAAAAATAATACATAGTATTGATCCAAAACTTAAAGTATTTTATATGATTTTTAATGGTCGCAAACTTGGGTTTTACATGACCAACCGGTTATCTAAAACATTTTATCCATTTTTAGGACAAGGTGTTCTAGTTGATTTTGAAATAACCGAAAGAGTCAAAAAAATAGGCAATATGAAATATTATCAAGTTGCTCATTTTAATCAAATCATCTCGTTAAGACCTTATATTGTTCATTACGACTTATATAAACTTAGGGAAGATATGAGAACTGTTCTTTCTTCGAACAAATATTATTTATTCATCGATTTTGAAATGACAATGCCTGGATATAGAGATAGAGATAGTTTTCATTCAGAAATTATTCAAGTTGGATACGTTCTCGCACAAGCAAAAGGCGATATTTTATTACAAGATGGTTATTATATTTTGCCAAAAGAACGAAAAACATTAAGCAGAAGAACAAAACGTTTTTTAAAGCTTGAGGAAGAAACATTTTTTAATGAAGCTACTGAATATCAAACCTTTTATGATAAGCTACAAAAGATTATCAGTGAGTATCACCCCAAATTAGTTTGTTGGGGGAAAAATGATGTTACTGCATTAAATGACTCCTATCAGTTTCACAATAAAAAGAAGTTAACGAATGATCAAGACTTTATTGATTTATTGAAACTTCATAAAGATTATTATAATTTAAAAGATGATTTAGGACTATTTAAAGCTTATAAAACGTATTATCAAGTTGATTATGAACAAACGCATAATGCGGCTGATGATGCTCTAGTAACGAAATATGTATTTGATGCATTTCTAGATTATATGTAACAAAGTAATCTTAATCGAATAATAAACGTCATGCTGGATAAGATGCTTTCTAAATAATATACAAGATGTCTTTGATACATTAGCAAAAGCAATGAAGTGATAGAAAATTCTAGAGGTAGAAATGGATAAAAAAAAGTGCAAATCGAGTTAATTAAAACCTAGAATTGCTAAACAAAATAAGAAAGAACTATGAGATGATTCAACCGATCAATAGGTATGAAGCATCTTTCTTTATTTCAATATAGTGTGTGGTTCAACTGTAGAATAGTAAACATAACGACAATCAGTACAAGAAAATAGTATAATTCATCAAAAAATGTTGATTTGCTCCTTAAAAACGTGTATAATACAATTAAGTGGAGGAAAACATATGATTGTTACAATAATGGATCTGAAAGAAAAATATAAAAATTACTCAGATATCAATGGAAAGATTAAAAGAGATATAGATGAGAACACCTTATTTCCTGTTGTTAGAGGTATATATGAAACAAACAAACATACAAGTGGATATTTACTTGCATCTTATATTTATGGTCCTTCATATTTATCTTTTGAGTATGCTTTGTCATTTCATAGTTTAATACCAGAAAGAGTTGTAACATATACGAACGCGACTTTTAATAAAAGAAAAAGTAAACAATATAAAAACCGTTTTGGTTTTTTTACCTATAGAGATGTACCTAAAGATGCTTTTCCTTACTTTGTTAAAGCATATGAGTATGATACATATGCATACTTTATAGCGAGCCCAGAGAAAGCTTTATGTGATATGCTCTATATACTTCCTCCTGTTAGAAGTGTTAAAGATTTTAAAACATTACTATTTGAAGATCTAAGAATAGATATAAATGCATTTAACGAACTAAATTTTAAAAACATTTTATTTTTATCGAAGAAGTATATTTCTAACAATATAAATATATTAGTTAAAGTAATAGAAAGTGAGTATAGACAATGACAATTATTCATCAAATGATAAGTAAATATGACATAAGTACTTTAGAAGATAAGAAGAACGCAATCAAAGAAGTATTGCAAGAAGTTGTTTTGGCTGCCTTATCAAAAACAGATTTTTTTAATCATGCTGCATTTTATGGTGGAACTGCATTAAGGATATTTTATGGAATTGATAGATTTAGTGAAGATTTAGATTTTTCCTTAGTAACGAGCGATGCAAGTTTTAATCTAGATAAGTATTTCAATTCAATTGGTGATATTATTAATTCAATCGGTTTAGATTTTGATATTGAAAAAAAAGAAAAAACAAATAGGACAAGCATTGAATCAGCATTTATTAAGGGTAATACTAAAGAAACTTTTCTAACTATATATCCAAATACAGAAGATTATAAGCAAATCATTCACAATGAAAAAATAATCATTAAGTTTGAAGTTGATCTTAATCCTCCACTTTATGCTAATACAGAGTTGAAATATCGTTTGTTGCCATTTCCTTACCAGATAAGAGTTTATGATAAGGAATCCTTATTTGCTGGTAAGATTCACGCTATAATAGCTAGAAGTTGGAAAAACAGAGTTAAAGGAAGAGATCTATACGACTATCTTTTTTATATAAGTCTAAATACAAAAGTTAATTTAAAACACTTAGAAGCAAGACTTAAACAAACAGATACGCTTGATCATAACAAAGTTTTGACTCATAAGCTTTTGATTAAAATATTAAATGATAAATTTGACATTATCGATTATGGGAAAGCAAAATTAGATGTTAAACCTTTTATTAAAGATGTAAGCTCGTTAGAGTTATGGAGTAGCGCTTTTTTTAAATCAATTACAGAAAGCATTAAAAGCGAATCAAGAGAATGATTACCGTGAATAAGTCAAAAAAGCTAATAAATATAAAAAAGGACTGAAGACATAGAGATGTTATATCTTTATGGGCTTAACAGTCCTTTTATTTGTTTGCTTGTTTTATTTTAAATCAACAACAACTGGTATGACCAAAGGTCTTCTTTGTGTTAATTCAAAAATCTGATGATTTAAATGATCGATAATGGCTTGTTTTAAGTTCAACTCATTATAAAGTTTTTTACCTAATTCCGCAACTGCAATCTTTTTCGCTTCATTAGCTAATGATGCGGTAATCTCTTCATTGCCCTTCATATAAATAAAACCTCTAGATATAATCGTTGGATCATTAACAAGTTTCTTGGTTTCTGAATTAATGGATAAAATAACAGAGAATAATCCTTCTTCACTTAGCAATTTACGTTCTTTAATGACTTGACTACCAATATCCCCAATACCTGTACCATCGATATAAACTTCACCATGGGTCACTTGTCCAGCAAGACGAATCGATGAATCAGATACAGCAGCAACATCTCCATTATCCATGACTAAAATATTTTTAGGATCTACACCACATTCAATCGCTAATGCTTTATGATGTTTTAACATACGGTGTTCTCCATGGATGGGTATAAAGAGTTTTGGTTTTGTTAAGCTTAAAATCAATTTAAGGTCTTGCTGTGCGCCATGTCCTGACGTATGCGTATCTGCCAATGGTCCATGTGTAATCACATCAATATCTAATCTAAATAGTTTATTAATGGTTCTATTGACACCTTCTTGATTGCCAGGAATCGGTGATGAAGAGAAGATGACAGTATCACCAGGGAGTGCTTTAACTTGTCTATGCGAACCATTTGCGATTCTACTTAATGCAGCTAAAGGCTCACCTTGAGAACCGGTTACTAAAATCGTCAGTTCATTTGGTTTCATTCGATTGAATTGTTCACCTGTAATGATCGTATCTTTAGGAGCCTTTATATAACCAGTTTGCATACCAATCTCAATAGCTCTTTCCATACTTCTCCCAAAAACAGCAACTTTTCTATTATTTAAAACAGATGCTTCAATGATTTGTTGGATACGATACATATTGGATGCGAATGTCGCGATTAAAACACGGCCAGGAAGTCTTGAAAATAATTCGTTAATTGACTTACCAATTTTACTATCTGATTGAATCAGTTCATCGCGTTCAGCATTGGTTGAATCTGATAGTAAACATAAGACACCTTCACTACCAATTGCTGCTAATTTATCATACTCAGCAGATGGTCCAACAGGTGTATAATCGACTTTGAAGTCTCCTGTATGGAAGATAATACCTTGTTTAGTTCTAAAAACGATACCGAACATATCAGGAATAGAATGATTCAATCTAATAAATGATATTTCAACATCTTTAAAATTATATTTATAATAACTTTTATACTCAACGATTTGTGGAGCTTTAATATCTTTATGCTCCATTAATTTATACTCAATCATATCAACAGCAATACCAGCTGCATATATTTTAGGAATTTCTACCTTTTTAAGTAAATAGGGTATTCCACCGATATGGTCTTCATGAGCATGTGTTATAAATAAACCAGCAATTCTTTCTTGATTTTCAACTAAGTATGTATAGTCAGGTATGACATAGTCGATTCCTAATAAGTGTTCATCAGGAAAAAGAATGCCTGAGTCGACAATAAATATCTGATCTTCAATTTCAAATATGTACATATTTTTTCCAACTTCACCGAGTCCCCCTAGTGCAAAAATGCCGAGTTCACCGGTTTTAAGTAGTGGATTTTTCATAAATTCATCCTCCAGCAACGATTATTTCATTACTATTGTATAATAAAAACGTGAAAAATGATAGTAGAATACTTATTATGTTATAATTATCTTTGAGGTGGATGATGAAAACTATTATCTTTTTTGATGTCGATAATACACTGTATAATAACCAATTGGGAAAAATACCTGAACAAACCTTGAAACTTCTACAAGAACTCCATGAAAAAGATAATATAATCTTAGGTTTAGCAACAGGTAGAGGACTTAGAAAACTAGAAATTATACAAGATATTTTACATCTATTTACATACAAAGTCTTAATTAATGGATCTGTCGTTTTTAAGGATGATGAAAAGATTTTTGATCATCCAATTAAGACTGAAGACATCTTAGAAGTGTTCGATATCACAAAAGGTAATGATTTAAATGTTGGTATGGTAGGTATCTATGATGAGGCAGTTAATTACTGGGATGAACGTGTTAGTTATGGCATGAAAGCTCTTAGAGGGATATTTCCTAAAGTTGATCCTGACTTCTACAAAAACAATCAAGTCTATCAATTATGGTTATTTGCAGATCATGAAGATGCCATTGTTGAAATCGCTAAAAAAATGCCTAAGTTCAGATTATACCCGTGGCATAAAGGTGGTGCAGACTTTGTTTATCCAATGATGAACAAATCATTTGGAATAAAAAAAGCACTCGAACACGAAGGCGAATCAAAATTGATTTGTGTTGGTGATGGTGCAAACGATATTCAAATGATTGAAATGGCTGATATTGGTATTGCTATGGATAATACAAGATTTGATGAATTAAAAGAAAAAGCCGATCATATAGCTCCTCATATTAAGGAAGATCAGCTTTACGCATTTTTCAAATCAATTAATCTAATTTAGTTCTAATTTTATCTTGGATATCTTTAATAATTTCTTTTGGGACATAAGGTGATATATCTGCGTGATGAACAACTAATTCCTTAATCGCAGAAGATGATACAAAGTGGTTTCTTGATGATGGAAATAAAATAATCGTTTCAATGTTGCGATTTAAGTTTCTATTGAATTGATATAATGCATATTCATTCTCATAATCAGGAATGTTTCTAAGACCCCTAATCATAATATCAATATCATGTTGCGCAGCATAACGAACAATTAAGTCAGTCGTTGATGTAATGACGACATTAGGTATCTCACTAATGACACGCTTAATCATATCAATACGCTCTTCGGTCGTAAAGGTAGGTAACTTCTTATAGTTATCAGCAACAACCACATGAAGCTCTTCGACTAACCTTGATGCACGTTTAATAATATCTAGATGTCCAATCGTTAGAGGGTCAAATGTACCGGGATATACAGCTTTTTTCATAATATTACCTCATTTCACTTTTTAGTATATCATTAAAAAATAAAAAATAATATAAGGAGATACAAAATGAAAGTTTATCGCAAAAGTTTGTTTATTCAGTTTTTATTGTTTATCGTGTTTTTCTTAATGGGAGGTAATGTTATTCTTACCCATTACTTTAGAGAATCTTTACCTTGGTTACCGTATGTTTTACTAGGTATCTTAGTATTCTTTGGTGTGGTAGGGTTTATCCTTTATCGAAAAGAAGATCCAAGAATATCAATTATTACCGAACAAGAAGTTAAAACAATACGCTATTTGTTATATGGATATTTCTTTGTCTACATCTTGCAGATGGTATTATCAAATGTTGCAGCAATCGACAAAGATCTTCTCAATATCGGAACTGGTATCCTATTGATGGGAATCGCGTTATATGGCGCTTGGATTCAATACAAAGTGTTACGAGTTAAATAACAATGAAAGGTGCGAATCTAGCACCT
>NZ_JASCXW010000036.1 GCF_030012175.1 Peloplasma aerotolerans
GCTACATTAGGTGCTTGACTTTTAATAGTTAGTCACCTCTTGCCTGAATTTTATCATGTACTTTGGTAAGATAAAAGTCATTTACATCATCAATTAAATCTTCTAGTTGTTTTGTATAAACTTAAATAGGTTTATCAATTTTTTTATTTATGATAGTAAAATAAAAAACCGCCTATCTAGACGGTTTTTGAACTCTTTATTTGATTTAATCTATATCGAATGCATCAAGACCTTTTTTAATTTCTTTCGGCACATCCTTTTTCTCTTTAACAAAGAAAAATACGATAAATGCTCCTAAAACTAAAACAAGTGCATATGGAAATAATACGGTATAACTTCCAATATAACTAATGAATGCTCCTACAACAATAGGTGTAAAAGATTGAGCTAACATTGAACTTGTATAATAGTAACCAGTGTATCTTCCAACATTATTTTTATGAGACATTTCTACCATCATTGGATATGAGTTGACATTAATAAATGCCCATCCTATCCCAATGACTGAAATGGATAAGAAAAATGGTGCATTGGGTTCTTGGAATAGCATTGCTACAAACAAGCCTGAACCCATCAATACTAAACCACCAATGACTGAGAACTTACGTCCAATATAACCTGCTAAAAAACCTGCTGGAATAAATGTAATCATCGAAGATAAGACCATAATGATTGTTATGGTTCCTGCAATATCTAATCTTCCTAAAACAGTTTCTGTATAAGAACTAATAAATGTTTCAATCGAGTTAAATGCTGCAAACCATAAGAATACTGCTATTAAGATAAAAATCATGTTTGATTTATCTTGTTTGCTTAATGGAACATTTTCTTTAACTTCTCCTAAGGTTGTACTATGTTGTTCACCAATTTCCATATCTTCTTTGGTGTCTTGAACTAATTTGTTTTCTTTAATCTTTATAAATAAAACAATCATCGCAACCAACATAACACCACTAACAACTAAGAAAGGCATAACACTAAGTAGTGGATCATCTACAGATTGACCAAAGACAATGACAAGTGCACCGCCAATAATCGCACCTACATAACCAATAAGGTTAATAATCCCATTTGCTTTAGATCTGAGTGGTTTTGGTGTGACATCAGGCATTAATGATACAGCAGGATTACGGTATATATTCATAACGATTAATACCAGCAACATCATAATAATGACACCTGCAAGACTGTTTAATATATATGCAACTGCGATTAAAGGGAATATGATTGCTGATACAAACATCCCAACAATAATATATGGCATACGTCTACCGTATTTTGTTTTGGTTCTATCAGATAAAATCCCAAAGATTGGTAACATAAATAATGCGAAGAAATTATCTAATGCCATAATGAACCCAACGAGTGGTGCTGTTGCTGGATCAATGTCTCCACCATCACTTAGTAATTTACCTAAGAATATAGGTGCGTAGGTATTATAAATCTGCCATAACATTAAAATTGAAAAAAAACCAAATCCAATAAAAAGTGTACTCTTATAATTCAGCTTGAGTTCTTTCATATATAGCTCCTTTATCATGCTTTATAGTTTTATTATCATCATTATAGCATATTCAAGCTATAGACTCATCCATTGTTTGCTTTTTTTCTTTGATATATGCTTTTTCAATTAAGAAAAGGCATCATCGATGGATTCGATAATGCCTTGATTAAGATTTTTTTGTGTTATGTAGTAGGTTGTCCTTCTAGTGATAACCAATTAAATGGAATGTCAGTTGCACCTAAAATTGCATGATTTAAATATTCTTCTAAAACATTAACTGCAACCAAATCGTAATTCGAATAAGGTAGACTAGAAATTGTTGTCCATGAAAAAGGCAATATAGGTTCAGAATTTGAACGAATAAATGGTGTATCTATATCTTCTGATGAACCGTAGAATGTATAATCACCTAATTCATAGTAACTATCGATGACACGATACTTTCCGGTCATCTCAGGATGATCTCTACTCACTTGATTTGACTTAATCACTTGTGATACACCTTTAATAATCGAGTTTTCCATCAGGATTGCCCCATTTTCGGTTGTTACAAGCGCTTGATTTGTTAACTGTCTATTATATTCAGGTTTCGCGAAAAGTGTTGGCCATGTGTCTCTAACGAAGTTTCTCATTTCATAAACTTCAGTTGCATCATAGACGTTATTGAATAAATGAACATCGCCACCTCTTACTCTTGGAAATCTATCTTGTAAATTTTTAATGTAGCTGTTATAAATCGTTAGGGTAAAAATGTTACCTACACGTCCTTCACTACCGCCTAATAAGAAACCTTTCTTTTGAAAACTATTAACTGCCATGATTTCTTCCATCGTCATGCCTGCATTTCTCATTTGATTGTAGTAATTGTAACTTGTACGATTGTTTTCTAGGTATTGAAATTGTGCAAGTATAAAATCATTAGGTTCAAATACTAGTTTCATATATGAGAAGGTTGCGTTGATAACGGTTTGAATTGTTGTACTACCTGCTTTAAAATCGATTAATCCATCATAAGCTTTTCCAAGTTCTACATGGTCAAACCAGATGCCATTGATTTGCTCTAATGTGAAATAGTCCCAATCATTAGAATCATAATCACCTTTTGTTGCTTCATCCCATTCCCATAACTCATCAAACTTTAAGTTTCTAATCACGATGTTATTAGCACGTTTGATGTTAAAAGATGCATGCTTGATCGTATGTCCTGATTCCGAAAAGATTACCAGACCTTCATGATATTTTGAAGTATTACCGTCTCGCTCTTGTATTCTTACCATACTCACTCCGGTTTGCTTAAGAATAGGATGCATTTTAGGAACATTATGTTGATCTAAATTTTTAAGAACACCATATTGACTAACAACTTCATGGTAACCCAAGTTTAAATCATTTCTAATTTCAATAATTCTTGCTGCTGTTGTTGTACTTGTATTTTCTGCATTAATTGCGTTCATAAACTCAAGTTCATTAGTAACAACATAATATCCTGAATCACCTTCTTTTAAATCTGGAATAGAAACATGACCCAGAGCAAATCCTGATAATGCATATGCTGAATCATCAAATTCAGTTTGAGCTTGTAAAGACTTGATGATAACTTCAAAGTCTTTGGTTAACGTATAGCCATCTTTAGATAAGGTTGCTTCTAGGCTTACATGAATGTCATCTGTCTCGTTGCGTGTAACGATGCCAGTGTGTGAAACAACACTTGGATTGCTTGATATCCAGCTTATATTAACATTTTGGATATTTGTAGGCAGTGTGATATTTGAACGAATATCGTCACTAAAAGGTATCGTTAATTCATCATAAATCTGTTGAATTAAAACTTCATAATCGATAGCTTCTTCAGGGTCATAAACTGATTTACCATGGGTTGTTTCGCTACTAGATTCGATTAAAATTGAATCCAAATAAGTATGTGGATTCGTACTTACGGTTCCACCAACAATGCGAATTCTAATATGAGTGATTTCCATATTACTCATAAAGGAAACGCCACCTGAAGGTGTTATTTCATAAAGTTGATCTTCTAATTTAATAAAATACTTATAGTAATGATGCTCCGTGTCAAAGATAACGATTGCTTGATGATATTGATTTGGAGTAACACTAAGGATTGATGCATTCAGTGCTTGTTCTGTTCCATCAGCATTACGGAATGTAAATCGATTGGTTCGATTTGCTCCAACCGTAAAGATTCGCTGCGTTCCATTTGTTAATTCGATTGTGAAAGATGCTCCTCCTGTTGGTTGCATAAAATCAAAGACTAGCACATAACGTCCATCTGCGAGTGTTGCTAGATTTTGATCGTAGATAGCTTCACTCGAAGTTTCTGTTAGTTTTAAAACATTATTCTCAATGATTACTGCAGTTCCAGGTTTTGAAACATTCCATGGCGTTGTACCTAAATCAGTATTTAAAGGATACTCGAAAGATTCTTCAAATATGATTTCGCCTAGTTCTGCATATTTCGCATATAGTGTGATATTTTCTTCTAAGTATGTTTGGTTAAATATGATGGTTAAATCTAAGTCTAAGTACCAATTCACGAAACGATGTTCTTCTAATGTTGGTTTTGGTAAGCTTGTAATCTTTTCATTTTCATAAAGTGATATGGCTGATATCGCACTACCACCTAAACTATCAAATGAGATGGTAAATTGTTCAGCATCAATAAAATGAGCTTCAATCGTATAATTTTTAGTTATTGGTGTTGTAAAATCAAATATTTGATCACCATCAAACCAACCTACGAATATTTTTCCTAATTGATATGGATCTTGTGGTTGTTCAACTAAATCACCTTCTGCAATTAAATAAGCGATATGATTCAGCATAACCGTATAAGTAGGAAGAGCTGCCCACTTCGCATACAAAGTCATGTTTTCATGAACTAAATCATCGAAGTTGTATAAAGTCGTTAACTCTATATTTGTATACCATCCTATGAACTCATACCCCGGATAGGTTGGATCTATAGGTTTGGATAACATTGTATTTTCTTTAACATAAGTTTGAATACTAGATAAACCATGTTGTAACTCTAGTGTCACAACAAAACTGTTGACAGGGATATAAGATAGTCCTGTTAAGCGGTAAAGATTGTCTTGAAAATACCACGATTCATCTGATGCAATGTTAGATAAATGATCATGCCACCATTCAGAATTAAGTGTTTCAAGTGAACTGATGATGTTGTTTTCTGCTATTGCTTGTTGATTGACATCACCAGTGATATCAAACTGAACTGCATAGATTCTGTTTGCTGTTGTAATAACATTTCCACTTGCAATATGTCCAATATTATTATTGGATGCTGTTAATGAACCCGTCATCAAAATATCTTGAATAGAAATATTATTTGTTGAAAGATTAAGACCAATAACTCCACCTAGATTTTTACTGCTGTCTAAATGAATTTCCATAACGATTTTATCTATGGATAAATTGATTGATCCGGTGACATCTCCATAAATACCACCTACTGATTCAGTAGCTGTTACATAAGAGTTTGTGATATATATGTTGCTAATTGTCATGTTCCCTAATGTAGATCCATTATTGGTTCTACCAATGATTAATCCAGAAGCTTTATTTTGATTGGTGACTGTGACATCTTCTAATATAATGTCATGTGTTGACACATTAAAGCCATTTTTCGTATACCCAATAAGACCACCAACACCATTTGAACTATTTCCTGTAACTGATGAATTGATGATGCTTATGTTATGAACTAAAACATCTGTTCCATCAACTTCTCCGATTAGTATACCAGCACGTCCTGTTGATACAACATGAACTTGATCCAATGTTAGATTATAAACTGTAGATTCTTTAATTCTTGTAAAAATACCACTACGGTCACCACCATGAATTGATAAATTTGAAATGGTTTTACCATTACCATTGATGGTTCCTTTGAAATTAAAGCTTGTATATGTCCAAGTAAATCCTGTAAAATCGATATCGTTTGCTAAGTAAAAGACACCACCACTTGCGTGGGTTGTTACTGTATGATTGAATTCCTCAGGAGTGCTAATTGCAGTTCCTTCAGGTATGACTATAATTTCAGTCCACTTTGCATAAATCGTTAGGTTAGTAATAATTGGTGAGTCAAAATCAAACAATTCAGTTAATTGTTGGTTGGTAAACCAACCAGCAAACTCATAACCTTCTTTTGTTGGTTCATGAGGTTCTGATACGGTCTCATTTGACTCTAGCATAACTGGTTCTATAGTTGTTCCACCATTTGTATTGAATATTACTGTATAAGTTATGGTGGATGTTTCTTCTTCCCATTTTGCATATAAAGTCATATTTTCTATAACAAAATCAGTTGTAAAATTCCATGCTTGAGTTAATTCTATATCTTTAAACCATCCTTCAAAAGTATATCCTTCTTTTGATGGAGTTGATGGTTCAGTTAATAGTTTGTCTTCTTCAACATTTATCGGTGAAACTGTTGTTCCACCATTTGGATTGAAAGAAACAGTATAATATATACCAACTTCTGAAGATAAGGAAACAACAATAATGTTATAAGTTCTTACAATAGATACATCTTGATAAGTAAGTGTAGCTGTTAACACAATATTTTGATTGCCTATTTCAAAAGTAGGCCTCATGACAACACCTGTATTTGATAAATAAACTTCTTGACTAGAACCCCATACGATAGAAATCTCAAATGCTTCTTTTGTAATTGTTTGGGGTAAATTTATATTTTCGGTTGTTTCTTGTGGTATAGATATTTGATCTGCAACCGTATTTAATATATCTTCAATATGAGGATCACTTGTTTGATTTTGACATGCAATTAAACCAAATGTAATCATCGTAATGATAATCATGAATAGTGTTTTTTTGTTCATCTTTGTATCTCCTTATAGATGTGAAAGTAATCGCTTTCAAAGTCAATATACTTTAAATCATAGGTATAGTCAATCGTTTTTCATAGAAAATAAGAAAAAAGTAAACATTGTCTTATATATCAGACGATGTGAGTTTTATAGTAGACACAAAACAAAAAAAGCAACTTGGAAAACCCAAATTGCTTTTGATTATAAATGCTTTAATTTACCGATTCAAAACCGATTGCAATTGCTTTTTGATTAATCTCAAGCATGTTTGCTTTTTTAGGTCCTAGGAAGTATTTTAATGATTCAATAATTACCTCTTCTTTAAAAATACCAACTTTGTTTAAATATGCACCCAACATCACCATGTTAGCTACCTGTGGTTTATCTAAAGATTGAGCAAGTTCACTCATGGGTACAGGATAAACATTACGATCATCATGATTTACTTTTTTCTTGATTAATGATGAGTTGTAAAAAATATTACCCCCTGATTTAATCTTCTCTCCAAATTTAGCTAATGAAGGTTCATTGAAAATTAATAAATCATCAGACTTTTGAAAAACAGGTGAATAGATAGGTTTATCACTTATTGTAATTGAACAATTTGCAGTACCACCTCTAGTTTCAGGTCCATACGTTGGAACCCATAAACTGTATAATCCTTGTTCATTTGCTGCATGCGCTAATAATTGTCCCGTGAGCATAACACCTTGCCCACCAAATCCTGAAATACGAATTGTTCTAATCATTTTTCGCCACATCCTTAAAAATGCCTAGTGGGAAAACTGGAATCATACTATCTTTAACCCAATCAAGTGCTTCTCTTGGCTTGACTCCCCAGTTAACTGGACAAGTTGATAAGACTTCAATCATTGTAAAACCTTTCTTTTCTATTTGATAAGTAAATGCTTTTTTAATAGCTTTTTTAGCTTTTCTAATATTGCCAATATCATGCAATGATACACGTTCAACATATGCTGCACCTTCAATTTGACCAAATATTTCAGAAATTTTTAAAGGTGATCCGTGTTCCAAAATGTTTCTACCATCTTGAGAAGTTGTTGAAGTTTGACCAATCAGTGTCGTTGGTGCCATTTGTCCACCTGTCATGCCATAGATTGCATTGTTCGCAAGGATAACCGTAATGTTTTCACCGCGGTTTGCTGCATGAATGGATTCTGCAATACCAATCGATCCTAAATCACCATCGCCTTGATAAGTAAACACAACACGATCAGGTAAAAATCGTTTAATACCTGTTGCTGTTGCACAAGCTCTACCATGTGGTGCTTGTTGGAAATCGGTTTTGATATAATCATAACTAAACACTGAACATCCAACAGATGCAACACCTACTGATTGCCCGATGACGCCAAGTTCTTCTAAGACCTCAGCAACCAATTTGTGTAGAATACCGTGTGTACAACCAGGACAATAATGTGTTGTTACTTCAGTTAATCCTTTTGATCTTTCGTATCGAATCATGCTTCCACCACCTTATCATCAAAATTGAGAATTGCATCCACGATTTCTTCTGGCTCAGGAACTACACCACCACAACGACCATAGAATGCAACTTTATGACGTCCTTTATTTGAAATTAAAACGTCATCAAGCATTTGTCCCATGCTCATTTCTACGACAAGAAGTCCTTTGCAGGTTTTTGGAATCAAATCAAATGCTTTTTTAGGATATGGCCATAGCGAAATAGGACGAATGAGTCCAACTTTAATACCTTTTTCTTCTAAAGCTTCAATCGCAGATCTTGAAATTCTAGCTGATGTACCATAAGCAACGATAACATAATCTGCATTTTCCATGTTAACCATTTCATATGCTGTTTCATGTTTAATCACTTCTTTATACTTAGCTTGAAGAGAAATATTGTGTTTTTCTAATAAGACTGGATCTAATGCAACACTGGTAATTATGTTTCTACCTTCATGATAATCTGATCCAATTGATGCATAGGTTTTTGGCTCTATATGGCGCTTTTTAACAGGTTTATCCATGTCAACAGATTCCATCATTTGACCAATTAAACCATCTGCTAATATCATAACAGGGTTACGGTAAGTATCTGCAATATCAAAAGACTGTTTCATTAAATCTACAGTTTCTTGAATTGTTTCAGGGGCGAAGACAATGACATGATAATCACCATTTCCTCCACCACGAGTTGCTTGATAGTAATCTGCTTGCGATGGTTGAATACCACCTAAACCTGGACCACCACGCATGACAGAAACGATGACACAAGGTAACTCTGCACCAGCTAAATAGCTAATGCCTTCTTGTTTCAAAGCGATGCCTACTGATGATGATGAAGTCATCACTCTTGCTCCAGCTCCAGCAGCACCATAAACCATATTGATTGCAGCGACTTCAGATTCTGCTTGAACAAATATTCTGCCTTCATCATGTAAATATTTCGATAAATACTCTGGAATTTCATTTTGTGGGGTAATAGGATATCCAAAGAATGCATCACAACCTGCTAATACTGCTGCTTTTGCAATAGCTTGGTTACCTTTCATTAAGACTTTACTCACTGTCTCGTACCTCCACTTTGATTACTGAGTCTGGGCATACAATTGCACAATTTGCACATGCAATACATTGATCCATATCAGTTACCGATATGAGGTGATATCCGTTTGAATTCATTCTATCTTTATCTAAATATAAAATATCAACGGGGCAAAAGCTAGCACATAAATCGCAGCCTTTGCACGACTCATTATCGAAAGTTAGTATTCCTTTTTTCACGTCATCACTCCTTATCTAACAATATAATTGTCTTGTAAATTATTGATTGTTTCAATTCTCTTCTTAGCAAACACTTTAGCTGCTAGTTGAGTATGAATGTTTTCTCTTTCAGCAATCTTGAATATTTCTAATAATCGATCATAAATTTTTTCAATATCTCTAGTTGCACGGCCAATATTATAACCTTTGATCTCATGGTAAACGTTAATTAAACCGCCAGCGTTAATCACGAAATCAGGAGCGTATAAGATACCTTTTTCTTTAATAAGATTTCCATCAATATCATCATCTAATAAAACGTTATTAGCTGTACCTGCAATAATTTTAGCTTTAATTTGTGGGATTGTGTCGCTATTGAAAACGCCACCTAATGCACAAGGCACTAATACATCAACATTCGCTTTAAAGAAATCTTTAGGTTCGATGAATTCAACATCTGGGTGCTCTTTTTGAAGTCTTGCGATATGCTTTTTATTAATTTCAGAAAAATAGATTTTTTTAGCTTTCATTTCAATCAGTTTTTTAATTAAGTAATAGCCTGTTTGTCCTGCGCCTTGAACTGCAAATGTATATTTAGAAATCGTTTCATCTCCAAATTTGAATTGCAATGCTGCTCTAATACCATGGAATGCACCGAGTGCAGTCATTGGTGATGGATTTCCTGATTTACCTTCAAGTCCAACAACATGATCTGTTTCCATGCTTACAAAGTCCATATCTTTAGTACTTGTATTTACATCTTCTGCCGTAATATAGCGACCATTTAAGCTTTGAACATAGCGTCCTAATGCTCTAAAATAGCCTTCACTCTTCACTGTGTCTGGATCACCAATAAGAACCGTTTTCCCTCCACCTAAATTAAGACCTGCTGCAGCAGCCTTATAGGTCATACCTCTTGCTAGTCTTAAGCAGTCAACAACAGCTTCTTCTTCGGTATCATAATTCCAAAGTCTAGTACCACCAAGGGCTGGCCCTAACGTTGTATTATGGATGCATGTTATACCCTTCAATCCTGTCGTTTTGTCATAAAAATATACGACTTGCTCGTATCTGTGTTTCTCCATGTACTCAAAATGTTTAAATTCGCTCATGTTAATCTCCCTTCAATTTTTAAAAGCGCTTACATAAAATATTATAACATATAACCTTTTTAATTTATATGATAAATCATATAATTTTTAAAAATTTGTTTTTGCTCTTTATTGACAAGTAAAGTGACATCATTTACTGTTTTTTTGGTTTGCAATTATGGGAAAATTGTATTTTTTAATTACATAGTCTATCATCGCATAAAAAAATAGAAGGATGCGACCTTCTATTTGTTGATTTGACTTTGTAGATTTTGAATGAGTTTTCCAATATGAAGTCCGTCAACAAATGCGTGATGCACTTCTATTGAAAATGGCATTAATAATTTACCATTGACCTCCTCAAATTTACCCCATACTAACCGAGGTACTGCATCATATCGATCTAGATTATGCGCATGTGAGACTTGCGTGTATTTTGCCCATGGAAATGTTGTAATATAAACAAGATCATGTCTTGCTTCTTTTTCTAAATCGATGAATTGATTCCCTTGCTTGATAGAGGTCTCTTTAGCTTTTTGAATGAAAAGTTCTATTTTGTCTTCTAAATCTACAGAAACGATTTTAAAGTTTTCTGTTTTCTCGATAAGGTCAGTAAATGATGGATGGGTTTTTTCAAATAAATACGGTTCATGATTAACAAACCGATATCTAAAGTTCTCAACTTGATTTATACACTGCATGACTTCATATATAAATGCTAAATAAAACGAGTACTTATTTTGCTTCACATGTTGATAAAAAGAGGTAACATCTAAATCAAATGACATGATGTATCTTGGTACATCAACATCTTTATAAAATAAATATGTCTCTTTTCTATCCCATTGGTTGATATCAATTTTCTTCATTTAAATCACCCTTTAAAAATTTAATTCTTTTTTTGATCATTTCTTTAACAAATTTACTTAAAAACATTGCATCATATCCATGTACTGTTTTCTTAGTATGATGTTCTTCAACCTTAACTCCTGCTTTCTTGAGTTGTTCTGCAAATTGAATACCTTCGTCACGCAAACAATCATACTCAGCTGTCTCAATATATGTTTTTGGAAACCTCTTTAGATTAGCAAGTGATGGCGATGCATATTCTAGCATCCCATTATCTCCGTTTTTAAGATATAAATCCCACATTGATTTGTTTAAAATAGAGTTCCACATTGGAGTATCTGTATATTTTATAATCGATTTTGTTTCTTGTTTTACATCGATGACTGGATATAATAAGGCAACTTTACTAACTTTAGGTCCATCTTTATCTCTAGCTAATAGCGAAACACCTATTGCTAGATTCCCACCTGCACTATCTCCCATAACAGATAAGTCTTTCGAATCAATTCTTAAGAAATCAGCGTGTGCTTTCATCCACTCTAATGCATGATATGCATCAAAAAGGGCTGCTGGAAAAGGATTGTTCGGTAATAATCTATATTTAACGTAAACAGCAGTTTGTCCAGTTTGCAAAATAATATTCATTAACATGCGAATATGGACAGGTGTTCCTGCCATTTGAAATCCACCACCATGTATATATAACAAACCTGGCGCTTTTTTGTCTTGTTTCTCATGTCTAAAAACAATGACCTTAATTTTGTTATGTTTATATCCTCTAATTTTATAGTATTTCATTTTCAAACCTTTTTTGGGACGTAGAAAGGCCATAGTAAAAGTAATGACCAAGTTAGCAAAAAAACGTCTTAGATTTGAGTATTTTTTGAATCTCAACGGTTTTAAATATTTTAAATCTGGAATAACATCATAATCATTCATGAATGGTCCTTGTCTTTAAATAGTTTTATATAGTCTTTATAGCCTTCTTTTTCTAAGTCCTTTAGCGGGATAAACCTAAGCGAAGCTGAATTGATACAATATCTAAGCCCACCTAAGTCTTTTGGGCCATCGGTAAATAAATGTCCTAAATGACTATCAGCATCTTTACTTCTTACTTCTGTTCTATACATACCATGACTTCTGTCTAGTTTTGTTACGACTTCTTGGACTGGTTTAGCAAAACTTGGCCAACCACAGCTACTATGAAACTTGTCTAAACTTGTAAATAGTGGCTCACCTGATACTATATCAACATAAAGACCTTCTTGATCTTGATTCCAAAACTCATTTTCGAATGGTCTTTCGGTTCCATTTTCTTGAGTTACATGATATTGAATTGGTGTTAATTTTTTCTTTAACTCTTCTTTACTTATTTTCTTTTTCATAGTTTTCACCCATTTATATTTTATACTTTTTAATCACTTTAACCATTTCATTTACTTCGGATTCTAACATATCAAAACATAAGTGTAAAAATTCTAGTTTATGATTTTTAGCAGCATCCATCATATAATTTAACATCCATACACTTCGTTTCCCGCTTAAGTAAGCACAAGAGCCTTTAAAGTAATGGCATGTATGTATAATCTCTTCAGATAAACCTTTTAAAACGGAAGTTTTAATATTTTGCAGATCACTCTTATATGTCTCAATGAATGTTTCAATGACTTCAACTGCAATATCATCACTACCTTCAAATCTTTGTATAAAGTCTTTTTCATCAAAAATATTCAATTCATCAGGAATGTGAATCGAGGTTCCTTTACGTATATATTTTCTAAGGACTTGATTCAAATGATCCATTCTAATAGGCTTAAAGATAACATCGTTGATTCTGGTTGTCTTCATTAAATCATAGTCTTTAAAGAATGCATTTGCGGTAATCGCAATCATCGGAATATCTTGATATTTCTTCCCTAGATTTCTAATACGTCTTATTGTTTCTATACCATCCATTTCCGGCATTTGGATATCCATTAAGACGATATCGAAATCTTCTTTTTTCATGATTTCAATTGCTTTAGGACCTGAATCAGCAGTTTTTGTACGAACACCTTGTTTATTTAATATGCTTTCTAAAGCGATTCGATTCAATCGATTGTCATCAACAATTAAAGCATATCCATTTAAGATGGTGTTATATTCTATTGTTTCTTCTACTTTAGTATCTTTATTGAGTTGGATTGTTAATTTTTGATGGATAGCAGTTCTAGATACAGGGAACTCAAAGAAACAATCGATTTTTTTTAATCGCTTGTTTTGTGGAACAGAAAATGAAACAGATAGCGTATCTGGTCTCCCATATTGATTTATTAAATTTTGGATAACGTCATAATTTTTAACTGGTCGATCAACAACAATAAAATCGCATTTCTCATCTTTAATCGTATCAAAAGTTAAAGATTTAATACCCATAGATTCAAGAATGTGATAGGTTGTTGAATCCATTAGGTTATCTACTGTATATAATGCAAGTTTTCCTACGGTAGTCGAATAATCATGTTTTTTCCCTTTAACTAAAGGTATGGTAATACTAAAGACACTACCTTGTTGAGGTTCACTTTGGATATCTAATTTGCCATCGATTCTTTGAATGAGTTGATTAGATATAGGCAATCCTAGACCAACACCTTGTTGTTTTCTTGATTCTGAGCCATCAATTTGATAAAATGCATCGAATAATCTACTGATTTGAACCTGATTAACGCCTATACCGGTATCAATAATATCGATTTTAACCATCACTTTATTTTTTATCGTCTCTAAAAGGCTAACCTTGAGTGTTACACTACCTTTTTCAGTATATTTGATTGCATTATTAATAAGATGTACAACTACCTGATTGAGCTTACGATAGTCTCCTATACAATCAAAATCAATTTGATAATCATAATCAAACATTAATTGAATTGCTTTTTCTTCTGCAAATCCTTTTTGCATTCTAATGATTCTGATGAGTTCATCTTCCATATTAAATGGATCTTCATAGATTTCAATATCACCAGATTCTATTCTTGTTAAATTTAAGACATCATCAACAATACTAGAAAGAGCATCTATTGAACCTTGTCCGATTTCTAAGTATTCTTTTTGTTCAGCGGTAAGCGAGGTCGTTTCTAGCAAATAAAAAGCATTATAGATACCGCTTAATGGTGTTTTAATCTCATGGCTCATATTGGCTAAAAATTGATTTTTAGTTTCTGTTGCTGAAATAGCTTGTTTATTAATTTCTTTTATTTCAGTTACCAATCGTCTTTTATAGATGAGGTTTGCTAAAATCTCAGATACCATTTTTATGAGTTTTTGTTCATCAGCCAACCATTGTCTATGACTCTTAATGTCTGAAAAAGCAAGATATCCTTGTATTTGCTTATCAACGATTAAGGGATATGAAATAAAAGCTAGAATACTTTGATGATTTAAAATTGAAAACATTTTGTGGTGATGATCAAGTGATGATACATCATGAATGACTAGTGGCTTTTTATTTTGATGTTCAGCAATCAATGTTTGATAAATTGATTCATCTCTTAAATTCTCAATTTGAGGTTTAATTTGATGATTACACCACTCAAATGTACAATCCATTTTTCCATCTTTATCGATGAACTCAAAAAGGTGAATACGATCGATATTTAAAAATCCGCTAACTAAACGGAAAGCATCTTGCATTTTACTCATAAATTGATTGGAAGGTAGATTTATACACTCGGTTGCTATTTTTAAGACAAGCTCTTGAAAAGCATTACTAATACCATGAATGGACTTGTTTTTAGTTTCTTTTATTGACATGCTTCAAGACCTCCTTGCAATATGTTTATTGCTTTCATTATAACTTATAATGAATACATTTTCTTAGTTAATTAACTTAAACTTAAGAATTCAATAGCATTTTATAAAAAAAACACCATATAGGTGCTC
>NZ_JASCXW010000037.1 GCF_030012175.1 Peloplasma aerotolerans
AATTAAATCATGGGGGTTATTATGAGTCAAGATGTTAGGGAATACAAGGTTAGTGGTGATCATCCTTTTTCGCTTTATCAGTTGATGTGGACAAAAAGCTTTGATTTTGAGAGTAAATCAAACAGAGTTGAATTTGCATGGGCAATGCTCGTACACTTTGTTATCTTTGCTGTTTTTATTACATTTAGCCATATTGAAATGACAATGGGAATTACTGAGTTAGGTATTATAGGATCATCCATTTTTGTTGTATATTTTATTTTTTCTTATGTCCCATCAATTTCTTTAATGAGAAGAAGATTAAGAGATGTTGGTAGAAGTGGTGCTAATTTATGGCTATTGTGGTTACCGTTTGCTGGGTGGGTTGCACTAGCCGTTTTATTGTTTTCAAAAAGTGTAGAAACTGAATAATTTTACCCTATCAGTTAAAATGCCCATCTATGATGGGTTTTTCTATTTTAGTATATGAATTAAATATTGTCATAATCAATTAAAATATTTAATTACCATCTATTTCGTGTTACAATATAAGGTATAGGAAGTCCAAAATAAGGAGGATTTTTCATGTTGTATGAATCGTATAAAATAAAGAATTTTGTTTTAAAAAACCGTGCAGTTATGCCACCAATGTGCATGTATAGTGCGGATGAACAAGGCTATGCTAATGATTTTCATTTGGTACATTATGGGTCAAGAGCAATCGGTGGTGTTGGATTAATTATTCAAGAAGC
The DNA here is from genome assembly GCF_030012175.1 of Peloplasma aerotolerans. GTDB lineage: Bacteria > Bacillota_I > Bacilli_A > Acholeplasmatales > Acholeplasmataceae > Peloplasma > Peloplasma aerotolerans. Next base: position 732 of record NZ_JASCXW010000037.1, read on the forward strand.
AACTGCAGTGTCACCTGATGGTAGAATTTCAATCCATGATTTAGGTATTTGGGATGATTCTCATATTCCTGGTCTCAAAAGAATTGTAGATGTCATTCACCAAAATGGAGCAGTTGCGGGAATCCAAATTAACCATGCAGGAAGAAAATCAAAAACCGAAAACCCAATCGCACCATCAGCAATCAATTATGGTGGCGATTATAAAGCTCCAAGAGAAATGACTAAAAAAGATATAAAAGAAGTTGTTGAATCCTTTAAACAGTCAGCAAGAAGAGCAAATGAAGCTGGATATGACTTGTTAGAAATTCATGGAGCACATGGATATCTAATTTTCGAATTTTTATCTCCATTATCGAATCAAAGAGATGATGAGTATAAAGATGGAACATTGTTTTTAAAAGAAGTTGTTGAAGCCATTACTTCTGTATGGCCAAAAGAAAAAATCTTAGCAATCAGAATATCAGCTTATGAATATGTCGAAGGAGGAGTTACACCTAAGACAATTTCAGAAGCTATTAATAGTGTTAAACATTTAGGTATTGATATAGTCGATGTAAGCTCTGGTGGCAATATCCAAGTTAAGATTAATGCATTTCCTGGATATCAATTAGATCTAGCAAAAATGGTTAGAAGAGAGACAAAACTTCCTGTTATGGGTGGTGGACTTATCACTGATTTAAAGTTAGCAGATCATGCAATTGGTTCAAATCGTTGCGATTTAGTTTATTTTGGGAGAGTTTTACTTAGAGATCCGTATTTAATCCTAAACCATGCAGATGACCTTGGTATAGACATCGAATTTCCAGAACAATATATAAGAGGAAAAAAATAAAAATAGGTGAGTCATGAAATATATTGCGCATAGAGGACAACCATTACATGCACCAGAAAATACGATTCCATCGTTTATACTTGCTGCTGAGAAAGAGCATTATTATGGAATTGAATGTGATATTTATTCAACAAAAGACAATCATTTTGTTGTTTTTCATAATGATGATTTAATGTATATGTGTAAGAATCCAGCGAAAATTATGGATTTGACGCTTGAAGAAATAAAAGCATTTTCTATAAGAGCAGGTAAAAAAATCAAATCATACTCCGGTTTGCAAATACCTCAATTATCTGAGTTTTTAGAAATATGTTCGAAGTACAATAAGGCTGCTATTATAGAAATCAAGCATATCCATAATTTAACTCAACTCACTGATCTAATTGCTGTTATCGATGAATACCCATCATTAGAAGTTATTATTATTTCATTTAATATGAATTATTTAAAATATCTTAGAGCACTAGTAAACATCCCTTTACAATATTTAACATCAAAACTGTCAGATGAAATGATTTATGATTGTAGAGCAAACCTAATTGATATTAGCATAAGTAAGGAATCTGTCAAACCTGCTTTAATTAAAAGATTAAAAAAAGAAGGATTTAAGATTGCTGTGTTTACAGTAAATGATAAAAAGCAAGCAAAGCAGTTTGAAAAACTTGGTATTGATTATTTGACAACTGATAAATTATAAGAAAGAGGAATGAGTATGAAAATATCTGTCGGTGGTATGATTGCATCCGGAAAATCAACCTTAGTTAAAAGATTAGGGGAAGCACTGAACCTTCCTGTTATGGAAGAGTTTGAGAAAGACGATGAAGTGTTTAACACATTATTAAAATGGTTATATGAGCAAAAAGAGAATGTTGAAATGTTACTACAAATATATTTCATTCATAATCACTGGTTAAACCAACAAAAATACAACAATCACTTTATTGTAGATAGAGACTTAGTTGAGCATTGGTTATTTGCACAACATAATTTAAAAAACATGCCAACAATTATGAACATGTACAATGGTGTTTTTCATGCCTATATGAACCAAATTACAAAACCCGACATTTACATTATCCTTGATGTTAATTGGGATAACTTTGAAGATCGAGTTATGAACCGAGGTAGACAACAAGAGATTGATAATTTTGATAAGAATAAAAAATATTTTTCAAGTCTTTTAAAAGATTATACAACAAAAATTGCTGCTCAGTGTTCTGTTTATGATATTCCATATGTTATCGTTAAAACAAGTGGTAAATCAGAAGATCAAGTCTTTGAAGAATCATTAGCAGCAGTAAAAAAAATTCAAAATAATTAAGAAGATTAAACCTTACATCAAAAAAGATATAAGGTTTTTTTATTTGCATAAATAAAAAGAATGGCCCAAATGAACCATTCTTTTTTCTATATACTCTAATTACGAACGCCTTCGTAATGGGAGGAGGTGCTATTCAATAACTGGTTCAACGATATTTAATGCTCTATCGAAGACAGTTACATTTCCATAAATATCAGTTACTGTATAAGTAAAGATGAAGTTACCAACTGTAGATGTATCTATTGTATATACGCCTTCATTAAATGTAACAAGACCAGCTGTTTCACTTGTAATAACTAGTTGAGGAGCTTTTGCAAAGTCACCGTATTTAACACCAGTTAATGGATTGAATACTGCATCTTGTTCAACTTCAGCATCAGCAACCCATATCATAGGTGCAACTTCATCAACAGCATAACCGATGAGTTTAACTTCAACATCATCAAAGTATACTTTTGTAGCTGCACTACGTTCTGGAGCATCAGCATCAATTAGACCTAAGAAGAATCCAATCTTAGCGTCAGCAGTTGTAGTGAAACCATTATGAATGACTAATTCGTAAGTTGTCCAATCGGTTCCTAACTCAACAGTATGTAATGAAAGGTTTCTAAAGTTTTCAGATGGGTTTTCCATAATCACTCTTATGTCTCTTACTACATCAGCTTTAGCTTTGAATGAAATTGAATATGTTGTATGAGCTTCTAAATAGAATCCATTTCTTTGGAAGAATTGAATACCATGAGGTGCTGTGCCCACTGTAAGAATGTCAATTTCAAAGTGCCCATCAACAAATGCTTGGTTCCATGTACCTGTACCTGGGCCAGTCTTTAACGTCCACCCCATGTTGTTATCAGCAGTTGTAATAGGTGTTTCATCTTCAAAGTCACCATCGATAAAGTTAATACGTTGTGCAACCATATCTTCAGCTTCAACAACTGTAATCACTCTTGTATGAGTTAAAACATTTCCTGATGCATCTTCTAGAGTGTATACAAGATCGTAATCACCAGGAACATCAACATTAACTGTGCCTGTATATTCTATGTCATCAACTGTTAATGTTTTATCAACGTGATCATAAACACGTAAACCTAACATTGGATCAAAAGCTTCACCTTGTAGCCAAACTGTATCTAGTGCACCCCAAATTTGAGGAGCAACAGTATCAGGTGATTTCTCCATAATTCTCTCTACTTTGACATAATCAAAGTAAACTGACGTAGGTGTTGAGAAACTGTGAATATTACCAACGAAGAATGAGAACTTACCGTTTGTAAATGATGCAGTTTCATGTTTGTATTCATAAACATATTCAGCATATTCAGTATCTAAATCAAAGAATGCTGAGAATCTAGCACCACTTGATTCAAGATTTAACTGGATAGGTCTTGCATCATCAGCTTTTGCTCTAAATGTAATTCTATAAGTATGACCTTGAGTAACAGTACGGTTTAAGATGTAGAACTGTACACCAAAGAATTGTGTCCAAGTCTCAAACACATCAATTTGTGCAACACCATTTTCGATGTTAACATTAAATTGACCATTACCATGCCATCCCCAACCAGCACCTGCAGCAGCAGGAGCAGTTTGGTCTTCATCAAAGTCACCATTAATTAATACGAAAGTTGTAGGAATACTACCATCAGATGCACTAACAACGACGTGTCTAACAATTGATGTAACATTACCTGATTTATCTGTTAATGTATAAGTTAATTCATAATCACCAGGAGTATCAGTATCTACTTCACCAGTAATTACGATATCTTGTGGTGTTAAGCTCTTGTCTACAACATCAAAAACTGTTACACCAAGAAGTGGATCAAATTCTAATCCTTCAATAGTTTCGACTTCATCTACACCAAAGATCATTGGAGCATCTTCATCTACTAAGTAACCAACCAGTTCAATGGATACATTGTCTAGGTAGAAAGTAGTTGCTGGTGAGTTTGCTTCTACTAAACCAGCAAAGAATGCGAATTTACCATTGGTGAAACCACCGCCTGGTACTGTGATATACGCTTCATAAGTAACCCAATCAGTTGTGATATCAACGACTTTAAACCAGTTGACGGATGTACCAGCTTCTAGTGATAAACGAATAGATCTTGCATCTTCAACTTTTGCATCAAATGTTAATAAGTAAGTTGCTCTAGTATCGATAACTCTATTCAATTGATAGAATTGAGTTCCATGAGGAACAGTTCCAACATTAGTAATGACTTGAGTCATCATGCCATCAGCGATTTCAACTGTAAATGTACCGCCTCCATGCCATCCCCAACCAGCACCTGCAGCAGCAGGAGCAGTTTGATCTTCTTCAAAATCACCATTGATGATTAAGAATGAGTTTTGTGGCATATCTTCGGCTTCAACGACATGTATTGTACGTGTATAAATTGCTTCGTTACCAGATGCATCTTCTACAGTATAAGTAATTGTATAATCACCAACTAAGTCAGTGTCTAAATTAGAATCAACAACGATATCTTCAACAGTCACATCTTTATCAACTGCATCGAATATTGTAACGCCAGCTAATGGATCAAAACTAATTCCTTTACGAATTATGTAATCTTCAACACCACGTAATTCTGGAGCAGCCTCATCAACGATTTCAGCAACTCTTTCAACGGTTACATTGTCTAGATATACAGTAGTTGGAACAGAATTAGATCCAACTAGACCCATAAAGAATGCGAATTTACCATTAGTATAACCTGGCAAGATGTGATCAATATAAATTTCATAAGTTTCCCATGATGTTGTAATGTCAACGATTTGATCAAATCTTCTTGTTGTTCCTTGTTCTAATGCAACTTGGATTGGTCTAGCAATATCTGCTCTTGCATCAAATGTAACTTTATAAATTCTTCCTTGTTCAATAACTCTATTTTGTTGATAGAATTGAACACCAAATGTTGTTGTTCCAAGTGTATGGACATCTATAATTGCCATACCACCTTGAATTCTTGCATCAAATGATGCTGCACCATGCCAACCCCAACCAGTTTCAGCAGGTTGTGGAAGAGGTGTTAATTGATCTTCTTCAAAATCGCCATTAACAACTAACCAAGTTGAAGGAGCTAATCCATCAGCTACAGTAATTGTGCGTGTAACGACTGTCTCATTACCTGAAGCATCTTCTAATGTATAAGTTAATACATAATCTCCAGGAGTAGAAGAATCAACAGTACCATCGATAACAATATCATCAACAGTTAATGTGGTATCCATATTATCAGATACTGTAATACCTTGTAGTGGGTTAAATACTTCGTTTTGGTCGATAATCTTGTCAAGTGCTCCAGAAATAACTGGAGGTACATCATCTTCACTTGGTTCAAGTTCGATGAATTTAACATTATCAAGATAAACTTTTGTTAATGCATTTCCACCTGTTAGATAAGCAGCTGTTGTGCCACCACCAAAGATTAATTTACCATTAGTGATTGTTTCAGCTGTAACGAAGAATTCAATTTCATAAGTCACCCATTCTGTGGTTAACATATGAGCTTCGTCAAAATAACCAACATATTGAGCATTTTCTAGTTTTGTTACGATTGCTCTTGGTTCATCAGCTTTAGCATCAAATTGGAATTTGAATGCTTTACCTTGAGGAACAACTAAATTAGGTTGTGAAAATTGTGAACTCCACCAATTACTACCATTTGCAGTGATGTTGTACTCTAAAACACCATCAACAACTTGAACAGTAGATGCTCCACCTTCACCAGCCCAATGTGTCCATGTGCCATCTAGTGGTTCAGAAAAATCACCATTAGTAACAAATAATTCACTAGCAGGGGCAACTCTAACAATTAACTGTCTTGTGGCTGTTGCAACATTTCCAGCAGCATCCGAAACAGTATAGGTCAGTGTATAAACACCAGCTACATCTAGATCGTATTCTCCGCTCACGTTGATTTGTGATGTTAAATTACCATCAACATTATCTGTTGCAGTGATGCCAGCTAATGGATCAAATTCACCACCGACATCAACAACTACATCAGAGACACCAAATAGCAACGGTGCTAAAGTATCTACTGGAGTTGGTGTTGGGTCCTCTGTAGGTGTCGGATCGACAGGATCAGTAGGCTCACCACCCTTACATGCAACCAAAGTGATTGCCATAAAGAGAATGAATATTGTATAAAACACTTTTTTCATAAGTAACCTCCGTTTTATATTTTGACGCGAATTTGACGCGAACAAATCTTATGATATTTTTCTAAGTTTCAATAAGTAACGAATTCCGAAGAATCCTCCAACTCCAAGTGCAGCTGAACCACCAATAATAGAGACGATTATAATTGCGGTATTATTTGTATCAGGTTCATCACCTGGCTCTTGTGGTATTTCTGAGACGATATCAATGGTTACTAAATCACCAGTGATTGTGAAGCTTATGCCATTTGGCATTGTACTGTTAAATTTTGTGAACGCATATGCTGTACCAGTACTATTGACGTGTGTAACATTTCCATTTAGATCGATGACAATTCCAGTTCCACCATCATCAATTATTGTCATTTCAGGCATATAAGGATAACTTAAACCTGCTGGTGTTTCAATAGCAGCTCTAATTCTAATATCTGTTGCATCTTCTAGCAGTGTTAAATGATTGTATGTATTGAATACAACGCGATTGAATGTATCTTGAATATACCCTAGATGATCAGTAGTAATACCACCAACACCATAATTATAGTATTGAACAATGACGTTATATTCATTTAAAGTCCAAGGCCATACAGTGATACCTCTATGAACGATTGCTTCAACGAAATTTCTTGTTAATGCGCCATAACTAGGGTTCAATGTAGAGTTAATCGGAACATTTGTAGAAAACATATTTGTTAATGAAGTATTTAAGTTCTGTGCATTTAATACTGCACCGGTCAAATGTCCATTTGATAATTCTGGCATATACACGTTCATCGATTGAATATTTGCTGTTGAGAATGTAATGATTGCAGATTGATCATACATTTCAAGTTCTTCAATAATTTCTGCAACCCTTAAGACGAGTAAATCAGATGTTGGTTTTATTTCAATAAATAATACAACATCTTCATCTTTAAATGCAGTCATGAACTCACGTAGTGTTGGAATCTTTAGATCTTCACGACCACCTATTGGATCTACTAAGTTAACTGATTTAACTTGTTCCAAGGTTGATTGTGATATGGTTAAACTATCATATCCAGGTGCAGTTCTTGCAGTAGTTGCGTCATGAATAACGACAACTTCTTGATCTAGAGTTAAATAGACATCAAACTCAAGAATATCTGCGCCTTTTTCAATTGCTTCTTGAGCAGCTTCAATTGTGTTTTCAGGAGCTGAACTTAAACCACCAGCATATAAACCACGGTGAGCAATCATTAATGGACGTCTTACATGTGTATTAGGGCCAAATGATGCATATTTTTCAAATAGTGATTCAAAATCTTGAGTAATAATGCCATTCGCACCACTTAGAATTGCTTTATATTGGCTTACATCATCATTACCAGCTGTTGTCCATACTGTCATAACTCTTTGTTGCATATAATGAACAAGGTCTTGGTTAAGTAGATGAACTGGAATAATAGATGCTACAGCTTGTGCAGTATTTGTTGCTTTTCTTACTTCAATTAAATCTTCTTTAGATAGAGATTCAACATCAGTCATTGGAAAATTAAGTACACCACGCATTAAACTATGTGCTTCTCTAGCTGCTAAAATAACATCACCATCATCTGATACGATAAATGTATCAAATATTCTATAGTTTCTTAATGTAGAGCCTAATGAAGCTGCTGTCGTAGCATTGTTTGTGTAAAATGCTGGAATTACTTTACCATCAACTGCGAGTAACGCATCATATAAAGGAAGCAGTACATTTCCAGATGCATCTACAACATCTAAGTCTTCATTGATTCTAAAGATTGCTGTTGCAGGTCTTATCGCTGCACTAAAGTCATCAAGTTGAGATAATTCGTTAAACCAGACGAGTGTTGTTGCAGGAGCTACAATGCCTGTAGTAGGTTTATAGACATCTACAACTTGTTGGAATTGATATTGATCAACTTCGATATAGTCTTCTGGTAATGTGATTTTAACATTGTCATAGTAAACATTTACATTATCTGCTTGAACACCAATTCTACCGTGTGTAAATTCGAATGCAGCATCATAATTGATAATTTCAGTATCGTTAATAAATTCTTTTACAGTTGTTCCATTAACGTCAACTTTTAAACGATATGTTGTTCCAGGTGCTAAAGCTTCAGTATAAGAACCTGTACCTGTAACATTCCAACTACCTTCAACTCTTTTAGCAAATTCAACACCATTTGGTAGTGTTGCATCTTGTCTTACTGCCATTTGATAATAGTTTTCTGTTTGGTATCTAAACATTACAGAAGTCCATCTTGATGAATTTGCAGCAGACGACATACGCATATCAGTTTCAATAATATAATTGCTGAAACCTTGTAAATATGACGGGAATAATACAATCGTAGATGGAGAAAGTAATAAGCGATTTCCATCGATTGCAGCAGAACCTCCTGGTTGCCCAACATTATTTAGTAATGTTAAAGAAGAAGGAATTGCTCCATTAGGATAACTAAAGTTTTCTTCATAAATAACATATTCTGTTTCTGTAGCAAGTTTAGAAATAACGTGTAGCGTCATTGTTGTTCCTGGATATTGAAACGATATAGGAAATATTCCTTTTTCGCTTACTGTAATTGCATTTGCAGTAATTGTAACAGCACTGTTTGCACTTGTTAATGTAGCTTGATTAAGGAAAATTTCTCCAAAAGCTCCACGTACACGAATAACAGATGTATCAATTGCTTCATCTACATTTGTTAATAAATGTGTACTTGTGCTTGTCAAAATACGTTCATCATTAGTTTGTGCTTGGATTTTTTGACCTCTGTCTAAGCTACCAAACACCATAAAACTCATTAGTAGTAATAATACTACAATCATTCTTTTTTTCATTTATACCTCTCCTGTTGAGAAAACGGTTTCCCTACTTCTAAAAAAATATTTTTACATCTACGATTTCCTTGTAAAAGTACGTCTTGTTGTTAATCTTTTTATAGTTTGGGAAAACGGTTTCTTTGTTTTCACAAAATATAAGTGTTTTTTTGGGTTCATGTCCAGTAAACACTTGTTGCGCATCCTGTATGCGTTTACATTGCAATTATATAAGTTTTTAAAATGATTGTCAACAAAAAAGAAATAAATTATTTTTTTGTCGTCTCACGTTCAACGAGTCGAACGGGTACTAAAGCGATTTTTTGTGTTTTTTCTTGTTTTTCATTAATAGATAATAGAAGTGCTTTAGCTGCACGCAATCCAATTTCTTCTGTATCTTGAGCAATAGTTGTTAAAGCTGGTGTATAGTGTCGAGCAAAATCGATATCATCATACCCAATGACAGAAACATCATCTGGAATCCTTAAACCAGAGTCTTCTAAACCTCGAATTAAACCAAATGCTAATACATCACTAAAGGTCAAAACAATATCAGGAATATTATCTTTTTTCTTACCTATTTCTAAACCGATCCGATAACCATCTTCGTAAGCAAAACCGACAGTAAAATGAATATCTTTTTCGTTATATTTCAAATTTCTTCTTGTCATCTCTTCTCTAAATGTTTGAACTCTTGTATTAAAAGATCTCACTGTTAGTGGTCCTGATACAACTGAAATTCTTTTAAGTCCTTTTTTTATAGCAAACTCAATACCTAGCTTAATCCCTTGAGCATCATCAGATATAATTGAATGTAGATTAGGCATGACGATATCGGTTGATACACAAGGGTAATCACTTGCTACAACCTCGATGATATTAGGGTTATTAATGTTACCCATAACGATTAAAATACCATCAACTTTTTTATTTCTGCACCATTCAAGATATGTGAGCTCGTTATTACCTAGCTTGCTAACAATGAGAACAATATCGTAGCCCATAGATTCGACATGATTTTTAAAGGACTGAAGAATACGAGAAAAAAACGGGTGTTCAAATCCAACCAAAGATATGTCTGAATAGATGACACCAATTGTCCAACTTTTTTTAGAACTTAGCTTTCTTGCATTAGACATAGCAACATATCCAGATTCTTTGACGTATTTCAAAACACGTTCGCGTGTTTGAGGGCTGATTCGTCCTGTATTATTCACTATTTTTGATATTGTACTTGGCGATAAATTTAATTCTCGTGCGACATCAATAATTGTTTTTTTCACATTTACACCTCGTCCATATTATATAACAAAAATTTCAACTTAAGAAAGATTTAGTAATTTTCATGATAAAATAAGGTATAAATTCCCTTATGAGGTTCAATCATGAGCAATAAAAAGAAATGGTACATTGTTGTGTCAAGCATCTTATTGATATGGTTAATTATGTTAACGACCGATATGATATTATCTGAACGGGGTATTAGACCTGTTTTTTGTATTGAAACTGCTCGATATGATGATGGTGGAAGTATACGTTATACAGGCTTTTTTTATCAAGTCTATGACATAAAAACAATCAATGAATCGCCACCACCTGATATTAAACATGAAGGACTTTATTTAGTGCCATGGTTTTTTTCAATTGATTTTGTAAGAGATAATCTGATTGAATAATTATAGGTCTATATATTGTAGACTTTTTTTGTCATTTCTTTTGTTATTATGAAATAATGAAACGTTTATATGCGTTGTCGTTAAGTGTTATTTCGTGTATAATAGTTATGGTTACATGACCTAGCTATGGAGGAATCACATATTTATGTATAGAAGACAAATGAACAACAATCCTAAGAGAATATATCGGCACAGATATCTGAACTCGAGTAGAAGACACCATGAAAAACACATTACTATAAAAGAGGAGTCATTATATAGACCGTTACTGATTACTTTTTTACTGTTTTTATTAGCGATGGTCATTTTATTTCCAACTTCCATTTTTGATGGTATGATTCCAGAAATTATGACTTTCCTTAGACGTTTAGTCGGTTGGATGACGTTGTCTGCAACTGCTACGTTACTTATATTACCAGTTTCAGTATTCGATTTAGAACTCATTAGAATTTTTTCTAGAGTAGATTTGTTCTCCAATTATTACGTGATGTTTGTTATTGCATTTGCTGTTTTTGCAGATACATTATTCGCATTCATAGGTTATCGATTTACGAAACAACTCACTAAATTATTCGTTAATAAATCAAAAGCTAAAGATGCAGAAAAATCAAATGAAAAGTTAAGGAAATACGGTAATATCGGTATGTTTTTCTTCGCTTCAACACCACTACCTTTTACTTTAGCTGTTTATGCTGCTGGGGCACTTAGATTGAATAGAAAAGGTTTCTTGATTGGAGTTGCAGCTGGCCGTTTAATTAAATACTCAGCGTTTGCTTTATTTTTGAGACTCTTTGATATCAACTTAGTTGAATTAGGACAAAACTTACTTACAACTGTCTTTGGCTAACCTTTAGTGACTTCAATCAAAAATATAATAAAAATATAAGATGGTGATCTATATGAGATTTGATTTACCTTCAAAAAATTATTTACAAGTACATTTGCAGGACTCTAAACTAAGAGATATGATTTTAATTTTGCCTGGTGGTGGTTATCAAATGACTTCAGAAAGAGAAGCTGAGCCAGTATCTAAGGTTTTTTTAGAGGATGGTTATCACACAGCAATTTATTATTATAGAGAATCAAAGTTGATTCATCCTGAAGTCAAAGATGAAGGATTAACTGCACTAAAAATACTTAAAAACATCCCAAGAGTCGATAGAATTTTTGTTGTTGGGTTTTCTGCAGGTGGGCACCTTGCAGCGATGCTTGCAACATCATATCCAAAAATGATTCAAGGAACCATATTAGCATATCCTGTTATTTCTTCAGATCCAGCGATTGCGCATCAAGGTTCAATTAACAACTTATTAGGTTCTTACATAACAAGAAAAAGATTAGATGAAGTATCACTTGAAAAACATGTAACAAAAGATGTTTCTCCAGTATTTATTATGCATACCAATGATGATGAATCCGTTCCGATTGAAAACAGTCTAGTTTTTATTGAAGCATTAAAAAAACATGATATATTAGTTGAATCACATTTTTATCCGAAAGGTAGACATGGTGTTTCACTTGCTACAAAAGAAGTAGCATTTCAAGACATGGATCCAAACGATTTTGTGCATCAGTTTGGATATATATCTGAATGGATTGACCATGTAAAAACGTTTTTAAAGAGGTTATAATATGGCAAATATTTTACTAGCTAGAGGCATTCTTGACCATCCCAATATATATGAACATGTCAAAGATTATATTAAGGCAAGCGACATTGTTTTAGTCGTTGCTTTTTCATTTTTTGAACGCCAATTTTTAAATGAAGAATCTTATCAAGAGTTTTATTCAAAAGGTGGCGAGTATTATGAAAAAATGGTGAACACTTTCTCTGCTTTTAAAATACCTGAAAAACAAATAAAATGGTTGAACTACTATCAGGATAATCATGAAACTGCAATTGAAAAAATTAATCAAGCTGACATTATATATTTTCCAGGTGGTGCACCAGATTTAATGATGAATAGAATTCAAGAGTTCAGTATTAAAGAAGCTTTAGAATCTCATCGTGGACTGTTTATTGGTTCATCAGCTGGAGCAATGATACAGTTTAAGCAATACCATATATCGCCTGATGGGGATTACTATAAATTCAGTTATGAAGAAGGTTTAGATTTACTTTCAGGGTTCTCAATAGAAGTACATTATCGACGTAGAAAAAAACAAAAATCAGGCATGCGGAAAGTACATCGTGCTTATGGACACGACATATATGCAATACCAGATGATGGTGCAATTATTGTTGACCAAAAATCAGTAAAGTGCATTCAATCAGCTAGAAAAATATATAATGAAAAAGGCATATATCGAGGGAAAAAACTATGAGAAAATATTATATGTTTTACATTATTTTTAGTTTCATTTTTTTAACGACTATTTATGTTTTTACGATCGCACAAGAGTCAAACAAAAGATCATTAGCTTTATTTAATGAAATTATGGTCGATGCCGTAGAGACTAACGATTTGGAAAAGTTTATTAAATATCAGTCAGTAGCATATCAAAAACTTGATCAAATAAACACAACCGAATATAGTTTCCATGTTTATCATGTTATCGCATTTTCTGAAGGTGGTTATATCAACCAATTTTCAATTTTCACAGTTCCACAACAAGAAGTTGATTATGCTTTAGATGTTAATGATGAATCAGATTTAACATCAATTTTGATAATTAATGAAGATAATAACAGCATCATTTTTGATTCTAACACAAGAACAGGTTATAAAGACCGTGCTTTAAGTTATGGTATCAAGTTATTTGGATTTTATTACTTTGTAGATGAGTTTGATCAATCATATGATTTGTCGGTTACACTTAAAGATTATCATGGCAATGTTATATTGAATGAGTCTATCATTTTCGAATATATAGAATACAATCCTGATGGTGGTAGTCTCAGTTTAGGTTATAGTTCAGATGAGCTAGAAGAAATGTTAGACTTAAACACATATGTTCGACCAGCATTAGCTAGAAATATTACAATTTTCCTAGTATTTGATATAACCATTGGAGCAACCATTCATTTTTTAATCAAAAGGAAGAAGCGCTAGCTTCTCTTGATTTTGTTTTTAATTATCAGTTGAATCGTAATGTTTTTCAATTATAATGAGTTTATA
>NZ_JASCXW010000038.1 GCF_030012175.1 Peloplasma aerotolerans
TTAAATGTTCGTTTTTCTGCCTTGCTGCGAACCAACTAAATCCTGTGTTCTGTTTTATCTAATATATAAAACTACTCGTCACAATCTTTTTAATATGTCGTGATGTCCGATATCTAGCTTGATTATTAAATTTTCATCATGATAGGTCCATATGATACGAATTGACATATTGATACTAGACTCAAACAATATTTTGCTTCCTTTAATCTTTTTAGATCTTAGACTTGGATGCTTATGATTTTCTATAAATAAAGATAACTTTTCATAAAATATTTTCTTCTCAGCATCTTGTAACTTAGTAAAAGATTTCTTAAATCTACTAGAAAATAGTATTTCATACCTCATCTCTCTTTCTCATTTTCATTTTTGTCATTTTCTTCATCTATCTCTTCCAAATAGTTTATAGCATCTTCTACAGACTTAAATGGACCAACATCGTACTTTGTTGGCTCTTCATACAATCTCATTACAGTTTCTTCAAGTTTTTTGATATAGGACTTTGAATATACTGCTACTGGTTCAATGATGATTAATCCATTTTTTACATAAATTTCAAGATGATCTCCTTCTTGAAGATTAAGTTCTTCAACAATTTCTTTTGGTATCGTTATTTGTGATTTTTTTCTCAAATCAAGAATCATTCTATCGACCTCTTTTTCCTACTTTCTTACTTTCTGACTATATTATAACAGTATTTTAGAGTTTTTTCAATAGTCTCATTGACGATTATTTTTTAGATTTCATTGTGATATTGTTAAAAACCTTAAATCGTGTAAATCACATTGTAATCGTGTAAATTGAATGCAAATCGTGTAAGCACCTATTCAATTGTAGTATTTTGTCTTGATTTTCAGCAACTTTTAAAGTCAAAAGTAACTCTTTAAAGTGAGAAAAATCCCTTATTAAAGCAAAAGAATGCCTGATACGAGTTGTATCAAACCTATGCTTCTTATATTGGTTGAATGACCTATTTTAATACAGTTGCGCACCCCTAAATTATGGCTTAACTAAGCTGTTTTTCTAAAAATCTTAAAAATTTAGAGAATGACTGTTGTATTTACCCTATACAATCCAATATTCATTCATTTTCTTGTTTTTCTGATCAAAATGGATATTAATAAAATCACCATTGATATTACCCAAACATAGACAATAAGCAAATTAAAGTTTTCCTGCACTTTATCAATTAAAGCGATAACGGAGGCTAATACAGTTGGTATCGTTGCTGTCCATATCCAAGATTTAAACTCATATAAAAAATTTGGTAATGCTAAAGATGACAATTCATTAATTTCTCTTATTGCATTTATTGCGTTAATTATAATATATTTAAACAAATAAATCGCAAAATATAGCACAAAAATAAACGTAAAACTACCCGCGAAAAGCGATAGAATTCTATATAATAAATGGATTTTTGTATGTGAACTGCTGATCAAAAAAGTAAATCTAAAAGTTAATAAAAATAACATCAAAAAGGTACTTAAACAAATAACCCACCTTTTATACTTTTAGTATTTAGATTGATAGCCATAATATAACCACTCTGTAGATCTAAAAAATTTAAAAAGTCATTCTCTTAGAAGACTTTGAATGTTTGCTTTATAATATGTTGGATAGCCTATCACATGATGATAGAATAAAAACAAAAAAATCATCATGGTAATGTGTACCCTCCCATATTTTCAATTCATCGTTATCTTAACTAAATGTTATCACATGTTTGCAATATTTTCTATGCCAAAATTTGCTATGGGATGGTATGACATCTAATCAACAGGAATTAAACTCTGTACGCATTTGTTATTTATATATTCATTATAGTAGCATTCGATGGAAAAGTGAAAACGAATATGAAATACACATGAGAAATATATAGACTCATCTACAATAGCTATGATCACTTAAGAATTTGTATTGACGAGCACGTTATCTTCTACAATGAAAAACGTCCACATGCTACTCTAGGATATGTAACCCGGATGAATTCGATATTTTAGCTATATAAAGCAAAAAAAACCATCAGTTTTTGATGGTTCTTCTATAAAAAAGGTCAACTGTCAAAAAGAGTATTGAAAATACCCTATACAGTCTATAAAACTACAAATAGCTTACTTCTACATTACCTTTGATTGCTTTTGAATACGGACAACACTAAACACAGGTTTTTGGTATCATTTCAATATTGTATTTGTAGTCATAGAGTATTTTAAATTGGCAGCTATTAATATTAAAATTGGAAGGATTATATTAAAGATCATAAATGTTGCAGAACTTATTTGAAGTATAAACGCAGGGAAAACCTATCCAATCCCCCAGCTTGAAGGAAGCCAAAATATTAGAACTGCTATCAAGTAAATCCATAATGCTGCAATATGCTTTCTAAAAAATGACGATTGCTTGTTATATAATTTCGATTCTTTTCTCACAATATAATAAGTGCTTCATATAAGTCCAATAAATGGTGGAACAAAGCCGCCACCAAAAAGAAACAGGAGCATAAATAAGAGTGGAAAATACATTAAATACTTGCTTTCAATCAACACATTTATCAAAATAATGATAGCAATACTTATCAAAATAGTGATGATTCCTGAAATTAAAAAATCAGGTATTATGGAAAATGCAGGTAATCCTGCATGCCAAACTTGATCAGGATCAGCAACATCTAACGCATGAATCAAAAATGAATTTGATTGTCTTCCTGCTTGAAGTATTTCTCCAACCCCATGTATAAATCCAATAATCGCAGCATAAGTCATTAAAATAACTGTACTGACTTTCATTGGGTTACATGCTTAATAAGCATATCTATTCATCATTTCCTACAATTTCAAACGACTATTCATTAAGAATCCGCCATCTTGATATTCTTATTTATTTGTATCATCTTGAACCGTTTGCCAGTAATAAATAGCGATTTGTGTACGATCTCTTAACATCAGCTTTTCCAATATAATACTAATAACATTACGAACTGTGCCTTCACCTATATAAAGTCTACTCGCTATTTCTTTATTGGAATAACCATGCGCGATAAGCTCCATACAGCTATTTTCTCGATCCGTTAACAATTGTACTCTATTGCTCGTTGTAAACTCCTGAAGAGCCTCTTCACTAATGATCGCTTGTCCTTGAAATACTGTCTTTATCGTTTGTATCTGTTGTTCAACCTCTTCACTTTTTAGTAAATATCCGCTCGCACCTGCATGAAGTGCTTGATGAACATGTCGAAAATCTCTAAAAGTTGTTAGCATAATGATTTTTATGCTTTGGTTTATTTCTTTAATTTTTGCACATGCATCAATACCATTCATTTCAGGCATTCTAATATCCATTAAGATGATATCAACATGATGTGTTCTAATGAACTCAATCGCTTCTAGACCATTTGCACACTTTCCAACAACTTGAAAACTTTGATCTTTTGACAAAATGATTTCTAGGCTATCAGTAATTAAATGATCATCATCAACTAATAGTATTTTCATCATTTCACTCCTCCAAGTAAATAGGAATCACACAAGTTAATGTAAATAAATAACTTGGGTTAACGATCAACGTTCCACCTAATGCTTCAATGCGCCTTCTCATAAAGTGAAGTCCTACCCCTTCTTTATTTTTTTTCATTATACTATGATTATTTGTAATAGATAATTTGGCAATTTTTTCATCAACATGTAAGACTACATTAATTTCAGTTGCTTTTGAATGTTTTTGGATATTTGTATATGCTTCTTTTAATACAGAAAGAAATGCATGCCAGTGTGTTACTTTCAATGAGTTAACGATACCCTTTTGAACAAAACTAATTTCATATTGTGCCAACTCATGAACTTTTCCTTTGAAATGTTCTAAATTATAAACTTCTTCTGGTTTCGTATGGTGCACAGTTTCTTTAAGACTTTCAACAGCTTTTTCTATTCTATTTTTTAAAGCTTTAAATGATTCATTCTTAGAAGCATCTATAATTTGAGTTTCATAAGCCCTAATCGCAAGCAATGCTCCAGTTAATTCATGGCCCAAATCATCATGCAATTTCTGAGCAATTCTATCTCTTTCTGAAATAACACTAAGTTTTGATATCTCTTCTTGTGTTTGAAGCAAGTGATAGCGCTCTTGTTCTAGAGTATATTTTTCTTCTCTTAATTGATCAATTTCTTTTGTGACTGACATATGATCTTTTGACCAGAAACTGAGTATGATACTTGAAAATACTGAAAATAAAGCCAAAACTACATAATCATAACGAAAATCCAACAAACCAATCCATACAAGCACATAAACTCCAATTAAGTAAAATTTCTCACGATATATCCATATAGAAATCGATGGAATCAACAAGTATAGTGCTTCTATAAAGTAAAAAGAAACAGCTATATATAATGCAAGTTCAATTAATAAATAATGCGTTTGCAAATGAAATCTCATTCTTAAAACCATAAGTAAAACCGAAACAATCATTAGGAAAAAAACCGCAGGTTCCTGCGGTTTAATCAGCCAAAACACTAGCCCATATAATATTGTAACTAAAGCATAAAGGATTGTATCAGGTCTTACATAAGAGCGCATTACTCCAATCTCCTTTTAGATCCTATCGTTACAAATATTATAGCAAACCCTAATAAAATTAACAAGCATAGAATGACTAAAACATAGTTTTGAAGTGCAGCCAGTTCTAGACCATAAGCATACCAATATGTAGGTAAAATAATAGCAATCAATCTTAAGCGTTCTGGTAAATATTCTAAGGGTAGACTCATTCCACCCATCACAGCCATTAGATTAGCTACAATGCTATAAACTGCTATTGATGTTGCATAGGTTTTGAATAATGTATGCCAAAATAATGAAAAACAAATAGCCATTACTGTGAAACAAAGCATGAGTAAATACGCCCATAGATAAAAGGTAAATACGCCTCTCCACACAATATAACTTATGATCCAAAATAGTGTAACTTGTACAAACATAACGCTCATATAAGCCGATAAGTGACCCATTAAATAGTCTTTATGAGTAATTGGTGAGGCTGCGATTCGAATGATTGTATGACTTTGTCTATCTTCAATAACCTGTTTAGTTAACATAAATGTTGCAAACAGTGTAATCAATCCAAAAATACCATAACTAATTCTTGTTGTATCTAGACCTTCACTTCTTGGAAGAAATATTAATACAAGTGGTAACAACCCCATTAACGCCAACGTTAGTCTTTGCTTAAATATTCTTTTTAACGCAATCCTAAATATGACACTCATATCGCAACTCTCCTACTTAAGCGATATACAACCAATCCACATATCATGACTAAAGATGATAATAATCCTAAGCCTAATAAGGCTTCATCATATGCTTTGTTCATAAAGCCATGTACTGCATAATGTGTCCATGCTAGAGGACTTGAAAATTTTGATAAAAACACTGTTACATCATTTTCTGGTAACGGAAAAAAGAAACCTGCTATAATCATCGCTATAATGATGTAGACTGTAATTACTGCTTGAGCTTTTGACGCTTTTTTCAAACTAAGAATCGATATAGCAGCAACAAACTGTGCCAAGATAACCCCAATCAGTAGTGTCAATAAAACTAAAGCTATATTATTCACAACAGAACCATAGAATAAAACCACATAACCTAAAATAACCAATGACTGAAGGAAACTGATGCTAATGCTAGAGAAGATGTTTGCTAATACAAACTTCATCGGGTGAACAGGAGTTGCTCTTAAACGATTTCTAAATGGCTTAAAGAAATCGTGTTCAATACCTTCAAATGTATATGCTGCACCAAATCCTTGGAACATAATTATATAGATAATACCTATATACAAAGCCATTTGCTTTACGTCTTCAATCTCGGTAGCTTCCTTATTGATTGCTGTCATCAACGTTATTAAAACAACTGGTAACCCAATCAATATGATATGTCCTAAATAATCTTTTAAAACTCTTAATCCATAAAAACGTACCATCTTTTACACCTCACTATCTCTAAGCGTTTTACCTGTTAACATCAAGAAAACATCTTCAAGATTCGACTGCTGGTTTTGAATATTAACAATCGTTTGCGATGCTAGAATGTTTAAAATCTTGTCTAATTGATTCACATGAGCTTCAGTGATGATCTGATAAGTATTTTTGTCAATAGCTACTTCTTTTACACCACTAACTCCTTTAATCTTTTGTATACTTTCTTCTAAAGGATGTTTGACTTCTATTAAGGTTACCTGATCCCCTTTGATTTTTTCAATCAATTCTTTAACAGTACCTTTTGCAATAATATGACCTTGATCAATAATATAGACACGGTCAGATATCAGTTGAACCTCTTCAATATAGTGTGATGTGTAGATAATTGCTGTATTTGTGTTTTTAGCAATTTCCTTCACGAACTCTAAAATATAGTTTCTACTTTGTGGATCAATACCAACAGTCGGTTCATCCATAATAATGAGTTCAGGTTCGTGAAGTAGTGCACATCCAATATTTAGTCTTCTTTTCATACCACCTGAATAACGTTTAGGTAACTCATGTAGTCTATCTTCTAAACCAATGAGTTTAGCAACTTCTTGAATACGTCTATTTAAATTTTCTTTACGTAGTCCATAGAGCTTACCGAAAAACAATAGGTTTTCATATGCACTTAAATCTTCATATACAGTAACCTCTTGTGTCACCAATCCGATACGCTTTCTAACATCTCGGTTTGATCCATTTTGTTTTTGTCCGAAAACTTCAATAGAACCCTCGTCAACATCAATTAAACCCACTATAGCATTAATTGCTGTAGTCTTTCCTGCTCCATTTGGACCCAATAGTCCAACAACTTCACCTTTTTGAATTTCCAAATCTAGATAGTCAAGTGCTAAACGATTCCCTTGATAACGTTTAATGACATCTTTCAATTTTACGATCATGTTAATCACCTCACACATAGGATAACAAAAAACCAATCATGCAAACAGTGACAATTGTCATTAAATGCAAAAATGATTACAAAGAAAAAAATACTCCTTCGTTTAAGATTAGGTATCAATATATACCTTCTCTCCAACTTTTTGGAGTCATTTTATTGTTATATGGGTTGTGTAACCTATTTTAATACAATTACGCACCCTTTGCAGAATTTACGCACCCCTAGTGATTTTTACGCACCCCTACAAAAACAGCTTAAAAAGGTGATTTTCAAAATGACTTTTTGATTTACCCTATGCAGTACATATAAAGTTCACTATCTTCATTGACATCACCACTTTTGCATGCTACAATCTATTATATCATAACAAATAGGGGGATATAATGAATAGAATTTTAAAACTATGTTTAGTGTTTTTTTTGATGACTTTGGTGATGACATTTTTTTCTGCAACGGTTAATGGGGCTTCAGAAATAGATTTTGGTGTTGAACTGGATATCATCGAGACAAGAGTTTCTGATAATCTTAAAGTAACTGAAATCAAGTATAAGAGCAAAATCAATAATACGAAAAAATTGTCTGCATCATTAGCAAAAGATAAAATGAAACTAGAAAGTATAAATATTGATACAAAAGCTTTAGAAAACAGTTATTATGCTATAATTCATGAAGAAAGAATTTATTTAAATGATTATGATATTACTAGTGAGCCTAGTAGTTTCTCAAATGTTATGACCACCGAATATACTTACAAGACCCCTGAAGGACTACCATCTTGGAATCCAGATGTAGAGGACACTTGGTCAACCGATAAATATTTGACAATAATTACCGAAGCATATGAAATTGATTATTATGTATCTGGATCTAAAGTATATCCGATATATAGAATTCAAAGTTATGTAAACTATGATACACCATTTGTTTTAAGACACACAGATAAATTAGTGATTCGACATGGAGAGAATGGAGTCTTTTGGGATGGTAAAGATAGTTTGCTAGGAAATACAAACTATTATAGTATGTCTGGATATTATTATTTTATGAGAAGAGATGTTGATCCAAACTACTCATTTGGTTTTATTTATCACTATTACCAAAAAGATCTTACTCCTTCCTACCCCAGTATTTATGGGGTTTCGTATGATGTTAATTTATATAATTATCAAGGCTCTGATAGAGAATATGCCTATGGTTCTTATTATGTGATTGCTACAAATACTACAGTAGTTCAAACTGTCTATGTTCACAATGAAAGACTTTTTGGCAATGCTTTAACATTAGATATAAGTATTTATGGAGTATCAGTTAAACGAGGACAGTCTAATACCACATATTCTGCAAAACCATTAACTTTACGAGGTTTATAAAAATGAGCACATTTAAATTTTTGACTTTTATAGTTGGTATTATATTGATTCTTATCACAGTAATAGTGGGGATAATGAATAATGGTTGGGAAGATGTTCTTCCGGTATTTATTATTTTTGTTGTTATGGCTGAATTTGACCATTTGATTTCTTCATGGAAAAACAACAAGAAATAACACTAATGATGATTTCTAAAGGCATTAAAAATTTAATTTGAAGCGTTTCAAGTTTGTTTAATAGAGCAAAACTGCTTAAGTCACTGTGATGATTAAACAAGAATACTATTGCTTTAATTTATTATGTTTGAGAAAATAAAATCGTTGTTACATATAACGACAAGATAAAAGAGATTTCAGAATCTAAATCTTTTAGTTTTCTAAATCTTTTTTTGTTTATCATTTAATTCATTATTTTCATCCGATCAAATCATCAATAGTCATATTATAAATCTGAGATAATCCATATATCACATCAAGTTTTGCTAATCTAGTTCCAGTCTCGTAACTTTTAAGAGTTGCTTGACTAATATTAAGTAAATCTGCAACAAACTTCAATGACATGTCATGATATAATCTTTGATTTTTTATTGCTTTACCAACTTCTATTTTAGAGATTGATTTGAGTTTCAATTTATGTTTTGGAAAACAGATTTGACTCCAATTTCTCATAATTTCATCAATATTATTAAATGTTCTTTTATCGTATTTAAATCTTTCATTATTAATTAATGATTTTTCTAGTAACTGGTTTTGTTCTTCAGTTAGCGTATATTTTAAAACTTCATATTGTTCAATGATTTCTTTGGCATCTTTTGCTTTTATGTTTTTAATACGATAATGAGTATTTTCTATATTATCATAAAATTTGATAACATACTTTGCTCGTTTTAAATAATGTCTACACCATTTCCAAAAATCTGTTTCATTATTTCTGAAGAACATTTTTATAGTTCTCTTTGTAGATGTTTATGAGATTATTCTTAATTGAATATCTATTTAATAATTCATCAAGAGTAGCTACTGTTGAGTATTTATAGGGATGGTGCGTTATAATCTCTTTGAAAATCTCATCGGAATATGATTTTATCCCAGATTCTTTTTCTTCATGATAACGAATATAATTGATATCTTTTATAGAACTTACTTTTTCTATTAACTCCAAGGCAGTAATTAGACTTACTACTTCATCATAAAATAACGTATTAAACTTGATGAGGTGGTACTTATCAATTGATTTGTTGTTAGATACTATTTTGTTCGTATAAATCTGAATAGTATCAACATCTTGATCTCCGATATCGTAATAGTTATACATCGCTTTTCCAACCATCATACCGCTAAAATGATCCACATAATATTCTTTAATCGCTTTATCAATGTCAATATCTTGATCAGAGTTGACAATATATACCCCTTTTGCAATACTTGAAACGATTTGCTCATCTTCTAATCTATTTAGTATCTTAAGCAGTGTTTTATATGATATCAAAGAAAAGCGATGATTTTGCTCGTATTGAACATCAAATATTCGTCCTTGATTTTGTATACAAAACTCTCTTAAAGTTTTTGTGTAATTCATTATGTCACCGCCTTTGTCTATATTATATCATATTATATCGACATTTCTAA
Organism: Peloplasma aerotolerans; assembly: GCF_030012175.1. Classification (GTDB taxonomy): domain Bacteria; phylum Bacillota_I; class Bacilli_A; order Acholeplasmatales; family Acholeplasmataceae; genus Peloplasma; species Peloplasma aerotolerans. Next base: position 9,920 of record NZ_JASCXW010000038.1, read on the forward strand.
TATTTTAGTCGACATTGTCGACTTTTTCCTGATAATCTAGATACTTGTGAAACATCTCAGTGAAGCAATAAAATAAAAAAGACATCTTGTATAGGATACAAAATGTCGACTTTTAATTTATGGCGGAGGAAAGGGGATTTGAACCCCTGCGTCCTTTAAGACCTACAAGCTTTCCAAGCGTGCCTCTTCAACCACTTGAGTATTCCTCCATATATGGTGCATCCGACATGGTTCGAACATGCGACCTTAACCTTCGGAGGGTTATGCTCTAATCCAACTGAGCTACGGATGCAATTCATATCGCGATTGTTATTTTACCATTTATAAATCTTTTTGTCTATTTGTATATTTATTTCTATCATTTATCAATCATTAAATCCTTCATAATTATTTAGTGAAATCATGACTCTGTACTAGAATACATGGTATAATATTAAAAGCGAATACGAAACTGTAGATTTATATGGTTTTCACTTAATTTGGGAGAGGTATATGAACAGACCTATATTTAATCGATATGAAAGAAAATATATCATAACTGCAAAACAAAAAGATGAGCTTATCGAGTTCCTTAATGAATATCTCATTGAAGACCCTTACTCAACAGATGGTAAAGCTTATACAGTCTATAATATTTATTTCGATACACATGATTTTAGTATCATAAGAAATTCAATTGCAAAACCAAGATATAAAGATAAACTGCGCTTAAGAAGTTATAAATTTCCCTTAAATCCTGAGGACCCTGTCTTCCTAGAAATCAAAAAGAAATATGAAGGTAAAATTAATAAACGTAGAATTACTATGCGTTATGATCAAGCCTTAGATTATTTAGAGAAAAAAATAATGCCCACATTTGATAACTTTAGAGATAATCAAATCATGAAAGAAATTGATTATTTCATAAACATTCATAATGCTTATCCTGGTGCATTTATCAAATACGATCGGATTGCTATGATGTCACCTACAGATGAACTACGCGTGACATTCGATTACAATATTAAATTTAGAAATCAAAAAGTTGACTTTACAAACGATTATGGTAATCTTATTCTATCGAATAGAGATAGTTGGTTGATGGAAGTCAAAACAGAAGATAATTTCCCTTTTTGGTTAGCGAGAAAATTATCAGAGTATCAATTATATAGTCAAAGCTTTTCTAAATATGGAAGAGCTTATCAACAATATCTTTTAGGAGGAACTAACGATGACTACATTCTTTATCACCATTGATATTATGCCCTTAACTTTAGGTGCATTACTAACTGTTCTTATTACTTCTACCATTTTGGGTGGCATATTAAGTCTAGTTTATATTTTTACTCATAAAAATACGGTCTATGACCAATCATTTAGTATGACACTATTCCTATTACCTTTAGTGATTTCAATTATAGTTTTGCTCATTTCAGACAACTTAGCACGTGCATTTAGTTTAGCTGGAGTTTTTACATTAGTACGATTTAGAACAGCGATTGCAGATTCTAGAGATATTACATATATTTTAAGTACAGTCGGTATTGCTTTAGCATCCGCAATGGGATTTGTTGGAATAGCAATCATCTTTACAGCATTTATTAGTATCATTTTAATCATACTTCATTCTTTCAGATTAGATAAAGATTCTAATAGACATGCTAAGTTAAAGATTGTGATCCCTGAAAATCTCAATTATTCTGATGTCTTCAATGATGTCTTTAAGAAATACTTAAATGGCCATCAACTTCAACGTGTGAAAACAACAGATTTTGGAACGATGTTTGAATTAACTTATTTAATTAAGTTAAAACCTGACACAGATCAAAAAGAATTTCTAGATGAGTTAAGAGTTAGAAATGGTAATCTAAGTATTACATTGTCATCAGATTATGTATCACTTACATCCGAATAAATAGACAAAAAGGCTGAGTTCAGCCTTTTTATTTCGAATCCATATTAGAACCAGTGATTAAAAAATGAATCTGTGAAGTCTTTCATGAAATCTTGAATGTCCTTGAAGAATTTTTCTTGAAGGCTAAACAATGAGTCTCTTGAAACGAGTTCATTTTTTTCTTTATTTTCGTCTGGTTTACTTTCAATCACCTTATCGGTCTCGTACTTCTTGGTTCTTGCATGTTTTGTTGATGACTTGGATTCACTTGTAATTTCACCATTTAGTAATAAATAGTGTGCTTTTTCTTGTTCAACAAGTGTAAGATTTTTGTCATCTTTTTCATTCATACTCACATATTGATATGCAAGTTTTGTTTCAGAAAATCTCTTAGATAATTCAATGATGATATCAAGAACTGGTTTGTCAGTCTTGAAGTCATATCGATCATACCCTTCTGATATTTCTTCAACTTTTTCCTTAAAGTTAGAGGTAACCTTTGTCAGATCAAATGAACTCTTTTCATCACCTTTCGAATTTTCAAGAAACGCCTTCATTTCTTTTACTTCTTCAGTGGTTCCAAGGATTCTTAGTCTATTTGAGACTTTCAGCATAAACATCACCCCTTCTATCTATATTATATTACTGGCACTCTAACGTGTCAAGTGCTGAATATAATTTTTTGTAACTTTTTTTTATATCTATGATATAAACAAAAAAAACAATCCATAGATTGCTTAATTTTTTTTATGGTCGGGACGACAAGATTTGAACTTGCGACCTCTTGGCCCCCAGCCAAGCGCGCTACCAAGCTACGCCACGTCCCGTATCAATTTGACCATTCATATTATATCAAATCATTGCTAAAAAAGAAATGATTTCTATGTATTAAAATAGACGTTAACTTGTATGTTAAAATCTATCTTTTAAATCAGAAAACTCAATGACATCAGCAAACCCATGCCATATTTCTTCATTATACATGTTGATAATGTCTTCACCTTTAACATATGTACTATTAAAGGTAGAGTTAAATCCTTTAGGCAGATAAACATGATAACCTAAATCGAATGCTGATTTACAGGTTGCATCTATGCAATATTCAGTTTGCATGCCGACCAAAATAATGTTTTCAATCGATTTAGATATCAAATAATCTTTCAAGTCTGTTTGATAAAATGCACTATTATACTTTTTATCTATTATTTTATCATGTGTATTTAAATGTAGTTCTTTATAGATTTGCCATCCTGATGTATCTTTAACTAACGGACTTCCTTCTTGATTATCTTGATGTCTTACAAAAATAACGTCAACATTTTTTAACCGACAAAAATCGATCATTTCATTAATATTTTGTATAAGTTCATTCCGATTGATAGGTTGTTCATCAATTAATGCTTTTTGCATATCAACGACCAACAAAGCTGTGTTTTTCATGATACTTTCCTTTCTACAACTAGATACTTAAATTATATCAAGATGAATTCTTTAGATGAAAAGATACGCATAAAAAAGAAGAGGCTGTAACGAAATAGATTAGTTTCAGCCTTGATAACAAAAAAG